>JAYVWC010000019.1:0-3670 GCA_043786385.1 Spongiibacteraceae bacterium | reverse complement strand
AGCCGTGGCGCGCGCAGTTCTACACCGATTTCGCCATTCACGTCACGCTGGTAGCCGCTTGGATTATCTGGCGCGAGCCATCGAAAATTATCGGCATTCTCTGCGCGCTCGGCTGCTTCGTCGGCGGCGCGCTGGTGACATTGCTGTATGTGTTAATCGCAACGTATCGTGCGGGCGGCGATAGCCGGAAGTTGCTGCTCGGTAAGCATGGTTAAATTATCGCCGCGCGCTGCGCCACGCAGAAATTCTGTAGTGAATTGCGCGCAATCTATCCAATTACTCATATTAGGCACACAATCTGCATTCCAATTCGAGCGCTGCGTGCGTTGTCTCGACGCGGGCCTTAACAGTGCTGCAACTGTGTTCAACGACAGGGAGCTGGAATGAGTATTTTGGTGGGTTTGCGTCATGTCACCACGTATCGCTACGATCGCCGCATCGCGCTCGGGCCGCAATTGGTTCGGCTGCGCCCCGCCCCGCACTGTCGCACGCCGATCGTTAGCTACAGTTTACAAATCTCGCCGGCCAAATATTTTATCAATTGGGTGCAAGATCCATTTTCGAATTACATGGGGCGACTGGTCTTTCCCGAAAAAACCGCTCAGTTCAGCGTCGATGTCGATTTAGTCGCCGATCTAACCGCATACAACCCGTTCGATTTTTTTGTCGAATCGTACGCTGAAAAATTTCCGTTCGGTTATCCCGAGGCGCTCGCGAAGCAGCTGGCCCCGTTTATGGAAACGCGCCCGTGGGGCCCGCGTTTTGCTGCGTATGTCGAGGCGACATCGCTCAAACCATTAGCGATTATCGATTTCATGGTGGCGCTAAATCAGCGCGTGTACAACGATGTCGATTACACGATTCGAATGACGCCGGGCGTGCAAACGCCGGAGGAAACGTTGGTGATCGGCAGCGGCTCGTGCCGCGATTCGGCGTGGTTGCTGGTGCAATTACTGCGGCATTTGGGTTTGGCGGCGCGTTTTGTCTCCGGCTATTTGGTGCAATTAACCGCCGATCAAAAATCGCTGGATGGGCCGAGTGGGCCGACCGAGGATTTCACCGATCTGCATGCGTGGACCGAAGTGTATATTCCCGGCGCCGGTTGGCTGGGGCTCGATCCGACCTCCGGTTTGTTCGCTGCCGAGGGCCATATTCCGCTTAGCTGCACGCCCGAGCCGGTCGATTCGGCGCCGATTACCGGCGCGCTGGAACCGTGTGAAGTCGAGTTCGCGTATCGCAATGAAGTGGTGCGGATGCGCGAAGATCCGCGCGTCACGCGACCGTTTACCGAAGCGGATTGGGCCGATATCGATGCACTCGGCGACCACGTCGATACGCTGCTGCAAAAAAACGATGTGCGGTTGACGATGGGTGGCGAGCCGACCTTTGTATCCATCGACGATATGGAATCGGCGCAGTGGAATACCGAAGCTGATGGTTCGCACAAGCGCAAATTAGCTGCGGAGTTAACCGAAAAATTGCAACAGCAATACGCGCCGAATGGTTTGTTGCACGTCGGTCAGGGCAAATGGTATCCGGGCGAAGCGCTGCCGCGCTGGCAGTACAGTTTGTATTGGCGCAAGGACGGCGTGCCGTTGTGGCGCGGCCTGCAACCTAACGCTACGAGTAAGGCGCAACCGAGCGAAGCGGCGAGTGCATTGCTGCGATTATTTTGTACGCAGCTCGGCTTGCCGGCGGCGGCGATTCATCCGTGTTACGAAGATCCGTTTTATACGTTGTGGCAGGAAGGCCGTTTGCCGATCGACGAACACCTCGCCGAGGATCACGAAGATCTGGCGAAGCGCACGCTGGGTAAATTGTTGACGCGCGGTTTGAATAAACCGAGCGGTTATTGTCTGCCGCTCGGCATCAATGCCGAGACACAAAAATGGCGTACCTGTCGCTGGCGCTTCCGTCAAAAAGCGCTGTATTTATTGCCGGGCAATTCGCCGTTGGGTTTGCGCTTGCCGCTCAGTAGTTTGTCGCAGCAAGCGCGTTGCGATGAGTTTGAAGCGATCCCTGCCGATCCTTACACGCCGGTGCCGCAGGAGTTGACGGTGCCCGGCGCCAGCAAAGCCGAGCAGGAATTAGCGCCGGAGATGGCGATTCACACCGCGTTGTGCGTCGAAGTGCGCGATGGCAAGTTGTATGTGTTTCTGCCGCCGATTCCGAAGCTCGAAGATTTTATTGCGTTGCTCGATGCGCTCGCAGTCGCTGCCAATAAATTAAAATTGCCGCTACTGATCGAAGGTTATCAACCGCCGTATGACGTGCGCTTGCAAAAATTGGCGATCACGCCTGACCCTGGTGTTATCGAAGTTAACATCCAACCGACCACCAGTTGGCGCGAGTTGGCGACGCTCACCGAATCGTTGTACGCGAGCGCGCGCGAAACGCGGCTCGGCACCGAAAAGTTTATGCTCGATGGTCGCCATAGCGGCACCGGCGGTGGCAATCACGTCACGCTCGGCGGCGTTACGCCAGCGGATAGTCCGTTACTGCGGCGTCCGGATTTACTGCGCAGTTTATTAACGTTCTGGCAGCATCATCCGAGTTTGTCGTATTTATTCAGCGGCATGTTTATCGGCCCAACCAGTCAGGCGCCGCGCGTTGATGAAGGCCGCGTCGAACGTTTGTACGAATTGGAAATTGCGTTTTCGCAATTACCCTCTGCACAAAACGAAAAGGGAGAAGCGCAGCAGCCGTGGTTGGTCGATCGTGCGCTGCGGCATTTGTTGGTCGATCTGACCGGTAATACGCATCGCAGCGAATTCTGTATCGATAAATTGTATTCACCAGACTCGCCCACTGGAAGGCTCGGTATTCTCGAGTTTCGCGCGTTTGAAATGCCACCGCACGCGCGGATGAGTCTGGTGCAAATGTTATTGCTGCGCGCCTGCGTGGCGACGTTTTGGGAAAAACCGTATCAGCATAAATTGGTGAATTGGGGTTCGGCGCTGCACGATCGTTTTATGTTGCCGCATTATTTGGATTTGGATTTCCAAGATGTGCTGCGCTACTTGAATGAACAAGGTCTGCCATTTAAGTCGCACTGGTTTGATGCGTTTCGCGAATTCCGTTGCCCGAAGATAGGGCGCATTGAAATCGAAGGCATGGAGTTGGAGTTGCACCACGCACTCGAACCGTGGTTTGTGTTGGGTGAAGAAGCGGCATCGGGCAGCACTGCGCGCTATGTCGATTCATCGGTCGAGCGTTTGCAAATCAAATTGCGTTACGGCACACCGGGCGATCGTTACGTGCTGACGTGTAACGGCAAACGCGTGCCATTAGTGGCGAGCGGCGAAGAGGGCACCTTTGTCGCCGGTATTCGCTATCGCGCGTGGCAGCCGTTTTCGGCGTTGCATCCGATGATCGGCGTGCATTCGCCATTGGTATTTGATTTCTTCGATACTTGGAGCGGTCGTGCGCTCGGCGGTTGTACTTACCACGTGGTACATCCGGGCGGTCGCAGCTACGAAACATTCCCGGTCAACGCGTTGGAGGCGGAAGCGAGACGCGTTGCGCGTTTCGAATCGCTCGGTCATGCGCACGGTGCGTTAGTCGCGCCGCCGCTACTGCCGAGCGAGCCGCGCTTCGGCAGCGAATTGCCGAATGTGCCAAGCTCGGGGCGCTTCTATAAGCACGGTGCCGATCGTGTCGTTGCGCCACC
>JAYVWC010000018.1:0-3685 GCA_043786385.1 Spongiibacteraceae bacterium | reverse complement strand
ACAAGTGAATCGCTTGACCTGGAGATCGCCGGTGTAGCGCGCTACACATCGACGAAATGTGGTCAGCGGCAAATATTCGGTCAACTGCGCAAAAACCAGCTTGCCTGGGTACATAAATTTGTCCTGCGGAGAAAGTCTCCGCAGGATTGCAAATGGCGGTTTTTACGTTGAAGTCGAGACCAGAAAAAGCACGATTTATACCACTATTTTCAGTTGGTTACGAAGACTTCGTAACTCGTGTGCCGGACACTACTGATTCAGAACTGGTAATTCACGGCCACTCGCGCTGCACGCGGCGATCCGGGAGTAATGTTATTGTTATTGTGCGCGTTGAGCGCGTAGCGTTTGTCGGTCAGGTTTTCCAGATTAAGCTGAATTTTCAAGGCTTCGCTCAATGTCAGATACACCCCGGCATCGAAGCGAGTGTAACCAGGTAGCACCGTACTCGTTGTTGCGGTTGGGGTCGCAGCGTACATTTCCGAGCGGCTGATGACGCCCAATCCAACGCCCCACATCGCAGTGAAGTCGTAGCGATTCCACAACGAGAACTGGTGATCTGGCGTTTGTGCCAGTTCAGCCCCTTTCAATATGGCAGCTGCGCCAGTGTTCTGCTGGTCGGTGATTTCGCCATCTTGATAAGCATACCCGCCAAAGATGCTCCATTGCGGCGTGATAGTACCTGCCACGCTTGCCTCAACCCCTTGCGTTTGCTGGCCATCAACCAAAATGCTCTGTGTGGGGTTGTTTGGATCCACAATGCTCATCTTCTGCCGATCCAGCTCATAAATCGCTAGCGTCAGTGCAAGTTCCGGTGCCACGTCCCATTTGGCGCCAATTTCCTTGTTGATGAACTTTTCGGGGTCGAATGAGCTATTAGCGGGTGTCAAATCGATCAGCTGATCGCCGGCACGCGGCACGTAGGTCTGACTGTAGCTCGTATAGAACGACAGGTTTTCGATCGGCTTAAAAATCAGGCCAGCGCGTGGGCTCAACAAATTATCAGTGACGCTGATATGGTCGCCCGTCAGTCGATTAGTATGATCCACCTCGAACTTGTCGTGCCTGGCGCCAACCACGAGAAGCCACTGTGACGATAGCGCGATCTGATCCTGCAAATAGAAGGCAGTAATATCGGTTTCACTCTTGCGGTTGCGCGAAACATTGATAAACGCTAGCGGACTCGAATATTCGGGGGTGGTGTACGATCCGGAAAGGTTTTCCCCGCCGGCTGGGGTAATGCGCTGATTGTCAGTATTTTGCTTGCCCAGCTCCATACCAAGTAGGAGTTTGTGCTCCATGCCGACCATCTGAGTGTTGTAAATCAGGTCGGTTTGGTTGATCAAATTATCGCGATCGGTTTCATCGCGATAGGCGCCGAACTGGAGTGTGCCCGCGGTCGATACTGCGCTTCTCGCGTAGACGTTTTGATAAAATTTTTCGTAATCCGCATAACGCATCCGGTTACGCAACAACAAATTCTCGTCGAGCTCATGCTCGATCAGCGCGTTGAATGCGTTAGTCTCTGTGTGGTTGGGGCTCAGTTCGGCGTTGCCGTAGAACGTATCGTAATCCTCTATGCGATAAGGGCGATTTCCCAGATTGGTGCCTGTCTGCGCCTGCGACGGGGCTCCGCGATCACCAATGTGCTCATCTTTGAAGTACTCAGCGCCCAGTACAATTTTGGTTTTTACACTGGGGTAAAGTGTAAAGGTCGGGTTGATACTTCTGCGCTTGAGTTCAACACCGTCGCGATAGCTGTCGGAATCTTCATACACGGCATTTAGGCGTGCTGCGGCCGCATCGTTGATCACCGCGCCTACATCGAGCGCAGCGCGTTTGTGATTCCACATACCCACACTTGCGGTAATTTCGCGAACCGGTGTCCAGCTTGCCTCTTTATCAACCCGATTAATTGCACCACCAGCGGCACCGCGACCGAAAATCATGCCGTTCGGACCTTTGAGCACTTCGATGCGCTCGATGTTGTAGAAATCGCGATAGGTTTGAATGTCGTCACGAACCCCGTCGATATAAAAATCGCCCGTGCTGACCCCAGCGCCCCGGAAGTTCAACGCATCGCGGTTACCTTCGCCTTGGGAGCTTGTCACGCCCGGGACGTAACGCACTGCGTCAGCCATATTTTGTACCGATTGATCGTCGATGAGATCCTGATCAATGACCGAAATCGACTGCGGCACGTCGATCAATGCTGTATCAGTTTTGGTTGCCGTAACACTACGTTTGGCGCGATAGGCTTGATCAAGCTGCTTGTCCGCGCGTTCGCGCACTTGCACCGTTCTTAACACTGGCTCGTCGGCCAGGGCAAAAGGTGCATAGGCCATCAATGCCTGCGTTACAGCGGGTATAAGGAGTATCGGAAGCTTTTTCATCACTTAATCCTGTTTTTCGACATAGTTGCAAAAATAGCCATCGCAAATGGCGTGCGTTGAAAACTCATTGGTAATTCTCCGTGCGGTAAAGTCCAGACCTTATGGTCGAATAGATAGCTAACAGTCGGGCTGGCTGGCACGGTGTAAAAAACCGGGTGGCTGGCTGTGATGGCTTAACTAGGTTGGGGTAGTAGGCTGAATACCGATTCTCTATTTGGTTAAAATTAATTTATTGCCGCGCGTTAATCGTAACCAATACTGCTCACCTTGATGCTCGATACAGACCGTGTTGTGGTCGCGAAATAATTCCTGCGACGACAATTTTTGCGGTATCGATGCGGTTGCGCGATCAGCGGTTTCAGGCGATACATCGGCGGCGGGTAGATCGGTTGTCATAGCATTGTGCTCGCGCGATCAGGCCGCAAGGCTAAACTCGATGGGTACCACTACCCACGCGGCCACCGCCACATCGCCGCTGCGCGCGGGAATAAATCGCCAACGACGCACGGCCTCCAACGCCGATTTATCCAGGCATTCGATGCCCGAGGAGCGCTTAAGCTCGATGGCCTCCGGTAACCCGTTCGGCAGCACATAAACACGCAGCATTACTACACCTTGCTCGCGCTTTCGGCGCGCCAGCGTGGGATAACGCGGCGCGGGATTATTCAAATAATCGGCATCAAACCGCGGCGTAGTGGGGACGGTTTGCGTCGTTACTGTAGTGCTTGGCGGCGGCGCAGCATTATCGATCGCAACGGTAGTAGCGGTGTTGGTGTCGGCCAATAGGATTTCCGGCTGCGGCACGCGCAGCGCGGCAATCTGGGCGGATAAATTTAATGGCTGCTTGATTGGCTGTGGTCGGCTTTGCGGTGCGGGCGCGGCAATCAGATTAACCGACAGTGGAATAGGCTCCGAAGGCTGCTTGGTGCGCACGACCAGAATCAGCGCAATAACAACGACATGTACCGCGACCGTTAGCAATGCACCTAGACCTTTGGTCCAGCGGCCGTGCAAATCGGTAGATGGGTACGCCCAAGCCATGAAATCGTCCGCATTCAAGTGAGAATGGTTATCATTATATAGGCGCGAATGGGTTGCGCAAGTGATTTTTGCAGACACGTGTCGTTGCCTATCGCAACATCGCAATTGCTTACGCCAATACCTTTTCTTCATCTAGGGAGGGGAAGGTGTAAAGTTGGTTTTTGCGCAGTTGACCGAATATTTGCCGCTGACCACATTTCGTCGATGTGTAGCGCGCTACACCGGCGATCTCCAGGTCAAGCGATTCACTTGTC
>JAYVWC010000017.1:0-57057 GCA_043786385.1 Spongiibacteraceae bacterium | reverse complement strand
GCCCGAGCGCGACGATCGCCGCAGGGAAATGCAGCAGGAACTGGCTCGGATCGACCTGCGCATTGACGGCGATCGCGTGCGCTATTTCCGCGCTGTGCGTCCCGACAACGCCGGCTTATTTCCGAGTCTGGGCGCACGTGGCTGCTTTATGAGTCACTTTGCCATCTGTGAGGAAGCTATTCGCGACGGGCTCAACAACGTGTTGGTGATGGAGGACGATTTAGCTTTCGATATGCGCCTGCCCGACGCTTTGCCGATGCTGCTCCAACGACTGCGCATTGAGCCTTGGGACATTGCCTATTTCGGACATTTCGACCCGGCGACGCACGCCGTCGATGTTGACGCTCCCATTTGGCGATCAACAACCGCAGCGCTCGCCACCACCCACTTTTACGCACTCAATCGCCGCGCGCTTACATTACTGCGTAACCATCTGAAGGCCTGCCTTGAACGCGAGCCCGGCCACCCGCTGGGCAGCCCGATGCATGTAGATGGCGCCTTCTCCTTACTGCGCTCGCTCGACCAAAGCTTAGTAACACTCATTGCCACCCCTTCACTTGGCGGTCAGCGCAGTTCACGCAGCGATATTTTTCCGAATCGTTGGTATGACCGCCTTCCGCTTACGCAACCCTGCGCTAGCCTAGCGCGCAAAGCTAAAAACCGTTTGATCAAAGCTTTGCCGGGCCTGCAAAGCGAACATTGGACATAGGTGGCTGGGTGAAAACGAAGTTAGTTGCAAACCACTGAGGTAAACACAATGTACGACGACAAAGCGGACTGGTACTACTCCTTCGTGCGCAAGGATATCGCACCCTTACTACCCCAAAACGGCGGTTCCGTTCTGGAGATTGGTTGCGGTGGTGGCGGTACGCTAGCCTGGCTCAAAGAAGCTGGGTACGCCACTTGGATCGCTGGCATCGAGCTGTGTCCGCGTGCAGCGGCAGTGGCGGCACCCCGTCTCGACAAGCTGCTTGAAGGCGACGTCGATAGCCAGCTCGCGTACTTTTCGCCAAACTCACTCGATCTGATTCTGTGCCTGGATGTACTGGAGCACCTGACCGATCCGTGGCGTACGCTACATCAGTTGCAATCGCTGCTGCGCCCTGGCGGCCAGTTGATTGTCAGCTTGCCGAATATTCGCCACTACAGCGTCGTGTTGCCACTTCTGCTCCGCGGCCGCTGGCAATACACCGACGCAGGCATTATGGATCGCACCCATCTGCGCTTCTTCACCCGCAGCGCTGCCCACGAAATGCTGCATCACGCTGGACTCAACATAACCGACGAACGCCCCACATACGCCTGGGGAACATGGGACCGCTGGAAAGACTTCGCGACCGCCGGGCTGCTACGAGAGCTGCTCGCCTTCCAGTACCTGATCTGCGCCACACGGCCAACACTGCACAACGTACCGCAGCCGGTATTGGCGTGACCGCAATCGAGCGCTACGCGCAGGTATTCTGGCTGCTGCTGGGTTGCAGCCTGACTGGTTGCAATGGCGACACCGCTCAGCTAACCGTGGCGACAACTGCGCCGTTGCTAGAAGCGCAATTGCCCCGCTACGGCCTCAACCTCGGCGGCTCCGGCACCTGGGGCGCCGAACAGCTGCGCGCCAATGTGCTGGCCAATCCGGGCTTCGAGGCAGTCATCGATCGCACGTTGTTCATACTGCAAACGGCCAATGGCACACGCTTGATCGATGACGCTGCCTGGCTGGTGCGACCTGATGGCTTCTGGAGCGGCGGCCACATCAACGTGCGCACTGGCGCAGCAGCCGGTCAATCCGGCAATGTGCTCGACTCCTATCGGCAAGCAGGCAATGGCCCCACCGCCTTGTTGCTTGATACGGCAATACCCAATCTGGGCACCGGGGATGTCATCAGCGTACAACGCGTCGATCCCCTCCAGCCCGCACCGTTGTGGTGGCCGGGCCAAGGTCGCGTCGCCAACGCACCCGACGACCCGCGCCCCGGCAGCCCCGGTCAGCAATCGGTGCGCCTGTTGGCAACCCCGGGCCACCCTGCCGAGCTACTGCACTACCTCGATAATATCGCCGAGCGCGCGGGTCGCCTGCTGCCGGTCACTGGCACTTGGCGTTTCGAGCTGTGGGCGCGCTCTGCCGAAGATCACGGCCGACTGCATATCAACTTCAATCGCTCGGGCCATCGACCGTATCTGGATCACGACATATCACTAACTTCCGAGTGGCAAAAATACACGTTCGATATCCACGCCGAAAACGATGAGGCAGCCGGTGTGCTCACTTTAGGGATAACTGCAGCGGACGGCGAAGTGCGCATCGACGATGCCTACCTGGGCGAAGCCGACCCCGCCGCCGGTGGTTTCCGGCGCGATGTTGTGGCGACGCTGAAGACCCTGCACCCGGGTTTTTTGCGCGACTGGCAGGGGCAGCTCGGCGATACGCTGACCAACCGCTTCGCCAGTGAATGGCAACACCATCCGGTGCGTTATCGCCCCGGCGACAATGAGGTGCAATTTCATTACGGCATCCCCGACTTTCTGGCTCTGTGCGCGGCGGTCGATGCACAGCCGTGGCTGGTGGCGCCGACAACCTTCGACGACGAGGAGTGGCGGCAATTCGGGCACGACTTGCGTGTCGCCGCCGATCGCTATGGCTTTCACGATGTGATGGTCGAATTCGGCAACGAGAACTGGAACCCGCTGTTTCGGCCCGCTGGCATACCCAACGCGGTCACTCACGCGGCAGCAGCAGACCGCGCTTTCCGCCTACTGCGCGAGGGCAGCGGCGGCGACTCGCGGCTACACACAGTGGTCAACGCCCAATTCGTCAACCCGGACAGCCCGAAACAAATTGGCGCCGCCAGCCGCATGGCCGATCGCGTCGCGGTCGCGCCGTACTTCCTCTACCGCCTCAATGCGGGCATCAGCCTGAATGATGCAGTCGCTAATGCACTAGCCGAAGATGGCGACCTAATCCAACGCGAAGCCAGAACAGCTCAAGCACAGGGCAAACGTCTGGCGGTATACGAAGAAAATTTCCATACCACGCTCGGTAATGCCGACGCCGACACCCGCAACGCCGTTGTCACCGGCGCGGCCAGCGGCCCTGCGCTGGCGCGTCGACTGCTGCAAGGCACACTGGCCGGGGTGCGCGAGCAGGCCGTGTACACCTTCAGCGGTTTCGATAATTATTTGCAAGAAGAGTCAGCACAGAAAGAAAAAGGTTTAGTTAGGCTTTGGGGTGTCACGCGCGATCTGGCGAGTGTGGATCGGTTGCGGCCAACCGGATTGGCGCTGGCGCTGCTCAATCGTGTCGCCGGTAATGGCGCCCGCACAGTGGCTTGCGCGGGCTCACCATGCGCGGGCCTCACCGCAGTGAGCTACGGCGGCACACGGTTGGCGTTGGTATCCGCTCGCGCTGAGGCGAGCCAAATACAGGTGGCGATACCTTGCTCAGGTGGCACCCTGCAACTCGATGTCTTGGACGGCTCGCACCCCGAGCGCAATAACGAGAACACCGCGCAGGTTCACATCGCGGAATCGCGCATCAACTGCACCAACCAGCTCGTGACATTCACGCTGCCAGCCTACAGCCTGGCGGCTCTGCACCCCTGAATGCGGATGTTTGCCAACAGTTCACCGTTCAGACACAAACCACCCCGGCGCAATGGCTAAGGTTGCATCATCCAGCCCAGGATTACTGCGCCATGAATGCTAAAACCACACCCATCAGCACCCATTCCACAACCCCCGCCGCTGCAGCTGTTACCGCTACGCCTGATGTCGCCGGCAATGCCAGCATTGCCATGTTTGCCAAGGCGCTTTATCTGGTCACCCGGCTTCTAGTCCCGCCGATGGTTTTGGCGCATGTCGCTCTTGCCGAATACGGTCTCTGGTCGGCCTGCTTTGTGCTCATCATGTACATCGGCATTACCGATGTCGGCTTTTCGAATGTTTACGTCCGCTTTGTCGCGTGCTATCACGCACTGGGCGACACGGTCAGCATCAACCGCCTCGTCAGTACCGGCGTCATCACGCTGTCGGTACTAGCCTGCATCGCCTGGTGCGCGGTTTGGCTGTGCCTACCGACGCTGCTCGATTTTCTGAAAGTCGCGCCCGATCATCAGCAGATGGCGCGCGTGCTGTTGCTCGGCACATCCGCCATGTTTCTGCTCGATCTCACGCTCGGCGCCCATTGCTATCTGCTGCACGGCTTGCAGCGCTTTCGCGAAGAACAACGTGTGGCGATTGCCGGTTACCTGCTCGAACTGGCGTGCATTGCGGCATTTTTGCAAATCGGACTGGGGGTCTACAGCCTGTTGCTGGCCTTCGTGCTGCGCTATCTGTGGTCGCTAAGCTCGTTTATTCGCCTCGCGTATCGCTTCCTACCCACGCTGGAATTGCGTTTTCGCCACTACGATCGCGCCATGCTGCGCCACTTTCTCGGCTTTGGAGCAGGCGTGCAAGCCAGCGCCCTGCTCAGCACTGCGCTGTTCTCCATCGACCGCGTGCTCGCCGGCTTTTTGCTCGGCCCGCCAGGTATTGCCTTGTTTGAGCTCGGCACCAAGCTGCCCGTATCGGCGATCGCCGTGCCATCAATGGTCAGCAACGTGACTATGCCGGCCGCAGCGCGCTACGCAGCCAGCGACGATCACACCGCGATCCGCGCGCTGTACTGCAACGCCAGCCGCGCCACCAGCATGCTGGCCGGTTGGCCGCTCGGCTTCATGGCGGTGTTTGCCGCGCCCATCGTGCAAACCTGGCTGGGCGCGCGTGCCGATCTCGCGCTGCTGCCGATCATCCTGACGCTCTCGGCGCTGTGCGCACACCTGCATATCGTCACCGGCCCCGGCTCAGCGGTGTATCGCGCACAGGGTCGCGTCGGCAATGAATTTGTGTATCACGGGCTGCGCTGCATCTGCCTGGCCATCGCCATCGGCGGGCTGATGCTGGCGCTCGGCACAACCGCAATGGCTTTGAATATTGGCCTTGCCCTCGGCGGTGCCTGTGCCTCGTTTTTTTATCTCGCCTACAACCAGCGCCAGCTCGGCCTGAGCATCGGCGATCTGCTGCGCGAAATCCTGTTACCCGGCTTCGCGGCCTACCCGGTTGCCGTACTGCTTTTCCTCGTTTGGCAGCTCGGTATTCCTACGACCGCAACCCGCTGGATTGAGCTGCCACTGCTGCTGACATTCGGTCTGATTTATTCGCTGCTGTATGGATTCACACTTTGGCGCTGGCTGCTATCGAGCGCGGAACAAGAGCGCGTAAGCGCGCTGAGTAAACGCTTTGTGACGCCGCTAATGCGCTGGAGACAGGTATGAAACTGCACACCTCACTGCATGCACAAACCTTGGCACTCGGCATCGGGCTCTGCATCGTACTGGCACCACTGAGTGGATGTGTTAGCAGCAATATCCCGAACGATCCGCGCCATACCGACACCTTCACGGCGGTCACGAAAATCGACACGGCAAACTTTCTCGATCGCGAAGGGCTCGCTGCGTTTGAAGCGGAATCCGATCCGATTTATATGCTCGGCGAAGGCGACAAAATCTCAGTGCAGGTGTGGAATCGCCCTGAGCTGTCGGGCTCGCAAACCATCGGCCCCGATGGTGGTATCACAGTGCCGCTACTAGGCTCACGTCGCATCACCAGCATGTCGCGCGAAGAAGCGGCAAATAGCATCGCCAAGGATCTCAAACGTTATTACACCACTGCCATCGTCAACATCGGCGTTGAGGAATATCACGCCAACCGCATCACCGTGCTCGGCCGCGTGCTCACCCCGGGCGTACTCCAATTCGATCGCCCGCCAATGCTGCTCGATGCGTTGGCCCGCGCTGGCAGCCTGCCCGTGCTCGACAAACAGGCAACGCTGACGCGCTGTGCGATTTTTCGCGGCCGCGAAAAAATTATCTGGGTCGATTTAAAACACCTGCTCAATCGCGGTGATCTCGCTTACAACATTCGCCTGAAACCCAACGATCTGATTTACATCCCCGATTCGTTCGACACCCAGGTGTACGTGATGGGTGCGGTCGGCAGGCCCGGTGCTTATCGCCTGACGCCGGATATGTCGCTGATGGATGCATTAGCGCAGGCTGGCGGCCCCACCGAAGACGCCAACGACGATGAAATCTCGCTGCATCGCCCCGGCCACGACGCGGTCGAGCGACTGCCGATAAAAGCATTGCTGGCCAGTGAAAACCGAAAGAACTTCTCACTCGAAGAAGGCGACGTGATTTACGTACCCAAAAAGGGCATCGCCGATGTCGGCTACGTGATGCGACAACTATTACCCGGGTTGAGCTTTATGACCTTTGGCGCGGCGGTGAGCGGCAAATAACTCGAGCGACTCGTCGCATCAGGCTGCAAATATGTGCAATCGGACTGAAATCGTTTAGCAAAAGTTTTCAGTTCGGACACAACTCACCCCCGCCATTCCTCTTAACTAACAGCACGCAACACAACATGAGCGCACCCCGATGAACGCAGCATTTCTCAAAACAACACTGGCCGACGCGCTGCAACCGATTGTCGGGCTCAGCAATATCTCAACAGCTTGCCAGCGCTTGTGGGCCTACGCGTATTTACGCGCGCATGTACCGGGATTACATCCAAGCTGTGTTGTGCTAAACACACCAGAGCTGCACGGCACACATCGTTTAAATATCGGCCGTAATCTGTACATCTTTCGCGATGTGTATTTCGAAACGCAGGAACATGGCGAAATTCACATCGGGGACGATGTGGTGATTTCGCGCGGTGTTCATCTCGTCGCTTTCGCCCGTATCGACATCGGCAACGGCAGCATGATTGGCGAATACACCAGTTTGCGCGATGCCAATCATCGTATCGGTTACAACATCGCACCGCGCCACTCCGGACACGACGCAGCACCAATACGCATTGGCAACAATGTATGGATCGGTCGTGGCGCCACAGTTTTACCCGGCATTAGCATCGGCGATGGTGCGGTAGTCGGCGCGAATGCCGTCGTCACTCACAACGTTCCCGCGCACACGATTGTTGCGGGAGTACCAGCGCGCCAGCTCACTAAATTAAATGCTGTTCAGGAGCGCTGCGCATGAATTCACCACGCATTATTCTTGTAGCGTATCAGTGCGGTCCTGGCATGGGCTCGGTTTCGCAAATCGGCTGGGAATGGTATGCCCGCCTCAGCGCCGAATACCCCGTCACACTCGTTACACACATACGCAATCGCGATACATTAACCGCAGCTGGAGCGCCACTGCACAATAGCGAAGTAATTTTCATCGATACCGAATGGTTCGCCGGCCCACTGTACCGTTGCGCACGAAGGATTTTCCCGCGTAGTGAGCACAGCATTTTTCTCGTCTCGTCGCTCGATTATTTCGTTTTTGATTTCGCTGCATATCGGCGCTTGAAAACATATCTCGATAAAACGAAAAATCGCGATCAATTAAATTCCGTTTTACATCGTGTCACGCCAGTCACCGTTGCCGCACCGACCTGGCTCAGCCATCTCAATTTGCCAACCGTCATTGGTCCGCTCAATAGCGGCCTCAAAGATCCTCGCGGCTTCGGCCAAATAATGAAACAGGAATCAACCTGGCTGGTTCGTGTGCGCAATTTACCGCGCGCACTCGACGCACTGATCGGCTCTAGCCGTCGCGCAGCACGTATTCTCACCGCAACACGCTCCACCCAGCTGTCGATCGCAAAGCGCCACCACTCGCTGTGTCAGATGATGGCGGAAAATGCCGTTGAACTCAGTCGATTTAAACCGACGCCGTGGCCTACACGACCAGACTCAAACTCCCCATTACGCGTATTGTTCGTCGGTCGCTTAATTCCTATCAAGGGGCTCGACATGTTGTTGCGCGCAATCGCAGTCGTCAGAAAAGAAAATTTGAACGTTGAATTAGAAATAATTGGCAGCGGCCCAATGCGTGATACGTGGGTCAATCTGCGCGACCAATTGGGACTTAGTGATTGCGTGCGCTTTGGCGGCGCTCGCTCACTGCAAGAAGTTGCACATGCGATGAATGCAAACCACGTGCTGTGCCTACCTTCTGTGCGCGAATCCGGCGGTGCAGTTTTACTGGAAGCCATGGCCTGTGCGCGCCCCGTCATCGCCTTAAATTTCGGCGGCCCCGCCGAAATTGTCGACAACACAGTCGGCGCCTTGCTACCGATGCACAATCCAGAGCAAGTCTGCGCCGATATCGCCGTCACACTCAAAGACATCTACACACACCCAAAGCAGTGGCAACAACGCGGCTTTAATGGCCGCGCGCGTATAAGGAAGCCGAATATACGTGGCCCGCGAAAATAGCCGCAGCCCAATCTGTCTATCGCGCGGTTCTGCGCGAACGGGGCCTGCCATGCTGAATATGCCATCATTAACGAACATTCTGCTGCGCAGCAACGCTGCTAAAACTGTTAAAACTGCTAAAACTGCGCGTGCCGATGAAACTGGAAAAAATAACGAATCCAGACAAATTAGAACGGGTACACGTTTGGCCTATCTCGTTAGCCGCTACCCAGCCGTCTCGCACACATTCATTCTTCGCGAAGTACGTCGACTGCGTGCACTAGGATTCGAGATTGATATCGCCTCGGTCAACGAGCCCGATCGAAGCAACGAGAATATGACCGATGACGAGCGCGAAGAAGCGGCGTGCACGTATTACCTCAAACGTCACGGTGTAATGGGCGCACTGCGCGCGCATTGCGAAGGATTGTGTAAGCCCAGTGCTTGGTTTCGCGGATTATGCACCGCATTTCGTTTAAGTCAGTGGAATGTGAAAACGCTTGCACTCAGCCTCTGTTATTTCACAGAAGCACTGATGCTGGCGCGCTGGTTGCGCAAAAACAATCAACACCATTTGCATGTGCACTTCGCGACAGCGGCGGCCAACATCGCGCTGATACTAAAAAGCATGCAACCGATCACGCTGTCGATGACGGTACATGGCCCCGATGAATTTTATGATGCGCCGGGACAATGGTTGGGCGAAAAAATCGTGGCTGCGGATTTCATCGTTTGCATCAGTCATTTCGCGCGCAGCCAATTAATGCTGCTGTCGCCGACATCGCAATGGCACAAATTCGATATTTGCCAACTCGGCGTCGATACACAGCAATATCAAAATACTCTTCGCTCTCACAGCTCAGTGGCGCGCAAACAATCCCCCATTACCATTCTTTGTGTCGGCCGCCTGACTCCCGCCAAAGGTCAACGCATTTTGCTCGCTGCCTGTCAGCGTTTATTGCGCGATGGATATAATTTTCGCACGGTCATCATCGGCGACGGACCCGATGCCGAGGCGCTGAGATCGGCATGCAAAGAGCTCGGTTTAGAAGCCCACGTGCAATTTACCGGCGCACAAAATCAGACTGAAGTACGCAACTGGTATGCACTCGCCGATATATTTGCACTGCCCAGTTTTGCTGAGGGTATCCCCGTCGTTTTAATGGAGGCGATGGCGTGTCGCATTCCCTGCGTCAGCACACGTATCACTGGCATCCCAGAATTAATTCACGATGGCAAATACGGCTTGCTCGTCACCCCGTCCGATGTGCATGCACTGGCCCTCGCTCTGGCGAAGCTGATCGATACACCGCTACTGCGCGAAACTCTAGGAGCAGCAGGTCAAGTTCGCGTGCAAACCGATTACAACCTGCATCTAAATGTCGCCCGACTGGCCACTATTTTTCAACGCCGACTGGAGAACAAATCATGCTCATGAAAATGATTCGCCGCGCGCTCACCAACTACACCTTGCGCACCAGTCGTCTACGTGGAATTTATCGCCGTATTTGTAAACCGGATGGTTATGCCTGGGGTGAATATTTACGTCGTCACGGCGGGCTGTACGCAATAGGAACAGGTTGTGCAATTCAGATGAATGTCGTGTTCACCGATCCAGCCTTTGTGCACATCGGTAATAACGTGCATCTCACCGGCTGCACACTATTCGGTCACGATGGCTCCGTGTCCATGCTGAAGCAAGCATTTGGCGTGCGCATCGATAAAGTCGGAAAAATAGATATTCGCGACAATGTATTCGTCGGCCATCAATCGATCATCATGCCCGGTGTCACCATCGGCCCCAATGCAATCGTCGCTGCGGGCTCTGTCGTCACCAAAGACGTACCTGCAGGCAGTATTGTCGGCGGCGTACCCGCAAAAATTATTGGCAGTGTCGATGCACTCGTCGCGCGCCTACAAACCGAAACTACAACGCTGCCGTGGGGAAATCACCCGATGCTCGCAGGCAATTATCTCGGCCCATCGGACTCACAATTAGATGAACTGCGCCGTCAATATTTTTTCGGCAACGAATCCAGCACCACTGCGTAAGGACTGCCACCATGTCACTGCTCGCAACCATCATTGCCATCATCATCGTGCTAGCTACTCTGCCCAGCACCTTGTATCTACTGCTTCTCACCACCGCCGGCGCATTACCTGCAAGAAAACGCGGCAAAGTTCCTCTGTTAGGCGGCATCGCCATCGTCGTTCCTGCGCATAACGAAGCGGAAAATATTTCGAGAACACTCCTCAGCCTGCGTCGTGCATCTCAACGTGACGGTGACACAGATATTTTCGTAATCGCCGACAACTGCACCGACAGCACCGCTGAAATAGCTCGCCCATACGCAAAACGCGTATTACACCGAGCCGATTCGCAGCGGCGCGGCAAAGGTTATGCACTCGATTTTGCTTTCTCTACACTGTTACCCGAAGACTACGTTGCATTTGTTGTCATCGATGCTGATAGCGTCGTCGAAGTCGACTTCATCGCTCATTTACGCCAGCATTTCGGCGCCGGCGAAATGGCGCTACAAACACGCTATACCGTGCTGAATGGTGAAGCATCCTCGCGTACTGGTCTCGCTGAAATTGCCCTAGCCGCTTTTAACGTGTTGCGCCCACGCAGTCGTGATCGTCTCGGCCTCTCGACGGGAATTCTCGGTAACGGTTTCGCACTGCGTCGCGAAGTGCTCTCGCAAGTTCCCTACACAGCGAGCTCGATAGTCGAAGATCTCGAATATCATCTGCGTTTATGCGAAGCCGGTATTCGCGTGGGATTTGTCGACAGCACGTCCGTGCGCGGCACCATGCCAATTGGTCAACAAGGTGCCGACACGCAACGTACTCGCTGGGAGGGTGGCCGTCTGCACATGTTGCGTAGCTACGGCAGAAAACTCGCACGCAATATTTTGCGCGCGAAATTTTCTTTGATTGAGCCCTTGGCCGATCTGCTGCTGTTACCTCTCGCACTGCATCTCTTGCTCACACTCGCCGCCGCCTCTCTGCTACTTGCAAGCTTAGAAATTAAAGCAGCTGCAGCCCTCACACTCACCACAACGGGTGTTTTATTCGCGCATGTACTGATCGCCATGCGCGTGACGAATTTACCATGGACGCAACTGAAGTTACTCGCGCGCATACCTGCGTACCTTGTCTGGAAATTACGTCTACTCATACCAACACTGACCGCCGCCCACAGTGGTGCAGCGTGGACACGTACGAATCGCACTGGCCTGTAATCTGGAGAAGCTGAAATGAAAAACACAACGCAACCTGAAGCCAGCATCATTATCGTTTCATTCAATACGCGTGAAATATTACGCGGGTGCCTGCGACAGACACTCGCTGCAACACGCTCACACCGTGTTGAAATTATCGTCGTCGACAATGCGTCACGCGACAGTTCAGCAGATATGGTCGCGGAAGCATTTCCCCAAGTTCGCCTTGTACGCAGCCACGAAAATCTCGGTTTTGCCGCCGGGAACAATGCAGGCTTCCAATACGCGACGGGGCGCTATGTAGTACTGCTTAATCCTGACGCACTGATCGATGCTATATCGTTTAATGCCGCTCTCGATCACATGCGCGCGAATCCGGAAGTCGGTCTGGCCGGTGGTCGCTTGCTCGATCGCAACGGCTCCGATCAACCGTCCGCACGGCAATTTCCTTCACTGCTTAACGAGTTTTTAGTGTTAACCGGTCTTGCCGCGCGCTTTCCACGCTCGCGCTTATTTGGCCGCTTCGATCGCACCTGGGCAAATCCTGCGGATGCAGCGGAAGTTGATTGGGTACCCGGTGCATTCACCATCATGCGTCACGATGTATTGCGCCAGCTCGGACTGTTCGATGAGCGCTTTTTTCTGTATTACGAAGAAGTCGATTTATGCCGGCGCTTTAAGGCGGCCGGCTGGAAGATCTGCTATTGGCCCGACATAGTGATTCATCACACGGGTGGCGAATCATCCAAAACCGTTGAGCAAGCGGACTTCAGTAAATCCGGTTCGCAACTCACTCTGTGGCGCATGCGCAGCGGCCTGCTTTATTACCGCAAACATCATGGGCAAGTGATCGCGTGGCTTGTTGCACAATTGGAAACGCTGTGGCACGCGCTGCGCGAGTTAAAAGCCCGTACCGCGAAAGGCAGCGAATCAAAAGCGGCCGAATCGCATCGCATTGCCGAGCTAATGCAGCGGGCATGGCGCGAAACCATGGGCGGCACTATCACGCCACCGCGTCCTTGGTAAGGTCTTTGTGACGCGAAGTTTACAAAGTGTTTGTGCTCTCTTCGCAAACCACACCTTGCGATGAACTTCAATTAGCACAGGAAAAACTATTGGAGAAGACGGTGATGTTTGAAACGCTGCGCGAAGACTGTCGCACTTACCAGCACGATGTATGGCGACAAGGTTTATGGGTAATGTGTGTGTATCGGTTTGGTCAGTGGCGCTACGGCGTACATCCCGTCATTCTGCGCAAACCCCTTTCCCTGATTTACAAAATACTGCGTACGTTCAGCCAAATTATCACCGGCATCGAATTACCATGTGAAACGCGTGTCGGTCGGCGACTACGAATTGATCACTTCGGCGGAATCATTATCAGCGGCGACGCAGTGATTGGCGACGATGTTGTCCTGCGCCACGGTGTCACCATCGGACTGCGCAACACCAATGTGCGCGGAGCCCCGACCATTGGAAATCGCGTCGATATCGGCGCTGGCGCGAAACTACTCGGCCCGATTCACGTCGGCGATGACGCCATCATCGGTGCCAATGCCGTCGTACTACAAGATGTGCCTGCCGGCGCACTGGCGGTCGGTATTCCAGCCCGCATTATCGAGAGGCCACGCTTATGATCCCGAAAATAATTCACTTCATTTATGTCGGCGGCCGCCCCTTCAACTTCATTCATTTTCTCGCAATTTTTACCGCGAAAAAAGTGCATCAGCCTACCTGTATCTATTTCCATCATACGGAAGCGCCAACCGGTCACTGGTGGGAAAAAGCGGAGCCTTTACTCACACTGAATCGTGTTGAGCAGGTCCACCAAATTCATGGTAATGCCATTAAATACCCAGCACACATGGCCGATGTTATTCGCCTGGAACAGCTGGAGCGTCACGGCGGCATTTATTTGGATCTCGATATTATTTCACTGAACTCATTCGACCCATTACTGAATCGTGAATTTGTGATGGGAATCGAAGCGGGAACGGGGCTTTGTAATGCGGTCATTATGACGCACTCACAATCGCCATTTTTGAAACGCTGGCGCAATGAATACCGTAATTTCGACGGTGATCAATGGAACTATCATTCGGTGATTTTGCCGTGGCAGCTCGCACGTGAATTTCCAGAGCAAATCCACGTCGCCGATCAATACGCGTTTTTTTACCCCACTCACAATGATCCGGTGAAAGCCTATCTGTGGGGACAAGCCCCTCCGCTTTACGAACTCATCAATCGGGTCGCGCGTAATATCCTTAAATTAGGCTTATACAAACTGCACGGTGTACGTGACGCCGTGCGACTGGCATCGGCAAGGTCGTTCCACGCCTTACGCGGTGCGCACTGGCACTACCAGCGAGCCCGCAACTCGTATTGTCTGCACTTATGGGAAGGGTTGTGGGGAGAGCCTTATCTAAAACAGGTAACGCCGGAATATCTACGCAGCAGCAATTCGAATTTTGCTAAATTGTTACGTGAAGTGATCAGCGACGAAGAGTTGCAGGTGATAGCGGAACCGACCATCCGCTTCACCACATGCAAAGCCGCTTAGGCGGCCGTCGGCTCCAACCTCTCAATGCGATAGCCGTAGCCGTACACTGGAATAATCTGCCAACCGTGCTCAGGCGCGATACCCAGCTTGCGGCGAATTCGACTCACATGTGTATCCACCGTGCGCGTATCGACATTCGCATTAAGCCCCCAAAGCTTATCGAGCAGATGCACCCGCGACAGCAATTTACCGGGATGCTGAAACATATAACAGGCCAACTCATACTCTTTTTGCGTGAGTTCAATCGACTTACCCTGAACCGCAATACTGCGCAAATCCTGGTTAATTTCGTAATGACCCAGCTGAATGAGGACCGGCGCTTTGGTGCGCCGCGACAAAGATTCAATACGTGCGAGTAATTCAAGATATTTGGGCGGCTTGACGATGTAATCGTCCGCGCCATTTCGCAGCGCGGTCACGATATCCACTTCGCTGTCGCGCGCAGTAATAAAAATCACCGGCACCTCCCAGCCAAGATTGGCCCGTATCCAACGCAACACCTCTTCGCCACTGCTTTCCGGCAACACCCAATCGATAAGCAAGAGATCAAACGATTCGCGCTTGAGCGTATCGATAAACTTGAGGCCGCTGTCAAAACACACACAAGCATGCTGGGCCGTGCTAAACCAAAGCTTATAAAGCTCCTGTTGGGCGATTTCGTCTTCGAGAATACCTATCCGCACGCTGCAACCACTCCTCATCCCGATTGATCTTGACTCCCCTAAGGCTAGCACCCCATTAGCCGCTCCACACCCCCCACCATCGCGCGCAGGCGAGATATCGAAAATGCTCGGCTTTGCTGCTGTAGCAAAAAACGAAATGAAGAGTAGAACAAACGACTGAAAATTTTAGGATCATTTTAGAACCACGCGAAGTCCGCAACAGCTCTACTCTTAAACTGCAGCTGCTGGACGATACGCCAGCCGATAGAGCGCCGGCAAAACCAATAGCGTCAGCAAAGTAGAGCTGATGATTCCACCAATCACTACCGTGGCTAACGGCCGCTGCACTTCGCTGCCAATGCCGGTATTGAGCGCCATCGGCACAAAACCCAATGCCGCGACCAGCGCTGTCATCAACACCGGCCGCAAGCGTGTGAGCGCGCCTTCAATGATGGCATTATCCAGCGACTGACCTTCGTGGCGCAGGCTGCTGATAAACGAGATCATCACCAGACCGTTGAGCACCGCAACGCCGGACAAAGCGATGAAGCCAACACCGGCCGAGATCGAAAGCGGTATATCGCGCAAGACCAAAGCAACCACGCCTCCGGTCATGGCCAGCGGTACGCCGGAGAACACCAGCAACGAATCCTTGATTGAGCGAAACGCCAGATACAAAAGCCCGAGGATCAATAACAACGAGAGCGGAACTACGATCTGCAAACGCTGAGAGGCCGAAATGAGCTGCTCGAATGTGCCGCCGTAATCCACCCAATAGCCGGCGGGGATTACGACCGCTTCGCGCACGCGCCCTTGTACATCCTGCACGAATCCACCCAGATCGCGGCCACGAACGTTGGCGGTGATGACCATGCGGCGTTTACCATTTTCACGATTAACCGCATTCGGCCCTGGCGCAATGTCGATGTCTGCGACTTCGCGTAGCGGCACAAAACTGCCGGCCGGCAATGGTACGGGCAGATCAGCGATCGCGCGCAGATCATTGCGCACAGCGTCCGGCAAACGCACCACCACATCGAAGCGTCGATCGCCTTCGAATACTTGACCAGCCGTCTGCCCTCCCAGTGCGATGGATACAACCTGCTGTACATCGGCGACGTTTAATCCGTAGCGATAGAGCAATTCTCGCTTTGGCGTAATCGTCATCACTGGTAACCCAGTGGCCTGTTCCAATTTAACGTCAGCCGCCCCAGGAACTTTCTGCAACAGTTTTTCGACCTGCTTGCCAAGCACCAGCAATGTATCCAAATCATCGCCATAAATTTTCACGGCGACATCGGAGCGCACGCCCGAGATCAATTCGTTAAAACGCATTTGGATCGGCTGCGTAAATTCGTAATTGTTGCCAGGCACCCGCAACACCGCCTGCTCTAATTCGACTACAAACTCCGCTTTGGTTTTCGATGGATCGGGCCATTCGCTGCGCGGTTTCATCATCACAAATGTATCGGCAACGCTGGGAGGCATCGGATCGGTGGCAATGTCGGCAGTGCCGAGCTTGGCAACGACCTTATCCACTTCTGGAAAACGTCGAATAACGTCTTCCAGATTTTTTTGCATCGAGATGGCTTGTTCCAAACCGGTACCCGGGATGCGCAACGCATGCAGCGCGATATCACCTTCATCGAGTGTTGGTAGAAACTCCGATCCCATACGCGACACCAGCACACCGGCGCCGATTACCAGTATTACCGCAACAGCAACCACCACTACGCGGGCATTAATGACCCAGCGCAGCAGCGGCTCGTAAATGCGTCGCGCGCGACGCATCACGATGTTTTCATGTTCAGAAACTTTGCCGGTGACAAACAGCGCTACAGCAGCGGGTACAAACGTCAGCGACAAAATCAATGCAGCAGTGAGCGCCGCGGCCACGGTAAAGGCCATCGGGTGAAACATTTTTCCTTCCACACCGGTAAGTGTGAAAATCGGTAGGTACACCACCAGGATAATGAACACACCGAACAGACTCGGTCGCACCACTTCGCTGGTGGCTTCAAACACCGTACAGAAACGTTCTTCGCGCGTCAGTAACCGCCCGTGTTCGCGTTGATCGATGCCCAAACGCCGCAAACAATTTTCGACGATGATCACGGCACCATCGACAATCAAACCAAAATCCAGTGCACCCAGGCTCATCAAATTACCGCTAACGCGATTGCTGACCATGCCCGTGATCGTAAACAACATTGCCAGCGGAATTACCATTGCAGTAACCAGCGCTGCGCGCAGATTACCGAGCAGTGCAAATAACACCGCGATAACCAGCACTGCACCTTCCCACAAATTTTTCTTCACGGTCTCAATGGTTTTGTCCACTAATACGGTGCGGTCGTAAACGGCGTTTGCTGTAACGCCAGCGGGTAACGATCGATTAATCTCATTGAGTTTCGCCGCCACACGCTTCGATACCTCGCGACTGTTTTCGCCAATCAACATGAACACCGTGCCGAGCACCACTTCCTGACCGTTCATTGTGGCCGCGCCATTGCGCAGATTTTTACCGATGGAAACTTCGGCTACATCGGCGATTGTCACCGGCGCTCCCGCGTGCTGCGTAACGACGATGCGACGTATATCATTCAAACTACCGACTTGACCGGGTGCGCGAATCAGATATTGCGATCCAGAATGCTCGATGTAACCCGCACCAACATTCGCATTATTTTTCTCTAACGCGCTAACAATATCGCTCAAGCTGAGTCCATAGCTCAATAATTTTGCGGGACTCGGCGCCACTAGATATTGGCGCTCATTGCCACCGACACTATTGACTTCGGTTACACCAGGTACTTTGGCGAGTTGTGGCCGCACGATCCAATCCATCACCACTTTCAGATCAACGCCGGTATACGCGGAGCCGTCCGCTTGTTTCGCATTCTTTGCCGCCTCAACGGTAAACATAAAAATCTCACCGAGCCCGGTAGCGATTGGTCCCATCGTCGGCTCGATACCCGGCGGCAGTTTTGATTTCACCTCCTGCAAACGCTCCGCGACTAATTGGCGCGCAAAATAAATATCGGTGCCATCGGCAAAAATCACAGTGACTTGCGATAAGCCGTAGCGCGATACCGAGCGCGTGTAACTCAGTTGCGGTAATCCCGCCATCACGCTTTCCACCGGAAACGTCAACCGCTGCTCGGCCTCAAGCGGCGAATAACCCGGTGCCTCGGTGTTGATTTGTACCTGCACGTTGGTGATGTCCGGCACTGCATCGATCGGCAGTCGGAAATAGTTATAAATACCCAGCAGTGCTATCGCCATCACGGCGACCAGGACGAGCCAGCGGTTGCGTATCGCAAGTGAAATAATTTTTTCAAGCATGGCGTTTTTCTCAGTGGGGCCAAGAGGCTCAGTAGTGCCGAGGGACTCAGTGGTCGTGGCTGGCGCCGGATTTTTCAATATCGGCTTTAATGAGATAACTGTTTTCCGCGACGTAGACTGTGCCCGGTTCCAAGCCGCCCAACACCTCCGTTACCTCGCCGTCGCTCGCCCCCAATTCCAGCATGCGCACTTCGTAGGTATCACCCACTTGTGCGAACACTACGGTAAAGTCACGAAAACTTTGCAGCGCGGAATTAACAACAACCAACGGCGCCTGCGTTTCTCCAACAGTGACCGCACCGGTCAGAAACAACCCCGGCACCCACTGCGCTTTGGCATTGTCCAGTTGCACGCGCGCTACCAAACTTTGATTGCCCGCCGATCCGGCCGACGCAATAAAATTAATGACACCTTCGCCGTTTTGCCCACCATCAGCAGCAAATACTTTAACGTGCTGTCCGATATGAAGCCGCGCACGATCGCGGGCAAACAAGGTCAGCTCCGCCCATACGCTGCTGAAATCAGAAATGATAAACAGAGGCTCTTTATCTGCAACTTCACCGACATTGGCTTTACGTTGCGTAATCACACCGTTGATCGGTGCAATCACTGGATAGGATTGCAAACTGTCGTTACTCTCGATCGTCGCCAGGGTTTCGCCGGCTTTTACGGTGTCACCGATTTGTTTCACTACAGCTTTTATCGGTCCCGGAAACCGTGCAACAACACTGCGCACACGTTCGGAATTTGGTTGAATAGTGCCGTACAATAAAATTGTTTCGCGCAGTACGCCGTGGCCGGCGACCGCTGTTTTAATCTCGGCCACCGCCGCCATATCGGGTGCGATCGTGGTGCGACCTTCGTATGAATCATAAGCCCATGTATGCTTGACGCCCGCATATTCCGCAATCACTTTAACGTCAAACGAATGCGGTTCAATAACGGAGGTATTGCCCTTTAAATAATCATTTTCTGGCGTGAACATGAAACGACTGACTTTATTGCCGAGACGCGTTAATTCAATACTCAATTTCACGGCAGCGAGATCAATCGACTTACCGGCTTTGGTCACATATACATGAAATTCAGGTGGCACACCGGTTTCAAAAATAGCGACTTCGACCGAGAAATCACCGTCGCTTAATAGACGCCCGCGATGCGGTCCTTTCACGGGTTCCGCTGCTTGCGCCGCACCGTGTTCAGCGTCGTGTTTCGATTCGGTATGCTCGCCACCACCACACGCAGTCAGCATTAAAAAAGAAAAAACAAGAATGGAGTTTTTCATAAGGATTCTCATCTCAATGTGCCTGCGGGCCAGTACTGTGACTAGTGCCATGGGTAGCGCCGCGAGCAGCGAGTGATTCGCCCGTCAGGCGTTCGATTTCAGCGAAATAACGGTGTGCGTTGGCGGCGGCTTCGATCAAACTGCGCTGTGCATCGAGCAGCTCGCGCTGTGCCGCAATCCATTCCAGATACGAATAGCGACCGCGTCGATACGCGTACTCGGTTTGCGCCAACACCGCCTCTGATTGCGGCAAGACTTCCGCGCGCAACACGCTGGCTTCCGCCAACGAGTGCTTCAGCTCTTGATACAGCTCGAATAACTGCGCCTGCGCACGAATAAATGCTGCGCGCTCATCGACGCTGACTTGCTCGCGGCGAGCCGATGCCTCAGCGACAGCACCCGCATTGCGACTGCCGACAAACAACGGCATCGAAAAGGAAACGACAAAGGCGTGATCGTCGGTTTCCTGTAATTGACGAATGCCGGCGCCTACTTGAATATTCGGCATGCGGCGCGACTCCGCTAAACGCAACTCGGCATCACGCAGCCTTTGCTCACTCGCAAAACGCGTGAAATCTGGATTGGTTTTGATACCCGCCACTAGCGCGTCAAAGCTACCGGGTTGCGGCAATTCAAATAAATCGGCAGAGACTTCGCCAAATTCCGGTTCGGTCTCTCCCCACATCGCCGCCAATTTGCGACGCGACGATTGCAGTTCGTGTTCGGCATGCTCCTCACCTAACTTGACTCGCGTCAGTGCGATGCGGGCGCGGTTTAATTCAACCGCAGGCGACTTCGCTGCCAGTACGTGCTGTTCAACCGCTACCACCGTTTTTTCCGCTAGAGCCGTGGCGCGTCGCGTGAGTTTCACTTCTTCTTGATCGGTCGCCACATGAATAAAACGGCGTGTGACCTCCGCAAGAATATCGAGTTGGCGCGCGTCATACTCTGCGGAAGCTACGGTGCGACCCGCCTGTGCGGCAAGCGAGCGCCGACCGCGCTTGTCGCCCAACTCGATCACCTGCGAGAGCATTAACGTGGTTTCCGCTGCATCGGTACCGCTATCGCGTCCGCTGCCGCCAAAATTTTCTACCTGCACCGAAAATTCTGGACTCGTCGACATGCCCGCTTGTTGGATACGACCATCGGCGGCGCGCAGCGTGTACACCGAACTTTGCAGCTCAGGATTTTTATCGAGTGCGGCGGCGAGTGCCTGCGGCAAACTCAGTCCCGCGCGCCATTCAGTCGGCTCTGCGACGCAAATAGAAATAGAAAAAAACACGGAAATAAATCCGATGCACACGCCATATGCGTGCGCGGATAACCAGTTCATGTGAATGCCTCCCGAGGCATAAGCGCGAGCTATTCGCGCGGAGGTCTAACAATTTACCGGTGAGGGAAGCTTAGACGGGAGGAGCGCGCGGCGATGGCCGCAATAACGGAGGGGGACCAAAATGCCACAGAGGAATAGCGGGCGGCGATCGTCTTATACAGACCCACACAACGGTTAGTACCAAGACCCAGATTGCTGTTGAGATAAACAACACCTGTGAATGAACTGTATCGCGTGCAGAAATTGCTGTGCCTAACAAATCGATTTCCACGATATCAGAATGCTCGTGAGCATCGTCAAAGTCCACGCTAAAGGTGTGATTGTGCGGCAACAGATGGTCATGTTCTACGTTTGCAGAATGAGCATCCGCATCGCGGTGTAGATGACCATGCAGCGGAAACCCTTGCGCACAGGCAACGACAAAAATCAGCGCAAGGAAGAATACTATTCGACTCATATCCGGCACGCTACAAGGCTGGAGACGGGGTGTCAAGAAAATGCGAGGTTGTGGCGGTATGTTCGCAGCCGTTTTCCCACGCGGATTGCTCGACGATACAATCGACAAAATCGGTTGCACTACTCAAAATCGGTTGCACTACTCAAAATCGGCTGCACTACTACAGTCTCTCCATTCGCAGCAACGACTTGCACCGCACCGCAGCCGCGGCATAAAGTGTCGCTGACTTTGCAGAGGTGCACGCTATGTTTCCATCGATTGCCGCGATCGGTATCGGCGCGGCGTTTGGCGCGCTGTTGCGCTGGGTATTCGGCACGCAGTTCAACAATATCTTCCCAATAATTCCGCTCGGTACCTTGCTCGCTAATTTGGTCGGCGGTTATTTGATCGGCACTGCAATTGTTTTTTTCGGCTCGCATCCCGCGCTCGCACCTGAGTGGCGGCTGTTTGTCATTACCGGTTTTCTTGGCGGGCTGACGACGTTTTCTACATTTTCAGCGGAAGTGGTCACGCTGTTGCAGGAAGGCAGGTTATCGTGGGCGCTCGGTGCGGTTACGCTGCATGTACTGGGCTCGCTGCTGATGACGCTGCTGGGAATACTCAGTGCAACTTGGCTGCGCGGCGCCTAACGGACAGCTGCGATATACCGCAGACACTCGCTGAATGTGAGTTAATGCCGAACAGGCGTGCGGAATAATGAGGTCGCCAGTGATTTTAGACCAGTGCAGCGCAGGCCGCTTTCTTCTACACTAAGCCCTATCAAAGGTAGCGATTCGTTAGCATCATGGACAAAAAAACCATCGTTCGCCCCGGCCGAACGGTTCAAGAAAAAAAAATCATGCAGATCCCCGTCAGCGGGCTCAAAGTCGGCATGTACGTATCCGAGCTTGATCGTCCGTGGCTTGAAACGCCGTTTATTTTGCAGGGCTTTCATATTCGCAGCGTCGACGATATCGACGAAATCGCCAAGTACTGCCAAAGCGTCTCGATCGAACTGAGCGAAGATAGCTGGCTGCCAGCGACCGAACGCGCAACGCAAGAATCGCAGCTGGTACGCAAACAAAGTTACATCAACACCGCCAATCGTAAAGACGAACTACTGAATGCAAAAAGCGCGCACACCAATGCGCGTTCGTTGACGCGCTCGTTTATGGATGAAGTGCGCCTCGGCCGCGCCATCGATATCAAAGAAGTGAAAGCGACCGTCTCCGAATGCGTGCGCAGTATTTTGCGCAACCCCGATGCGATGATGTGGATGGCAAAACTGCGCAGTCGCGATGAATATACTTCCGAGCACAGCTTGAACGTCGGCTTGCTCGCGATCACCTTTGGCCGCCATCTCGGCGCCAGCGAAGAAGATTTAAATAAACTGGGCTTGGCCGGCATGTTGCACGATGTCGGCAAAATGCAAACGCCGCTCGATGTACTGAATAAAGACGGCGCGCTCACCGAAATCGAATTTGACGCGATGAAAAAGCATCCGATCGATGGCCGCGATATTTTGATGCAGCACAAAAACATTTACCAAGGCGCTATCGACGTCGCCTACAGCCACCACGAAAATATGGATGGCAGCGGTTATCCGCGCAAAATCAAAGCCAGCGGTATCACCGATTTCACGCGCATCGTCTCGCTGTGCGATGTCTACGACGCAATCACCAGCGATCGCTGCTACAAAAAAGGCGCTTCGTCGCTGAATGCGATGCGCATCATCACCGATCAAATCGGCAAAAAATTTGATCCAAAACTAGCGCAGCAATTCGTCGATTGTATCGGGCTTTATCCACCCGGCAGCGTCGTCGAATTGCACAGCGGCGAAGTCGGTCTGGTGATCAGCACCAACTTCCGCCACCGGCATTTACCCAAAGTAATGATATTGCTCGGTGCCGATAAACAACCCACCACCGAGCGCATCGCTAATTTGGAGCGCAGCGGTGCGAGTGGCGACACAGAGCACTTGATTAAGAATGTACTGCCGAATGGCACGTACGGAATTCGCGTCGAGCAATACGTGCAGAACGGTTTATCGTTCGATTAATTGTAAAACGCTCGGTGAATTTTAAAACGTCTACCCATTTTTAAATTAGTGCGAATCTTGAAACGATTCGGCAAAATCTTTAGCGTAGCGCTCGATCCACTCCGCAGCAGCTTGCTCGCCATCGACGATGCGCCCCTGCTCGACCCACAGCTGATTGCGATAATGTTCGATCTGACTAAGCTGCTCGACCATTTTCGCTTTGAATAAATCCTGCTCAGAAAACTCGATACCGACTTCGTAATTCGGCGCCTCACCGCGACACCATTTCACCACGCCGCTGCCGCGATAATCCGGCCAAATCATTGGAATGCGCACTTCGATAATCGCGTCCACCACCACCGGCTCGCTCACCGAGCACGCAAAACCGCCGGTGGCGATATTCGCCAGCCGCTGTTGGCCGAAGCACGGCGTGTGCGCAACCGACAATTCAATCGGAATCGAACTGGGGTGACGCACGTACTTGCGGATCATTACCAATTTATCATCACCAATCTTTATAGCGCGATTCAAAATCCAAAGCGACCGGATGATCGAAGCCGGGCACCGCAATCGCGTGCGCCGAACAATCGAGCTGCTCGCCATTTAATACTTGATGATCAAATTTATAAATCGTTTGGAAATCGCCGCTACACGCCGCTGCATCGTAACTCGCCGCTTGTGCGCGCACCGTTTCGTTGCGCTCGCGATACGCCGACATCGTCGCTGCGCCATGACGTTTTTGCAGCAACGATAATGCAACGTGCGGCGCGAACACCGGCGCCGATGCATTGTTACCGCCAAAACCTTTCGCATTCAATATCGCAATATCGATTCCTTCGACGCCGACTTCGACGTGCTCGCTACTAATTTGCAAATGGCTTTGATGCACATCGGCCGCAATGTGATCGATGGTTTTAATGCCGGGAATAATGCCATGCGCCCACATGCCCAACGTCGCCGCCAATTGATCGCCCGACGATGGCCCCAACGTGTGGCCGATATACGCTTTGATCGCCGCAACCGGCCAGCGCTCGATGCCAAATAATTTCGCGGTTTGGTTGAGAATATGCGATTCGCTAACGCGATTTTGCGGCGTGCTGGTACCGTGCGCCTGCACCATCGAACGGCGTCGCAACGACTCTTCGCCGACGATTGCGCGCGCTACTGCGCACGCTTTTGCAACCGTCAGATAATTGCCGGCGCCGGGGCCCGAAATCGATTTCTTGTGACCATCGGCGTTAACGAATACATCGCTGACCGCGCCGTAAATTGTCGCGCCCAATTGCAACGCTAATTCATCGTCCATCAACACGATGTACTGCGCGCCCTCGGCGATCGTAAAACCGCAATTGGTGCTGAACGGTCGCGCGGCGCGACGATAATCGGGCGTGGTGCGCCCGAGATGCGCATCGAGCGCCAATAAATCTTTATCTTGCGCGAGTGCACCCATCGCCGCGAAACCCTCCATTACATCGGGCAGCACCGGCGCTTCGCTCGAACCGATCACCACCACGCGCGCGCGGCCGCAGTGAATATCGTCGAGTCCCTGTCGCAAGCTGTACAAAAACGTTGCACAGGCGCCGGCGTTGCCACCGGTATTGCCGATATTGCCCAACACGTATGCGTTAACAAAATCGGCCGGCATTTCCAATAAACCGAAAGGCAATTGTTTCGAGGTGACACGCTTGCCGCGGTAGCGCGCACCGAGCATGCCGCCATTGCCATTTTCATCGCACTGACTCATCGCGTTGCCGGCGTAACAACTGATTTGATCGGGTGCGACGTGTTTGCAAATTGTTTCCCACGCGATGCCCATCGAGCCGAGCGCATCGCTGGCGGCGAATACCGATAATTGCAAACCGCGCGGATGATTGCGCGATTGGTACAACTTGCCGGGATCGAAACCGGTCGGCAGAATGCCCGCTGCTTGCACCGTCATCGCCTCGGTACACGGCAACAATAAATCCGTTTCGCCGCTGATATCGACGCGCACATTGCGATCATCGAGCGCAGTAACCTGCCAACCATTCGGCAAGATTTCGGGGATGCTACGCGCCGTGGTGACAAAGCTGACCGGTTGTTGGCCCGCCGCGATCGGTAGACGCCGATTGACCGCCACGCGATCGGGATCAAACCAATCATTTTCGATACGCCGAATCAACGTATGTTCGAGAATGTACGCGCGCTGCTCGGCACTGAGACTATCCTGCGGCAAGCGCATTAGTGCAGCGAGACTGCGCAGCGTTAGATCGACGGTAGCGGTGTCGAGCGCATCGATCACCATCCGTCGATAGCCGTGGTGGAACGAACTGCGACCGGCCGCGTTGATGCCGCCGAAACCGACGATGAGGGGAAGTCTAGCCATCACAATTCCTTAATGCGCTGCGCGATAGTGATTGGTTGGGGCGTCCAAAATGACACTTCTGTTACGCATTGTAATGCGGATCGGTCACGTTATACTGGCCAATATCGCCACATAATGGGATTTATCAGCCAGTGCCGCATATAACGCTGCTCGCCTTACCCACCGCCCTCGCCTCCAGCCTGTCGCTGCCGATGGAGATGTTGCTCGCCGCCGATAATGCCGCGCGCTCGGCGCGACGTCCCACCGCTGCATTGCAGTACGATTTGGTCGGCCCCGGCGGCGATGAAATCAGTACCGCCAGCGGCCTAACACTAAAGCTCAGCGGCGAGCCGAGCAGCATTCAACACACCGACTTATTGATCGTGCCGGCACTGTGGCGCAATCCGTTGACCACGCTGCGTCAACAGCGCGAACTACTGCCGTGGCTGCAAAAGCTCGCCCATCAGCAAACACGCATCTGCGCGGTCGGCACCGGCAGTTTTTTACTCGCCGAAGCAGGCCTGCTCGATCACCGCCCCGCCACCACGCATTGGTTTTACTTCGAGCAATTCGCGCAACGTTATCCGTTGGTGCAATTGCAACGGCGTCATTTACTCACCGAGGCGAGCGGCATTTTTTGTGCGGGCTCGATCAATTCAGTTGCCGATTTGACCGTGCATTTTATCGAGCTGCTGTACGATCGCCAGCTCGCGCGCAAAGTCGAAGCGCAATTTTCACCGGAAATTCGTAGGCCGTTCGAGCATCATCTGTACAGCGCCGGTCACGCCGATGTACACGGCGACGAATTGATCGTGCAAGCGCAGGATTTATTGCGCGCGCAACACGCCGAAGCACTGCGCATACCCGATGTAGCGCAAACGTTAGGCATCAGCCTGCGCTCGTTGAATCGCCGTTTTAAACAGGCCATCGGTATCAGCCCCAGCGAATACCTGCAACAGCAGCGCATTAATAACGCACGCGAATTGTTGCGCACCAGCAATCTCAGCATCGCCGAAGTCGCACTCGCAGTCGGCTATGTCGATAGCGGTTATTTTTGTCGCCTCTTCAAAGAAGCGATGAAACAAACGCCGCGCGATTATCGGCAATCGGTGCGCGGTAAATTATTTAGCGTCGCTTGATCTAATTCCCTCTCCCTGCGGGAGAGGGTTAGGGTGAGGGCAACACTGACAATTGCTTGGGCGTCACCGCTGTGGCTAAATGAGCGCCTTCCCTTCTCAGCATTTCTCTTAATGATAGGTATCAACATGTCTACGAACTCAGTCGTCATCGTCAGCGGCGCCCGCACTCCCATGGGCGGCTTACAAGGTTGCTTGAGCGGCGCCACTGCCGTCGAGTTGGGCACCATCGCCGTGCAAGCTGCGCTCGAACGCTCCGGCGTTAAAGCGGCCGATGTCGAAGAAGTGTTGATGGGCTGCGTGTTGTCTGCGGGACTCAAACAAGGCCCAGCTAGACAAGTGGGATTGAACGCCGGCGTGCCGAACACCGCCGGTTGCGTGACGATCAACAAACTGTGCGGCTCGGCGATGCAAGCCACGATTTTTGCGTACGATCAAATCGTCGCCGGCAGCTATCAAACAATGATCGCCGGCGGCATGGAAAGCATGACCAATGCGCCGCACATTTTGCCAAACGCGCGCGGCGGCGTGCGCACCGGTCACGTCGAATTAAAAGACCATATGTTTTACGACGGCCTCGAAGATCCGTACCACAACAAATTAATGGGCGTGTACGCGCAAGCCACCGCCGACGATAACGGCCTGACGCGCGAGCAGATGGATGCGTTTGCAATCGAATCGTTATTGCGTGCGCAACGTGCAATTAAAGATGGCTCGCTCGAAGGCGAGATCGCGCCGGTCGCAATCAAAACTCGCCAAGGCGAAACGTTAGTTAAAGACGACGAGCAACCACTCGCTGCCAAGCTGGAAAAAATCCCCAACTTAAAACCATCGTTTAAAAAAGACGGCACCATCACCGCAGCAAATTCCAGTTCGATATCCGACGGCGCCTCAGCGCTGGTGTTGATGAACGAAGCCACCGCGCAAGCACGCGGTATCAAACCGTTCGCACGCATCCTCGGCCACGCGCGCAACTCGCATCAACCCGAATTATTCACCCTCGCACCAATCGGTGCGGTGCAAAAATTATTGAAAAAAATTGGCTGGTCGGTCGACGATGTCGATCTGTGGGAAATCAACGAAGCATTCGCGATGGTAACGATGCTGGCGATGCGCGATTTAAAAATCGATCACAGCAAAGTTAACGTACACGGCGGCGCCTGCGCCCAAGGCCACCCGATCGGCTCGACCGGTGCACGCTTAATTGTCACGTTGATGCACGCGCTGAAAAAATACGGCAAAAAACGCGGCATCGCGACGCTATGCATCGGTGGCGGCGAAGCGTTGGCAATGGCGATTGAATTGGTTTGATTGTTAGTTGATTCAAAAAACGCCCGGCTTTGTCGGGCGTTTTTGTTTTGGGTGCAACTCGGACTTTGCGGACATTGCCCTCAGCGTTTAATTGCCTCCAAGGCCGTCATTGGAAAAAATCTACGCCTTCAGAATTCGAGATATACATAATTTAGCCGTCAAGTTGAGCGGGGGCGCGAGACCTGTTATCTTCTCGTGGCGTAACGGTCGTTACGCAAGATAATAATCATTACATGGAAATATACGGAGATTTTTTATGAGTAGCTATTTCATATTGTCCATTAAATCCCTCAAACGATTCGCCTTGCCGCTATTTTCACTCACTATTTCGCTCAGTACCTACGCTGTAGACATCACTCCCGAGTCGATGGTTGGCACAGGCTCATGTACGGCAACGGGCAACGATACCGCTTGTTGGCAAGCAGCGATCAATGCCGCACACGATGCAACAACAAATAAGTTTGGAAATGTTGCGGGCTCTTCGGGCAAGCAATATCTAATTAACGACACGATAATAGTCTGCAATGGTACCGAAGGCGTGATCGATGGTCACGGAGCACAGTTGCACTGGATGGGCGCCACTGGTAAACCTATGTTTCTCATTGTCGGCTCCAATCATATGCGGTTTACCAATTTAATGGTCCATTCAACTCCGTCGCAACCGCTTGAAAGCGCATTTGAGTTCGCCAGTACGGTCACTAGTCCGTATACGTCACCTATTTGTCAGGGGCCCACATGGCCTTCGTCTAAAAACTCACTCGATCATGTGACTGCGGAAGGAACAAATGCAAATGGTTTAAATTATGGTGTTCGTTTTAGTAATCGATATAACATTAATAACAGCGACGGCATAAACAATGACATGTCGACCATTATCGATAGCACTTTTTATAATGTTATGAAAGCAGTCGTATTAGTTGAGCATAGCCAATCCCATCAGCATCGGTTAATTTCGGTGAACGGATATGGGGCGGCAGGAAATACTGGCTGTTTTGTCGATTCGAAGACAGGGTTTATCTCAAGCACTGGCGGCTTTCAAAATAACTGGGGAAACGCCAATTTTTGTGTGGGCGGCCCTTATGGAACGTTCGATATTAATGAATCGAACAGCGAGAACAGCAATCGAATGCTGCTAGTTGGCAATCCTGGCGATACGGCGGGCGGGTCAACTAATGGCGCTCCGGTGACTGTAAATATCAATGGCGGAAGATTTGCGGCGAACGCTGTTAATGCAGATGGCCGTTATATTAGCTTCAACCATGTTGGTGAATTGGCGGTGCGGGGCTTGCATGTTGATGGCATCCCTCCAGCAGCTGTTATTAGTGGTAAGAGATTGGCTATTGCGGTTCAGCCCGGGATTGTTCAGGTTGGCACCACTTCAGTTGGAGGAACTACCACCGCAATAGTTGAAGGAGTTTCTTACTATTTGAATAATGGCAGCGCTGAGCTTCCGGCCGATAAATGGACTACATTTACTTACAAGGCTCCTGCAGTGTTAAACGGAGTAACGGTCACCCCTGTTAAAATTCGCGACTTTGGTAATGTCTGTGTAAATGGCGATGCTAGCGTAGCCCATGGCACTGGGATGGCTGTGCCTTGCAAAGCGGCGGTGGCGACTACTACCGACTTGTAATTAAAATACTAAGGGGATGATGTGCAGGGCGCGCCAAGTCTGGGGCTCTGCACATCTTCAATAAACTGTCTTTGAGATGGACGTCTCTTGGCAACTTGTGAAGCTAACGAAACGCTGGCAATACTTCATCAGCGTACTGCTCAAACTAAGTCAAACATATTCAAGGTTTGGCCTGTCCACCAGAAGCTAAAAAGATGCTTTTGAAATATTTCCCTATCCTGATTGCCGTCATTGATTTTTATTTGTTTTGTAGGTTATGAGTCCAGCAAGCGGCTGCTTTCGGTAAAATTCCACTCAGTACGCCAATGACCGGAATGTCCGAACTGCGGTCATCCCACCTGCATCTAAAACCCAACTAACAACCTTCGCAAACTCTACTGCGCCAAACTCAGCGCTTTATGTATATTCGCTACAATGTGGTTGGTGGTTTGTTTGGCGCGCTCGGCGTAGGGGCCGACAAACGATTCATCGGCGATGGTGAAAATAATTCAGCCAACGAATAAAATTTGCGGCGTTTTTTCTATCTGAATTTCGTTTTAATTCCACAGGCGCACGTTGCGCTAGCATTGCGTTGCGCAGAATTTGCCGCACCCGCAAACCTGCTGTATCTCGGGGCGGTCGATCAAAGCCGATCAAAAGGTATTTTATTTATCGGCTTAAATTAGATCAGGCAAGGAAATATTTTTTCTACAACTTCAGAAACATTTTCCAAACTTGTTCTGCAGTTATTTTTTTCAAACACTGCGCTTCGGTGCCGCGATAGCCGATTACCGAACACTCGCGTCGATAGCAGGGAATGCAGTCGTAACCGGAAGCCAATAAATGGTGGGAGTTCGCGCCCGTGGCGCCAATGAGGTTCGGATCGGTAGGGCCGTACAAGGTTAGCGTGGGTATATTGAGCGCTGCTGCAACATGAGCAAGCCCGGTATCCATGCAAATAGCTCCAGCGCTTTTTAATAAAATCGCCGCCACTTCGGTCAACGTCATTCGCGGCAACACGCGTGCGTTATCGAGACCGTCGGCAATTTGCGCACAGCGTTGCTGCTCTTTTTCAGAGCCGGAAGTAAGCAGCACATCCAATCCGCTTGCGCGAGCTGTTGCGATCACCTCCCGCCAATGACTGTCGCTCCAATATTTATTATCCCAGCTGGCGTTAGGAACAGCCACGATGTACTTTTTATCGGACGTGGACTTCTTATCGGCAGCGGACTTCTTATCGACAGCGGGCCACGCATTGATCGCCAAGCCAAAATCCGGGGGCGTGTCGGGCAGCGCATAGTGCAGCGTCTGCGCAAATAGCTGTCGCCAGCGCGCTATCGCCAATTGCTCCTTCGGAATTGCGTAGTGATGTCGATAGGCCCAATGCGCGGAAAACTCGCGCACCGAGTGGCGATCGAGCCCGTGCTTTGGTCCGCGCGCCAACGCAGTAACTACCGCGCTTTTAAGATTGCTTTGCGCATCGATCACCGCATCGTAACGATACTGACGCAACTCACCGATAAAAGATTGCAGCTGCCCGCGAGTCGCCGTATGCAGCAGCTTCGACTTCCAGCGACGATGCGCGGTTTTGATAATTCGATCAACGGCGGGATGCCAGCCAGGCACCTCCGCAAACGATTCATCGACTACCCAATCAAAGATAATATCGGGACGCATCTGGTGCGCATCGGAAAGTGCTGGCAATGCTTGAACTAGATCACCCATCGAGGTGAGTTTGACGACAAGAACTCGCATTGAACAAGAATCCCAGTTTTACCGAATGACTCAATGAAATAAATTTTTAAGCTTTGCGCTAAGATTATGAAAAAACTGGTGCTTATTTTTTGCCGTTTCATTTACCACATAATTCATCTGCAACGATAGGCGCTTGCCCACCACTGGCTTATGCCCATGCCAGCAATTGTCAGTGACTTTAAAAATCAGCATGGTGCCGAATTTAGGCGGTATTTCTTCGACGAAATTTTCTATATCGTGCCCATTGCGCAATATCCGCAAACGCCCATCACCCTCCTGCCAATCCTCATTGAAATAGATCAGGATAGTAATCACCTTGGTTTTCGAATCGGTATGAATACGACCGTCTTTACTGCGCATGACACCACGCACAGTGGTCATGATCGGTTTATCGCTAAGATCAACGGCAAACTTTTCCGCGATCAATTGGCGCAACGCCTCGCCATTGAGCTGCGCCAACAACGCGGCAAACGCTTCGCCATAACTGACTGTTGAAATCGGAATACTGCCCGGGTGACGAATATCCGGAAAATCTTTTATGACGTCGGCAAGATTTTCTTTTGCTATCGCATCGTCAATAACGGTGTACGGAAAGGGATCGGCCCGCAGCTGGGCGCTGCGGATGCGCTCAAGATCTAACATCGAATGAACTCCATTAGCCCCAAGGTGACTGGCGTAATCAGTATATATTTATGCTCGACGGGCGCGCACCTTATTCCTAGCGGGCGAATTGGTCAAGCCGTACGCGGCCGCTTTGATCGGCGAGTAAGCGCTATGCCCTGCGCTTAAAACTCCATCGACACCAATCGAAAATATTTTCGCTGCGAGCACTTCAATTAATTTATTTTTGTTGCTGCATGATTTCTAACTGGGTAGATCGCTTGGTACCGAATGCGCGCGGCGGGCCACGGTATTGTGTGGTGCGTTGTACCAGCCGGGGTCGCGATTACCTTTCAAGGTTTCGCGCACTTTAACAACCGTGAACATGCCACCCATTTCTAAATTGCCGTAAGGGCCGACCCCGCTCATCATCGGCAATGTGTTGACGGGGCCTTGCATATGCCCCATCGCGGTGTGCTCCGCATGTTCGGCCATGCCATTTTCGCCCATCGCCATATAGCCCGGCAGTAGCGCGCGCATGCGATCCTCGACACCGCTCTGATCGACGCCGAGCGGATTGGGAATACCGTGCCCCATTGCATTCATGGTGTGATGCGACATATGACAATGCAGCGCCCAATCGCCGGGCACTGCAACAAATTCAATATCGCGCGTTTGTCCCACGCCAACGATCTCAGTCACCTCCGATCGCCATTGCGATGGCGGCCAGCGGCCACCATCGGAACCCGTCACTTGAAATTGCACACCGTGTAAATGCATCGGGTGATTCCACATCGATAAGTTAGCAAAGCGAATACGCACGCGCTCACCCGCTTGCGCAAGCAGCGGCTCAATTGCGGGAAACACTTTGCTGTTCATGGTCCATAAACTGAAATCGACCATCACCGATGGATCGGGTCGCCAAGTACCGGGATGCACGGCCCAGTTGTGCAGCAGAATTGCATAATCGCGATCGACCGGCGCTGTATCGGTGTTCTTCGGATGGATAATAAAAAGCCCCATCATGCCCATCGCCAATTGCACCATTTCATCGGCGTGCGGGTGATACATGTGGGTGCCGTGCTGCTGCAGCGTGAATTCGTACACGAATGTTTCACCCGGCTGAATAGGCGGCTGGCTCAAGCCGCCGACGCCATCCATCCCGCTCGGTAATAAAATGCCGTGCCAGTGAATGGTCGTATGTTCTTTCAATCGATTGGTCACGTATATTCGCACGCGATCGCCTTCGACCGCTTCGATGGTCGGACCGGGTGTCGATCCGTTGTATCCCCACGCTTTAATTTTGGTGCCCGGCGCAAACTCGTGTTCGATTTCTTGCGCAATCAGATGGAATTCTTTGACGCCATCGCGCAGCCGATACGGTAGCGAGCGGCCATTCAAAGTTTGCACCGGACGATAGCCGTGCGTTTCAACGGTACGACTGGCGCCAACACCCGTCGACTTGAGCAGTGCACTCGGGTGATCGGGACTCATGCCGGTCATAGTGTCCTCCGCCAGTGCGCGTTGTGCGCCGACGCCAATACCTAAAAGCGCGGTAAATTTGCTGGAGAGGCTGAGTAGCTTGCGGCGGTTAATCATCGTGAAATCCTTGCTGATAAAAAGTTTAGTGCGCGTGCTGCATTTTCGAGTGATCCATTTCCATTTTCGAGTGATCCGTCTGCGGCATCGCATCCATCGCCGGCTCTGCGCCAAGCGGCGTCGATGGCGCCGCATTGGTTTCACTATGCGGTATCGCTCGACCAACAGCCTTAGCCAAGTCGGCGCGCGCGCGCCAATAAGCACCCAACCCGTCTACGTACTCCAGGTAGGCTGCGTATTCTTGTTGCTTCGCTAACAGCGACTCGAACGGACCCGTCAACATAAATGTCGTTCGTTGCAGACTCAGCGCAACGATACGCTCGCGTTGCGGAATGATGACGGTGCGATAACGCTGCGCGCGCTGGCGTTGAATATTTACTTCGCCGAGCGCTTGCACAACTTCGTTTTGAATAGCCACTTCCAAACCGGCAAGGTGTGCCTCGCTCTGCGTTAAGCGCGCTTGCGCAGCAGCAATACGCGCGCTGCCGTTATCAAACAATGGCAGCGAGACAGCGACCTCAGGGCCGACATTAATAGCGCCATCGAAGTCGCGTTCGCCGTTGATGCCCGCGTCCAGCGTGCTGACACCGCCCACCTTGCGATACAGTGCGAGATCGTGCGTAAAACGAGTTTTTGCCAGCCGCGCTGCTTGCAAATCGAGTCGATCCTGTAGCGCCTGTTCGATCAGTGCGGCTTGCACTAAATGTTCGTCGGGTAAATCCGGCAGCTGCTCGGGGAGCTGCACGCGTTGGGCATCGCGCTCACCGAGTGCGGTAGCGAGTTCGGCTCGCGTGCGCATCGCCGCAGCCTGCGCTTGATCGGCTGCCAAACGTTGCGTCTGCGCCTCGGTGACTTGCAACAGTGTTTCCAATTCCGTGAGATTACCCGCCAACTGAAATTGCGTTGCGAGATCGCCTTGAGTTTCTGCCGCCGTGGCGACCAACGCAGCAATCGCAGCGCGATGACGCGCCGCGACCGCTGCGTAGTAGCGTTGCTGAATAGTCAACAAAAGTTCGGTTAGGCGCGCGGTGATTTTCAGCTGCACACGCTCAAATTCAACCTGCGCAGTCGATTTGCGCAACGAACGTGTCAGCACATCAAGCAAGCTTTGCGATAAACCAAAATCGAGTTTCCAGCGACCACCGCCGTCGGGGTGTAAGGCACCGATCGCTAGTGTTGGATTGCTGATCAGCCCTGCTTGCAGCACATCGGCACGGGCGATACCGAGTTCGGCAAGGTCGGCGCGCAATTGCATATTTTGCAACAGTGCCAATTGCAAAGCGTTATCCGCCGTTAACGGACTCTGCAGTAATACCTGTGCCTGCGCCTGTGCATCAAAATTACTTTCGCGACGCGCCGGTGCGGTAACACTCACCAAACCAGCGCGACTAATCGCCTCGGTTTCCGCAGCGCCGTTATCCGGGATTGGCAGTGTTGTACAGGCGCTGACCGCCACGCTGGCGATCAGTACCGCAAGAAGTTTTGGCATCACGCCGATCGCTCCCGGTGCGTACAGACCAAGCCACCTGTAGCAATAACCATATAAAACCTCAAAAAATTATTAGCACAGCAATGCGCTCGTTAATTGCATTTTTAATGTGGCAAGCGTTGATTCAGTTTTGGTTACGCTGGAACACCTGAGTGATCCATTATTTTTCTCCTGGTGAGGGTTGATCGGACGATTTTTTATCTTGCTCGGTACCGTGATGATCACTCCTTGGATGTATGGCTACGGACTTCACAACTCGACGCTGCGCAAGCGCAACGCGTTGGTGATAACCGATGCCGAACTCAAACTCATTGCCAACGCCGCAATCATCGGCGACAGCAACCAACCGGTGAACGAATACAAAACGCCAGCGGCGAGCGGCACGCCCAGCGCGTTGTAAATAAGCGCAAACACCAGGTTCTGCCGCATATTTTTTACAGTCGCCACCGATAAGGCGCGTGCTCGCGCGATGCCGCGCAAATCGCCTTTTACTAACGTCACTTGCGCACTATTCATCGCCACGTCCGTGCCAGTACCCATCGCAATACCAATGTTGGCTTTTGCGAGCGCCGGTGCGTCGTTAATACCATCACCGGCCATCGCAACAATATGGCCTTCGCGTTGTAGACGTTCGACCAGTGCGAGTTTGTCAGCGGGCTTCACATCGCCGTGCACTTCATCGATGCCGAGGCGAGCGCCGACAGCCTGTGCGGTTATCAGGCCATCGCCGGTGGCCATAACGATGCGCACGCCGGCTGCTTTCAATAACGTAAGCGCTTCGGCGGAACTGGGTTTGATCGGATCGGAAACGGCGATTAATCCGGCGAGTTTTATATCGACAGCGAGATACATCACGCTGGCGCCTTCGCGACGCAATTCATCCGCTGCTGCCGCAGCGTTATCAATCGCAATACTTTCTTGCGACATCAACGCTGCGTTCCCGAGCGCTAATGTTTGTTGTGCGACAGTGCCATGCACGCCGATACCAGAACTCGATTCGAAATCGCGTGCTGTTTCTAAAACGAGGCTACGCGCTTTCGCTGCGCTGACGATCGCAGCGGCTAACGGATGCTCGCTGCCTTGATCCAAGCTTGCGGCCAAACGCAGCACGGTATTTTCGTCAAAGCCGGTCATCGGAATAACCCGATTGAAAGCGGGTTTGCCTTCCGTCAACGTGCCGGTTTTATCGACGATTAATGTATCTATCGTGCGCAGATGTTCGATCGCCGCGGCATCGCGAAACAACACGCCTTGCGTCGCGGCTTTGCCGGTCGCCACCATAATCGACATCGGTGTCGCCAACCCTAATGCGCAAGGGCACGCGATAATTAATACGGCCACCGCGTTGATCAAGCCGTACACCCAACTCGGCTCTGGACCAAACAGACCCCACGCGAAGAAACTTAATAGCGCAATGCTAACCACCACTACGACGAAATAACCGGATACCACATCGGCCATGCGTTGCAGCGGTGCTTTCGAGCGTTGCGCCTGCGCGACCATCTGCACGATTTGCGCGAGCACGGTTTGCGAACCGATTTTTTCTGCGCGCATGATTAAACTGCCGCTGGTATTCAATGTCGCGCCAATGACCGCATCACCCGCTCGCTTGGTGACGGGTACGGGTTCACCCGTGAGCATCGATTCATCCACCGCACTGCTGCCATCGACGACACGACCATCCACCGGCACTTTCTCACCGGGGCGCACGCGCAATTGATCGCCGATATGCACATGTGTCAGCGGCACATCTTCTTCAGAGCCATCGGCATTAATGCGTCGTGCCGTTTTCGGTGCGAGCTTGAGCAGCGATTTGATCGCAGCGGAAGTTTGCGAACGCGCTTTTAATTCGAGCACCTGGCCGAGCAATGTCAGCGAAATAATCACGGCCGCCGCTTCGAAATAAACGCCGACGCGTCCGTGCATTTGAAATGTTTGCGGAAAAACCGAAGGCACAAGCGTAGCGACGATGCTATATAAAAACGCCGCACCGGTACCGAGTCCAATCAATGTCCACATATTCGGACTGCGGTGCACGATCGACTGCACGCCACGCTGAAAAAATGGTGCGCCGGCCCATAACACCACGGGCAGCGACAGTATTAATTCAATCCAGCTCTGCGTGGTTGGCACCAACCATTGTAATCGATGACCCGCCATCGCCAGCGCGAGTACGACCACTGTAAATGGCAATGTCCACCAGAAACGGCGCGTGAAATCTGCCAGCTCTGGATTGTCTTCGTCTTCGAGCGACGGCATCACCGGCTCTAATGCCATACCGCATTTCGGACAAATACCTGGATGATCCTGGCGAATTCCAGGGTGCATCGGACAGGTGTAAATAGTGCCCGCTGTTATTTCTGGCGTCGGTACTTCTTGCGTCGGGGTAGAATCAGCAGACGCCGTCGTTTTTAAATAACGCGCGGGATCGGCAATAAATTTGCTTCGACAGCCCGCGCTACAAAAATAATAATTTGCGCCACCGCTTTCGTGATGATGCAGTGAAGTCTGCGTCACCACCATTCCGCACACGGGATCTTTTAGTGTTGCGCCCGATGTTTTCGCGGCACCGGGCGCACTGCCGTGTTCGCCTGACATTTCGTGACTCGTATGATCATGCATGGAATTTCTCTTTTCTCTATCCGTTGATCAAGACCAGCTCAGCTGTATTTGCAAAGCCAACAAGCACATCTACTAACGAAAATCAGTGGCCCTGGCGGGCCACGCAATCGCTCTACTATTCGTGATGTACGGAATGATCGTCGGCGTTGGCGGGTGCCTTGGGCTTATCGGCAGCCGACTTACCCATCGGCTTCATATCTTTCGCAGCACATTTACCGTCGCTTTTCATATCGCACTTCATATCGCCTTTGGTGGTATCGCCCATACCGTTGGCCTTGTCCATATTGTTGGACTTGTGCATCTCATCCATGTGTTTATGCATTTGCTCCATGTGCTCCTTATCCATGCCGGGCTTGTTCGCTGGGGCTACGTCCTCGGCCCATGCACTGCTCAAACCTAAAGCTAAAATGGCGGACGAAATAATGTGAATTGATTTTTTCATGATGCATCTCCATTTGTTGTGTGATTTAACTGGCAATTGAGCGCCGATAGCTCACTTACACCATGGCAGCAGCAAGATCAGGCCTTGATGTCGAATTTCCGATCGGTGGGTTATTTTTTAAAAACGCAAGTTGAATGGCATTGAATGAAGCTACAGCAATCAGCTCTACACCACAAGCAGCCCCCTGCCAGCCACCCTAAACCTGAGATGTTATTGAGCCAAGTCAAAGAGGACGCTCACAACCACAAAAACTACTGCGATGGATTCAACGATTTCTGCATATTCGCTGCGATGTAGCTGGCGGTTTGTTTGGCGCGCTCGGCGTAGGGTCCGGCGAACGATTCATCGACGCTGGTGATAAAAAAATGCAGCCAGCGAGTAAAATCTGCGGCGACCAGCGGTCTTTTTCTGTGGATGGCACGATGGATGTTCATCGTGTGGCGACGATAATCGCTTTCGCCGAGCAGTAATTTTTCCCAGTAGCTAATTATCAGCGGTAGGTGTTTGTTCAAATCGATATTCGCGACGTCGATAAAAATCGGCGCCAATTGTTCGTCTTGCAACATGCACGCATAAAACGCTTCGACGAACTGACGTATGCGTTGCGGATTATCGAGATCGGGCTTGGCTGCATCTATCATCGTTAACTTCTACCCGACATTACTTTTTCTTTGCGGATTGCTGGCGACGATCGCCCGCAGCGCGCTGACTGGAAAACGGATTATCCGCGTCTTGTCGAATAATGTCCTGCAAATCGCTTAGTTCATTGCGCAGATGGGTTAACCGTTGCTCGCCAAACAGCGCTGCGCAATCGCCCCATACTTGATCGACGATTTCGTCGGAATCCTTCAGCAGCTTAATGCCCTTGCGCGTGAAGCGAATGTTTTTAGCACGGCCATCGCTATGATCATCGCGACAGACGTACCCCAGGTTCTCCAGCTCATCGACCATTTTACCCATCGCCTGCTTGCTGATACCTGCACGCTCGGCCAGATCGGTAAGTCGCGTGCCCTCCATATCCAAATGCACGACGATTTTCGAATGCGCCGGCTGCAAATGATGCCCCCGCTGCCGCAGCGCGTGGCCAATTCGCGCGTGAAAATGTTTTGTCAGGAAGGTGAGCGGTTGCAACATACTCTTATGGCCGGTGACCCGGCGAATATCATCGGCATCTGGAGCACAGGTATCCGCCGCAGCTTTTTTCATTTATTCAGTCACTTTTGGCATCTTGTTATCGAAAACAGATACTAATCCAGGTTGACTAATTTAGTCAACCTGGATTAGTATTTTAAAAAGACCCATAACTACGATTTTTTGCCATCCAACTAAACGTACCCAAAAAGGTGAATTTGATGCCAAAACGCCGCGATCTTGTTGCCATGAATGACCAGGAGCTATGGGAGTTTATTGCGACGCAAAAAAACATTCAGGTGTGCACGCTCAATCAGGATGGCACGCCGCATCTAACCGTAATGTGGTTTGCGATAAAAGATAAAACCATCATTCTCGAAACGTTTACAAAATCGCAAAAAATTGCCAACTTGAAACGCAATCCAAATATGGCGGTGCTGCTCGAAGATGGCGACCGCTACAACCGGCTGCGCGGTGTTTCGATCAATTGCCAAGCAGAATTGATCGATGATTATCCCACCGTGCACGCGCTGCACATCGACGTTGCAATGCGCAACGAGCCAGGCATCACGTTCGAACAGGCCGATGAAGGCACTCGCGAAATCAGCAAGAAAAAAACCGTTATCGTTGTCAAACCCGAGAAAGTTATGAGCTGGGATCACCGCAAGCTCGGCGGCAAACATTAATTCACTGGTCGGCAAAATTTCCGGGAGAACATTATGCATTTTGGTTTTACTGAAGAACAAAAACAGCTGCGGCAATCGGTGCGCCGTTTTTTAGAGCAGCGCTGCCCGATTAAAGAAGTGCGTCGCCTCAAAGACACTCTGGCCGGTTATAGCGAGGAATTGTGGCAGGAGATGGCGCGCGCCGGCTGGCTCGGCGTTACCGTGCCGGAGCAATACGGCGGCTTGGAATTGAGCTGGCTGGATCTGGTGGTGATCATCGAAGAGATGGGACGCGGCTTAATGCCGTCGCCATTTATCAGCAATACGTTAGCGACGCTGGCGATTCTGGAATTGGGCAGCGAAGCACACAAACAAAATTTATTGCCTGCATTAACTAGCGGAAAGATTAAAGCAACGCTTGCGCTATTCGATGACAACAGCAGTATCGCCGCAACCCGCACGCAACTCGCCGCTGAAAAAGCGGGCGATGGTTTTGTGTTGAATGGCACCAAACGCATGGTGCTCGATCCCGAAAGCGCGCAATGGTTAATCGTCTCGTTTCGCTTTGGCGCGCAACCCGAGCAAGTCGGTATCGCGTTAATTGAAAACACCGCGAGCGGCGTTAGCGCGAAAGCGTATCCGTTGATCGACGCGACCAAGCGCATGGGCAATGCGGCGTTTGTGAATGTCGCTATCGCCGCTGAAAACGTACTCTGCACCGGCGCGGCCGCACTCGCGGCGATCGAACGCATGATCGATCAAGGCGCAATGGCAATGACTGCGGAAATTTCCGGCGCCGTCGATGAAGCGATCCAACTCACCGTGCGCTACGCCAAAGAGCGCACGCAATTTGGCCATCCGATCGGCCATTTTCAAGCGGTTAAACATCCGCTGGCAGAAATGTATGTCGATCTCGAATCGTTTCGCTCGCTGCTGTATTACGGCGCCTACGCACTCGATCAATCAAAACCCGAATTATCGCGCGTTGCGTCGCTGGCCAAAGCGTATGCCACCGAGGCGCTGATTCGCACCGGCACCGATGTAATCCAGCTACACGGCGCCACCGGCTTTATGGCCGAAGTAGATATTCATTTGTATTATCTACGCTCGAAATGGGCGCGGCCGATTTACGGCGATGCCGCTGCGCATTACGAGCGCGCCTTCGCTTTGCGTGAAACGACAGCCAAGGGCGAAGGTTTTTTCAAAATCGAACTCGATTTAACCGACGAAGAAAAAGCATTTCGCGAAGAGGTTCGCGCTTTTTTGTGGGAGCACAACACTCCGGCGCGCGAACGCAGCGCGGAAAATTTCCGTAAATGGTTGCAAGCGGTACGCGCGCAACGCTACGTTGGCTTTTCGTGGTCGCGCGAAAACGGCGGCTATGGCGGCACCATCATGCAGCAATTTATTCTCAAAGAAGAAATGCTCAACGCCGATGCGCAAATGCTCGGCACCGATTATACCGGCCTCAGCTGGGTCGGCCCTGCGGTGATTCAATTCGGCACCGAAGAACAAAAACAGCGTTTTCTGCCACCGATTCTCGACAGCAAAACCATCTGGTGTACCGGCTACTCTGAACCGGGTATCGGCAGCGATCTCGCATCACTGCAGTGCAAAGCAGTGCTCAATACAGAAGGCACGCACTATGTCATCAACGGTCAAAAAATGTGGACGTCGATGGCGCATCTAGGCACCGGCGTTTACTGTCTGGTTAGAACCGGCAATATCGGCAATGTAACACCAACCAATAAATACGAAGGCATCACCTGTTTGCTGGTTCCGCTCGATTTACCCGGCATCGACGTGCGTCCGATCAAAAGTTTTGCTGGCGATCATTTTGCCGATTTATACAACGAAGTATTTTTCACCGATGTCAAAGTCCCCGTCGAAAATCGTATCGGGCAGGAAGGCGATGGCTGGCAAATTATCTGCACCGCGCTGCAAAACGAGCGCTCCGGTATTGCCGAAGTCAATCGGCATCACAAAGCTTTAAGTAAACTGATCGAACTTGCGCGCAGCAACACAATCAATGGCGAGCCAGCGATCGAGAATAATGAAATGCGTAAGCGTTTATCGGCGTTCGATGCCCGAATCGAAGCGGTACGCTTGAATGGTCTACGTGCATTAACCAAACAAATTACCGGCGAAGCCAGCGATAGCGAAGCATCGCCGAATAAACTGCATAATTGTAATTTGCTGGTGGGAATGGCCGACACCGCGATGGAATTACTCGGCGGCGCCAGTCCTTATGTTGGCAAAAGCGAAGCGTCGGTGGACAAAGGCAAATGGCAGGTGGGCTCGCTGGGCTGGCCGACCACGGTGATCGGCGGCGGCACCCCGAATATTCAACGCAATATTATTGCCGAACGTATTTTGGGATTGCCGAAGGATTAAGTGCTCAAAAAAGAATACGTGTATATTTTGATGGCTGACACCAACCCTCAATATAACATAGCCTTATAAGGCTGCGGTTTATCGCAAAACATGGGATCTGTACAAACAAAATAATCAACAATAACCGAGGAAGTTGTAAAGCTAAACCCAGTGTGAGCTGGGGGCGGAAAGCCACGAATCTTGAGTAGTTATTTTAATTAAACAAATTTACCAAGATAGTCGGGCCACCACCTTTCTCGAGTAACCTCGAGGAATTTTAAATGAAAACTTTTAAAAAAATTTTTGCAATTACTGCCTTTGCAGCAGCAAGCGCGGCAAACGCCACTATGTACAATGTTTCCGGCAATTTAACGAGCGTCACAAATACCCTCTCTGGTTTAACTATTTATCAGTCACCTGTACTTTTTAACGGTATTTTCCCTTCGACATTCCCAGGTGACTCTCCCATCGCAGTCAACGGCACCATTGATATTACAGGCTCGACCATCAGCGGCGGTTCATTAACAATCGCTGATCGTGGTATGTATGTTTCGTTGACCGGTCCAAATTTAGCATTTGGTAGTGCATTTGATGCCATCAACTCCAGCTTAACATTTACTGGCTCAGGAGCTGGCTGGATGCTCGCTGAGACGTATCAAAACTGCGTCGGCGTAAACAATATTTGCGGCTTTACGAATCTAGGGTTACCTGTTGGCTATAACTTAACCAGCGCCAACGATCAGCAATGGACTCTGCTTTTAACTAGCGACAGTAATGGCACAACTACCGTTCATAACTTCTCACTTACTTCTGTCCCCGTGCCCGCATCTGCATGGTTGTTCGGATCTAGCGTGATTGGTTTGGTACGTGTAGCACGCAAGCGTAAAACTCTGTAGCAAATTTATTGCTGATAAAAATTAAAACGGTTGCGCCGCCCGCGCAACCGTTTACGTGCGTTTTTTCACCGGCTTGCCAGCTGAGCTTTTATTTTTCAGGGCAGCTTTTTTGCTGATTGGGCCAGTCTGGGTGCCTTTCGCCGCGCTTTTATAAATTCGTTTTACTGCTGCTTTCGGCTCTTTTTTCAAAGGCGCTTTTTTAACAACTTCTTTCGGCGCAGCTGTAGTTTTTACTGGTTTGCGCGCAGCGAATTTTGCTGCGTCCTTAGCGGCCTCTTTATTGGCGGGACTTTTGGCCGCGGCCAATAAGCGTCGCTGCCGCACGACCGGGCGCTCGGCAGCAGCTGCTTTATCGGCAAACGGATTTTCGCCGGTACGGAATTCGATGCGCACCGGCGTACCGATCAACTGCAATTCGCGACGAAACGTTTTCTCCAAATATTTCTGATATGCGCGCGGCACCTCTTCGGTTTGATTGCCGTGGATTACGATCAGCGGCGGATTGCTGCCGCCGGCGTGCGCGTAACGCAATTTAATACGCCGCCCATGCACCAACGGCGGTGCGTGATCGAACACTGCACGCTCGAGAATTTGCGATAGATTGTGCGTTTGCAATTTCTGTGTCGCCGAACGATATGCAGCGCGCACCGATTCGTACAAATGACCGACGCCGGTGCCGTGCAGCGCCGAAATAAAATGAATTTGCGCGTAATCGATAAATTGCAGGCGCCGCTCCAACTCGCGCTTGACGTACTGCTTGTGCTCGTCGGATAAATTGTCCCACTTGTTGATCGCCACCACTAACGCGCGCCCGGCTTCGACCACGTGCCCGAGCAAATGCAGATCTTGCTCGACCAAGCCTTCGCTGGCATCCATCACCAACACCACGACGTTGGCGTCGTCGACGGCTTTCAGCGTTTTAACGATCGAAAATTTCTCGATAACTTCGTGAATATTTTTGCGGCGACGAATACCAGCGGTATCGATCAGCGTAAATATTTCGCCGTTGCGTTCGTAGCGAATATAAATACTGTCGCGCGTGGTACCCGGTTGATCGAACACGACAACGCGCTCTTCGCCGAGCAGGCGATTGACCAGCGTCGACTTGCCGACATTCGGGCGTCCGACGATCGCAATTTTAATTCCGGCATCGGGCTCATCTTCGCCAGATTCAGCGGCCGGTGTCGCCGGAAATAATGCCAGCGCCGCATCGAGCAATGGTTTAATTCCACGCCCCTGCGTCGCGGCAGTCGGATACAGACGATCGGCGCCGAGCCGATGCAATTCAGCGAGTGCGATATCTTCGTTGGTGCCATCGATTTTATTGGCGATGAAAAACAGCGGTTTATTTTTTTCGCGTAATTGTTGCGCGAGCTGTTCGTCGCTGGCGGTGAGCCCGGCGTGCGCATCCAACATAAAAAATACCGCGTCGGCTTCGTCGACTGCCTGCCGCGATTGCTGCGCGACCACCGAATCGATGCCCTCCTCTTCGCCGGTAATACCCGCCGTGTCGATCACAATAAAATGTCGCGCACCGAAATGCGCTGCGCCGTATTGACGATCGCGAGTTAATCCCGGCAAGTTGGCAACCAACGCATCGCGGGTTTTAGTCAGGCGATTGAACAATGTCGATTTACCGACATTCGGCCGACCAACTAACGCAAATACTGGGATCATAAACAAACTGCTCGCAAAACGATTATAAAATCGCTATTTCTTTTCGAGGCGATAAGCCGCGATCGTACCGCTGTTGCCGAACACGTACATCGTGTCGTCGACTACCAGCGGCGCAACGCGAATACCGTCGCTGTCGACGCGAGTACGCGCGACAAAATGGCCATCGATTTGCGAAAGTAAATGTAGATACCCTTCGAAATCGCCGACCGCTACAAAATTACTCAACACCGCCGAACCGCTCAGCTCGCGGCGCGCCAATGCCGTCTGCTCCCACCGCACACCTTGATCGTCGCGCGCAAACGCGGTGATATTACCGTTAGCGCCAACCACATAAATATTGCCGAAACCTTCGCTCAAACCAACGTAGCTCGACGTATTTTTTTCCCATATCCGGCGGCCGCTCTGCTCATCCAATGCGGTCAAGCGACTTTGAAACGACACTGCGTACAATACGCCTTTGCTGAGCAGCATATCGCCATCGACATCGACTTGGCGCTCGATCTCCGAACTGCCCTGACTAAAACCAACGCGCATGTCCCAATGCGGCCGACCATTTTCCAATTCAACGGCGGCGATTTTACCGCTGCCAAAACCGGCGATGACGACGCTATCGGCGATCAGCGGCGCGGCGCTGGCACGTAAACTCAGCAGCGGCGCTGGCACCGCATAATTCCAGCGCTTTTCGCCGGTTTTCGCATCGAGCCCAACAAGATTACCACTCAACGTCAACGCGGCGACGATATTACCGTCGCTCTGCGGCGCCGATAAAATTTGGCCGTCGAGTTGCACATTCCACAGTTTTTTGCCGTTGCTTTCGTTGATCGCCCACACTTGGCCATCCGCGGATGCGACCAGCACCAAACCACCGCCGACCCCGACACCGCCGGTTATGGTCTGATCGATTTCGGTATCCCACAACGATTTACCCGTGTTGCGATCGAATGCTTCAATTTCGCCATTGGTCGCCGCAACAATAATTTTTTCGTGCGAAATCACCGGCGTTAAACGGTTGTACAGCTCGCCTTGACCATTGCCGACGCCATGACTCCATAGCTCTTTTAAATTTTGCTCGGCTTTAAACTCCGGCAGTGGCGACGGCTGTAGTTCTTTGTCGTCTTCGCCAAAGCTGCTGCAACCGATAACGCCCAGCGCGAACGCCAACAACAACGAACAGCGGCCAACATTTTTTATCAATCGACGCGTACTCATTCAAATCAATGCTCGCTAGCCGCAGCCGTTTTATCGGATGTGGCTTTATCGGTAGCCGTCGCGATGACTGCCAAATCGCGCAGCTTCATTTCAAGCAACGGATCGTTCACCGGATTGGTTTGTTTGCGCTCAAGTTCCTGCGCTTTTTCATATGCGCTGCGCGCCGCTGCGACGTCGCCACTGGCGTTGGCGATATCGCCTTTCAATTGCAGGAAGGCCGCCGCGTAACCACCGGCAGTGTTTTCATCGAGCAATGCCAGCGCGCCGGCATTGTCACCTTTGGCGTGTAATACCCGCGCCAACCGCAGTTGCGTCAGCAATTTAATTTCGGTGGCCGGCTTATGCTCTAACACCCAGCGCAATTCGGTTTCGGCCTGCGCCAAATCGTTATTTTGCATCGCCAGCTTGGTTTTAAATAATGCCGCAAACTGTGCGTACGTCGTCGAGCTAAAATCGCTCTTCAACGTCTCAGCCAAATGGCGCGCGGTCGCCAAACCTTCCGGCGTAGATTTATTTTCCAATTGCTGAATCGCTTCGATCAAGTTTTGATAATCGATCGATGCCGTTTCTTGCTGCCGATGCTGGCGCTGCTGCCAGCTAAAACCGGCGAACACCATCAACCCAGCCACCAATACACCGGTCAATACCGCGCGACCGTTTTCGCGAAACCATTTCTTTAACGCTTCGATCTGTTCGTCTTCGGATTGATAGACTTCCACTATTGCACCTCACGCTCGTTATTTTGCTGTATCACATTATTCATTAATCGACGCTTCACTACTCATAGCGCTGGTCAGCGACAATTCGTCGGCAAGAAATTCTGCAAGTTCAGCGATCGCCACCGCGCACTGCTCGCGCGTGTCGTCGCGCAACCATTTGACGCTGACCGTCTGCGTCGCCAACTCTTGATCGCCCAAGATCAGTGCTAATCCGGCGCCGCTTTTATCCGCTTTCTTAAACTGACTTTTGAAACTGCCGCCGCCACAATTCAATGTCAAGCGCAATACTGGCAACCGATTGCGTAACTGCTCGGCCAGAACCAACGCCGCCGCTTCGGCGCGTTCGCCCGCCGCGATCACAAATACCTGTGGCAGCGGATCGAGTTGCGCAGGCACTTTAGCGCAGGCTTCCAACAATAGACAGAGCCGCTCGATGCCCATGCCGAAGCCAACCGCCGGCGTCGGCTTGCCACCGAGTTGCTCGACCAATCCATCGTAGCGACCACCGGCGCATACCGTTGCCTGCGCACCGAGCTTATCGGTGGTCCACTCGAACACCGTCTTGCCGTAGTAATCGAGACCGCGCACCAAGCGTGGATTGACTCGGTAGCGCACCCCGACCGCATCGAGCGCTGCGCACAACCGTTGAAAATGCACGCGCGATTCGTCATCGAGATAATCGGCGAGCGCCGGTGCATCGACCAGCAAACGCTGCGTTTGTTCATCTTTGCTATCGAGAATGCGCAGCGGATTGCTGTGCAAGCGGCGTTGACTGTCAGCGTCGAGCTGCTCGATAAATTGCGCGAGATAAGTCACCAGCGCTGCTTTGTACGCGGTGCGCGCGGCCGCCGAGCCAATACTATTCAGTTCGAGCGTGACGTGTTCGATGATGCCGAGTTCGCGCCACAGCCTGGCTGTTAGAAAAATTAACTCGGCATCGATATCCGGCCCGACCATACCAAACGCTTCGACGCCGATTTGATGAAATTGCCGCAAGCGCCCTTTCTGCGGTCGCTCGTGGCGAAACATCGGCCCCGCGTACCACAACCGCTGCGTTTGATTAAACAGCAAACCGTTCTGCTCGCAGGCGCGCACGCAGCTCGCAGTGCCTTCGGGACGCAAGGTCAGGCTATCGCCATTGCGATCCTCGAACGTATACATTTCTTTTTCGACAATATCGGTGACTTCACCGATCGAGCGTTTAAACAGTTCGGTCTGCTCAAGAATCGGAAAGCGAATTTCCTGATAGCCGTACGCCGCCAATAATCGCGCAGCGGTGCGCTCGACGTATTGCCACAGCGGCGTCTGCGCGGGCAGGATATCGTTCATCCCGCGAATCGATTGAATTTTTGTCATTGTGTAACAAACTCTGCCGCTCGGCGTTTACATAAAAGGTGGATCGATAAAAAGGTGGATCGCGTATCGATTAGCTGTGTGCGATCAGATTTTTTTCGGCTTGCTGCTTATCCGCCGCTTTGCGTCGAATCAATTGCTCCAGGTGATCGACCAATTCGGCATTTACCACTTTGTGATCGGGCTTGCCGTCGACATACACTAAATTATTCGGCGAGGCGCCGGTCAAACCAATATCGGCCTCTTTCGCTTCGCCGGGACCATTGACGATGCAACCGATCACCGCGACATCGAGCGGCACATTCAAATCTTCCAAACGCACTTCGAGCGCATTCAACGTCGCAATCACATCAAAATTTTGTCGCGAGCAACTCGGGCAGGCGATAAAATTAATGCCGCGCGTACGCAGCTTTAAACTTTTTAAAATTTCATAGCCGACTTTCACTTCTTCGACGACGTCGGCCGCGAGCGATATCCGAATCGTATCGCCGATGCCATCCATCAGCAGCATACCTAAACCGACCGATGATTTAACCGTGCCGCCGCGCAAACCACCGGCCTCGGTAATGCCGAGATGCAACGGCTGTTCGATCAATGTGGCGATCTTGCGATACGCCGCCACCGCCATAAAGACATCGGAAGCTTTTACGCTCAATTTAAAATTCGGAAAATTCAGCCGATCGAGAAACTCGACGTGACGCATCGCCGATTCAACCAGCGCATCGGGCGTCGGCTCGCCGTATTTTTTTTGCAAATCTTTTTCCAACGAGCCGGCGTTGACGCCGATGCGAATTGGAATATTTTTATCGCGCGCGCAATCGACCACCGCGCGCACGCGATCTTCGCGGCCAATATTGCCCGGATTGATGCGCAGGCAATCGACGCCGTACTCGGCGACTTTCAACGCGATTTTGTAATCGAAATGAATATCCGCAACCAACGGCGTAGTCACTTGCTGGCGAATCGCTTTAAACGCCTCGGCGGCTTCCATCGACGGAATCGAGATGCGCACGATATCGGCACCGGCATCGGCTGCGCGTTTTATTTGCGCCACTGTCGCCGCGACATCGCAGGTCTCGGTGTTGGTCATGGTCTGTACGGCAATCGGCGCATCGCCACCGATCGGCACATTGCCGACCCAAATCTGTCGCGATTTTCGGCGTCGGATTGGCGATTCGAACTTCATCAAAAATTACCTATGCTGAGCGTTGCAGACAGTATTGCGAGTTAGCCGTTCAACTATTAACGTTTAACTATTGCCGACAATTAAACGCGTGGAGCGATTGCCGGGCGGCGGCGCATCGACTTTAACCGGGGCGCCGTTGTACGCCATCTCCACGCCGGGCGCATAACCGAGTAATACTTTAAACGGCCCGCGGCCTTCGATTTGCAAACGATCGTCGGCGTGCTTCAACGTTGCGATCAAAACTTTGTCGTCGCGATCTTTCACTTCAACCCAACAATCAGCCGAGAAATGCAGACTCAATCGATCGGTAGCGACGCTCGTACTTGAAGCGGAAGTTGAAGTTGTCGATGAAGTCGCGGCAGCAATATGATTGGCCGTTACGGGCGTGGCCGTAGATTGTGTCGCCAGATTATTGCCGGCGAGCAGCGCTGGCGTGGTATCGGCCGATTTCGTTGCAGGCACCATCTGCACGCTATCCATCAACGCCGCATCGGCGCCACCGGACAGGGCAGATTCCATACCGCCCGGCAATGCTGCGACGCTACCCGCGTTCAACGATAATAATTGCACGTGCTCGCGACGCTGCTGCCAACCCCACAATGCGAGCACCACCAAACAGATCCCGGCGACACCCACGTAGCTGCGCCGATGGCTCTGCTTGACATCAAGGCGCTGCGGTTGACTCGCCACGCCAATTTTTTTACGTTCCGGCCGCGTCGGCGGATTCAGCAAATAATAAGCGTGTAGGATTTCATCGACATCGATTTTTAGCAGTCGCGCATAGCTGCGCAGATGGCCTTTGATAAAAGTCTCGGCGGGGAAGCATTGATAACGATCGTCCTCCAACGCTACCACTTGGCTCAGCAATAAATTCAGTTGCGCCGCAATTGCCTCGCGCGTTAAACCAGCGCGCTCGCGCGCAATTCGCAGTTTGTAGCCGGGCGTCTCGACGCCGCTCTGCACGGCGTCGTCGCTACTGATTTTTTGCTGCATCGCCATACACACTCTTGTATTCGAGATACTCTGCGGAGCGCGGAAATAGATTTTTCAATGCCAATGCGTAGCTGGCAACGGTATCGTTTTCGTTAAATTTCTGCGCGATGCGAATTCCTAACCACAGCGATTCCGCCGATTGTGTCGGTACCTGCTTGCGATAAGCGCCGTAAAACTGCTGCGCCTTGCTGTAATCGCCGAGTTGGTAGTACACCTCAGCGAGTTCAAATACCGCCTCTGTGTTGTCGCGCTTCATCAACAATGCGCGCTCCAACGTTTCCTTCGCCGCCGTATAGTTTTTTAACTTCAATTGCACGCGACCCAAATTGATAAACGCATCGGGGCGCTGGTCGTACATTAAGTCCGTCGTCACCTTGAGCAATTGCTCTTCGGCTTCGCGATAGCGCTGCTGGCTGTATAAAAAAGCTGCGTAGTTATTGCGGATGCGCGAATTGTTAGCGCTGCTATCGAGACTGATCGAGCGCCGAAACTCGTCGTTGGCCTGTTCGATCTCGCCGGTACGCCAGAACACCTGCGCCAACGATTCATGCACATCGGCGCTGTTATCATCGATTTGCAACGCGGTTTTCAAATGGCGCTTTGCCGCGTCATAATTACCTTGTTGCAGATATCCGCGCGCCGCTTCCACCGAATACTCGACGGTTTTTTTCGGATCGTTTTTATTTTCGAAGCCGCCGGTTTGGGTGGTTACGCAAGCGCTCAATAGCGCACAGCTCAGCCACACCAATAACCCGCGCAACATTATTTTGAACATCGATTCGCGCATCGTTTATCTATCCCTGCACTTGCACAACTGGAGCTGGCACAAAACGCACCGGCTCGGCCTGCGCGTGCCGTTCGCGATGGCGCTCGCTACGCCGCGTGCGATCGGCAACCTGCCCAACCAACTGACCGCAGGCGGCATCGATATCGTCGCCGCGCGTGGTGCGCACCGTCGCGACATAACCCGCTTTAGTTAATTCCTCCCAAAACCGCGCGATGGCTGCTTTACTTGGCCGCTCGTAACCGGAATTCGGAAACGGATTAAACGGAATTAAATTAATTTTGCACGGCAACTCGCGCAGCAATTGCGCTAATTCGCGCGCCTGCTCGACGCTGTCGTTGATGCCGGCAAGCAAGGTGTATTCGATGGTGATGACGCGATGCGTATCGCTTTGCTTGGCGAGATAGCGCTGGCACGCAGCCAACAATTCGGCGATCGGATAGCGTCGATTGATCGGCACCAATTCATTGCGCAGCGCATCATTGGGCGCGTGTAACGACACGGCCAACGACACTTGGCTGACATCGCCGAGCTTGTCGAGCGCCGGCACCACGCCCGAGGTGCTCAGCGTGACGCGACGTTTAGAAATACCGTAACCAAAATCGTCGAGCATCAGGCTCATTGCATCGACGACGTTATCGAAATTCAATAACGGCTCGCCCATGCCCATCATCACCACGTTGGTGACGGCGCGATCTTTTGCCCCAAACGCATCGAACGATTTAATCGCCAACCAGACCTGGCCGATAATTTCGGCGGCGGTTAAATCGCGCTGAAAACCCTGTTTGCCGGTCGAACAAAAACTGCAGTCGAGGCTACAGCCCACCTGCGAGGAAACGCAGAGCGTGCCGCGCTGACCATCGGGAATTAATACGGTTTCGACCAGGCCGCCGCCATCGATGCGAATCGCCCACTTGCGTGTGCCATCGCTCGAATCCTGCTGAGAGACAATCTCGGGTGGACGAATTTCGGCGACTTCTTGCAAGCGCGCGCGCAGTGGTTTGCCGATATTAGTCATCGCGTCGAAATTATCGATGCCAGAGTGATGCAACCATTTCAAAATTTGCTGCGCGCGAAATGGCTTCTCGCCGATGCCGACGAGAAATGCTTCCATTTTGCTGCGGGATAAACCGAGCAGATTAACCTTGCTCTCCGCCACTGCCACGCTGTCGTTCATACCTAATTGTTCACGCTTCTAATTTGGTTCACGCTGCTAATTTGATTCGCGCCGCTTACTCGTTCACGTCTGACGCATGTTCGCTCAGACGCGCTCGCTGATCTCGCTGGTCGCAAAGAAGTAGGCGATTTCACGCGCTGCCGAAGTTGCAGCATCGGAACCGTGCACCGCATTGGCGTCGATCGAATCGGCAAAATCAGCGCGGATGGTACCGGGAGCCGCATTTTGCGGATTGGTGGCGCCCATCAAATCGCGGTGGCTAGACACAGCGTTTTCACCTTCGAGCACCTGTACAGTGACTGGGCCCGAGGTCATAAAATCGATTAAAGCGGGGAAAAATGGCCGACCTTTGTGCTCGGCATAAAAGCCCTCGGCTTGCGCACGACTCAGACGCAGCATCTTGGCGGCAACGATGCGCAGACCCGCCTGCTCGAAGCGGCTATAAATCTGACCGATTACATTTTTCGCCACCGCGTCCGGCTTAATGATGGAAAGGGTGCGTTCAACTGCCATGAGAAGTCTCCGAAAAATAACGAGCCGAAAAATATTAGCCTAAAAATAACGAGTTAGTGGGTTATCCACAAAACCTAGAATTAGGCTTAAGAAAGAAAGTCGCGGATTATACGCGGGTTCAGTGCAAATGAGTACAGCACAACTGCCACTACAAAGCACCGGGAAAGGCCGGCGCGGCCCCGTTTTTAAACTTCAGGTTTCAAGCTTCAGGTCATTTATGCAGCGCGCAACGTGGGTACCACTGCGCGCAGCAGTTCGACCGCGCTATCGATATCGTGCTCCGTGGTAAAGCGGCCAAACGAGAAGCGCAGCGCGCTGAGCGCCAATGCATCGCTGAGCCCCAGCGCCCGCAGCACATAAGAGGGATCAAGACTGGCCGATGTGCACGCCGAGCCAGTCGACAACGCTAAATCCTTCAGCGCCAGCAACAACGCTTCGCCATCGACACCGCCGAAGCTCAGATTAGTAATACCAGGCAGTCGACGCTCTAAATCGCCGTTGACGTAAACTTCCGGCAAATCGCTGAGTGCAGCTAAAAACTTATCTCTTAACAGTAGGATACGATCCGACTCTGCCGCCATTTCGACCGCCGCAAGCGCGCAGGCTGCGCCCAGCCCAACGATCTGATGAGTCGCCAGCGTGCCGGAACGCATACCGCGCTCGTGACCGCCGCCGTGCATTTGCGCTTCAAGTTCGACGCGCGGCTTGCGACGCACGTATAACGCGCCAATGCCTTTCGGTCCGTACAGCTTATGCGCTGATAGCGACAGCAGATCGACTTCGAGGCTGCGCATATCAATCGGAGTTTTACCGACGCTTTGCGCCGCATCGACATGCAGCAATACACCGCGTTGACGACAGAGCGCACCGATCACCGCAATATCATTGATCGTGCCGACTTCGTTATTGACGTGCATCAGCGACACCAGCAGCGTATCCGCGCGCAGCGCAGCAGCCAACTGCTCGGGCTCGATGATGCCAGCCGCGCCGGGATTCAAGTAAGTTACGGCAAAGTCTTCGCGTTCGAGCTGGGCGCAGACATCGAGCACCGCCTTGTGTTCGATTTGCGAGGTGACGATATGCGCGCCGCGACCCTGCGCGCGATAAAAATGCGCAACGCCTTTCAGCGCTAAGTTATTCGATTCGGTAGCACCCGAAGTCCAGACAATTTCGCGCGGATCAGCGTGCAATAAATCGGCGACTTGGCGGCGCGCATTCTCCACTGCCTCCTCGGCGCGCCAACCGTAAACGTGCGAGCGCGATGCCGGATTGCCGAAATTGCCATCCATCGTTAAACACGCCAACATTTGCTCGGCGACGCGCGGATCGACCGGCGTGGTAGCGGCGTAATCGAGATAAATCGGCGCTTTCATTGCGCCTTACCGATACCTAACATACTGAAGCTAACTCTAAAAAAAATGAAAGCGCGGCAGCGTATCACTCGATGGTCTCGCACGGAATCGCCGTCGAACCGAGTTCGCGTCGCCGCTGCCGTTCGGATACCGCCTGCACATCGCTGCGGGCTACCAAGTTCTCAAGACTGATGCCAGCCAAGAAGCGATGGATTTGCTCGCTAAGATCGCACCACAAGTAATGCGTTAGACAGGTATCGCCATCCTGGCAATCGGCGAGCCCGCCGCAATCGGTGGCGTCGACGCTTTCGTTGACCGCATCGATAATCTCGACGACGAAAATCTCCGAGCTGGCCCGGCTCAGCAGATAACCGCCGCCGGGACCGCGCACGCTGGTCACCAAATTATTGCGTCGCAATTTGGCAAACAACTGCTCCAAATACGACAGCGAAATCGCTTGGCGCTGCGATATATCGGCGAGACTGATCGGCCCGCGCGCTGCGTTTAACGCCAAATCCAACATCGCGGTAACCGCATATCTGCCCTTGGTAGTTAAACGCATCGATCGAGCCCATAGCTATCCGAAGGAATCCGCAGTATGCAAAAACCAACTATTTTAGTCAACTACTGGCCGTCGACGCGCTCGCCCTTGGCGCGCCGCACCCAGTACTGCGCTGAGCTGAGGATGCCGCGCAGCATATTGATCTCCATCGCATCGAGCCGCGTGCGCTGGAACAAGCGCCGCAAACGTGTCGAAGTCTGCTTCGGCGCCTCGGGTTTCAAATAGCCCATCTCGGTCAACGCCATATCTAAATGGGTAAAGAAGCGCTCGATATCATCGTTATTCGCGTAATCGAAATCCCAACCATCCATCGCATCGGTCGGCAGCTCGTCAGCCACCTGTAGCATCCGTAACTCGTACGCGACGACCTGCACCGCCATCGCGATATTCAACGAGCTGTATTCGGGATTGCTCGGGATATGGATATGCAACTGGCACTTCTGTAACTCTTCATTAGTAAGGCCGCGATCCTCGCGCCCGAATACCAACGCGATCGGCTGCTGTGCCGCCTCGCGATACGCCTGCGCGCAAGCGCGTCGCGGATCGAGCAACGGCCACGGAATCGTGCGCTCGCGCGCGCTGGTGCCGATCACCAAACTACAACCGGCGATCGCCGCATCGAAACTGTCCACCACGATCGCCGCGTCGAGCACATCGACTGCACTGGCGGCGCGCCAAGTTGCATCATCGGCGGGATAGCGCAGTGGCGCCACCAAATACAAATGCCGCAACCCCATATTTTTCATCGCACGCGCGGCTGCGCCGATATTGCCTGGATGCGTCGTGTTGACGAGCACGATACGGATATTATCGAGCGGGTTGGCAAGCTGCTTACCGGAGGAGTTATCGGGCGAATTATCGAGTGACGTCACGATCTATCTACACTGGGATTTTTTCGGAGCGCTATTCTAACAGCTTGTGGTGGTATACTTTCGCGCCATTTTGTCTGCGCCCCATTTACGCGCACTACTACGCGCACTACAGGTCCCCCCGCCATGCAACCGATGCTCTCCGTCGCCCTGAAAGCCGCCCGCAAAGCTGGCGAAATTATCGCCCGTGCCGTCGAGCGGCTCGACACCGTACGCATCGACGAAAAATCGGCGAATAATTTCGTCACCGAAATCGATCGCGCGGCGGAAAAAGAAATTCTGTACCACTTGAAAAAAGCGTATCCGGAGCACGCCTTTCTCGGCGAGGAAACCGGCATCAGCGGCGCCGAAAACGCCGAGCATCGCTGGATCATCGATCCGCTCGACGGTACCACCAATTTCATTCACGGCATTCCGCATTTCGCGGTATCGATCGCTTGCGAATACCGCGGTCAAATGGAGCACGCCATCGTGCTCGATCCGATTCGACGTGAAGAATTTACCGCCACTCGCGGTCGCGGTGCGCAACTCAATGGTCGTCGCATTCGCGTCAGCGAACGCAAGAGTCTCGATGGCGCACTGATCGGTACCGGCATTCCATTTAAATCGCGCTGCGAAGCAGAGATCCCAGCGTACGTACACAGCTTGCAATCGGTCGCAGAAAAAACCGCCGGGCTGCGTCGCGCGGGCGCCGCGACACTCGATCTAGCCTACGTCGCCGCGGGCCGACTCGATGCATTTTGGGAGATGGGTTTAGCGCCCTGGGATCTCGCTGCTGGCGTGCTATTGATTCGCGAAGCCGGCGGTTTGATCAGCGATTTCAAAGGCGGCAACGATTACATGGAGGGCGGCAATATCGTCTGCGGCAATCCGAAATGCTTTAAGGGTTTATTGCAATTGATTCAACCGCACCTTGGGCATCTGTAGATCGAATCCCAAACTTCCAGACTCAGATTAAGCCCACTCCCATTTGGACCCCGCGGCGCCAAAGGGAGCGCGTAAAGGCATTTCACAAAATCAATATCACTTGCCGATAAAACTCTAAATAACTTTTACGGGATCACGAGGCCTTGCGTTTTGCCATTGCCACAATCTGACTGACTCTGAAATAGTGCACGCCGAAATAATCGCCGATCTCTTTCAAGCCACCCCCTTCTTTACGCATGCGGGGCTCGAACCAGCGACCCATTGATTAACAGTAAGCTTCTCAAAATTTATAAATCAATGGGTTAGATGAGTTTAATGTACGTTGCGAGCCTTGCGAAAACCACGAAATGTGGGCCACTTGCGACGAATTGTACGAAATGTTTTTGCGATACAGTAAGCCGACTGCTCTGGGGTAGCATAGTTCGTGCAAGTGAAGTGACACACAAAAACCTAGAGATGGGAATGCAGCATAACCTATAATATGGTTGACACAATGTAAGCGATCCACGAACGACAGGCTTGTTATTGCAGTAAATCGTTGGATAGCTCTTCGCGATTAATATTCCATGGCAATAAGGCTTCGATGTCCGCCAC
>JAYVWC010000016.1:0-24471 GCA_043786385.1 Spongiibacteraceae bacterium | reverse complement strand
AATATCGCGAAGGCTTGGAACAACTGGCGAGTTTGCGCGTCGCGGTCGATGCATTTTTTGATGGTGTGATGGTGATGTGCGACGACATTGCGATACGCAACAATCGGCTCGCGTTGTTGGTGCGGCTGCGCAATTTATTTTTGGAAGTGGCGGATATTTCGCTGCTGGCACCGGCGACAAAATAATGTTGGTTATTCTCGATCGCGACGGCGTTATCAACGAAGACTCCGACGCGTATATCAAATCGCTCGACGAATGGCATCCGCTGCCCGGCAGCATCGATGCAATCGCACGCTTGAGTCGGCACGGTTTTACCGTCGCGGTTGCAACCAATCAATCGGGATTGGGCCGCGGCCTGTTTACGCTCGACGATTTGGAAGCGATGCATCATCGCTTAAACGAAATGGTTGAAACTGCCGGTGGCCATCTCGCCGGTATTTTTTATTGTCCGCATCTGCCGCAGGATCACTGCGATTGTCGCAAACCGAAGCCGGGTTTAATCGAAGCGATCGAGCGCGAGCTCAATCAATCGGCACACGGCGCGTGGTTGATCGGCGATACCCAGCGCGATTTGGAAGCCGGCCTCAGCAAAGGTTGCGTACCAGTGTTGGTGTTGACCGGCAAAGGCACCGCGACGCGCGCTGCGTTCCACGCAGATAGCAGCGGCAAGTGGCAGGGTTTACGCATCTACGCTGACTTGGCAACAGCCGCGGATGCACTGATAGCAAACGTAGGAAAATTATGAATTGGTTGCGCACGCTGTGGCTCGGTAGTCGGACGACTTTGTTTTACATCGGTTACTCGCTATTGACAGTGTGGTTTAGCGTCACCGGTGTTATTTTTTGTAGCAAACTGCCGTATCGCGCACGCTACACGTATTTAACCTGGTGGAATCACTCGGTCATGTATTGGCTGCGATTAATTTGCGGCGTACGCGTACAAATCTACGGACTCGAAAATTTTCCGAGCACGCCGTATGTGTTGTTGTCGAAACACCAAAGCCAATGGGAAACATTTATTTTGCAGGTGCTGCGTCCGCCAGTAGTAACTGTGTTAAAAAAAGAATTACTCAGTGTGCCATTTTTTGGCTGGGGTATGCGCTTGCTCGAGCCAATTTGCATCGACCGCAGCCATCCTAAGCAAGCGTTAAAACAAGTGATGGAGCAAGGCCAGCAACACTTGGCGCAAGGCCGCTCGATTATGATGTTTCCTGAAGGTACGCGCACCCCGGTCGGCGAGATCGGCAATTATGCGCGCAGTGGCGCCACGCTGGCGTGTAAAGCCGGCGTACCGATTGTGCCGGTCGCGCATAACGCCGGGCGCTACTGGCCATCAAAACGTTTTATTAAATATCCCGGTACAATTCAAATGGTGATCGGCGCGCCGATCGACACCACCGGTCGCGAAGGCAAGGAATTGAATGAAGCTGTTAAAGAGTGGATCGAAAGTGAATGTGCCCGAATCGATGCACCCTATCGCAATAAATCGCTGACCCATGAAGCTCGCTAATCCCCGCCGCCCGGCTGTCATTTTTATTTTTTTCACCGTCATGCTCGATATGCTCGCGCTCGGCATGATCATTCCGGTATTGCCAAAACTGGTGGTCGATTTTGTCGGCGGCGATACCGCGCACGGTGCGACGTTGTTCGGTTTATTCGGCACCGCGTGGGCGCTGATGCAATTTATTTTTTCGCCGCTGCTCGGCGCGCTATCGGATCGCTACGGACGACGGCGCGTTATTTTGATGTCCAATTTCGGGCTCGGTTGCGATTATATTTTGATGGCGCTAGCACCGAATCTGCACTGGCTGTTTATCGGACGCCTAATTTCCGGCATCACCGCCGCAAGCATCAGCACCGCGTACGCGTATATCGCCGATGTCACGCCGCCCGAAAAACGTGCCTCCGCATTCGGCCTGCTCGGCGCTGCGTTTGGCTTGGGATTTGTGCTCGGCCCCGGCATCGGCGGCCTGCTCGGTAGCGTCGATCCGCGGTTGCCATTTTGGATCGCAGCGGGCTTGAGTTTATTGAACGCGCTGTACGGTTGGTTGGTATTGCCCGAATCGCTGCCGCGCGAACAACGCGCCGGATTTTCGTGGCGCCGCGCCAATCCATTCGGCGCATTAAAATTATTGCGCGCCAGCGAAGGGTTGAGCGGGCTCGCGGCGGTCGCTTTCTTATCAAATCTCGCGCACGTCGTATTCTCCAGCACATTCGTGTTATACGCCGGTTATCGTTACGGTTGGGACGCGCGCGCTATTGGCTTGACCTTAGCTGGCGTCGGCGTTTGCAGCGCGTTAGTGCAAGGCGGTTTGGTGCGTCCGTTTGTCGCGAACTTTGGCGAGCGTGCCGCGCTGTTGGTCGGCCTGAGCACCGGCATTATCGGCTTTGCGTTGTTCGGACTGGCGCCAAGTGGCCCGTGGTTTTTAGCGGGGATCGTGTTCTCCGCACTGTGGGGGCTCACCGGCCCGGCGGTGCAAGGTTTGATGACGCGTCGTGTCGGCGCCGCGAGTCAAGGTCGCCTGCAAGGCGCCAACAGCAGCTTAACCGGCATCGCGCAGATGCTCGGGCCGATTGTATTCACACGCACCTTCGCCACGTTTATCGGCAACCCGCGCGGTTTGCACTTACCGGGTGCGCCGTTTTTATTGGCCGGTGTGATTTTATGCTGCGCACTCGGGCTGGCGTGGCGCACCGGCAAATCCGAATAATCGGCAAATCTTTAACGATTTTTATAATTCGCCGCTTTCCAGTTGATCGAGATAAATAAACTCCGGCGCTTTGACCCCAGCCTCTTTTCTAATTTGCACCAACTGCGGCGATTCAAAAAAGGCTCTGGCATCAGCGATCGAAGTCCACGCTGAAAAGTGCACGATCCGATTCGCATCATCAATATATTTCAACACTTGGTACGAACGCTCGCCAGCTGCTTTGCGAATACCGACAGCGCCATCGAATATTTTTTTCCACGTCGGATAGTCTTCCACTTCGTGAATAATTAATACGTGCTGCATGTGCATTTCCATTATTTACGCTTGGATTGATTTCAAGTTTTTGGGGCGCTCAACAACACATACGTCATATACCAAACAATGTAGCTATTAATCAGCAGTGCTGAAATGCTTAGTGCATTGACATGCAAGTACAGTTCGCGAATTTCAAACGGAATGTATATTGCGCCGCTCACCAGCGCAAACCACTCGGTCCAGCGCAATTTGTACCACAGACCATAGGCCTCGATAAATCGCACCAGGGTATAGGCCACGGAACCTAGCGCAATAAAATTTAACCGCGCATCGGTCAATCCACTCGCGGCATCGATGCGACGCTACTGATGATATTTTGGTTGTTAGGCATTTCGACTTGGTGCCCGTCGATAGATGGTGTGATACACCAACGCCACTAACACACTGCCACCGATAAGGTTGCCGAGAATTACCGGCACCAGATTGCTAAAAAATCCAGCCCAAGTAATCGCATCCGCGTTTGCTCCTATATTTCCGGACATTTTCAGCAGCATGGCAAGCGGAATAATGTACATGTTGGCAATGCTATGCTCAAAACCGGCGGCAACGAACGCTGATATTGGAAAGACAATCGCGACAACTTTGTCGATGACGCTGCGCCCAGCAAGGGCCATCCACACCGCCATGCAAACCAACACATTACACAGAACCCCTCTAAAGAAAGCCGTCCAAAATGGCATGGTGCATTTCACTGCGGCGATCTTAATATATTGATCTGCAATCGCGCCGTTATTCATGTCCGTATGTCCGGATAGAAATACCAACAGCGCTAATCCAGCTGCGCCGATAAAATTAGCAATGCAAACAACTATCCAGCTTTTCAACAACTCAAACGTTGTAATTTTACCGTCGGCCCACGCCATTGCGAGCAAGTTATTGCCAGTGAATAACTCTGCACCAGCGACGATGACCAGAATCAATCCTAAAGAAAATGCTAAACCGCCCAGTAACTGGCTAGCGGCAAAGCCCAGCGATGCATCGGATTTAATCAGCACGAAATAGAGTGCACCTAAGCCGATAAAAGCTCCCGCCAGCACACCCAGCATTAGCATGGAGAGCAACGGCAGGCGCGCCTTGGCAACGCCAATGGTTTCTACTCGCTCCGCAATTTCCTTCGAAGAAAAAGCGTCGAACCCAAAAATTTCAGACATGGCATTCTCTTTTTTATCGACTGAATTCAGCGATCGCCAAATTGCCGAGTACGACGAGCATCAACCGCAAACCGAGCTGCGCGTAATCCGATTCTACTAAGCTCACTATTAAGCCCACCATCACCGCAAGCCTTGTCGTATCGATTTTCGATAGCGCAGTGTGCCATTTTCGTTAAGGTCGAGCGAGTTCGGCAAGCGCTTGTTACACAATCATCCGTGCGCTGGGCGATGGTTTGACGCTGGCCTTGGGGGCGCTGACAATCGAATTATCCATAGTGCTCGACGAAGATGCCCGAGCGGCAACACTCAAAGCGCGGTACTATTCATCGACATTCAAGTCATTGGCATTCAAGCCCAACCTGCGTCGCGCATCACCCGCCGCCGCAAAGCGCTGGGCAATAACAAAATTCAGGTTGTATAACATGCGTCCGCACTCCGATCCCGCACCCCGCACCGATAGCAAAGCCAGCGGCGATTGGCGCGTTGTGCGCATGCTATTGCCGTATTTGTGGGAATATCGCGGCCGCGTGATATTAGCCTCGCTGTTTTTGATTGTTGCCAAATTATCGAACATCGCCGTGCCGCTGCTGATGAAGCAGATCGTCGATAGCTTGAACGCTACTCAAGCAATATTGGTGGTACCGCTTAGCCTGTTGGTCACTTATGGCTTGCTGCGCTTATCGACGACACTGTTCGGCGAATTACGCGATATCGTGTTCGTGCGCGTCACGCAGCGCGCGATGCGCCGTATCGCGCTGTCGGTATTTCGACATTTGCACGCATTGAGTTTGCGCTTTCATTTGGAGCGCCATACCGGCGGCGTTTCGCGCGACATCGAACGCGGTACGCGCGGCATTGCCACGCTGATGAGCTTTATGCTGTTCAGCATTTTGCCGACTCTGCTCGAAATCGGTTTGGTCACCGGCCTGCTGTACATCAAATACGATCATTGGTTTGCGTTGATTGCGCTATCGGCGGTGTTGATTTACATCGCCACCACCATCGCAATCACCGAGTGGCGCACGCAGCACCGTCGCACCATGAATGATATGGATTCGAAAGCCAATACCAAGGCCATCGATTCGCTATTGAATTACGAAACCGTTAAATATTTTGGCAACGAAGAATACGAAGCGCACCGTTACGATAATAATTTACAACGCTTCGAAGCCGCCGCTGTAAAAAACGAAACTTCGCTGGGTTTTCTGAACAGCGCACAAAGCGCGGTGATCGCACTGGCGGTATCGGTTTTAATGTGGCGCTGCGCGGCCGGCGTTGTCGATCGCAGCATGACCATCGGCGATCTGGTAATGGTCAACGGCCTGCTGGTGCAGCTGTATATTCCGCTGAATTTTCTTGGCGTTATGTACCGCGAAATCAAACAGGCGTTGATCGATATGGAAAAAATGTTCAACCTGCTGAACGAGAATCGCGAAATTCAAGACACCGCCGATGCGCCCGCACTGAATACTGTGGCTGGCGCCGCGATCCGTTTTGAAAACGTCGATTTCGGCTACGATAAAAAACGACAAATTTTATTCGGAGTCAGTTTCGAGGTGCCCGCCGGGCACACCGTGGCGGTAGTCGGCTCCAGCGGCGCGGGTAAATCGACGTTATCGCGACTGCTGTTTCGCTTCTACGATGTCGGCGGCGGCGGCGGCATTTTTATTGATGACCAAGATATTCGCAATGTGCAGCAAGTCAGCTTGCGCAGCGCGATGGGCATCGTGCCGCAGGATACCGTGCTGTTTAACGATTCGATTTATTACAACATCGCCTACGGTCGACCCGCCGCAGCGCGCGACGAGGTGATCGCCGCGGCAAAAGCTGCGCATATCCACGACTTTATCGAGCAACTGCCTGACGGTTACGATGCAGCGGTCGGCGAGCGCGGCTTAAAATTATCCGGCGGCGAAAAACAACGCGTCGCGATTGCGCGCACGCTGTTAAAACAACCGGCCATTTTAATTTTCGATGAAGCGACGTCAGCGCTCGATTCAAAAACTGAAAAAGGCATTCAAGCCGAGTTAAAAGAAATCTCCGCCAATCGCACCACGCTGATCATTGCCCACCGGCTTTCGACGATCGTCGATGCGAATCAAATTTTAGTGATGGAGCACGGCCACATCGTCGAGCGCGGCAGTTTCCGCGAGCTGATCGAACTCAACGGCAAGTTTGCCGAAATGTGGCGTCTACAACAGGAAGAAGACGCGCACCGCGCCGAAGCGATACGCGCTGCATAACACCGATAAGCACCTTCGCGAGTCGCACCGCCTGTTAGAATACCTGCAATCGCCACCCGAGATTCGACACGATGGCACTTAGTGCAACGATCTTTAAAATTCAGCTCAATATCGCCGACACCGATCGCGGCTACTACGCCGATCACAGTCTAACCATCGCGCGGCATCCGTCCGAAACCGACGAGCGCATGATGGTCCGGGTGCTGGCGTTTATTGCGCACGCGCACGAACGGCTGCAATTTACCAAAGGGCTCAGCGCCGACGACGAACCCGATCTGTGGCAGAAAAGTCTGACCGATGATATCGAACTATGGATCAATATCGGCCAGCCCGATGAAAAACGACTTCGCAAAGCCTGCAGTCGTTCGCCGCAGGTTTTTCTATATTTGTACGGCGGGCGCAGCGCCGATTTGTGGTGGCAACAAAACGCCGACAAACTCGCGCGCTTCGATCATCTAACCGTCGTTAATTTGCCAAAGTCGGCTACCGATGAACTTGCGACGCTGGTCGAGAGGACGATGCAATTGCAGTGCACGATTCAGGATAATCAAATTTGGCTCAACAACGGTTCGCGCACGGTTGAAATCAATCCGACGATATTGTTTAGCGCGCAATAGCGCGTGTTGACGACGAGCGAATCGATGTTTGCAAAAGAAGATTTGAAAAAACTAGCGACTATGGCGATGCCGTTCGGCAAACATCAGGGCAGGGTGCTGATCGATTTGCCCGAAGATTATTTATTGTGGTTTGCCAACAAAGGTTTGCCGCCCGGTCAACTCGGATTGCTGCTGGGGCTCGCGCTCGAAATCAAAACCAACGGGCTCGAATATTTAATTGCGCCATTAAAAAATAAAGCGCCGCCTATCTCAGTCAAGCCGACAACTCGACATAAGTTCTAAGCGCGCACAATTTCATACGTTGCCGCTTTATTTAACGATCAGAACGAGCTACTGTAGATATGTCACATTTAATCGCGCTGCGCAAAAAATAGTTGCGCGACACGCAATACCGCATCACCAACAGGGAAGTCACATAATGAAAAAAACAGGAGCATGGCTGGCGACCTATGCGCTCGAACAAATCGGCGTGCGCTGGACGTTTGGCATCCCCGGCATCCACAACACCGAGTTATACGACGAGTTAAATAACTCTGCACTGATCACCCCCATTTTAGTTACGCACGAAGGCGGCGGTGCCTGCGCCGCCGACGCGGTCAGTCGCGTCGCCGATGGTGCGACGATCGGCGCGCTGGCAATCGTGCCGGCCTCGGGGCTTACGCACGCGGCCTCTGGTATCGGCGAGGCGTTGCTGGCCGGTATTCCGATGTTGATCATCGCCGGCGGCACGCGCAACGACACCGGCCACCGCTATCAATTGCACGACATCGATCAACTGCAAATTGCCAAAGGCTTGACCAAGGCGGTATATCGCGTGACGCGCCACGCCGATGTGGTGTCGATTATTTTCGAGGCCGCGCGCGTTGCGCTGAGCGGCGAGCCGGGGCCGGTGTTTATCGAATTGCCGCTCGATGTATCGCTGTTTCCCGGTACGATCGATACGCCACTGCCGATCTGGGTGGCACCACAACCGCCGAGCTGTATCGATCGCGCCGGTATCGCGCGCGCCGCTGCGATGTTGCGCGCAGCGAAACGGCCCGGCATTTTTGTCGGCTGGGGCGGACGCGGCGCAGTCACAGCGCTGCAACAAATTGCCGAGCGGCTGAATGCACCGGTCGCGACGACGCTGCAAGGGCTCGCGAGTTTTCCGCACGATCATCCATTGCATGCCGGTTTCAGTTTTGGCAATTCGGCGGTGCCGGCCGCGCAGCATGCCTTTGCCGATTGCGATTGCCTGCTCGCGATCGGCGCGCGCTTTGGCGAAATTGCGACCGGCAGTTACGGCGTCGAGGTGCCGACCAATTTAATTCATATCGATATCAATCCCGCCGTGTTCGATGCGAACTACCCGGCGGCCGTCAAACTGACCGGCGATGCCAAAGTGTGCGTCGAACAATTGCTCGCCGAACTCGAAAAGCACGTAACTGCGCCGGTAGATTCGCAACTCCTCGCGCGTATCGCCGCCGATAAAGCTGCGCATCGACAAAGCTGGTATCGACACGATTCAAAGGGGCGGGTAAATCCGGCGCGCTTCTTCGATGAATTGCGCAGCCAAATACCCAGCGATGCGATCGTCGCAGTCGACGACGGCAATCACACCTATCTAACGGCCGAGCTATTTCCGGTGCAGCGCGGTGGCAAAGTAATTCTGCCCACCGATTTCAACGCGATGGGTTATGCAGTGCCGGCCGCTATCGGCGCTAAATTGGTCTACCCCGAGCGCGAGGTAATCGCGATCGTTGGCGACGGCGCGTTTGCGATGACGTGCATGGAGCTCACTACCGCAACGGCGCAGCAACTCGGCATCATCTGCTGTATTTTTCGCGATGGCGAACTCGCGCAAATCGCGCAGGCGCAACAACTGCCGTACGGCCGCACGCCTTGCACGACGCTCGGCCGCGTAAACTTCGAAGGCATCGCGATCGCCACCGGCGCGGCGTACTTGCCGATCGATAACGACACCGGCCTCGCCGCGGCGCTAGCCTCTGCGCGCGCGATCGCGGCGCGTGGTCAGCCGGTGATCGTCGATATCGCGATCGATTACTCGAAGCGCACGGCGTTTACCGAAGGTGTAATCAAAACCAATCTGCAGCGTTTTACGCTGCCGCAAAAAATGCGCATGCTGACGCGCGCGGTTGCGCGTAAAATCACCGGCTAATGCTCACCATCAAAATACCGGAGACCTGCGATGGTTAATTCGCTACAGGATCAATTGCTGAAAGCCGGGCTGATCGATCCGCGCAAGGTCAGCACCGCCAATAAAGACAAAAAGAAGCAGGAAAAACAGCAGCGCAAACACAAAATCGAAACCGTCGATGAAACTAAGCTCAACGCGCAGCAAGCGTTGCTCGAAAAAGCCGAGCGCGCGCGGCAACTGAATTTTCAGCGCGACGAAGAGGCGCGCCACAAAGCGATTATCGCGCAGATCAAACAGCTAATCGCGAACAGTCAGTTGAACCGCGACGGCGCAACACTCGCGTACAATTTCACCGACGGCACCAAAATCAAAAAGATTTTGGTCGACGACGAGATGCTAAATCAATTGAGCAACGGTCGGCTCGCGATCGTTAAATTCGACGATAAATATTCGCTGGTGCCAAAAACGGTTGCCGAAAAAATCAAATTGCGCGATGCCTCGTATGTAGTGGTTAGCAATGTATTGCAAGCTGCCGATGACTCCGACGATCCGTACGCCGACTATAAAATTCCCGACGATTTGATGTGGTAACGCGCAGTATCGATACCGCATACGGCACGACTAAATTTTATGCAGTCGTCGCACGCCTAACACCACGATGATAAGCCCGGCAATTTGCAGCGCACTGATCGTTTCGCCCAACACGCTCGCTGCAATCACCACCGTCGCCAGCGGGCCGATCATGCCGACGGCGCCGGCTTTCGCCGAGCCGATTTTGCGCACGCCGGCCGACATCATAAAAGCCGGCACCACGGTGAACAAAATTGCCGTCAGCGCGCACCAGCCGTATATCGCGTTCGATAATTGCAACAGCTGCGTGAGCGAATTAAATAACGCGTAATGCGCGCTCATCGCGACGCCGGCGGCCAGCATCGATACCGCGGTAAACAGCGCGCTGGAAAATACCCGCATGTAATGTTCGCTGCCGATCACGTAGCCGGCAAATGTCAGTGCGCATAGCAACACATACAGCGCGCCGCTACCGATCGCCGCCAGCGATGCATTCGGTTGCGCGCGAATATCGGCGTAAAATACCAAGCCCAAACCGCAATAAATCACCGCGATGCAAATACACAGTGGCAGCGACACCGGTTTTTTAAATAGCACCGCCGAGAACAGCACGACAAACGCCGGATACGTGTACAAAATCATCCGCTCCAAACCGGCGCTGACCGTTTGCAGGCCGAGCATATCGAGATAGCTCGATACGTAATAGCCGCCGATCCCACACAGCACAACGCCGAACCATTGCGCTAGCGGCGCTCGCTGCGGCGCCGATGGAAAATAACGCCACGCCACCCATGCGTAGATCGGCATCGAAAACAGTAATCGCAAAATCATTAAATCGGCGACGCTGGCGCCGAGCGTGTAAATGTATTTGATCAGCGTGCCCTTGCAGGCAAATAACAGCGCGGCGCCGATCACCAACCAGATGCCGTTATCGAACGCGCTAGTGTGCGATTTGCGCGACATCTACGCGAACAACCATTGCGTCGCTGCAAACCATAGCGACAGCGTTAGTAACGACGCACACAGGCCGAAGCCGACCGCTGCGCTGCACAAGCGCGGCGCTAAATTTGCACTGGTCGCCATCAACGCAGCGGTCACCATGGTCGGCATGCCAGCCTCGAACACCGTTACTCGCGCCGCCAAATCGGTATGCCCCACCGCGCGGCACAGCAACAACACCAACAACGGTGAAACGAGTAAACGCAGCGCCAACACCACCAACAACGGTTTACGCAACTGATACGGCACGTGCCACGCCAATTGCAACCCGACGATAAACATCGCCAACGGTGCCAGCAGCAACGACAGCAGCGTCAATAATTGTTGCAACCACGAAGGATAGGTAACGCCGTTCAACGCCAGCGCGGCGAGCAATGCGAGAAAGGGCGGAAAGCTAACGATGCGCCGCGCGCTGGCGAAACCGGAAACCAACTGATTGCGAGAATCAAAATACGCGATCAGCAGCGGCGCGAAAATCGCCAGCATTACAAAATTGCCGAGCTGATCGAACATGATCGCGTACGGCATGCCGGCATCGCCGAAAAAAGCGCGCACCATCGGAAAACCAAAATACGATGAGTTGCCGTACAACACCAACAACACCGATGCACCGGCTACTTCGCGTGGCCACGCACCGCGCCGGGCGATCAGTAGCGTCGTGCCGATCAGTGGCAGTGCTGTGAGCCACGGCGCCAGCATCGGCAGTAACACGGTTTTATCGAGCGGTAACTGCGGCAGCTTCAACAAAATTACTGCCGGCAGCGCGACGTTGATAATAAAACGGTTAACGTATTCCGGCGCCTTGTCCGGCAGTGCAAACAGTCGCTTGCAAATCGCGCCAAGGCTTAGGAAGAGGGCGATGATTAAAAAATTTTGCATGGATAATTCATCGGTTAAAAAAATTTTACGCAGCGCCGTGCCGCATCAATTCTGCTACCTAAATTGATGACGCTACCGCGCCATCGCCGAGCGCATTGCGACCCCGTTATATTCGACACCCCCATATTACCGCTAATTAATAACACTGTTTGTAATTACCGCCCACGCTGTCCACCTCTGCTCTGGACGAATGCGCTTGCACGCGCGTAAGCTCGGCACAGCGACTTATTGGCGATGGGAGCATACGACGATGCGGCGGGTGATCTTCAATCAAAAAGGCGGCGTTGGAAAATCCAGTATTACTTGCAACTTAGCGGCCATCAGCGCCAGTCGCGGTTACCGCACGCTGGTGGTCGATCTCGATGTGCAGGGCAATTCGAGCCTCTATCTCGGCGTCGATATCTACGCGCCGGAGAATCGCGAGGAGACACACAATGTCGCGCACTTGCTGCAGCGCTCCACCGGCAGTTGGTTTGCCAATGGCCGCTCAGCGATTGGCTTCGTGCAGGAAACCACTTTCGAAAAACTCGATCTGCTGGCGTCCAGCCCACTGCTGACGCAGCTCGCCGGCGAATTGGAATCGCGTTATAAAATTTACAAATTGCGCGAAGCACTCGACGAACTCGCCGATGAATACGATCGCGTCTTTATCGATACGCCGCCCAATTTTAATTTTTACAGCAAGACCGCGTTGATCGCGGCGAACCGCGTGTTGATTCCGTACGACTGCGATAGCTTCTCGCGGCAGGCGTTGTACCAATTGCTGGAGAACGCGATCGACTTGAAAGAGGATCACAATCCAACACTAGCCATCGAAGGCATCGTGATCAATCAATTCAATAGCCAGGCAAATTTGCCGCGTCAGTTGATCGACGAATTAATGCAAGACGAATTGCCGGTGCGTGCCAGCTATCTATCGGCTTCGGTGAAAATGAAAGAATCGCATAGCCTGCGCAAACCGCTGATCTATTTCGCACCCAACCATAAATTAACGCGCGAATTTATCGCGTTGTTCGATGAGCTGGAAAAAGAGGCCGCGCCGACAATGTCGATTGCAGCGGCAGCGACCGAAAAGGTCGAGGATGTTCGTTAAAACCTGGCGCGCTAGTCGAGAGTCCCGAAAATTTTATCGTAGAACAACGTGATAATACCGCAAGCGATGCTAACCCGTGGTAGTGCTCAAACATAATGTGCCTCCAACTTGTGTGTTTGGCCGCATAGAGAACTGCGCTCTCGTTTATTAAATTTGTTTCATGTGCAAAAGTTAACTGAAATTACTTTATCTGTTAGTGACTTCAGCTACGCTAAGTAACATTAAGCATCGAAATACAAGAACGCCGTTCTCAACCGTATGGAAATAAATGGCCTTGACCTCCAAACCCACCCCGTCCGCGACCAAGTCATTCGATAGCCCCGCTCGCTGGGAGGCGCGCACCACCAGTCGAGTGCTGGAAGTCGGCCGCGAGCAAATCCTCGAGCGCAGTCGCCAGCTCGTCGACGCAGCTTACGAGCTGTTGAAAACCGAGGGACTGGAGGGGCTGACTATTCGGGCGGTGCTGGAGAAAACCAGCTTATCTCGGCGCGCCTTTTACGAGCGCTTCACCGGCAAGGACGACTTGGTGCTGGCGGTGTTCGAGCACGCCATCCGGTTGGGAGCGCGCCGTTTCAACGAGCGGTTCGCGACACTGACCGACCCGATCGAGCGACTACAGCTAATCGTGAGCGACTTAGTCCTCGCCAACAGCTCGTCGGACAGCAAGCAAAGCGATCACTTGAGTTCGGCGATGAGCCGCGAGCATCTACGGCTAGCGGAATCGCGCCCGGAGGATCTACAAGCGGCGCTGGAGCCACTGATCACGCTGCTTGCACAACAGCTATCCGCGGGCATGGCAGCGGGATCGGTGCGCGACGCGGACCCTAACCGCCTGGCAACGCTGTTTTACAATCTGCTCTCAACGACGGTGCACGCCGAACTGCTGACGCATGAAGACGCTCAACTCGACCCGACGTATCGAACCAAGTTAGCCGCCGATATTTGGGAGTTTTGTCGGCGCGCGATTGCGGCGTAGCCCGACCGACCAGAACCATCCGCAGCGAAGCGTGCAATGGTCTCGCGATAGCCTTAAAAGTCCACCCATTCGATACGCGACGTTTTTTATTGAGCGAGCGATTAAATTTTTATGCGCAGAAAACGCTGTGCCAATTATTTTTATTGCGCAAGCCTGGCGAGCAATGCGTCATCGATCGCTGCGGTTTGCGGTAATCCTTGCGATGTTTGATAGGCTTTCACCGCTTGCAAGGTGTTGGGGCCGACGATGCCATCGATACCGCCAGCGGCAAAGCCTTTGTAGTTCAAATAAACTTGTGTGGCGCGCACGGTCAAATTCGGTAGCGCTCCGGCCGCGTAATACTGGTAAAAATGTTGTAGCAAACCATCGTAATTATGCGCCGCGTAATGCGGTCCGTTGTAGCCGCGCGCAAAGCCGGCCCAGTCGTGGCGTTGCAACGCGCGATCGAGTCCGCTCGCTTTTAAAAAATTAATCATTGCCTGTAGCTGTGCATCTTCCGACGCCATCATGTTTGTTACCATTGTTTCGACATTGGCGAATCCGGCCATCGCGAAATTTTCGCCCATGATTTGCCCCAAGCCCCACGATGCGCTTTGTAATGCGCAGGTGCGATCGAGTTGCATCGCGGCACCAAGGCGATCGTACTGATGCGCGCCCGACGGGCCATAACCACCGGTTGAGCGTGCGCTGATATTGGGATCGTCGGCGTCGAAGCGGCCGCTTGTGAGTCGGCTGAAAATATGGCGTTCAAATAAAATTTTGGGACGGCGGTCAGCAAAGAAGCCGCAGCCCGAGGTTTCCACCGATAGTACGGACCACAACTCCGCTAAGCCCACCTTCGCGGTGGCGGCGGATTTATCCATACCGGCTTGAGTGAGCGGATTTCCCGCTCCGATAAAATCGGTCATGACGATCTCCCTTCTTCAAACGCACGGGTCGCGTGCAGTGTACTTCCATCGCGTGTATCTGGCTGTCGCCGTTGCAAAGGTATCTCTTACGGATGAATTATGGTGCCGAATGCAGAAGTTTGCCGCTGATGTGGTAATCGAAGGGGGACGGACGGAGCAGAAAATAGCGTGACTTATAAAAACACTGCCCTGAAACCGAGGAGAGTGGTTGAGGCCTTCCTTGGCCTCCCTTCGTCCCTTGAAAACCGCCTTCCTGCGCGTGCTCAATCCCGAGTGCGGAAGGGAAGATACCTAACCCGTCGCCAAGCTGCTTGAACGAAACAGCTGTCTTTATAGTTTCGCTCGCATTCTTTAGAGCTTCACCAGCATTTTGCCGAGGCTATTGCCGTTGAATAAATTCGCGAAAGCGGTTGGCATCGCGGCCAGTCCATCGTGAACTGTTTCAGCGCTCAATAGCTCGCCCGACAGCGTCCAGCGCAACATATCGTCGTGAAATTCTGCCCAGCGATCATCGTAGTCGGGTGCGACGAAACCGCGGATGCGCAGGCGCTTCATCACCAGGCGCATCGGGTTATCCAATTCGAGTCGATCGCCCGCACCGTAACTGCCGACCATACCGCATAACGCGAAACGTGCGTTTGGCCGTGCGCTTTCGATCGCTGCATCGAGATGATCGCCGCCGACATTATCGAAATACACGGTGATCCTTTTGGGGGCGGCCTGCGCCAGTTTCTCGCGCATGGTGCCCGGTGCGAGTCGATCGATCGTCGCGTGTGCGCCCCATTCGCGCAGTGCGGCGCATTTGTCGGCACCGGCGGCCGAGGCGATCACGGTCATACCTTTGATGCGCGCGATTTGCACCACCGCCGAGCCGACCGCGCCGGCCGCAGCGGAGACAAATGCGGTATCGCCCGGCACTGCGGCGGCGGCATCGAGCAGACCGAAATAGCCAGTCTGACCTGGCATGCCTAAATGGCCGAGGTAGCGTTGAATCGGCACCCGAGAATCGGCAACGGCCTCGCACATTGTTGCCGGAACCACGGAGACATCGCGCCACCCGCGTTGGTGAATAACCTGGCGACCGACCGGCCACGCAGCGGAGCGGCTTTCGATAATTTCTCCGACGGCACCGCCGTACATTTCGCTGCCCAATGCCAGCGGCGGCATATAGCCGCCTTCGGCGCTAACCATGCCGCGCATGTACGGATCGACCGACAGCCAAGAATTGGCGACTCGCACTTCGCCGGCTGCGAGTGGTTGGTCTGCCACTTCGTCGAGCGAGAAAATCGATGCGTCGATGCGAGCGCCAGGGCGGGCGCGTAGATGCCAGATAGTTGCCATAGCGGTCTCGTTATGCGGTCGGCGCGGTCGCAGCAGCGCGGCGTCTTTTTAATCCGTCTTCGATAATGCCTTTCAGATTTTTATCGTTATCCTTCGAAATAAAGCGATGTACATGGCGCTCGATCAGCGCACCGAGCCAGCGGCACTCGATATGATAATCCTCGTGAAATGAAACGCGCGTGCGACCATCGCCCAAATCTTCGAGCCGATACCAGCCCGTCGCTTTGGCATTCGGTGGCGTGCAAACCACATCGTAGCGTTGATATTCGGGCGGTCGCACTTCGGATACCAACTCCCAGCTGCGCGCTTTACCGCCCAAATACCACGGCACCGCAAACCAACAGATACGCACGAGGCCTTGGCCATTTTCGTCGCCTTCATTGATGACGTGGATGCGCACATTGTCGTAGGTAAGAACGCGCGGGGTGGCGAGTGTTGTCGCGTTGCGATCGATGTTTTTTTGCGGATGCAGCACCGCCCAGACGACATCGCGCGGCGCATCGACAATCCAACTACTATCGTGGCTAATCATACGTTTTTCGCCGCGCGTTTACGACGGCCGTCCTCAATCTGCCCATGCGCCACCGGGTCGAGCAATTCGATTAATTGCCCGTCCGGGTCGCGGATAATTGCGGCATGGCCATCGCGACTAAAAATAGTCGCACCCAAGGCTTGGCAGCGTTCGAGGGTTTTATCCATATCGTCGATGGCGATCGATAAATGGGTGAGACCGGTTTGATTGAAAATGCGCGCACTCGCGGTATCGGCGCTGGGCGCGCTGAACGTCATCAACTCCAACGTGAATCCACCGAGCAAAAGGTAAACGGCGTGCAAATCGCACTGCGGTGTAACTTGCAGCAAATTGTCGAAATATTTACTCGGAATGCGCAGCTCGCGATCGCGTACGAAACCGAACGCTTCGGTGTAGAAACGTTCGGAGAGTGCGATATCGGTTACCACAAGGCCGATATGAACCAGAACAGTAGCGGTCATAAAAAAATCCTAAACATACATAACAAATTGGAGGCCGGCCATTATGGAGCAACGATGGTCAGGATCGATACAGACGACCAGGACGCGCGCCGGTATCTCGATCATTGCGGCGGGTGATGACGCCGTTGACCATCGTCGCGATATAGCCTTTGGAATATTGCACCAACCGCTTTCCGCCTTTTGGCAAATCAGCGTGTATTTTCGGTAAGTCCAATTGCAAATTATCGAAATCGATGACGTTAATGTCGGCGCGCTTGCCAACTTCCAGCGTGCCGCGATCGTGCATGTCGTACAGCGATGCATTGTCGTAGGTGAGCGTGCGGATCGCCTGCTCTAACGGCAGCGTCGAGCCGCGCGTGCGGTCGCGCGCCCAATGGGTTAGCAGAAATGTCGGTAGCGCCGCATCGCAACTAAATTGCAAATGCGCGCCGCCATCGGCCAGGCCGATGCGCGTACGCGGATGATTGAGCAGTTCGCCGATTTCGGCGAGATCGTTGTGGCCATAATTTTGTACAAAATAGGCGGCGAACTGATCGCCTGCACCGGCAACCAAGTGATCGTAGAGCACCTCGTCCATCGATTGGCCGGTACGTTCTGCCACCGCATCGATGCGCTTGTCGCGAGTAGGTTCGTAATCGAGCGGCAAGCTCATCAAATAAAAATTGCGCAGCGTACGCGATTTAAAAAACAGATTGACGATATACGATATGCGCGCCGACGGTGCTTGCTCGGCGGCAACATTTTGCTCCGACAATATCACCGCGCGACGCGCGGGTTCGCGCATTAAGGCCGCGCGCTCGGCGAGTGGCAAATGCGCAATTTCCATGTACGAAGGGCGCAATTGAAATGGCTGATAGCCATCGAGCGTTGTGAGCAGGCCGACTCCGCGAGCGTGTACCTGCGGGAACAACGCGACGCCTTCATCGATGGCGGCTTCAGTAGCTCGCAGCATTGCTTTCCAATCGTCGGGGCTATCGTCGGGCAGCAGCATTAAATACGTTAACGGACGCTGCGCCGCTTTGGCTAGTGCAACGATACGCGCGTGCTCCGCCATCCGTTCATCCGCCGAATTGCCGTTGCCGGCGAGATTGCCGGCCGCGCCCAGCGGGATAATTTGAAAAACGCCTTTGCCAGTTGCGCCCATCGCCTGTGCGATCGCGCCCAGTTCATCGACGTCGGAGAACGTACCGGGAACGGTCGCGCCTTTACTGGATTTATGTTCGAGAATGCGCGATGCGCTGAAGCCCACCGCGCCAGCTTGCATCGCTTCGCTAACTTGCCGCGCCATCTCTGCGATATCTTCCGGCGTGGCCTGTTCGTGGTTAAGCGCGCGCTGCCCCATTACATAAACGCGCAACGGGGCGTGGGTGATTTGAAACGCCACGTCCATCGTGTACTGCCGATCGGCCACCTTGTTCAGATAGTCCGGAAACGTGCGCCACGACCAATCGAGCCCTTCGTCGAGCACGATGCCGGGGATATCCTCGACCCCTTCCATCATCTCGATCAGCTCTTTGCGAAACTCGGGCCGCGCGGGCGCAAAACCGACGCCGCAATTACCTGCGATCGCGGTGGTGACGCCGTTCGAAAACGATGAATCGAGCGCGTCGTCCCACAATACCTGGCCATCGTAATGCGTATGAATATCGATGAATCCGGGCGTGACGATTTTGCCTTCGGCGTCGATGGTTTCGCGCGCGGCAGCAGTGATGTGCGCGCTGATTTCAGTAATTTGACCGTTTTTAATGCCGACATCAGCGCGTCGGCGCGGCGCACCGGTGCCATCGACGAGCGTACCATTGCGGATCAGAATATCTAGCATGTGCATTCTCCTGCTGGCGACTGTGGCGGCGCGCGTTCGCTAATATATATCGCTTTCGATTCGGTTACGTAACTACGCAATCATCGCGTTGCGGTGTGCGTGATTTATTTGAGCTGATCTTATTTAAATAGCGCTACTGCCCGCACTTCGATGCTGGCGCGCGCCGGTGCATCCGCTGGGCACTGCGGATTATCGAACGCCGTATGCGCAACGCGTCGTGGCCGCTGTTCATCGGTATCGTGCGCTTTGAAGATAAGCACTTCGTCGGCGTTCATATCGGGAAAGAAGTACCAGCGGTGATTCGGGTTGTTCAGATAGCCGGTGGTGATGTGGCGAATCTCGCCATGTATCCGACTCAGCGTCACCGCGATCACCGATATTTCGTCGGCTGCTGCGATTGAGCGCGCATCGCAAACGGCCAGCGAACAATCCTGCGGCGGCGGCGATACGCAGCGCCATAGATTGTAGAGTGCGTGCCGCGAGTATTCGTTGAGATCGATGCCGACAGTTTTAGCCGCGAACGCGATTTGCGCACTCGATGAAGCATCGGTGTTATCGGCATGCGGATAGCGCGCGGGCTTACCATTGACTAGCGTTGCGACTTTGTCGGGCGCACGTTCACTAAATCGCTGCTTCGCCCCACCGAGCATCATCAATACGCGCGCCGCGCCGGTGACTTCGGCAAGCAGCCCGGATAGTTCGTCCAAGTATTTCGCGTTCGCCATCGGATCGAGCTCGATGTTATCGAAATGGGTCAGCGCGCTGTGGTGCGACACTATTTGGAAACCCTCGCGGTCGAGCGAGGCCGCGATGCTGCGCGCACTGTGAATTGAAACTTGATGCGGGCGGGTTTGCATGGTCGATTGCTCTTCCGCCTCGCCGATAAACTCCAATTGCGCGGCGCCCGCAATCGGTGGATTGCTGATGTAATTTATACTGCCGAGCACGCGCGGCTGCCCTGTGGTTGCATCGCTCGTTTGCACACCCATACCTAGCTCCTAACGCGTTCGCCGAGCCGCGTAAAAGTACTGACGTAATCGATTGCCAATTGCTCGTGGCCAATCCACGAATTCCAAAGTGCGCTGCCGCGCTCGCCGATTTGCCGCTCTTGAGTGGTGCGGGTCATGCGTTGAAACGTCGCTTCGGCATTGGGCGTATCCATTTCGTAGAAGTGCATAAAACGCGGCGAGCCGCCCGTTACGTTTTCGTACGGCGTGATCATCGTGAAGCCTTCGACTGCGGCGGCGGCGATGTAACGCAGGTGGATAAAATCGCCCCAGTCGCGCAATGCCTGCGCACCTTCCGGTTCTCGCGGACTGATCAGCACCAGCTCCAGCCCAAGCGTCGGCTTGCCGGTGAGAATGCCTTGGCCCGGCCGCGGATAATGTCGGAAATGCAGCCCGCGAATATCGGTCGGCGTCTGCGGTTGTTTGAAATTGTCATCGACCTCATAGATACCGAGCGCAGTGAACTCCTCCAGCGTGCGCGGATACTCGGTGCGATGCGGACGCTCGTTGCGCCACCAGGTGCCGCGCTCGATCCCGGCCAATTCGAGCACCTGCGGCAGGCGCTCGCGGTTAGTGAGTTCCAGATACAGGTACTGACTAATCCGGTCTTCCACAGCGCTCTTCCCAATTTGTTGTATTTGGTATTTTGGGCCGATTCCATGTATAAATCGGCAACTCATGGTAGGTTTCAAGTGCTATGCGGTCACGTTAAATAATGTTCATCTGCTGCCTCGGGGAGTGTAATCTCTATACTGAGCGCTAGCTGCCAGCGATATGTCAAATCGCGCCCATTGCGTGTAACCTTTTAACAAGAAAAAACCGCGTGAGGGATTATCATGAAAAAAGTAAGAGATATTCTGAACTCCAAAGGCGACGCCAAAACGTATAGCGTAGCGCCGAGCGCAATGGTGGTCGATGCGCTGAAATTGATGTCTGAAAAAAGAGTGGGTGCCTTGCTAGTGCTGGAAAACGACAAGCCGGTTGGCCTGTTCAGCGAACGCGATTACGCCCGCAAGATCGCGCTGATGGATCGCTCGTCGCGCACCACCGAGGTGAGGCAGGTAATGACTGCCGATCTCATTTGCGTCGCGCCATCGGACACGATGGAATTCTGCATGCAATTGATGACCGACAAACACATTCGCCACTTGCCGGTATTAGATGGCGATACATTACTCGGCATGATTTCGATCGGCGACTTGGTAAAAAATATTATCGAGGATCAGCGCGCGATGATTCTGCAATTAGAAAAATACATGCGCGGCGAAACCTACTGATTGTATTGCACCGATTGATAACGATTGCTAGTTACGACGAGCAATCGCTCATACCGCGCATTAACGCTGTCCATATCATTCATCGCGAGATTTCCTTGAAGAGGATGCGAGCATCATGCCGCAGGCTGTTTGTGGTTTGCCCCGGCGACGCTCTTCGGTTTTGCTTGTCTCGCTATCGACGCGGCACAACAAAAGTGTCCAGCCTAGACTATTGACCCTAATGATTTAGCAGAGACTATTGGTCTATCGATGGCAGCATTGACAAAATGTTGCGCGATAATTTCACTATTGGGTCGTTCGATAATGCCGAACTCGGTGACGATCAAATCGGCCGGCGTAATATCGAACACGGGATTGATCGCGGAGCAATTTGGTGGCGCTAATGCGGTGCCGTCAAGCTGCGTAATCTCAGTTGACGCGCAGTGCAAACGGCCACAACTGGAAGTGTGGTAAAGTTTTGCTCAAGTTGTGATCGGCCTGGGCGATAACTTGCTCGAGTATCTCATCTCTCCCAGTAGCCAACCAATGTATTAACGCGCGGAGTCTCGCCATGTTGCGTCGCCTATTTAATCGTCAACGCAGTGCGCCACCGATACAGCGCGATATTTTTGCGGTGCGTCAGGTGTATTTGAATCTGTTCGATGTGCAGCGCTCACACGCGCTGATCGAAGTTGGCGTCGATGGCACCGATGCCCACTACCAGAGCATTATCCTCGCGCTCGATCCCGAGGCGGGCACGTTAACCATCGACGAATTGTTTCCCGCCGGCTTTGTCGGGCTGCCCGGACAACCGCTGACCGTGACAGTGCGCTTGGACGGTAAGCGCCGACTGACGTTTAATACCCACATTTTAGCTCGCCAAAACGATCAAGGTTTAGAGAGCTATCGCCTGACGCTGCCCGAATTTGTCGATTACAACCAACGCCGCGGCGCCTTTCGAATTCAATTCCGCAACGGCTGGGGGGTAGCATCGCAGTTTGTGGCTCCCGATCAGCATCGCTGCTCGGCCACCGTGCGTAATTTGTCGTCGACGGGTATTCGCCTGGAGTTGCAGGATTCGGCACCGGTGGTGGCAGGCGATGTATTGACCGATCTACAGTTTGAATTTGTCGGCCGCAACTTTCAATGCCAGGCCGACGTGCGCAACGTGACCAATGGCGATGACGATAGCATCATTCTCGGTGCTGCTTTTCGTGATTTATCGCGCGTCGAACAGCGTTCGCTCGAGCGCATGATCATGCAAATGCAGCGACAGCAGACCCAACCAATTTCGGCGTAACGCGTCGGCGTTTGATGCAAGTTACGCAGGATCACTTTGTGACTCATGTCGCACTCATATCTCAAATCGTGTCAAAGCAGATTAAGAATGCGTAATTAACTATAAGTAATGCAGCCTTAATGTTCCCCCTCCGGCCGCATACTTTACCTGTAAAATCAGCCTTTTATATGCCATACTGGACTCCCTCGAAGTTGCTCGACACCCAATTTTAGCTATGTAGGGGGGTTGGCGTTTCGTAGCCCCTGCACTTAGAATTCGACTCAGTTAAGTTTCACGCGCTGCACCCTAAAGGAGTGTTTATGAAAATTGTTTTGCGTACCGCTATCGCTGCGACCTGTTTAGTATTTTCAATGGCGTCATTGGCCTCTAAACCGACCAGTATTACCTTCGTGTCGGATGGCAAATCGCCGGATGGTCAAGAGTTCGCCAACTATATCGTTAAGTGCTCCGATGGCAAAGAAGAGCCGCTGACTGCATGGGATTCACGTAAAAATTGGTGCGTTGGTAAAGGCTCCAAAGAGAACTGCGATAAAAAGCAAATCCGCGCTGCAAAAATGGCGTGTAAAGATACGATAGGCGACTAAGCTCTGCGAGTTGAGTGATTTAGTATTCGCTGGGAAGTTAAGGGTTCGGTTGCTTATGATTACTAAACTGCCTAATTCGCGATCTGCGAAAAGGGCAGCTAAGTCTAAAGACTCAAACAACGTCTCCCCCGGCCTCACCTGATTGGCTTTTTGCGGGCATGCCAGTGGTTGCCGCTCAGCCGTTGGTACTTTCTTGCGCTTAATTCGTAAGTGAGCCTCGGCATCAAATATCCAAATTCGCAACCTTCAACGCATTTTCTTCGATGAACTCGCGGCGGGGTTCGACTGCATCGCCCATTAGACAGGTGAAGATTTGATCGGCGGCGATCGCGTCTTCGATGCGGACTTGCAGCATGCGGCGCACCGATGGGTCCATCGTCGTCTCCCACAGTTGTTCAGGGTTCATTTCGCCCAGGCCTTTGTAGCGTTGGCGGCCCACTGCGGCTTCGGCTTGCTGGATCAGCCACACCATGGCTTGGCGAAAGTCGTTGATGCGGCTTTCCTTTTGTCGCTCGCCTTCACCGCGTTTGACGACGGCGTCGGCGCTGACCAAGCCTTTGAAGGTTTTGCCTGCGGTGCTGAGCACTTCATAGTCGGCACCGTGGATGAAATCGGCGCTGATGACGCTGCTTTTCACGTTGCCGTGTTGCATGCGGCTGATGCGCAGAATGTGTTTGTCGCTGCGTGCGTCGAACTCGGCACTGACCTCGGCGTCGTGTAGCGCGGCTTTCAGGCCGGTGGCTGACTGCTCGGCTGCTTCCAAGGAGTCGAGGTTCAACTCCAAGCCGTTGGCCATGGCGCGCAGGCCTTCCACGTCCATCCAGGCGCTGAGGCGATTGGCCACATTGTTGGCCAGTACGTACTGACGCGCTAAAGCTTCCAGGGCGTCGCCTTGCAACATCGCGCCGCCGGGAACGCCGGTTTCCAGCTTGGCATCTTTCAAGGCCACGCGCAGCAAGTAAGCGTCGAGCTCGGTGGCGTCTTTGAGGTACTGCTCTTCTTTGCCGAGCTTGACTTTGTAGAGAGGCGGCTGAGCGATGTAGATGTGGCCGTTTTCGACCAGCTCAGGCATTTGGCGGTAGAAGAAGGTCAGCAGCAAGGTGCGGATGTGCGCGCCGTCGACGTCGGCGTCGGTCATGATCACGATCTTGTGATAGCGCAGTTTCTCGAGGTTGAACTCCTCGCGCCCGATCGAGGTGCCGAGCGCCTGGATCATTGTCCCGATTTCCTTCGAGCCGAGCATCCGGTCAAACCGCGCGCGCTCGACGTTGAGGATCTTGCCCTTGAGCGGCAGGATCGCCTGGATCTTGCGATCACGACCCTGCTTGGCCGAGCCGCCGGCCGAGTCGCCCTCGACCAGGAACAATTCGCACTTGGCGGGATCGCGCTCCTGGCAATCGGACAATTTGCCCGCGAGGTAGGAGATGTCCATCACGCCCTTGCGGCGGGTCAGGTCACGCGCTTTCTTGGCGGCTTCGCGCGCGGCGGCGGCGTCGATCGTCTTCTGGATGATCGAGCGCGCGTCGGCGGGATGCTCCTCGAGCCATTCGCTCATCTTGTCGCCCATCAG
>JAYVWC010000015.1:0-24601 GCA_043786385.1 Spongiibacteraceae bacterium | reverse complement strand
CAACACACTCAATACCGATCAATGGTCTGCACTCAACGCGATTGGCGGCTGTCGGCAGGGACAATACGGTGAAATGTTGTTGTCCTGCGCTTCGTGTGCACACGACAGCGCGCTACCACGTTCGTGCGGACATCGCGCCTGCAATCAATGCCAGCAACACAGTGGTCAGCAGTGGCTCGACCGACAATTGGTCAAGCAATTGCCGGTGGATTATTACATGGTCACGTTTACCTTGCCCCGCGAGCTGCACGGTCTCGCCAAAACCCATCGCAACGTGGTTTATCCGTTATTAATGAAATGCGCCGCTGAAACCTTGAAAACCTTTGGCCTCAATAAAAAACATTTCGAATCGGAGCTGGGATTTTGCGCCGTCATGCACACGCACACGCGACGTCTCGACTACCACCCGCATGTTCATATTGTGGTTCCCGGCGGAGGAATTCATCGGCGCAGAAAGGAGTGGCGAAAAATTCAGGGCAAGTATTTATTTAACGGCCGCGCCCTGGCGAAAGTCTTTCGGGGATTATTTTTAAAATCTCTGCAGACCGCCGGTTTGCGTGTTGAAAAGCCGCCAGAAAAATGGATTGCACACTGTGACAACGTGGGCCGAGGGAAGGAGGCTCTGCAATATCTGTCTCGCTATCTCTATCGCGGCGTCATCAGTGACAAAAATATTATCAACGACGACGGAGATCACATCACTTTTCAATAGCAAGGACAGCAAAACCCAGCAATGGGGCACTCGAACACTGCCAGGTGAAGATTTTATCCACCTGCTTTTTCAACACGTGTTACCCAAGGGATTTCGGCGCGCGCGTGACTATGGATTTTTGCATGGCAACGCCAAGGCGCTGTTAAGAATCGTGCAGTGGGTTTTGCGCGTTCAGCTTCCGAATCAGAAAACGCAAACGAAGCCATCACGAGCTTGCATCAGATGCCCACATTGCAGCGGCCACATGCGGGTGATGGGCTTAAGGTTTACCCAATGGCGGCCCGGATAAACAGCGCAAGTCACCACCCCGGGCGCTGACACACCCACACGAGGGGCGAGAACAACTATGTAACATCGTGATTTTTTATCACCTGAACGGGTGATGTCTTCGCTCGTCCCGCAAAAACAAAGCCGCGTAAAAGCGGCTTCTCATCCAGTTTTCAAAATCGATTTATTTACTAATAGATAGAGAGTCCGAGACCGGGCTTGTTCAACAATGAGATATGTCGCGGCAAGCGCGACATATCCTTATCTGTTAAACGTGTAAACGATTCAACCCGTTTAGTGCAGCGATCCGATAGGCCTCAGCCATCGTCGGATAGTTAAACGTGGTGGTGATGAAATAGCGCACGGTATTGCCACCATTCTGTTGCTGCATGATGGCCTGGCCGATGTGAATAATTTCGGTGGCCTCCGCGCCGAAACAATGCACGCCCAAAATTTCCAGGCTATCCGGATGAAACAAAATTTTCAGCATGCCGACATCTTCGCCGGTGATTTGCGCGCGCGCGGTTTCTTTAAAAAATGCGCGGCCCACTTCGTACGGAATATTCGCCTCGGTTAACTCGCGCTCATTTTTTCCGACCGAGCTAATTTCGGGAATCGTATAAATGCCGGTAGGCACTTCTTCGACAAAGCGACAGTGTTCTTTGCCGCGCGCCGATGCTGCTGCCGCACGACCTTGATCGTACGCTGCGCTGGCGAGGCTCGGTACACCGATTACATCGCCGGCCGCGAAAATGTACTCGACCGAAGTTTGGTAGTGCTTGTCGACGTCGATATAGCCGCGATGATTGGCGGTAAGACCAACTTTTTCAAGTTGCAGCGTACCGGTGTTACCGGTTCGGCCGCTGCACCATAGCAACGCGTCGCCGTGCAGGCGTTTACCCGAACGGAGATGCAGCGTGACGCCGTCGTCGTTGGCTTCGACCGATGCGTACGTTTCGCGATGGCGCATCATCACGCCGTGCTCGCGCAGGTGATAACTCAGTGCGTCGGAAATTTCGTCGTCGAGAAACTCCAGCAGGCGATCGCGTGAATTAATTAATTCGACCTTGGTGCCGAGATCGGAAAAAATCGACGCGTATTCGCAACCGATCACGCCGGCGCCGTAAATTAAAATTTTGCGTGGTGTGTGCTGCATGCTCAATATCGTATCGCTGTCGTAAACGCGCGGATGAGAAAAATCGACATCCGCGGGTCGGTACGGCAGCGCGCCGCTGGCGATGACAAAATTGCGCGCGCGCAGTTGCGTGGTGCCGCCTTCGTGCAGCGCGACTTCGATGGTATGCGGATCGATAAAATGCGCGTGGCCTTGGACGACTTCGATGCGATTGCGCTGATAGAATTTACTGCGCATTTTGACTTGACGTTTTATCACTGCGTCGGCGCTAACCAGCAGGCGTGGAAACGACAGCGATTGCGGCTCGCCGATATCGCGGAACATCGGGTTGGTATTGAAGCGCGTTAATTCTTTTACCGCGTGCCGCAGCGTTTTCGAAGGAATGGTGCCACGGTGGGTACACGCGCCGCCCACCCAGCGATCCTGTTCGATGACGGCGGCGGTGCGATCGTGTTTGGTGGCGTTCAGCGCAGCGCTTTCCCCGGCGGGGCCGCTACCGATGGCAATAAGATCGTAATCGAACTGTTCCATGACTATTTCAATCGGTGAGAATGTGAGTGCACAGTATAGATGAGCGTATGCGGCTCGGCTAACCAACACCGACGATTCCCGCGCAATATCTACCGCAAAAATAATGACATTATTCGTCGCTGCCGATTATCGCAAACGATTGTGCAGTCGCAGATTGATCGCAGCGCTTACGGCGCGGCAGCGATAATAATTGCGCGCCGCGGTGCTGGATAACCTTCGACAGTTTTGTTCGGATCGCTCGCATCGAGACAGTGCGCCAGCGATTGAAACGTCATCCAGTCAGTGCTGCGTTGTTCTTCGGTGGTCGTCGACGTAACGCCGATCAATTGCGGATTTTTAAAGCCAACTTTTTTCAGCCAACTTTTTAAGGTCGCGGCGCTGGGAATAAACCAAACATTATTCATTCGCGCGTAGCGATCATCTGGCACCAATACATCGCCGACACCGCCGTCGATCACTAATGTTTCCAATACCAATTCGCCGCCGGGGCGCAGTGCTTCGCGCAATTCGAGTAAATGATCAAACGGCGAGCGCCGGTGATACAGCACGCCCATTGAAAATACGGTATCGAAAAAACGCAGCTTGGGCGGTAATTGTTCGATGCCGAGCGGCAACACGCCGACGCGCGGATCGTTGATGTAGCGTTGTAGCGCGGCGAATTGCAAAACGAATAACAGCGTCGGATCGATGCCGACGACTAATTCGGCACCAGCACCGCGCATGCGCCAACAGTGATAACCATTGCCGCAGCCGACATCCAATACTTTGCGGCCGACGAGCGGCGCAATATGGCCTTTGATGCGATCCCATTTCCAATCCGAGCGCCACTCGGTATCGATGCGCGTATTAAATATTTCGAACGGACCTTTACGCCATGGATGCAGCACCATCAACGTATCTCGCAACGACTGTTGTTGCTCGGCGTTGGGCTTGCTGCCGGCGATGGTAATTGCGCCGCGATCGAGTTCGATATTATCGAGCGGCCATGCGGGCAATGCTTCGAGTGCCGCATACCAACCCGCTAAATCGCCGTGTCGTTCGGGGTGCAGCAAGCTCGGCAAACTGGTGGTTAATTGCTCGGCCCAGCGCGTTAAGCCAGCGGCGTGCAGTTGTTGCAGAAAAGGGCTGTAGTCGATCACTTAATGGCCACCAGCGAAGCAAAGTTAAAACATTGAAACCACACATCGATGCTGCTGAAACCGGCGTGTTGTAAGCGCTGCCGATGCACCGCCAATGTTTCGGGCAATAATACGTTTTCGAGCGAGTTGCGTTTCTGCGCAACTTCTAATTCGCTGTAGCCGTTGGCGCGTTTGAACGCGTGATGCAAATCGGTATTGAGTTGTTGCAGATGCGGATCGTCGAAGCAAATTTTTTCCGATAGCACCAGTACGCCGCCCGCGCGCATGCCCGCAGCGATGCGCGTTAACAACGCTGCGCGCTGCGCCGGCGCAATAAATTGCAGCGTGAAATTCAGCACCACTACCGAGGCATCGCTGATCGGCGCAGCAACTAAATCGCCGAGCTGCAATTCGATCGGCGTGGTGTGCGTGTCGGCAGCGATTAGCTCGCGACAATGCGCGATCATCGCGCGCGAATTATCGATCGCAATAATTTCGCAGTCGCGACCTTCCAATTGCGCGCGCATCGCTAGTGTGCTGGCACCGAGCGAGCAGCCGAGATCGTAGCAGCGGCTGTGCGGTTGTGCGTAACGTTCGGCCAGCACGCCGGTCATCGCGATGATGGTGCTGTAACCCGGCACCGAGCGCTGAATCATATCGGGGAAAACGCGCACTACGCGCTCGTCGAACGCAAAGGCTGCGATCGCATCGAGTGGCGATGCAAACAGCGTGTCTTTAGCGGTCGATGGATCGGAATCGGTCATAGTATTAATGGTCGAGATTCATGGAATGGGTTATCGAGATGCGCGCTATTAGCTATCGAAACAGACGCTTTATTGAATCGGGGGCGAATTCTAGCACCGTTGACGCGCCAAACTATATGGGTGTAGCCTGCGCGAGGTGCACGTATGAGAAAATTTACCGACGCGCTGCAATGATCGGGCATAAAAAAATAATGTTTAGCGGTAAAAAAGTTAGCGTGTCGCAGTAAAATTTTTTTAAGAGTAAGTCGTTTTAATCGGGCTTCATTGGAGGAGGCGGTTATGCATATATCTCTGCCGTTAACGCGTTTGCAATCGCAGTATCAAGTGGTAGTAGTGGGTTCCGGTTACGGTGGTGGCGTCGCCGCCGCGCGCTTAGCACGTGCTGGGTTACGCGTTTGCGTGCTCGAGCGCGGCCGCGAATTTATTCCCGGCGCTTATCCGAATACACTCGACGAAGCTGCGAAAGAGTTGCAGCTCGATTTACCGGGTCAGCCGATCGGCAACGCCACCGGCTTGTACAATCTGCACGTCAATCCCGAGATGAACGTGATGGTCGGTTGTGGCTTGGGCGGCACCTCGCTGCTCAATGCCAGCGTATCGTTGCGCGCCGAGCCGCGTGTGTTTGACGATCCGCATTGGCCATCGGTGTTGCAGCAGGAAGCGCGCGATCCGCAATCGAATTTAAGCGAAGGTTATCGGCGCGCCGAGGCAATGCTGAAACCGCAGACCTATCCCGAGAATTTCCCACCGCTCGCCAAATTGACTGCTCACGAAAAAAGTGCCGAGGCACTGCAGCAACCGTTTAAACGCACGCCGATCAATGTCAATTTCAACACCGGTACCAATCACGTCGGGGTGATGCAAAATGCCTGCAACAATTGCGGCGATTGCGTTTCCGGTTGTAATTACGCAGCGAAAAACACCACCAATTTAAATTACCTGCCCGATGCGGCCAATCACGGCGCGGAAATTTTTACCGAACTCAAAGTGACACGCGTGACGCGCGGTGCCGATGGTAAAGGTTGGCGTGTGTATTTTCGCCCGCAGGGATTGCATCGCGAAGTATTCGATGCGCCGGAGTTATTTATCGCGGCCGATACGGTAGTGTTGGCAGCGGGCACGCTCGGCAGCACCGAAATTTTATTGCGCTCGCGCAGCGTGCAATTGCCGTTGTCGACACAGCTGGGGCAGCGCTTTACTGGCAATGGCGATGTGTTGGCGTTCGCGTACAACTGCGATCGCGCGATTCACGGCATTGGTTTCGGCGATCGCAAAATCGATTCCGGTAAATTGGTAGGGCCGTGCATTACTTCGGTTATCGATGCCCGCGAGCAAGTGCAGCTCGACGATGGCATGGTAATCGAAGAGGGTTCGCTGCCCGGCGCATTAGCGCAGTTGTTGCCAGCGGCGCTGGATTCGGTCGCTAAGTTGACCGGCACCGATACCGACGCTGGTGTGATCGATCGTCTGCGCGAAACCGCGCGTGCGTGGCAAAGCACCGTTGCGGGCGCGTACACCGGCGCAGTCGATAACACGCAAATTTTTTTGGTGATGAGTCACGACGACGGCGCTGGCACGATGACGCTCGCCGATGATCGCTTGCAAGTGCGTTGGCCCGGCGTCGGCGAGCAGCCGGTATTTCAGCGCATCGCGGCGCAGCTAACCAAAGCCACTGCCGCGCTGGGCGGTACGTATGCACCGAATCCGATGTGGCATAAATTGCTCGGGCGCGCGCTGATTACCGTGCATCCGCTCGGCGGTTGTGGCATCGGTAGCGATGCTGAGCACGGCGTCGTCAACGAGCGCTGCCAGGTATTCGCTGGCGAGCACGGCGCTGCGGTGTACGATGGGTTATACGTGTGCGATGGCGCAGTGGTGCCGCGCAGTCTTGGCGTCAATCCACTATTGACGATCACCGCGTTGGCTGAGCGCGCTTGTTTATTATTGAAGCAAGAAAAAAATCTGCCCGATAATTACACCGATACCTCGGCACCGAGCGCAGCGTTGTTAGCTGAGCGTGCAGCAGCAGATAAAAAAATTCTCGGCATTCAATTTACTGAAACGATGCGCGGTCATTTCACGCTCGACCCGCAACTCGATTACGCCGCTGCCGAAGCCGCCGGCATCAATAGCAATGCGAAACTCGAATTTACGTTGACCGTAATCGGCGATGATTTAAACGCATTGCTGGAAACAGAGGCGCACGCCGCGCAGTTATTGGGTACCGTTAGCGCGCCGTTATTGTCAGCACAACCGTTGACGGTATTGGGTGGGCGTTTCCAATTGTTTGTGCGCGATGCCGATACGGTTGGTCTGCGGCGCATGGTGTATTCGATGCCGCTGCGCGCCGAGGATGGCAAACAGTATTTTTTATACGGCTACAAAAAAGTGCAGGATCAACGCGGCTTCGATGTGTGGCCCGACACCACCACGTTGTATATCAGTTTGCACGATGGTGCCGATCAAAATGCGCCATTGTTAGGGCGTGGCATATTACATATCGAAGTCGCTGACTTTGCTAAACAGATGACCACGATGCAGGCGCGCAATGCCGCGAATACCGCCGAAGCCATCACCGCGGTGGCGCGCTTCGGTCGCTTCTTTGCTGGCGTGCTGGCGGAAACCTACGCGAAAGGTATCGCACCGTTTCAATTGTTTGATCCAATAGCTGCACCGCGCATTAAACGCCCGCTGCGTTGTGGCAAAGGTGAAGTGTATCCGCTACAAACCGCCGATGGCGTGGCGCTGCGCTTGACGCGCTATCGCGGCGGCAGCAAAGGCCCGGTGCTGTTGATTCACGGGCTCGGCGTATCGAGCAAAATTTTTAGTCTCGATACCATCGATACCAATTTGCTCGAATTTTTATACGAGCGCGCATACGACGTGTGGCTGCTGGATTTTCGTCACAGCATCGAATTGCCAGCAGCGCAACAGCGCTCGAACGGCGATGCGGTAGCGCATTACGATATTCCGGCAGCGGTGGCGATGGTGAAAGCGATCGCAAAATGTGCGTCGATTCAAGTGGTCGCGCATTGCTTCGGCGCGACGACATTTAGCATGGCGCTGTTGGCTGGGTTGCGCGATGTGCGCAGTGCGGTAATCTCGCAGGTGGCGACGCATTACGTGGGGCCGCCGTTGACGCAGTTGAAAACCGCGCTGTATCTGCCGAATGCGCTCGATGCGTTGGGCGTGCAATCGCTGAGCGCGTACCGCGATACCAATGCGAATTGGTTCGAGCATTTATACGATACGGCGCTACGCCTTTATCCGCAGACATTCGATGATCGCAGCAATAGCGCAGTCGATAAACGCATCATTTTTATGTACGGCCAATTGTGGGAGCTGGCGCAGCTCAACACCGCCACGCACGATACGCTGCACGAAACCTTTGGTGTCGCCAATATCGAAGCGTTCGAGCATCTGGGGATGCTGATGCGTAAAGGTCATGCGGTGAATGCGGCTGGCGAAGAAGTGTATTTGCCAAATGCCGCGAATATGGCCATTCCGATTCGATTTATTCACGGCGAAAAAAATCAAACGTTTCTACCGGAAAGCACTGCGCAGACGGTGAAATTTTTAAGCGCTACGAATGGTGCGCAGCTGTACGATCGAATCGTGATTCCCGATTACGGTCATATCGATTGCATTTTTGGCAAGAACGCTACGCACGATGTGTTTCCATTTATCGTCGAGCATTTAGATAGAACCTAACCATTTAGATTGAACCTAACGGAGGAGGATAGTCATGCAAATTGATTTTCATCATGCGATAACTTACGTGGTTGCACGCCTGGCCGGTTTTGATCACCAACAGGCAGGCACGGTGGCGTATTGCGCGCAATACGTCGACGATGCCACCAACGACGGCACGATTTATTTTATGACGGGCGAGCTATACACGCGTACTTGCTCGGCGCACAAAATGCTGGACTACCGAAATTTTCAGGAGTTGGCCAACCATCATGTGTGGATACCGTTTCATTTCTTGCCGGGTAACGAAGGCGGCGATGCGGTCGGCGGCAAGTTTGTGCAAAAAATTATTTGCCGACCCGATAGCTCGGTGGCGCGCGCCATGGTTGCCGAGTGCGTGGCGCAGCGCAATCGTCCGGAGGCGTTGCATCGGCTCGGCATCACCATGCATGTCTATGCCGATACCTGGGCGCATCAAGGGTTTGCCGGCGTCAATCACGCGATTAACCGCGTTCGCAATGTGACTGATATCGACGGAAAACCGGATGCCGATTTCAAGCAAAATTTAAAGAAATTTTTTAATAATTTAGTCGATGGCGTCAGTTCGCAATTCGTCAGCGATAGTTTGCCGCTTGGCCACGGCGCGGTGCTCAGTTACCCCGATCGGCCGTATTTGCAGTGGCGTTATATCGATGGCCTAGGCAAGCAAATTGAGCGCGATAATCCAAAGGATTTTCTGACTGCCGCCGATCATCTCTATCAAGTTATGCGCTGGTTTAAAGACGATGTGCCGATGAGCGACGGAGTAACGATTCCAACTGCCGATCGGGTGCTGCTCGATAACTATATGCGCACGATCAACGATATCGACGGCGATGTGCGCCATCAGCGCTGGCTGCAGCATATTGCCGATGGTGTGTTTAGCTTTGGCGCTGCCGATGTGAGTTATCAGCCGAAAGGAGAGGACTCCTGGAAATACGCTGCAGTGGGATCGCGTAAAGCGCAGGGCGGCGATCGCGAGCTGTACGATTTTTTACCAAACTTTATGGGTAGCGATTGGAAAAAATTTCACGATGCATTGATGGCGCACCGGCACGCGGTGTTGTACGAAATTTTACCACGCTACGGTATTTGCGCCGCCTAAATCGGCGAGCGCTAACGCTCGCCATTCAGCAGATGACGCTCGTGCTCGGATAGCTCGGCGTTGTGTCCTTCGCGCAGCAATAATTCATCGAGCGTCAGCTGGTAACTCGGCGCAAAGGTGCTGAGAAAAAACTCCACTTCCGGCAATGGATACGCACTCAAGCGCTGCTTGATATCCTCGGCGGCTTTTTCGAATTCGCGATTGCCCGCTTTTAATTCCGCCTGACACTTCAGATAAGCCGCGATAGTATCGGCTGCTTTAATGATTTGGCGATGTTCGAGCGGTAATTGATCGGCCACCATCAGCGCGGCAAAATCGGATTGTAATTCGGTCGGTAGCAGCGCGACCAATTCGCGCTCGGCCGAACGCTCGATCGAGTGGTAGGCATCTTGAATGGCCGACGAATGGTATTTGACCGGCGATGGCAGATCGCCGGTGATCACTTCCGAGCAGTCGTGGTACAGCGCCGCTGCCGCCACCGCGTTGGCGTCGACTGCGCCGCCGAAATAGCGATTGCGAATCAGTGCCAGCACGTGCGCCACGGTGGCGACCTCCCAGCTGTGCTCCATTACATTTTCCTGAATCGTATTGCGCTTCAAACCCCAGCGCACAATCCAGCGCAGTTTGCTGATATAGGCGAAAAAATGACTGACCATGTGGGTATTTCCGGTACGACAGTGATTGCGCGATATTAACGGCAGTCTGTATGGTTGTACAGTATCGGTTGGCCGCTGCAACAATATTCAGCTTATCTCCGACAACTAAGCAAAACGAAAATTAAATACAGGGCGATGATTAAGCGCGGCGAATCGTATACGCTAGCGGGCTGCGTGATGGGGCGCGCGTAATCAATGATCGGTGTTGGGTTGTTTTGATGGCAGAGATGGGTAAAGAAATTTATCGGACTTACGATGAATACGGGCCGATAAAAGTATTCGACGATGGCACTAAACGGTATTTATCGTTCGGTGAAGGCGATGAGCAAAGCTGCGTATTGAAAGCGGAACCGGCATTGTTGCAGCACGATTATACGCGGGCGATGTTGCTGCCGTTGTTGTATCGACAACCGCGCGATGCCATTTTAGTGGGCTTGGGTGGCGGCGCTTTGCTAACTTGTCTGCATCATCATTTGCCGGAGTTACAGTTGCGCGTAGTCGAGTTGCGGCATAGCGTTATTAAAATTGCGCATCGCTATTTTGAGGTGCCGCGCGGCGAGCGCATTACGCTGATTCAGCAAGACGTGACTGAATTTTTGGAGGAGCAGGGTGTCGCAAAAACCGACATGCTGTTTAGCGATATCTACGGCGCCGAAGGTATGGAGCCGCAATTTTTTCAGCCATGGTATATCGAGGCGTGCGCGCAGTTGTTGAGCGATGACGGTTGGCTGGTGCTGAATTGTTGGGAAGAGCAGCGTGGCGAGCACGAAACGCTAGAGGCAATCGCAGAAAATTTTGCTGAAGTGTATACATGCACGGTGCCGAGCGGCAATTGGATAATTTTGGCGAGCAAAAAATCGATGGCGGTTGCTGAAAGTTTACTCAAGGAGCGCGCGAAAGAATTGTCCAAGCAATTTGGTTACGCAGTAACTGAAAACCTTCATCGCCTCTATCATGTCCATTCAAATGCGTGACTCTTCGTCGATTTTTAGCCGTGCATTAATCCAGCGAATCCGATGCGATGTATTTTGAATTAAGCGATCTTGCGCTATGCGGAGCACTGATTGCGGCTGCTGTGTTTTGGTGGCGCGGTTATGCGGTGAAGGAGCTGGCGTTGCAGGTAACGAAGGCGCATTGCAAAGCCGTCGATGTACAGTTGCTCGACGATAGTGTTGCATTGCGCGGTTTTTGGATTCGACGCGATGCGGCGGGCAACCTCTGTATCCGCCGCTCTTTTTTATTTGAATTTACCACCACCGGCGAGCAGCGTTACCACGGTTGCACGGTGATGTTGGGGCAGCGGGTCGAATCGGTGCAGCTGGCGCCGCATCGACTGAATTGATTCACGATGCTTTACGATCGAGCGCGCGATAGTACAGCGCTTCGCGAATATGCGATTTCTCTACTGCCGCGCACTCATCCAGATCTGCAATCGTGCGCGCGACTTTTAAAATTCGATAATAAGCGCGCGCCGACAAGCCTAGCTTTAAAACATCTTCCTCTAGCATGGCGCGATTGTCGGCGCTGATATTGCCGAGTGTGTCGATTTCAGATCCGCTTAAATGCGCGTTCACTTTTTGCTGCCGCTGTAACTGTAACTGGCGCGCGCGCAATATTTGTTGGCGTAGCATGGCGCTGTCGATGGCTTCGGGTTGTAAGTTGCTTAATACACCTTTCGGTAAACGATTGACCGGCACTTGCAAATCGATGCGATCGAGCAGCGGGCCGGAGATGCGATCGCGATAGCGACGAATGCCGTCGGCGCTGCAGCGGCATTCGCGTTCGCGATCGCCGTAATAACCGCACGGACACGGATTCATCGCGGCGACCAATTGAAAACGCGCCGGATACGTTATTTGTTGACTGGCGCGCGCGATAACGATTTCGCCCGACTCCAATGGCTCGCGCAAAACTTCTAACACTTTGCGTTGAAACTCGGGCAGCTCATCTAAAAATAATACGCCGTGGTGCGCCAAAGAAATTTCACCGGGTCGCGGCAGGCTGCCGCCGCCGACTAATGCGACTGCCGACGCGGTGTGATGTGGTGCGCGAAAAGGGCGCTGATTTAATAGCGGTGTGCCGTAATGTCCGGCAACCGAATGCACCGCAGCCACTTCCAATTGTTCGGTTTCGGTTAGCGGCGGTAACAAACCGGGTAAGCGACTCGCCAACATCGTTTTACCGGTGCCGGGTGGGCCGAATAATAATAAATTGTGCGAGCCGGCAGCGGCGATGGCGAGCGCGCGTTTGGCTTGCGCTTGACCGCGAATGTCGGCCAAATCGAGATACGTGGTCGGTGCAATAATTTCGCACGGTAACGCCGCTTGCAATTCGATGCGGCCGTGTAAATACGCACACAGTTCTAATAAATTAGCGACGCCGAATACGCGCGCACTTTTTACTAATGCGGCTTCGCGCGCATTATCGTTCGGCAGAAATAAACTGCGCCCCGCAGCGCTGCTTGCCATCGCCGCCGGTAATGCACCGGGTACGCGGCGCAGCTCACCGTTTAAACCTAGCTCGCCGATAAATTCGCGGCCCTCCAGCGCGGCACTCGGAATTTGGCCGCTCGCAGCGAGAATGCCGAGCGCGATCGGTAAATCGAAACGTCCGCCCTCTTTGGGGAGGTCGGCGGGCGCTAGGTTGATGGTGATGCGACGACTTGGAAATTCAAAATGTGCGTTCAGCAATGCGCTGCGTACGCGATCCTTGCTTTCTTTAACGGCGGTCTCGGGCAGGCCGACAATATTTAGCGCGGGCAGGCCGTTCGAAAGATGTACTTCGACGCAGACGGCAGGAGCGGTGATGCCGGCTTTGGCGCGTGAAAAAACAATGGCGAGGTTCATAGCTTCCGTCCTTGGAAGAGAAGTTAAATTAGTGGGTGTTGGGTGATTGCGCAGCAGTGCTTTCCAATTGTTGCGATAATTCAATCAGCTGTGCTTCTAGTGTATCGAGTTTTGCGCGCGTGCGTTCGAGCAGTGCAGTTTGCGCAGCAAATTCGTCGCGCGTCACCACGTCCATTTTCGCAAGACCGGCTTGAATCAATGCGCGCAAATTGCGTTGAATATCCTGCGACACATTGTTTTGTCCAAACGGATTGTTAGCCCCAAATAAATTGCCGATTTGTTCAGCTAATTGCTCGATGGCGTCGCGGTTGATCATAGTTCGGTTGCTCGAAGCGGTATGACGCGAGTGTAACCGATTTACAGCGGAAATAAAAAAGCCGCCGGGTCTTGCGACACCGGCGGCTGGAATTGCCTGGATGAGATTAGAACTTGTAGAGTGCTTCAACTGCCAGGAAGGTTTGTTTGTCGGTGGTTTTGTTGCCATCGATAAGTGCTTCTTTGTCAGTTTTGTCTTGGCGAACTTCGCCGCGCAATTCAAAATTAGCAGAAGGTGCATAACCTACCGTCAGTGTTACTGCTTTGGTTTTCTCTGAAGCGACGAGCGTAGTGTTGTTGAGAAGCTCAGGGATGTCGAATAAGCCGAGCTTGCCAGAGTTGTCGTCGTTAAAGCTTTCGCCGCGCAGTGAAACGCGCCACTCGTCGGTGAATTGATAGTTGATGTAGCCAACAATCGCGGTCCATTTAGCATCGGTTATTCCATTTTGACCCACAGCGGCATCTTCCTGCTTACCGTAGTCATAGTTCAAAACAAGCGACAATGCTTTGGTAGGTCTGATTGTAAGGACGGTATCTATCAGTGTGCGAGTGGTATCCTTTTCCTGGGCGCCAGAGATGGCATATACCGGCAAGTCGGTATTTTTTTCTTTCCCTGTATAGCCTTGCAGAGTCCAGCTGATCATTTCGGTAGGGTTAAGTGCTAGCCCCAGCTCGAGAGTTTTGGACGTATTGTTGTCTTGTTGCTTGTCCCAGCCGTTATTGAGGCCTGCGTACAAGGTTACGGTGTCAGAGGGAGCAAGGGCAAAGCGTACGCCGGTGTGGGTGAACGGAATCGCATTAAAAAATGCAATGGAGCGTGAAATATTGGTGTTACCGGTCGGTGCAATAACTTCAGCGCCAGCCAGGGTCACAAATTTACCGGCGATCGCGGTAAACGGGCCGGTAGCATATTGTACAAAGGCTTGGGTGACATCGAAGTCGCTGTCGGCGCTACCGGCGCCAGCGGAATGGATATATTTTGCATCGGTACCTGCTGTGAGGTTGACCAATGCCCCAAAGCCTTCTTTCGGTTGGTTGGCAATCGTAACGGCAGCTTGTTTCAGATTGAACGAATTCTGATTTTGGTCAAAAGCATTGATTGGGGGGCGTGGAAAAGTTGCGCCGAGGTTTTGTTCTGCGGGATCTACATCGTAATGGGTGTACGCCGCATCGACATAACCGTTGACGGTGATATTGGACGCGCCGAGTACGTCTTTCAGTGTTGGGGCATCGGCCATTACTGCGCCGGAGATTGCCATTGCTGCAAGGGCAACAGCCTTAGAGAGTGGTTTCATCGCCATGTCATGGTGCTCCTGGGGTTGTTGTAATGGTACTAAACGAGGCCGATTTCTGTGGCAGCATCCCGTTCGTGCTCCGAAGTTTAGCAACTGCGGTGCCAATAATCAAAATATTCATTAGTTTTAGTGCGTTAGGGTTTTAATCTATAATTTACCTACAGTTTGGGGCGGGCTGGGGTTGATTCTCTTGTTGCGCCCGCACTAAGCGAGTGCGTATTTTTCCGAGTAGTTCTTTAAAAGGTCACTGTCACGATTACTGCTGATAGCGGGCGTGGCAACGACTTCAAGGTTGTTTTTTTATATCCACTAAGCCGCACGGCTTTTAAACTGTATTTGCGCCTTATTTGGGTGCATAAATTACAAACTGCACCGCTCTAGCACTCGTTTATGCACTGCCATTTTGCGAGATGCGTCACGTCGCCTGATAACCAGTTGTTGCTTATACAGTTTTGACGTTGTGGCACGGCGTATGCTTTTTGCATTTCGGCTGCAATGCAAATCGTTTATCGCAAGTTCTGCGATGGTATTGCTTGTGGTTTGCCCAGGGGTGTTGCGACGGTGATTTATGCCGTACCAAGCGTCTGGCGTATCGGTGATTGCGTGCCCGAGTTCGTTTGTTGCAGATAGCGTCTGTTGCAGATAGCGTCTGTTACGATTGTTGGGTGCGCGAACTTTGCGCACTGCGCATTATAAGGAAAGGAGAAATCATTCCATGAAACTCGTAACGGCCATTGTGAAGCCATTCAAACTGGACGATGTGCGGGAGGCGCTTTCGGATATCGGTGTGCAAGGCATCACCGTAACCGAAGTAAAGGGCTTTGGACGCCAAAAAGGCCACACCGAACTGTATCGCGGTGCTGAATATGTGGTTGATTTTCTGCCGAAGGTAAAAATTGAGGTGGCGGTTGCCGATGCTGCGGTCGATCAGGTGATCGAAGCAATCACTAAGTCTGCCAATACCGGCAAAATCGGCGACGGCAAAATTTTCGTTTCTTCGCTGGAGCAGGTGATCCGCATCCGCACCGGCGAAACCGGCGAAGAAGCTATTTAATCGCAATCACATAACGTTCCAGGAGAACAATCATGAAATTAAAGTCCTTTGCTGGACTGGCGGGTGCGCTGATGTGCGTGCTTGTATCATGTCTGGCTGTTGCCGATGAAGCATCGTCCGTTGCGGAAGCTGCTGCACCTGTCGCTGCGGTTGCCACCGAAGCTGCTGCTCCAGCAGATGCTGCCGCCGCTACACCGGCAGCCGCACCTGTGCCGAACAAAGGCGATACCGCTTGGATGATGGTATCTACACTTCTGGTTATTATGATGACAATACCGGGCCTCGCGCTATTTTACGGCGGTCTGGTGCGCAGCAAGAATATGCTGTCCGTGCTGATGCAGGTGATGGTGACGTTCTCGCTGATTGTGGTGCTGTGGTTTATCTACGGTTACAGTCTCGCCTTTACCGAAGGCAGCGCCTATTTCGGTGGCTTCGACCGCTTCTTGATGAAGGGCGTATGGGATAACGTCGCAGGTACGTTTACGCCTGCCGCGACCTTTAGTAAAGGTGTCTACATTCCAGAAATCGTCTTTGCTGCGTTCCAGGCTACGTTTGCCGGGATCACTTGCTGCCTGATTGTGGGGGCCTTCGCGGAGCGCATGAAGTTTTCGGCGGTGCTTGCCTTCATGGCATTGTGGTTCACGTTCAGCTACGCGCCGATTGCGCACATGGTGTGGTTCTGGATGGGGCCGGATGCTTACGCTAGCGCTGAAGTTGCCGCCGATATGACCGCCAAAGCCGGTTTGTTGTGGCAGTGGGGTGCATTGGACTTCGCTGGCGGTACTGTCGTTCACATCAACGCTGCAGTAGCCGGCCTGGTTGGCGCTTATATGGTTGGCAAGCGTCAGGGTTATGGCAAAGAGTCGCTCACACCGCATTCGTTGACACTGACGATGGTGGGTTCGGCACTGTTGTGGGTGGGCTGGTTCGGCTTCAACGCGGGTTCAGCGTTGGAAGCTAATGGCTACGCTGCGCTCGCTTTCATGAATACTCTGGCAGCAACTGCCGCTGCAGTATTGAGCTGGTGTGCCGGTGAGGCATTGTTCCGCGGCAAGGCATCGATGTTGGGTGCTGCGTCTGGCGCAGTGGCTGGCTTGGTCGCCATTACACCGGCATGCGGTAACGTCGGTCTTGGCGGTGCGCTGATCATCGGCCTGTTGGCAGGATTTATCTGCCTGTGGGGCGTTACCGGCTTGAAGAAACTGCTCGGTGCCGACGATACGCTCGACGTATTCGGTGTGCATGGTGTCGGCGGTATTTTGGGAGCCTTGCTGACTGGTGTTTTCAACTCGCCTAATCTGGGCGGCCCAAGCGCAGTTGCCGATTGGGTAACGGTTACGATGGTTACTCCGGATGCCTATTCAATTGCTACCCAAGTGATGGCGCAAGCCAAAGCGGTTCTGGTTACCATCGTGTGGTCTGGTGTAGTTTCGTTGATCGCTTACAAGCTGGTGGATCTGGTGATCGGTCTGCGCGTTTCCGAAGAGGATGAGCGCGACGGTCTCGATTCTGCAGCGCATGGCGAGCGCGCTTACAACATGTAATGCGCTAATGCAGTGCAACGAAGCACCTGGCTACTCAGCAGCAGCGTGCTTAGTTAAACGAAAACGCCCGGCCTAAACCCCGGGCGTTTTTTATTGGAGCTCCGCTTGCCAGCGTCTTCCCCCTGAGCCAAACTTGCGCCGTAGTATTTGCCGTTACGGTCATTCGCAACACCGAAATTTTCTAGGGGATATCCGATGAAACTGGTCACAGCTATTATCAAGCCGTTCAAGCTCGACGATGTGCGCGCATCGCTTTCAGACATCGGAGTGCAGGGCGTTACGGTCACCGAGGTTAAAGGTTTCGGGCGTCAGAAGGGTCACACCGAGCTGTATCGTGGCGCTGAATATGTCGTCGATTTTTTGCCGAAGGTTAAATTGGAAATTGCAGTCGCTGACGGTATGGTCGACGTAGCGATCGAAGCAATCACCAAAGCGGCCAACACCGGCAAGATCGGCGACGGCAAAATTTTTGTTACGGCGCTCGAGCAAGTGATTCGCATCCGCACCGGCGAAGTCGGCGAAGACGCAATTTAAAGCGTAAATAATTCCAATAATTGCTCTGCTGACAGGCGCGCGCAAGCATGTTGCAGCGCAGTCACATAATCGATGCGATGGTTGGCGATAACGAGTTGCTGCAAGGTTGCTTGCTCATCGCAAGTCAATTGATCGATTAAGACGCGATAGTGTCGGTGTTGCACGCTTAGCTCGGCAGCGCCCGCGTGCATTCAATCGAATACCAGGCGCCCGCGTAGTAAAAAAGCGTGCGCCGTTTGGCTATCGACCAACTTTGTCTCTTCGCAATAGCTCAGTCAATTGCACCTGCTGTCCGGTCAAGCATGCGCTGACTGCCACAGTGATGCGCATCCGTGCGCTATGTGCGTGGTAGAAGCGCTCGGGATTGAATTCCCTCGTAGGTGTGCTGTAAAAATGATCCATAACAAACTGTAACGCACAAATTGGTAAAAATTAGAATAAAAAAATCTAAATATTTTCTTCGTCGCCGGGTTGCGAGAACTTCATATTGATCTATATATTTCGTGCCTTTCTTCAATATCGAAAATTTAGGGCACTAGCATTGCAGGGGTTGGGACGATGGGCAAGTTTGACGAACACGATGAAGAGGTCGACGATCTCGATGGCGGGGCCGAAGTTGAGGATAAGGATGAGGCCGATGGTGACGCCGATGCCGAAGCGAGCGCTCCTGCTGGAGCTAGCTCCGCCGGAGGCGGTGCTGGTGAGGATTCGCCTGACGAGCGTACCGTAGCATCGCGGCAAAAGCTACGCGATGAAATGGCAGCCGAGATTGAGGTTTTTTTGGCGCGCGGCGGCGAAATCGCACAAATTGAGCCCAATGTTACTGCTGATCCACCGCGCAAGCCTGATAGCGACTATGGCAGTAGGCCGATTTAATCCATCTGGTGCCGCTTCAGTCGGCGCAACTCGCAACAATTTTATCGATCGCTGCAGGTAGCTGCAGCAGCTCTCGAATTTCTTGGTTGGGTGGTTCGCCGCCTGGCCAAGGTTGCGCTGCAGTATTCATCCACACCGTGTATAAACCGACCCGCTGCGCGCCGCGAATATCGTTTTCGATATCGTCGCCGATGTGAATGCATTGCGCGGGTTCGCAGCCGATTTGTTGCAGCGCAGCAAGAAAAGGTTCGGGATGCGGTTTGGCGCGCGCTAATTGCTCGGCGTTGATCGCGAATGTAAAGAAGCGATCGAGCCTCAGTTTTTTTATTTGTACGTTGCCGTTGGTGATCGCTGCCAATGTGAAGTGGCGACTGAGTTCATCGAGCACTTCTTCCGCGGCATCGAATAATTCGACCTGATGGCGAGCGTCGAGAAATATTTCGAAAGCCGCTGGTGCCAGCGCATCGATTTCTGCGTCGCGTAAACCAACTTGCTGCATCGCGCGTCGCAAGCTGACGATGCGCAACTCGGTGACGCGATGTGCTAGCTGCGGCTGTTCGCGCGCGATTTGGATGCGCAGTTCGCGCAATGCCGTCGACGAGAATGCTGCGGTCAGCGTCGGCACGTGTTGCCGCAGCCATGCGTACGTGATGTCTTCGGCGCGCCACAATACCGGCGCGAACTCCCATAACGTGTCGTCGAGATCGAAAGTTAATAATTTAATCGGCGATGACTTAGTCACGATGCGCGCTCATCACTTGTCGTTCTCTTCGCGCAGTTCATCGCGTTGCGCGGTCGATTTACGCGTAGCGCGGGGGTGCGCATTATCGTATATTTTTGCGAGATGCTGAAAATCCAAATGCGTGTAAACCTGCGTGCTGGAAAGATTGGCGTGCCCGAGCAGCTCTTGCACCGAACGCAACTCGCCACTCGATTCGAGCAGATGAGAGGCGAACGAATGGCGCAGCATATGCGGATGCACGTGTTGCGCAACGCCGCGTTGTAGCGATTGCTTGGCGATGCGTAGTTGCACGCTGCGCGGACTGATCCGTTGTCCGCGCTGGCTGATAAACAATGCATTGTTAGCGGGCGAGCTTTGCGCACGTACGATCAGCCACGCGGCGATGGCGCGCAGTGCGACGCTGCCGACCGGTACGATCCGCATCTTGTTGCCTTTGCCGAGCACCACCGCTTGCCCTTCTTCAAAATTGATGGTGTCGATATCGAACGCGATCAATTCGCTCAAGCGCAAACCCGACGAATAAAATAATTCCATCATCGCTTGATCGCGCAGGGCGATAAAATCGTTGCCATTGTCGCTTGGTGTTTGTAGTAGCTGCTGGGTTTGATCGATATCCAAAGTTTTGGGCAGGCGCCGCGAACTTTTTGGCGCACTGATACCGGTTACCGGATTGTGCAAAGCCATTTGTTCGCGCAATAAAAATTTATAAAAACTGCGCAGTGCCGATAGCGCGCGCTGTACGCTGCGGCCATCTAAGCGATGACGCATCTGCGCAACCCACAAGCGCACATCGGTGTTTGCCACTGCCGCAGCGGAGGTGATGTTGCGTTCGGTACAAAATGTGCAGAATCCGTCTAAATCGTGTCGATAGCTGGTGACGGTGCGCGGCGACAAACGACGAATATTGCTCAGATCATCGAGAAATTGAGTGCAGAGTTGTGCGAGCGGTGCATCGTTCATGCGCCGCATCTCATCTCAAAAAGATTGTTTCAATAGCTTGGGCAATAGGCGATTCAATACTTCAGCGATGTAGCCGAGAAATATCGTGCCCATGCTGGAGCGAAAATAATGTGCATCGGTACTGGCGATCGCCAGCACACCGAGCGGATAGCCATGGCTCAGCGGCACGACGGCAGCGGAACCGATTTGGCGTGCGTGATCGGGGAATAAAAATTGCACTTCCTCCGGCCGCAGCGCGCCGCACACCGCTTTACTGCTTTTCAATAGGCCATCGATTTGTGCGCGCGCTTCGCCTAACACAACCACTCTGGCGCGCACGCCGCGATGGGCGCTGGGGTTGCCGATCAATACCATGCTGGCGAAATCGACTTCGAAATCTTTTTGAATGCTATCGACAAACGTATCGACGATTTGATCGAGTGTTTGTGCCTCTAACAAATGCAGCACCAATTGTTTGGTCTGCTCGAACAGGCGATCGTTGGTGCGCGCGGTATCGAGCAAGTTGTTGAGGCGATGACGCATATCCATATTGCGTTCGCGCAGCACCGAGACTTGCCGCTCCAGCAGCGAGACGGCACCGCCGGATGGATGCGCGACTTCGATATCCATTAACAAATCGGGACGCTTGAGAAAAAAATCCGGATGCCGCCGCAAATACGCGGCAATTTGGTCTGCGTTCGGTTCGACGTTATCGTTTTTATCAAAGGCGTCCACAAGCTACTTCCATTATTGATGAATGATGTAACGAAATCGTTGTAAAAATATATTCACTGCACAGCTAGTCGTTTAACTTAAAGCGCTGTTCAGTCGGCGCAACTTACAGCACGTTGTGTGTCGAGTTACAGCTGAATTTGGCCTTCGTACACGGTGACGGCGGGCCCGGTCATCATAACGGGGTGCGTATCGCCCTGCCACTCGATCATCAGTGCGCCGCCCGGTAGGTGGACTTGTACTTGCTGGCCCAGCAAGCCGCGCAATTGCCCACTCACCACCGCCGCGCAGGCACCGCTACCGCAGGCGAGCGTTTCGCCAGCGCCGCGCTCGTAGACGCGCAAATTAATTTCGTTGGCATTAATCACCTGCATAAAACCGGCGTTGACGCGCTGCGGAAAACTCGGATGTGCTTCGATCTGCGGGCCGAGCGTTGCAACCGGTGCGGTGGCGACATCGTCGACCAATAAAATCGCGTGCGGATTGCCCATCGAGACCGCCCCGATTTCTAATTGCGTGGCGCCGATCGACAGTGGATAAGTCAGTGCGCGTTCCGGCGCCAGCAATGGAATTTGCGCTGGATCGAGACGCGGCACGCCCATATCGACGCGCACCTGTTTATTGCTCAGCACGTGTAATTCAATGACGCCGCCCAAAGTTTCAACGCGAATTTGATCCTTGCCGGTCAGGCGCTTGTCGCGTACGTAGCGCGCGAAGCAGCGCGCACCGTTGCCGCATTGTTCGACCTCGGCGCCATCGGCGTTAAAAATACGATAGCGAAAATCGACATCGAAACGAGTTGGTGCTTCGACCACCAGCACCTGATCGCAGCCGATGCCAAAATGGCGATCGGCCAATTTGCGCACGTGTCGATCTTTCAGTTGGAAATGCTGAGTCAGCAAATCGAGTACGACAAAGTCGTTCCCGCAGCCGTGCATTTTGGTAAAGCGTAACAGCATCGGTCGCAATCCCGTGGGGCGCTTTGCCGCAAGCGCAGGTTATAAAGGCGAGGCCGTATCAAAAATCGGAATGCCGCAACGCGCGCCGCAGCACTTCATTAGAAGTACTGCATCAAGGCAGAACCGATTCGCCTCGCCATAGGTCGGCGATAGTTTCGCGCGCTCGCACCAGCGAAAAATGATCGCCATCGATCATCACTTCGGCGGCGCGCGCACGGCTATTGTAATTGGAACTCATACCAAATCCATACGCACCGGCGGATAACACTGCCAATAAATCGCCTGGCGCGACATTTAATGCGCGATCCTTGGCGAGAAAATCGCCGGTTTCGCAAATCGGGCCGACGATGTCGTAAGTGATCGCGTCAGCGTCGCTGCGCGGTTGCAGCGGTTGAATATCCATCCACGCTTGGTATAGCGCGGGGCGAATCAAATCGTTCATCGCTGCATCGACGATGCAGAAATTTTTATGCTCGCTGCATTTGAGATATTCGACGCGGGTCAGCAGTACACCGGCATTCGCAACGATCGAGCGCCCTGGCTCGAAGACCAGTTTTAGTTGGCGCGTGCCGATCGCATCGAGCACTTGTTGCATGTACGCGGCCGGCTCGGGCGGTTGCTCGTCGCGATAGCGTACGCCGAGACCGCCGCCCAAATCCAAATGCTCGATGGCGATGCCGTCGGCGGCCAGTGCGTCGATCAATGCGAGTACGCGCGTTAGCGCATCCAAGAATGGCGCGGTATCGGTCAATTGCGAACCGATATGGCAGTCGACGCCTTTAATGGCGAGATGCGGCAAGCTGTGCGCGCGCCGATACACCGCGAGTGCCGCGTCGATCGATACGCCAAATTTATTGTCGCGCAATCCGGTCGAGATATACGGATGCGTATTGGCATCGACATCGGGATTGACGCGCAGCGAGATCGGCGCGATGACGTGCATCGATTCGGCGACCTCATGCAGGCGCTCGAGTTCGGCAGCGCTTTCGACGTTAAAGCAATGAATGCCAACCGCCAGTGCGCGCTGCATTTCAGCAGCCGTTTTGCCGACGCCGGAAAATACGATTTTGTCGGGATCGCCACCGGCGGTTAACACGCGCTCTAATTCGCCGATCGAAACAATATCGAAGCCCGCGCCCAGTTTGGCCAGCACATTCAGCACTGCGAGATTCGAGTTGGCCTTGACTGCGTAGCAGATTAAATGTGGATGGCCCGCGAGCGCATCGGCGTAAGAGCGATAGCGCTGTTCCAAGTAGGCGCGCGAATACACATAGGTCGGCGTGCCGTAAGCGGCGGCGATGGTGCTCAATGCCACGCGCTCGCCGTACAGTTCACCCGCGCGATATTGAAATTCTGTGGCAGTAGCCGCGGTGGTAGCCGCGGCTGGAGTAGTAACAAGCGATGACATGCAAATTCCTAACGATAATTCAACGTGATGAAGCCGGTGCTGTTGGCGGCCCCGGTTGCAATTCGGGTTGAGGCTGCAATTTGGGTTGTGTATTAGCTTTTGGCTGTGCTGAGGATTGCGGTGCGCTCTCTTCGCTGGGAATAAACAGCGGTCCTTTTTGTCCGCAGCCACCGAGCCACAGGCAGATCAACGACACTATCAGCGGCAGCGCGAGGCGCATGACGAAACTCCCAAGCAAATGCAAAGCGGCGATTATAGCGGCGCGAGTCCGGGTTGTTATACAGTTGCGGCGCAAATTTACCGCTCGCGGGTGGCGGTGGAATTGTGCCGACGATATTAATCATGGGGGATATGTGGTGCGCCGATGTATTGGGATAGGACGTATTGGAGTGGTTTGTGGGCTGTTGGCGGCGACTGCGGCGCGGTCCGATAGCGTGCTGGATCAGCCGTTGCAATTGAGCGATCGACAACCGTTGGTGCAGCTGTACAACTTGCCGACCGCGCGCAGCGGCAGCGTGTTGGCGCTGGAGCAGGTCATCGGTCGGCTCAGTTACGATGTGGCGAATAATTTCACATCGGCGCAGCGCGGCAACGAATCGATTTTTCTCGATGGCGAATCGCATCGCATCGAGTTGGGTGCCAGTCGTGGCTTGGGGCAGGGTTGGGAGGTCGGCTTCACTCTGCCGTGGATCAACTACAGCGGCGGCTCGCTCGATAGTTTTATCGAAGGTTGGCACAGCACCTTTGGCCTGCCCGATGGCAATCGCTCAGCGTATCGACGCAATCAACTTAAATTCAACTACCAGCATGCAGGTAATACCGAATTGAATTACGTCGATGCCGAATCGGGTGTCGGCGATCTGCAACTCAATGCCGCGTACAGTTTATCGAATAACGCGCACAGTGCCGTGGCGCTCGCGGCGTTCATCAATCTGCCCACCGGCGATGCAAATAAATTAACCGGTACCGATTCGACCAATGTCGGCGTGACGTTGGCGGCTACGCGCTACGCGCTATTCGGCTTACCGCTCACGGCGACCGGTAATATCGGTGCGATGTCGCTGAATCGAGGTGGTGTACTTAGCGATCGGCAAAAAGATACGGTGTGGTTCGGCGCGGCAGAAATCGGTTGGGCGCTCGCCGAAGACTGGCGCTTAAAGGCGCAAGTGACTGCGCATAGTGCGTTATACCGCAGCGAGTTACGCGAAATCGGTGCGCACTCGGTGCAATTATTATTGGGCGGTTCGGTACGGTTGGCGGCGCGCTGGTGGTTGGATATCGACGTCGGCGAAGATATCGCAGTGGGCACCGCGCCCGATGCCACACTGCAAATGGCGTTG
>JAYVWC010000014.1:0-24648 GCA_043786385.1 Spongiibacteraceae bacterium | reverse complement strand
TTTTTTTGTGCCTGTAATTTGCTGTTTCTGAGGCGAGCATTTGTATTTTTTATGCAGGTACTGGCTAAGCCAGCACCTTTATTGTTGGTGTGAATTGGCTTTTCAGGGGCGACTAGATATATGCGTACCGATAGCGCACTTCCCGACCAGACTGACGTTATCACCAATATCGAGCTAAGCGGGCTATTGCACACTTATCAGCAGGTAAATGCACAGCTGCAGGCTGAAAATACTCACTTAAGGCGTATTCATCAAGGCCTTAATAATAGACTGCAGCTGATCTTACGCTCGGTATTGAAAGACATAAAAACGCGAAGTCATTAATCGGGCCGAAGTCTCCGCATACCCCGTCGCGGTTTGCAATAATTAGCGGCATTGGCATGATCATCATCCTGAGTGAGCTCGGGGCGGCCAATAATTTCTTCCCGCCGGATAATGACGTCTTTCGGTGCTTCGATGCCGATGCGTACCTGATTGCCACAAATACCCAGCACCGTGAAACGGATATCATCGTTCAGCACTAAGGTTTCATTGGTTCGACGACTTAAAACTAGCATAGAAAACCTCCTTGATGTTTGTATGCTGGGTGAGCGGAAATTAAAATTTTTATTCCGTTTTAATGTACGGCAATGCAATTAATAAATTTAGTGGCTGTTAAGCAAACCTTAATAATAGGCTGCGAACAGGCAAACGAATAAATCGCCCTCCGTGGCGGCTGGTTATTGTTGCTCAAAAATTATTGGCGATTAGGATTGTTCACCTCGCGGCGCACGCCGATATTCACCTCGACGCGGCGATCCGGCTGTAAACACGCGATAAGTGCTTTGCTGCGCTTGGTACCTTTGCACTCATCGGGTTTAGTTTCTGGATCGCTACTGCCTTTACCTTCAGCGTGAATTTTATTCGCCGGAATACCATTCGCTGTCACGAGATAATCTCGCACCGCAGCGGCACGCTCTTCGGATAACTTCTGATTATAGTCCGCCGAGCCAAGCCGATCGGTGTATCCATACACTAAGACAGTTTCGACTTGTTGCGGATAATGCGAAAGTTTATTCGCCAATTCATCGAGTGCTTGACGAGCACCAGGGCGAATGGTCGCCTTATTAAAATCAAACATCGCCTCGCTCGATAATTTAACTTTCTCGTATACCGGCGCCGGCGGAGGTGGCGGTGGTGGCGGCGCCACTGGCTCCGGCGCAGCCTGCGCCACCGGTTGCGGCGCAGGCGGTTTTGCGCCACCAAAATTATACGAAATACCCAGCGACGCGACGCCATCGGTATTGTTTTCATCCAAGCTGTATACGCCGCGCACATCGGCGCGCAGCGATACGTGCTCGGTCATGAAATAGCGCACGCCGCCGCCAAACTGCAATTGCGTTTCGAGATCGTGGTGATCATCAAAGCCCGCAGTGGGTACGTACGCCGAATCGACATCGTACTCAAAGCGCCCCTGCCCCGCACCGCCCACAATGTACGGTACCCATTTGCCCGGCACGGGAAAATAATACAAGCCATCTAAATGCCAGCGCTTATCTTTGACGTTAATGTAATGACTTGCCGGATTCGATTCGATATCGGGCTTCTGCTCTGAATACATCGCTTCTATGCCAATATGATCGGTAATTAGATACTCGACGCCAAACTGCCAGCCGAGCTTCTGCTGCAAATCGTAATCGTTGGTCGCGCGATCATTGCCATACCAAATGTATTGTGCGGCAGGGTTGATAAATACCATGCCTTCGCTTGGCTGAGCATGGCTATTCGCTGCCCCAATGGCCGCAACGATAGCTAACGATAGCGTTAAATGACGCTTCGCCGTGTTGCACGGAGGTTGTTTAAATTCTTTCATAGTCATGTCCCTGCTCTGTAAGGTAACGATATTTTTGGTTGTTGTTGCTGTATTCATGCAAACAGCTCTCGTAGAAATACAACTGAGCAGACTGTATGTTCAGCTAGCAGACAACTTTTTACTGTTCGCTATCGTACATAGCGCGCAATTTAAGTGCGGCAAATCTTTGTAAAAAAATTACTTTGGCAGAACGCCAATTTTGCTATTGGGTGCGATAACGAACAGATTTTAGGTAGATAGGTTGTCATGTTTAAAACTGAATTTATTAGCTTAATTTCCGTATTTTCGCTAATTTTCACACATGAGAGACTGCATGACTTTATTAAGTATTAAATGTGAACTCGAATACGCTGTTGCCGACAACGCCGATTTCATTTTCAATATCGAAGCGGCTTATCATGCAGGGCAGCAAATTATTAGCGAGCAATTGCATTTTGAACCCTGCGGCTTAATCACCTCAGGGCTCGATCCAACTGGGCGTAACCGCCTCGCAAAAATCGCTAGTGGACCAGGGACTTTGTTGGTGGACTATACCGCGCAGATGCAAGTGAACTATCTATTGCCCAGCGGCGACGAAGAGGAAATGTCGATTGCGCAATTGCCGGTCGATGTTATCCCGTATATCTGGTCGAGTCGCTACTGCGAATCGGATTCGGTGTTACAGCTAGCCACCGAGTTATTCGGGCAACTACCGCGCGGCTATTCGCGCGTCATGGCGATCTGTCAGTGGATTCGCGAAAATATCGAATACCGCATTGGCTCCACCGTTGGCACGATGTCGGCTTGCGATGTATTGAAAGCGAAAGCGGGCGTATGTCGCGACTTTGCGCACGTTGGCATCACGTTTTGCCGCGCGCTGAATATTCCGGCGCGCTTCGTCACCGGGTATACGTGGTACAACGAGCATCAACGCGGTCTAGCGATGGACTGAGGTTTAAATTCGGACCAACTAATGTGCCCCTCGCTTGAGGGGCACATTTCGATCGCAACCTACGCGAATTGCGCAGTGCGAATTGATTAGCGATACAAATAGCTTAGTTGGCTGACACCCTCAACGAAGAGGTATCCACGCTTTTCACGCCTTCAACTTTTGCGGCGATATCTTTAACGTGCTCGATTGCATCATGATTATTCAGCGTACCTTTCAACACGACTACGCCGCGAGTCGTCTCCACATTCACGCTGGAACCTTTGCTCATGCTATCGGCAAGAATTTCGGATTTTACCTTGGTGGTGATCCAGCTGTCCGATACGGCTTTTTCAGTGGTTGCAACGGCATCGCGAGTTTTCGCTTCGGCATGACTGCTAGAAGCAACTTTCAGATCGTTATCGACACTCTTGACACTATCGACTTGCTTAGTGAGCGTTTCGGCTAACGTTTTTGCATCGCCGCTACTCGCCGAACCTTCGAGAGTTACTACACCATTGGTGGTAGTTACACTAATGTCGGATTTTTTCAGCCCATTCTCGCCCGCTAATTTAGATTTTACTTTCGCGGTGATTGCAGTATCGGCAATGGCCGCACCGACGCCGTCGCTATGCGCTTTGGGTTCGGCATCTTCGTTGGAACTAGCATGTACTTGAGCGGCGCCAAAACCAGCGGTTAAGCCAACTATGATCAGGGTGTTGCGCAATGCCGTTTTATAGAAAGTATGTTTCTTCATAATCGTTCTCCAAGAGTCATACACTTAACGTGTGTTTGGGTTTTCCGTAATCGAGCAGAGCATGTACCCGCTCTCCCAATGAATTACGTGATCCCAGTTTCGTAAAGCGGGCGTGACGCGTCTGTCTGTTAGGTCACCGAATGAATGTAGCCGGTTGCCAATCCTCAACGGTTGAACCGCGCAACTTAAATTATTCTTCAATACGCCATTCGCGAATTTGAGCGATTGGTGCTCTCCACTTTTTTTCGCGGATGATCGCATCGGCCGCGCTCATTTTTCGATCTATTAACCGCACCGATCTCACTGCGCGCTGAAACACATCGCCAACGATGTTAATATCTCTATCGACACACCATTAGCAACTCATCGTTAACAATTCGATCGATACGGAACGCGTTATGACAGTCGCTATTCGCACTCGCAAACACACCGGCAAGACGATCGGCATTGCGCTCGGCGCAGGGTCGGCGCGCGGCATTGCGCATATCGGCGTGCTGCAAGCATTGCGCGATATGGGTATCGAGCCGAGTATTATCTGCGGCTGTTCGATGGGGGCATTGGTTGGAGCGAGCTATGCAGCAGGCCATTTGGATGATTTGGCGGACTGGGCGAGTCAGCTGACCAAGCGGAATATTTTGCGCTATGTTAGCTTTCGCTTGATGGCGCAAGGTGGTGTCGCCGAAGCACATGCACTGATCGATTATTTAAGCACCACCTTTGGCAATCCGCCGATCGAATCGCTCGATAAAATATTTGTCGCAGTCGCAACCGATCTGTATCGCGGCCGCGAGGTGTGGCTGCAAGAAGATGCGCTGTGGGATGCGGTGCGTGCGTCGATTGCGATTCCCGGCATGCTAACGCCGGTACTATGGCGCGATCGCTGGCTGGTCGATGGCGCGTTGGTGAACCCGGTGCCGGTTTCGGTGTGTCACGCGCTCGGCGCGGATATCGTCATCGCCGTCAACCCGAGCGGCTTGATGGTGCGCCGCGGCCCCGCTCCCGAGGATGAAACTGCGGAGGCAGAATCCGAATCACTCGATTTGGAAATTACTGAGCAGCGCTCAAGTTTATTAGGACGCATGGGCAATTTGCTGCAAGGCGCGCGACAATTATTAGCGAGCGGCAATAAACGCGAAGGACCCAGCACACTGGAAGTGATGCAGGGTGCGATCATGGTGATGCAAGATCGTATTACTCGCAGCCGCTTGGCGGGCGAGCCGCCCGAGGTGATGTTGTTGCCGCGCGTCAATCATATTGGCCTGCTGGAATATCACCGCGGCAGCGAAGCAATCGCCGCCGGACGCGAATGCGTGGAACGCGCGCGCGAAGCGATTCAACACGCATTGGAAAATTAAATGAATAGAAAAAGCATCGCAATGATGGCCGGCTTGGCGATGGTTGGCCCGCTGGCGATCGACACGTATTTGCCATCGTTTTCCGCCATTAGCGAAACTTTCGCGGTCAGCGCTACGCTGGTGCAACAGACATTGAGTTTGTATCTGCTGGCATTCGCCGTGATGACATTATTTTACGGCACGATGTCGGATACGTTCGGGCGCCGCCCTGTTTTGTTGAGCGGCTTAGCGCTGTACGTGCTCGCCTCGATTGGTGCCGCGTGCGCGCCGAGCTTCGGTTGGCTGTTGGCATTTCGCATTCTGCAAGGTTCGGTCGCCGGTGCCGGTTCGGTGATTGGCCAAGCGGTGGTGCGCGATCGTTTATCCGGCGTCGCTGCGCAACGCGCGCTGTCATCGATTTTAACGGTGTTCGGTTTGGCGCCGGCGATCGCACCAATACTCGGCGGCTGGTTGCAAGCAGCGTTCGGCTGGCGCGCGATTTTTATATTTCTCGCGCTATTCGGCGCGATGATGTGGGCGATTTGTTATCGCGCGCTACCGGAAAGCCTACCGCCTGAGCAACGCCATCCCTTCAAATTTAAAGTAATCGCTCGGCATTACGCTGCAGCACTGCGACACCGCCGATATCTGTTGATGGTGTTCGCAAGCTCGCTAGCATTTGGCGGTTTTGCACTGTACGTCGGCTCCGCCGCGCAATTTGTCATGGTGATTTTGAAACTGCCGGAAACTGCTTTCGGTTGGATGTTTATTCCACTGATTAGCGGTCTGATGCTTGGCTCATCGCTGTCATCGCGCTACGCAACCTACATCGCACCACGACGTTTGATCAGCATCGGCTATAGCGCAATGGGGATCGCTGCAATCATCAACGTCGCGTACAACTATTTTTTTACCGCGACAATTCCATGGGCGGTATTACCGCTGGCGCTGTACTCGTTTGGCGCGGCACTGGTAACACCGCCGATGTCATTAATCGCACTCGATTTTTTTCCGCACAATCGCGGGCTCGCAACCGCGCTGCAATTATTTTTTCGCATGACCTGCTTTGCCGCGATCACCGGCATCATTGTCCCGCTGATATTCGACAGCGCGTTGAAATTAGCCTGTGCGGTATTGGTAGGTATCTCGATTAGTTTCGCTTGCTGGTTATTGGGGCGGCCGCGGGTGGAAACGTCAACGCCCCAACATTAACTCATAAGCAATAACGCTCAAGAAAAATCAATCAGTGCTGCCGTACTCTGAAACTAGCACTGCCATCGCCAAAGCATCGGCGCTTGTCGCATCGTTCAAGCCTGCAATAACACCAACACGATTTTTCTGTGGCTGATTTTGACTGACTTTCCATTTGCCGATTAACTTCGTTATCGGTATTTCGATACCGATAATTTCGCCGATTAGTTTTTTGGTAAAGTCATGCGGCGCATAAGTAACCGCCCACGGTGCTTGCAAAGATGCTTCGTTGTGTCGCGTCAACTCTTCGAGCTGAGCGCGCACCCATACCGCATCATCGATAATACGCAGCGTACCGTATGCGTGTACGACGGCATAATTCCACGTGGGCACCACCTTGCCAGTCTCTTGTTTAGTCGCATACCACGACGGTGTGATGTATGAATTCGGTCCTTGAAAAATAACTAGCACGTCAAAATCGTCATTAACATCGCGCCACAACGGATTAGCCCTCGCCACGTGACCGACCAGCCTGCCATGCAATGAATCGTCTGATTGCCAGTGCAACGGAATATGATTCGCATCAAGCCCCATGGATGAAATCGTTACGATCGTTGCCAACGGATAGTCACGAATAAACGCCTGCATCACTTCGATACGATTTTCTGCAAATTGACTCGGTACGTACATCGTTTGTGCTCACCGTCAGTTATACAAAAATTTCACCGCGCATAAAAGTCACGGCGTGGCCCGATAACAGCACGCGATCGCCGAGTAGTTCGCAGTACACATCGCCGCCGCGTTGCGAAACTTGGCGCGCATGCAAAGTGTTGCGACCGAGTTTGGCTGCCCAGTACGGTGTTAACTTGCAATGGGCAGAACCAGTCACCGGATCTTCGGGCACGCCTACTTGCGGCGCAAAGAAGCGACTAACAAAATCGACGGTGGTGCTGGGCGCCGTGACGATGACGCAACTCAAATCCAATTCGCGCAATCGCTCCATGTTCGGTGTCAAACTACGAATCGTCGCTTCGCTATCGAATACTGCCATATAGATATCACCAGCCCATACCTCGCTGGGGCGCTGTCCCAGTGCTACGCACAATGCTTGCGAGACAGCACACGGCTGCAATCGCTGCGCGGGAAAGTTCATCGTCAACAAATCATCGCGGCGCGTAACCACCAAATCGCCGCTACGTGTTGCAAACGTGATGCTCGGTTCGCTATAACCAAGCTCGGTAAAAAGCACATGCGCTGTCGCTAACGTCGCATGGCCACACAAATCGACTTCGACCGTCGGCGTAAACCAGCGCAGCTTGAAACTATTTGCCGTCGGCACAAAAAACGCCGTCTCGGATAAGTTGTTTTCTGCGGCGATCGCTTGCAGCAGCTCATCCTCCAGCCAGCTATCGAGCGGACACACCGCAGCCGGATTGCCTGCAAAAACCCGCGTACTAAACGCGTCGACTTGATACTGCGTAATTTTCACGATAGCAAACTCCTAGAGTGCTTGGTCAGCGCATACAGGTATAATACCGGCAACGCATTGATCAATACAGCACACCCACCGCCGAATTAGAGACACCCGATATGATGACCAACGATGTACTGCGCAGCGTGCGCTACATGCTCGACCTCAGCGATGCGCATGTCGTCGACATGATGAAATTGGCGAATTACGATGCGAACCCGCAGGATGTCGCCGCGTGGCTGAAGAAGGAAGGCGAGGAAGGCGAGGAAGGTTTTATCGAATGCCCGGCGCTATGTCTTGCGCACTTTCTCGATGGGCTGGTGATTTCACGGCGCGGCAAAAATGAAAATGCACCTGCGGAGCCATCCCCCACTGCACTCAGCAATAATATGGTGCTGAAAAAATTGCGCGTTGCGTTTGAATTAAAAGAAGAAGATTTACATGCGCTGATGGATGCCGCCGGTTTTAAAATTTCCAAGCCCGAGTTCAGCGCCATATTCCGCAAGGAAGGCCACAAAAACTATCGCCCGTGCGGCGATCAGTTCCTGCGTAATTTCCTGAAAGGTCTCACGCTGCGCGTTCGCGGCTAAGCATTATTTTTTAGGCATTCGGTATGGTCGACATCGGTCGCTACAACACGCTCAAAGTGCTGCGTCTTTCGGCAAAGGGCGCGCACTTAGAAGATTCGGAAAATACTCGCGCACATAAAGATATTTTGCTGCCCGCGCGTTTTGTGCCGCAAGGTACTGCGGCCGGCAGCATGCTCGATGTTTTCGTTTATTTGAATAGCGAAGGTCTGCTCACCGCCACCACGGTAAAACCCGCTGCGCAGGTCGGCGAAGTTGCGTGGTTAAAAATTATTTCGGTTAACGACAACGGCGCGTTTTTGAGTTGGGGCTTAGCAAAAGACTTGTTGCTGCCGTACAACGAAGTGCCGCCGAATTTAAAAGCACAGCTCGAACCCGGTAAATCGATGTTGGTGATGGTGTTTCAAGGCCAGCAAGGACGTCTGGCCGCCTCGGCGCGGCTCGACGATTTTCTCGACGACACTGCGATCGATTTTCAGGAAGGCGATCCGGTCGCGGTAATAGTCGATGGCAGTAGCGAGATCGGCCTGCGCGTGATCGTCAATCATCGCTACTGGGGCATCGTCCACAATAACGAAATATTTAAGCCATTATCGAAAGGCGACAAACTGACCGGCTATATTAAAACGCTACGTGCCGACCATAAGCTCAATATTTCATTAACCGCACCCGGCCCCGCAAAAGTCGATGGTGTTGCGCAAAACATTCTAAATACGCTGGCGAGCCACGCGGGTTTTATGGCGGTCAGCGACAAGACCGCGCCCGAAGTGATCTATCAACTATTCGGCATCAGCAAAAAAGTTTTCAAGCAGGCAATCGGTCGATTGTATAAAGAGCGGCGCATCGTTATCGAACCCACCGGCATCCGCAGCATCGATAAAAACTAAACATCACGACGCTTCGATCTGTGCGCATCGATCACCACACTGCCGTTGGGATTATACGCTGGCTAAACCCAGCGTCGCGCCAACGAAATAGTGATCACTCGGAAAGTGCCCATCGATACTATCGCGAATAATTTCTGCGGCGCTTATCGCGATCGCACCGCGCACTAAAATCCAATCGATGCGACCGCGCGGTTCGCGCGGATGTCGATTCGGATCGTAAGCCGCCCCCAAAAACGCATGGTAGGTAAATCCGGAATCGCGACCGCCGTGCACCGCTGCGTAGCTATCGCGCCAACCCGCTTCGGTAAGAATATTTAACGCCGGATTGTTCGCTGCGCAATTCATATCGCCGCACAAAATTTGTAGTTCATCATCGACACTGTCGGTACTGTGCGCCGCCAACAAACGCGCCTGCTGTTCGCGTGCAAACTGACTGCGGTCGTCGAGATGCGTGTTGACAATGCGCAACCGCGTGCCGTCGCGATGTTGCAATAGCACGTAGTTGGCGAGGCGAATATATTCGCAACCCCACGAACGACTGCCAGGCAACTGCGGCAGCTCCGATAACCAGTAGCCGCCACTGTCGATGCAGGAAAACAGCGCGTTACGCCAAAAAATCGCATTCGGCGCATCGGGCTCGTCGGCGCTTTCGGGTAAACCGTAGCTCGCGTAGTCGGTTAACGCAGCGCTGAGATCGTCGCGCTGATTCTGACGTAGCTCTTGAAAACAAATAATATCGGCGGCGAGCGCAGTAATAATTTTGCTGCAAACGTCGCGACGCTGTCGCCAGCCGTTAACGCCATCGGCAGCACGCGCATCGCGAATATTGCAGCTAAAAATTCTCCACATACGCTGACTGCTCATCTATCAGCTATTCAGCACCAGTTAGTTTTTTCTGGTATTCGTCGAGTAACGCACGCAATGATTTCTCGTTGGTGTGCAGCAGCTTATCGAGATCTTCACGTGCGGTTTGTTCTACAGTTTCCAACGAAGATTTTTTTAGCTGATCGATTTTTTCTGCGAGCAGTTTTAAATCATCGATTTTTTCTGATTCTTTCGATTCGCCCGAAAGAATTTTTGCAATTTCCAACACTGCGTCGGTCAATTTACCCAACTGCTTACCGGGGCTCGCGACCTCGGTGTAGATCGTTTGCTCTAACGTGCTATTGCCGCGATAAAGCGATGGCGCCTCCCACACCGTATACGGCTGATACGTAAATCCGCCGATATTGCCACTGCCGGGCAAATGTACCGCAGTCGGCGTACGCATTGAGGAAGAAAACATTTGTAACCAGGAATCGAACAGATTGGATGACGACATATCCCTATCTCCACCTTATGTAGTAATAGCAGTAAGAAACGTGAGCGAATCTCCGCAACACAAATACCTCTATCAAAGAATCGCATTGCGCAGCATGAACAGCGATAAGCGTACAACTATTGGCTATGGAAATACACCTGCTCGTGCATACACCATAGAAATCAGTATTAAGTGCGATTATAGCGGCATTGAATCCGTTCAATACCTTGAAGTGCAAAGACGTGAGTTTAAGCGGTATAAAACTGCTGGAATTGCTCGATAAAATCGTTGAGCTGCGCTTTTGGTAAATCGTTGACGCCGGCCGCTGCGGCGCGACCACCACCGGTAGGAAAGCGTCGGCATAGCGTATCGGCACCGGTTTTATTTTTTAACGGCGCGCGCACACTGATTAAATAATTGCCGTTGCTTTTTTCGGTTAATACCGCGTGTGCACGCGCTGGAAATTGATTGGTTAAATCGTTGCTGTAGACGCCGCTGACGCGCCGCGCCCATGCTTGATTCGGCAGCATAAATACTGCCGCCGCCGCGGTAGCTAATTCGGGCTGCACCGAAGCCGCCGATGTCATATCGCTGTGATAGCCCTGTTCGAGTTTTTCAAATTGCGCGCGGCTGTCGGCGATAAAATCCAGCGGGTTGGCGTAGGGGCTGACCAATTTAAATAATTCCACCGGCGCAAAATGCAAATCGGCAATATTTTCGCCGTAGCCGTTGTAATTGATGTAAGTGCCGAGATTTTCCAGCGTCTGCAATTGCTCTGCGGTTAGCGTTAACGTTTTCGCAAGTGCCAGCGCGCTCGTTTTTAAATTGTCGCCGAACGCACCGACCACCGCCCACGCGCAAAACTTGCCGCGTAAATGGCCATTCACCAATAAACTGGTACAGACATCGGCCGCCTCGTTGATGATTGCCTGCATATTCGGATGCTGCGGAATTTCGCCGGCGAAATGGTGATCGACATAAAATACTTCGGCACCTGCCGCCAACACGCGCTCGACGCCGGCGCGGTTTTTATCCATCGATACATCGAGCACCGTCACTTTATCGCCAGCATCCGCCTGCACCTGATCGAGCAACTCGATATCGCGTTTCACGCCGGTAATCAACGTCGAGTCGACGCGCTCGGCGTTGCGTAATTGGGTCAGTGCGCAGATGCCGTCGGCATCGCCGTTAAATACATCGATATAAGCCATTTCGCTGTTCACCCCAGAAATTTGCCGTAATTAAGACGGTGCAATAAATAGTTAAAGCGGTTGTTATAAAGAATCAGGACGATTGTGGTAATCGGCCACAGTTTATCACGCGGCCGTGCTTCCGACGATGCAGCGCTGTGTAAGGGTCACTGACACGCCTATCGAACAATAGGCTTAGGGGATGGCGAGGGGTTGAGCATAAACAGCAGCACAGGCAGATGGCTGATCGATCTACCTGTGCTGCAAGGGTCTACCGATGTACTGCCTACTTCACCACGATGCGATCGTGATTGGATTGCACTAATTTATCGCCGATGCCTTTGACGTCGGCAAGTTGCTCGGGCGACTTAAACGCACCGTGCTCCTTGCGATATGCAACGATCGCTTCCGCTTTAGATTGCCCGACACCTTTTAACGCTGCCGCTAAAGTCGCCGCGTCGGCGGTATTGATATTAACGGTTTTCGGTGCTTCGGCAGCTGGTGCTGGCGCATCCTTAGCACTCCAGGCCGGTACTGCCGCAGTGAATAATGTCAACGCCAGCAGGCCATGCCGAAGACCCGTTTTAATTTTGCAAAATTTATTGTTGGAATAGTTGGGTGTGCGAGCGGCAGTCGTTAAAAAATTTACTTGGGGTTCCATGTCAAAATCTCCATTTAGACAATTTAAGTTGCATCCATAGCCGCGTTCCGGCGGCGTTGATACATTACCGCAATCGCGCCTTACACTGCAATACCCACCTCCGCGGCAATGCTCTGCAAGGCTTGCAATGGATCGATGCTGCGGGTGATCGGTCGGCCGATCACCAGATAATCGCTACCGGCTGCCAGCGCACTCGCCGGGGTCGCGATGCGATTTTGATCGTTGCGGGCAGCGCCTTCGGGACGAATCCCGGGCGTCACCAATTGAAATGCCGCGCCGAGTTGTTGGCGCAATAATTCTGTCTCCTCCGCCGAGCACACCACGCCGTCCATGCCGCATTGCTGCGCCAACCTTGCCAACCGCAGCACGTGATCGGCGGGCGTCGCATTGATGCCGATCGCAGCGAGCTGCTCGGCATCCATACTGGTCAATACCGTCACTGCAATTAACAATGGTGCCCGTTGCCCGAGCGGCGCCAAACTGGCGCGCGCCGCCGCCATCATCGCCGGTCCGCCACTCGCATGCACGTTGACCATCCACACGCCGAGTTCGGCAGCAGCCGCCACCGCAGCGGCGACGGTGTTCGGAATATCGTGAAATTTTAAATCGAGAAATACATCGAAGCCGCGCTGCACTAACGCTGTTACCACCGCAGGGCCAGCGCGCGTAAATAGCTCCTTGCCGACTTTAACGCGGCACAGCGCGGGATCAAGTTGCGCGGCCATCGCTTCGGCTTGTGCGCTATCGGGATAATCGAGCGCGACGATAATCGGCGATTTTTTTAACATCGAAAATACCTTATTAAACTAATCGCCCTCGGCGCCACCGATCGGTTGCACCGTATTCCACTGTTTGCAGCTCGGACACAACCAATGTATTTGTCGGCCCGAAAAACCGCAGCGCTGACATTGATACGCGGGCTTCGATAGCACCAGTTTTTGCAACAACGCCTGCAGCAGTTCTTGATTTTGATTGTCGACCGGCGGCGCTTCGCAGGGTGTCGATATCAACGCCAACAAACCGCGTAACGTGGGTCGCTGGCGCATCTGCTCCAAAATAAATTCGTGGGCCGCCTGCTGACTATCGCGCAGTGTTAACTCTTCGCTAACCGCCAACACTAAGCGTGTTGATGAATGTTGCACTAAACATTCGCGCAGGTAATCGACCAATTGCTCGCGAATACCGAGTGCATCGTAACAGGCGCGCAGCGTATCGAGCATCTCGGGAATCAACGCTATATTTTGTTGCGGCACTTTCTTTAGTGCATCGATCGCCGCTTGAAATTGTCCAGCACGGTATTCCAACAAACCGCTTAATAGCGAAGCGCGTACACATTTATGATCGCGAATTAATGCCTGCTGCAAATGCGCGCGCGCGCCGTCGAATTCATTTTTCTCCAACGCGCGCTGTGCCAACTCGCAGTGAAAATGCGCAATGGCACCGTCCAACTCGGGATCGGGATCCGGCGCGCTGAGCAAAAAATTGCGGCGCGGTAATAATCGCGTCGCGGCTTCGATCGCTTTACTCCAATCGCGCTCGGCCTGATAAATTTCCACCAAATGGCGCAGACTAACCGCACGCAATTCGTCCGAGCTTTGCACCAAATCGCGCAGCAAACGCTCCGCGCGATCGTATAACCCGGCACTGATATAATCGCGCGCCAACTCCAAATTAGCCTGCTGCAATTGCAACGGCGGTAAATTCGGGCGCGCCAACAAATTTTGATGAATGCGTATTGCACGATCGACCTCGCCTTTGCGGCGCATCAAATTGCCGAGTGCAACGTGCGTCTCCAGCGTCTCCTTGGTCACTTCTAACGAATCGACAAAGGTGTCGACGGCCTCATCGGGGCGATCGTTGATCAGATAATTTAAACCGCGGAAATATTGCCGATAAACATTCGCAGCGCCACCCGGCAGCGCCGATTGCCCGCCAACAAAACGCCCCAGCAGCCAACCGCAGGCGATCGCCGTAAAAACTAACAAGAACAACCAGAATGTCGTCATATGCCAAGTACTGTCATTTTCAGAAGCGTTGTCATTTTCAGAGGCGTTGTCATTTTCTAGACAGAATCATATTAAAGTGGAGCCGCGCTAGACTTGAGTTCGGACAACATTTTTTCGCAGTTTTCCAAGCGCCGTCGCAAGCGATAACGGCTAACCTGCAATTGCAATAGCGCAACGCTGCTCACTAACAAACCGACAATGCCGCCAAAGGCAAATGTCGCCAGCAGCCACACGGCAATCGGTCGCGCCTGCAATTGCAGCACGAGCAAATCGAGCGGCACACTCTGGGCGTTTTGCAGCGAAAATAAGAGGCCGAAAATCAGCACTAACAGCAACACCACCACGACCAAAATCCGTCGTATCCAGCGCATCATTCAGCCCTCAACGTTTGCTTAAAAAAAAACGGTATGATCATGCGACCATACCGTTTCGTGTTTATTCGCATCATGCATCGCTACCGATGATCAGTAGTCCTGAATGCTTTGATTAACGCGTTCACGCATTTCTTTACCTGGTTTGAAATGCGGCACGTGCTTACCTTCCAACTCCACCGTATCGCCGGTCTTCGGATTGCGGCCCTGCCGCGGTTCGCGGTAGTGCAGCGAGAAACTGCCGAAGCCGCGAATTTCAATCCGCTCGCCCGAAGCCAATGTCTGCGACATATGTTCGAGCACCGTTTTTACGGCGAGTTCGATATCCTTGAGCGACAGTTGCGGTTGCTTAGCGGCGATGCGCTCGATCAACTCGGACTTGGTCATGTAATCCACTGCTCCGTTCTTAACCTAGGAAACAGAATATCCGCAGTAGAATTGTTGTCGGCGACCTGCAAGCGGTCACCGACAGCGCACAACCTACTACTCCTGGTTTTGCATTTGCGCTTTGATCAGATCACCGATGGTGGTCGGAGAGGCCTGTTCGGTCTCCGACTCACGGTGCGCGCGAACCTGTTCTTTCTCGTCATCGACATCCTTAGCTTTTACGGACAGTGCGATGGCGCGATTTTTACGGTCTACGCTGATGATCTTCACTTCGATGCTATCGCCAACCTTAACGGCATTGCGTGCATCTTCAACTTTATCACGGCTGATTTCGGAGGCTTTCAAGGTGCCTTCGATATCATCGGCCAAAGTAATAATAGCAGCTTTTGCGTCGACCTCTTTGACCGTACCCATGACGATGGCGCCTTTGTCATTGGTGGTCACGTAGCTGGTGAACGGATCGGTTTCGAGTTGTTTGATACCCAACGAAATACGCTCGCGCTCGGGATCGATCGACAGAATCACGGTCTCGATCACATCGCCTTTCTTGAAGCTGCGCACGGCTTCTTCGCCGGCTTCGTTCCAAGAGATATCCGACATATGCACCAGACCGTCGATGTTGCCATCCAGGCCGATGAAGATACCGAAATCGGTGATCGATTTAATCCCGCCGGAAATCTTGTCGCCTTTAGCGAATTGACGACCGAATACATCCCAGGGATTTTCTTGGCATTGTTTGATGCCGAGCGAAATGCGGCGACGCTCTTCGTCGATATCCAACACCATCACTTCGACATCGTCGCCCACTTGGACGATTTTCGATGGGTGTACGTTTTTGTTGGTCCAATCCATTTCGGAGACGTGCACCAAGCCTTCGACACCCTCTTCCAACTCGGCGAAACAACCGTAATCGGTGAGGTTGGTGACTTTAGCTTTGACACGCGCGCCTTCAGGATAGCGACGGGTGATTTCGACCCAAGGATCGGCGCCCAATTGTTTCAGGCCGAGCGATACACGATTGCGCTCGCGATCGAACTTGAGAATTTTGACATCGATTTCGTCGCCAACGGTAACGATTTCGCCTGGATGCTTGATGCGCTTCCACGCCATATCGGTGATGTGCAACAGACCATCAACGCCGCCGAGATCGACGAATGCGCCGTAATCGGTGAGGTTTTTAACGATACCTTTAACGGCCATGCCTTCTTGCAACGCACCCAACAATTGCTCGCGTTCGGCACTGTTGGCTTGCTCGAGTACCGCGCGACGCGATACCACCACGTTGTTGCGTTTTTGATCGAGCTTGATAACTTTGAATTCGAGTTCTTTACCTTCCAGGTGCAACGTATCGCGTACTGGCCGCACGTCGACCAACGAACCCGGCAAGAACGCGCGAATGGTGTTGATGTCGACGGTGAAACCACCTTTGACTTTGCCGTTGATAACACCCTTGACGACAGCTTCTTGTTCGCAGGCTTTTTCCAGTTCTTTCCAAGCTTCGGAGCGCTTTGCTTTTTCGCGCGAGAGTCGTGTTTCACCCCAACCATCTTCAACCGCTTCGAGTGCAACCTGCACTTCGTCGCCGATTTCCAGCTTCAATTCACCTTTATCATTCAGGAATTGTTCGCGGGGGATAACACCTTCGGATTTCAGGCCCGCATGCACGGTAACCCAATCGTCATCGATGTCGATTACCACACCGGTGATAATCGCACCGGGGTGCATCTCGATAGTCTTCAGACTCTCTTCAAATAATTCAGCAAAACTTTCGGTCATCACTCGTTACCTACAAAGTGGAGCACTACGGCCCCTCCCATGCCACCAGCAAACACGGGTCTGGTTGAATTACTGATCGCCGGCCGAAGCTGGTATGGCGCCGCCAATCAGATCAAAAATTTTTTGCTTAACGCAATTATCTTTCGCTTAACAATTCCCTTTCACTCAACAACGTCAGCACGCGCTGGAACACCTGCTCTAAGTTCAGCGCAGTGCTATCGATGACGATTGCATCCAGCGCGGGCTTCAGCGGCGCCACGGCGCGCGCGCTATCGCGGGCATCGCGAGCGCGAATGTCCTCTAAAAGGGCCGCGAGATTAACACTTTCCCCTTTACTGATCAACTGCTTATAGCGCCGTGTGGCGCGCTCTTCGGGACTGGCGGTCAAAAAGATTTTGAGCGGTGCGTCGGTGAATACTTCGGTGCCCATATCGCGCCCGTCGGCGACCAAACCGGGCTGTTGGGCAAACGCGCGCTGGCGGCCCAATAATGCGCTGCGAACCGCAGCGAACACCGCGACCTGCGAGGCATACGAGCCGGCTTGCTCGCTGCGCACCGCCGCGCTGATATCGCGACCATCGAGCAATACCGCAGCGGGCTCGCCGCGCTGCGTGGCGGCAAATTCGATCGGCAGGTGTTGCGCGAGAACTGCCAGCGCAGGCTCGTCGTCGAGGGCAATGCCGCGCTCGACCGCCGCTAAACCGAGCACGCGATACAGCGCCCCGCTATCCAATAAATGCCAGCCCAACTGGCGCGCGAGCATCTGCGCCAGCGTGCCTTTGCCCGAACCGCTCGGACCATCGATCGCCAACACCACGACCGAGCCCGACATCAATGATGACCCGCGACTTGAATACGGATGCCAGCACGCTGCGCCAATTCGACAAAATTCGGAAACGACGTCGCGACGTTATCGCAGCCTTCGATGCGAATCGGCGCAGCGGCGCGCAACGCCGCCACCGCGAACGACATCGCGATGCGGTGATCGTGATGACTATAAATAGTGCCGCCACCAAATATCGGCGCGTCACCCGAGCGACAACCTTCAATCACGATGCCATTCGGTGTCGGCGTCGCAACGATACCCAGCGTGAGCAAGCCATCGGCCATCACTTGAATGCGATCGCTTTCTTTCACTCGTAATTCTTCGGCGCCGCGCAAAATTGTTTTGCCGGTGGCACACGCCGCTGCAATAAATAGCGCAGGAAATTCATCGATCGCGAGCGGCACCTGATCCTCGGGAATTTCGATGCCATGCAATGGCGCGTAACGCACGCGAATATCCGCGACCGGTTCGCCGCCAACTTCACGTTGATTCAATACCGTTAAATCGGCGCCCATCAATTTTAAAATATTGATCACACCGATTCGTGTCGGATTGATACCGACATGCGTCAGCGTAATATCCGAACCCGATGCAATCGCTGCTGCCACCATAAAAAATGTTGCCGACGAAATATCCGCCGGTACATCGATCGACGTCGCAATTAATTTGCCACCGCTTTTTACTGCGCAGGTCGCCGCACCGCGCCGCTCGACCGCATAACCAAAACCACTCAACATGCGTTCGGTGTGATCGCGCGTCGGCGCCGGTTCGGTCACCGAGGTTTCACCGGCTGCGTATAAACCTGCCAACAATAAGCACGATTTTACTTGCGCGCTGGCCATCGGCAAATCGTAGTGAATGCCTTTGAGTTTGCCTTCGCCTTTAATAACCAGCGGCGGCCGACCGCCCTCCTGCGTTTCGACAATCGCACCCATCAAGCGCAACGGTTTTGCGACGCGCTCCATGGGTCGTTTCGATAACGACACATCGCCAATCAACGTTGCAGAAAATTTTTGCCCGGCAAGCAAGCCCGCCAGCAAGCGCATCGAAGTACCGGAGTTGCCCATATCGAGCGGCGCCGATGGTGCCTGCAAACCGTGCAAGCCAACGCCCTGCACACGCACCTTGCCATTAGCGGGGCCTTCGATTTTCACGCCCATCGCGCGAAACGCATTTAATGTCGATAACGCATCTTCGCCTTCGAGAAAACCACTGATTTCGGTGATGCCTTCGGCGATCGCGCCCAACATAATCGAGCGATGCGAAATCGATTTATCGCCCGGCACGCGTATCGAACCGGTGACCGAACCACCGGGTTGCAGTAAAAACTCCACACACCACCTCTAAAAAATATTAGCCAGAGCGATTGTTTACTCTTCGCTTAGATTGTTTGCGCGATTGCGCAACAATTCGGAAAATTGATCGCGTGCCTGCTTGGCGCGCGCGAAACTTGTCAGCAAGGTAGCGCTATCGCCACTTTCGATCGCGCTGCGTAAACCGTCAAGATGCTCGGTAAAACGATCGAGCACCGCGAGCAGCGCAGGCCCATTCGCCAGCGCAATGTCGTGCCACATTTTTGGATCGCTACCGGCGATGCGGGTGAAATCGCGAAAGCCACCGGCCGCATAGCGAAAAATATCGCGCTGCGCAGGATCGCCCGCGAGCGCATCGACCAGCGCGAACGCCAATACATGCGGCAGATGACTGGTCGCCGCGAGTATCGCATCGTGCTCGGCAACGGCCATTGTCGACACGTCGGCGCCGGTCAACTGCCACATCCGTTCGATACGCGCTAACGCTGTAGCTGAGGTGCGTTCGGTCGGCGTCAGAATGACGCGGTGATCGATAAATAAATCCGCTTTCGCCGCGGCGACACCGCTTTGCTCGGAACCGGCAATCGGATGTGCCAACACCAGATTGGATGGCATCTCGCCATAAATTTTTTCAGCGGCGCGCTGCAAATTACCTTTTACGCTGGCGACATCGGTAATCAACGTTGCACTGCCGAATAACGGCGCGAGCTGCGTCAGCATATCCTCAGCGATCAACGTCGGTGTCGCGATTACAATCACGTCGGCGCCACTAACCGCAGCCGTTAGATCGAGGCTGTAGGAATCGATAATACCGAGCTGCACGCCGGTTTGCAGCGAGGCTTCGCGATGTCCCCAAGCGACTATTTCGCGCACCGCGCCGACTTTTTTCAATGCTTTTGCGAGCGAGCCGCCGATCAACCCGAGACCGAGAATCGCGATGCACCCAAACTCTGGTTCAGATTCTGCTGCCATCGATCGAGTCCTCGTCAAAGCACTTTCGACAGTGCAGCGAGGAATTTCGCATTTTCCTCGGCCAGCCCGATCGACACGCGCAAATGCCGCGGCATTTGATACGGCAGCAACGGCCGCACGATCACGCCCTGCTGCAACAATTTGTGGTAAAGCGGCAATGCATCGCCAGGCATTTCAATCGCGACGAAATTTCCCGCCGACGGAATAATCGGCAGCCCAATTTCTGCTACGCGATCGACGATTTGCGCCATGCCTTGCAAATTCAACGCACGCGAACGCACCAGATAATCGTCGTCGCCCAACGCCGCTACCGCCGCGCTCAAGCCCAACGAATTGACATTGAACGGCGCGCGCACACGATTTAATAAATCAGCCAGCACCGGGCTCGACGCCGCGTAGCCGACGCGTAACGCCGCCAAGCCGTACGCTTTCGAAAACGTGCGCGTCACGATTAAATTCGGAAATTCGTTCAGCAGTGCTAAACCGTTCGGAAAATCCGCCATTTCGACGTATTCGGTGTACGCCTCGTCAAGCACGACGACAACATTTGCCGGCACGCGGCGCAGAAAATTCGTTAACTCGGCTTTGCCAACCCAAGTGCCGGTGGGATTATTCGGATTAGCTAAAAACACCACGCGTGTATCGGCTTCAATCGCCGCCAACATCGCGTCGAGATTGTTGCCCCAATTTTTTGCCGGCGTCACAATCGCGCGCGCGCCGCACGCCTGCGTCGCGATCGGATACACGATAAACGCGTACTGTGAAAATACCGACGAAGTATTCGGCCCCAAAAATACCCGCGCAATTAAATCGAGCACGTCATTGGAACCGCAGCCCAGCGTGAGCTGATTGGTTTGTAGCGAAAACTTTTCGGCGAGCGCGGCTTTTAATGCAAAACCATTCGCATCAGGATAACGCGTGCTATCGCGAGCTGCTTTCTCGCAAGCAGCAAGAACTGCGGCGGAAGGTCCGAGTGGATTTTCATTGCTGGCCAGCTTAACGATGCCGCTGATACCCAGCTCGCGCTCTAGCTCCTCAATCGGCTTGCCCGCTTGGTAAGGACTTAAACCCTGGATACCCGCATTGGCCAATGCCAGAAAATCACAACTCAACTTACACCTCTATCTAAATCACCGCACGCGGATACGAACCCAACACTTTCAACATTACCGATTTCCCTTCGATCTCGGTAAATATTTTTTTGATTTTTGCATCCTGTTGATGGCCTTCGAATTCGATAAAAAATACGTAAGCCCAGTTCTCGGTGCGCGACGGACGCGTATCGATGCGCGTCAACATAATACCTTCGCGATCGAACGGCTCCAACAAACGAAACAGCGCACCAGGCTTATTGTGCATCGAGACAATGATCGACGTTTTATCGTTGCCGCTCGGCGCGACCGCATCGCTGCCGATGATTAAAAAGCGCGTCGTGTTGTTGGCAAAATCTTCGATATTGGCGGCGAGCTTCTGCAGATTGTATTGCTCGGCAGCCATATCACCGGCGACTGCAGCGATTCCATCCTGCTCGGCAGCCAAGCGCGCCGCTTCGGCGTTATTGCTAACCGCTTCGCGCTCGACGTGCTGCCAATTGTCATCGAGCCAATTGCGCGCCTGCGCCAACGCCTGCGGATGAGCGATAATTTTTTTCAGATTGCTTGCATCGGTGCGCGCATTGCAGAGCAGATGTAGCTGAATGCGCAGTTCGACTTCGCCGCATATCTTCAACGGCGAATTGATAAAATTATCGAGCGTGTGATTGACCATGCCTTCGGTCGAGTTTTCAACCGGCACCACACCGAAATTGCATTGCCCCGATTCGACCTGCGAAAACACATTGGCGATACTCGGCTGCGGCAGCGCGATTACCGAATGACCGAAATGCTTCAAACCTGCGGCGTGCGTAAAGCTACCGGCGGGGCCGAAATACGCGACCTCCATCGGCTTTTCGAGCGCTAGGCAAGCCGACATGATTTCGCGAAAAATATGCGCGACGGTTTTATCGGCTAGCGGGCCGGTATTGCGTTCCATCGCTTTGCGCAACACCTGCGCTTCGCGCTCAGGCCGGTAAAACATCACCTGCGATAAATCGGCGCTACCGTTCTGCGCTTCAAACTCTTTGAGCTTTACCTCGGCGACTTTTTGCGCAAATTGCGCGCGCTGCGTCAGCAGCTCTTGCAATTGCAGATCGACCGCATCGATCTGCTGACGCAGCTTGTCGAGTTCGGAATTATTGCTCATTGCATTAGCATCAACCATTGCGCTGCGCAAAATCTTTCATATACGCAATCAAGGCATCGACCGCTGCTTCCGGCACCGCGTTGTAAATACTCGCGCGCATGCCGCCAACCGAGCGGTGCCCAGCCAGATTGAGTAAATTAGCCTGCTCGGCGCCCGCCAAAAACAGCTTGTCGAATTTTTCGTCGGCGAGTACGAACGGAATATTCATCAACGAGCGGCTGTGTACTTCCACCGGATTGCGATAGAAACCGCTGTTATCGATGTAGCCGTATAACTTTTCCGCTTTGCGGCGATTGATTTTTTCCATCTCGGCCAAACCGCCGAGATCTTTTAACCACTGAAATACCAGACCCGCCAAATACCACGCAAAAGTGGGCGGCGTGTTGTACATCGAATCGTTTTCGGCAGCGGTTTTGTAATCGAGCATGGTCGGGCAAATCGATAGCGATTTGCCGAGTAAATCCTTGCGCACGATCACGATCGTCAAACCGGCCGGGCCGATATTTTTCTGTGCGCCGGCGTAGATCACGCCGAAGTGATTGACGTTGACGGGGCGCGACAAAATGCACGACGACATATCGGCAACCAGCGGCGCTTTCACTTTCGGCGTGAACGAAAACTCGACGCCGCCGATCGTCTCATTAGCGATGTAATGCAGATACGCCGCGTTTTCGCTCAATTTCCACGTATCGAACGCGGGCACGCTCGAAAAATTAGTGTCCTCGGCGCTCGCAACCACATTCACTTTGCCGAAGCGTTTCGCTTCTTTAATCGCCTTGCTCGACCATTGCCCGGTGTGGACGTAGTCGGCCACATCGTTGCCATCGAGCAAATTCAACGGCACTGCGGCAAACTGCGTGCTGGCACCGCCCTGTAAAAACAACACGGCGTAATCGTCGCCGATATTCAACAGCTCGCGAAAATCGCGCTCGGCGCGTCCAGCGATTTCGACGAACTCTTTCGAGCGATGGCTCATCTCCATCACCGATAAACCGCGCCCCTGCCAATCGGCAAGCTCCGCTTTCGCCTGTTCCAATACCGGCTCCGGCAATGCGGCGGGACCCGCGCAAAAATTGTATTTACGTGTCATTGTCTTCCCATGCGCTCTCAATTCGAGCGATTCTGTGGTCGGGGCGCATATGATACACAACCAAGCCGATAACGGTGACCCCCTTTGTAGTGGAATTGGTTCTTTGCTGGCCTATCGCGCGTACAAGTGCAGCTTTGGTCGCTCTGTGAGCCAATTAACCCCTCTGTCACTGCGTGACATCTCCCCTATAGAATAGGGGAGACAAGTTGGTGCGAATAGCACGTGCGGAGTACCATCTTGCTTGCCTCCCCTGCGCAGTAGGGCCCAAAGGGTCTAAAGGGAGGTGCCGCACAGCGGCGGAGGGGTTGCCGTTAGGAATCCTGCAACACATCAAGGACGATAGCAATGAAAACGTATACGCCCACCCTAATCAACCGCGCCCGATCGATGCGCAAAGAGATGACCAGCGCCGAACGGCGCCTATGGTTTTGTTGCTTGCGCGAGGCGCCCTATAAATTCCGCCGTCAGCGACCCATCGGCTCGTACATCGTCGATTTTTATTGCGCCCAACTTGAGCTGGTGATTGAGGTCGACGGCGACAGCCACTTTAACGAAGACAACACCGAATACGATCGCGAGCGGACGCAGTTTTTGGAGAGTATCGGTTTACGCGTGCTGCGATTTACTAATGATGAGATATCGCAGCAGATTGATGATGTAAAGAGGCGAATATTTTTTGAGTTTGCCGAGTGACTGCATTGTTTCGCTGATCTCTCAAGGCATTGACCCCGCTGTCACTGCGTGACATCTCCCCTATTTTATAGGGGAGACAAGTTAGTGGTATAAACATGCTACGAAGTTACATTTTGCCTCCCCTGCGCAGTAGGGGAGGTGCCCCAAAGGGGCAGAGGGGTCATCACCCAAAATCATTTCCTTCGCACTTTCTTCGCCTTTGCCACCGGCAATAAGCTCGTATATTTCTGATACAACTCAAACAAAAATGCAACGCGCTCTGCTTCAGTTTTAAAATTGGTTTTACCATAAGCCGTATCGACCGCTTTATCGAGCTGTTGATGCGCCCTCAATAAAACTTCCGGCATCGTTAACGGGTCGTACAAATCGGCGAGCGAACTTTGCGGAAATAACGCCCGCACATCGAGCACTACTTGCGCAGCATTTTCGATGGCTTGCTTTTGTTTCTCGCTGGGAGCTTCGAGCCAAGGGAAGTTGTTGTAGACAATACTTCCCGAATAACGATAACGGCTTTCCAACCGGCCACAAACCACATTAATCCAAGCCATATGCATGGCAGAAGTGATCACCCCAAAGGTAAATAAATCAGCATTTTGAATCAAATAATTCGTATTGCTGCAAATGACATCAGGCGGTAAAAACCCCATCGGTATATAAAGGCGCCGCTCCGATGAAACTTCCGGAACCACAACATAGGTCGATGTAGGCTGCGATACATAAAAAAATCTTGCTGGGGACCGGCGTTCGTCAAGGTAGTTGTCGCGTCAGCTGTTAAATTTATGCCGCCTTCTTCATCGGCATTTCTTCTCGCTCAGGGTTGAGATTTACCGCACCCA
>JAYVWC010000013.1:0-64891 GCA_043786385.1 Spongiibacteraceae bacterium | reverse complement strand
AATTTTGCTGCGAGCGCATTCGGGTTTCAATCCACGCGCTCGCGAAGAGCGCGACGTAGCGTTGGGTGCGCATGAATTATACGAGTTTGCGTTTCAATCCACGCGCTCGCGAAGAGCGCGACGGCAGGTTCAGCGGGTTGCTCTCCACGCGCAACGCGTTTCAATCCACGCGCTCGCGAAGAGCGCGACAAACGTGGCAACGGTTGATCGATGCATTTCCGTTGTTTCAATCCACGCGCTCGCGAAGAGCGCGACACTCTAACGATGCGGAGCGTTTGCTGAGTGATTTAGTTTCAATCCACGCGCTCGCGAAGAGCGCGACGATTTGTCTTTTGCTTTGCTGCCGATTGACGAGCCGTTTCAATCCACGCGCTCGCGAAGAGCGCGACGTTTAGTTTTACCGAAAGGCATGGCACTACTGCAAGTTTCAATCCACGCGCTCGCGAAGAGCGCGACACAAATGATCACCGGCAAGACTCAGCGCATCGAGTTTCAATCCACGCGCTCGCGAAGAGCGCGACCTGGCAAAACTTCACCGGCCTGCAAGCCACGCTTGTTTCAATCCACGCGCTCGCGAAGAGCGCGACCTGGAAGTTATTAGCACCTGACGATGCGTTGAATCGTTTCAATCCACGCGCTCGCGAAGAGCGCGACGCGTTAAGCTCACATTGATTGGCCCGGGGAAATCGAGTTTCAATCCACGCGCTCGCGAAGAGCGCGACTTGTGTTTAACCGCAAACTCTTGCCGCCGCACTTGGTTTCAATCCACGCGCTCGCGAAGAGCGCGACGCGTTGCGACGGCAATCGCGAATGCTCCCGGTATGTTTCAATCCACGCGCTCGCGAAGAGCGCGACCTATCTCGGTAAACAAATGGCTCGTGCGCGAAGCGTTTCAATCCACGCGCTCGCGAAGAGCGCGACTTACGATGGCGAACTTTTGCGGCCAGTAAGCGGGGTTTCAATCCACGCGCTCGCGAAGAGCGCGACATCAATTATTGCGGACTGGGTGCTGGTATCGAAGTTTCAATCCACGCGCTCGCGAAGAGCGCGACTTCATGATGAAGCAATCCACGCGCACGATTTTGCGTTTCAATCCACGCGCTCGCGAAGAGCGCGACACGCTTATCCGGCTATCAAACGGTGAGTCTGGCTGGTTTCAATCCACGCGCTCGCGAAGAGCGCGACCGCTTATCCGGCTATCAAACGGTGAGTCTGGCTGGTTTCAATCCACGCGCTCGCGAAGAGCGCGACTGCATACGCCGATTCATTTCAATGATTGAGCAAGTTTCAATCCACGCGCTCGCGAAGAGCGCGACAAGTGACCCGCGCATCCATCGACGCTACTGACATAGTTTCAATCCACGCGCTCGCGAAGAGCGCGACCAACACCAATACGTGTTGCTCATGCGTTCCAGCGTTTCAATCCACGCGCTCGCGAAGAGCGCGACACGCAAGCGGTGACGGGCACCAACGTTAACGGCGCGTTTCAATCCACGCGCTCGCGAAGAGCGCGACCAATCGCGCATCGCGAATCAATACAGAGCACGTAGTTTCAATCCACGCGCTCGCGAAGAGCGCGACTTACATCGACTTGCGACAGTTGCGCATGAAAAAAGTGTTTCAATCCACGCGCTCGCGAAGAGCGCGACGCGCTTTGCTCGATGCGTAGCGCCGTTGACGGAGTTTCAATCCACGCGCTCGCGAAGAGCGCGACGTCACGGTGTTGGCGGCATCGGCCAATATAAATATCGTTTCAATCCACGCGCTCGCGAAGAGCGCGACCGTTTAATTGTAACCCGATGATGGCAGAGGAAAAAACTAATTTGTTCCGCTAACCTACCAAGCTCAGCAAAAAAATAAGCGTCTATTTCAGCGATCAAAAAAATAGATCCGCAATAACAACGAATTAGGCTTGCGCTAACACCCAGGGATTTTATGAGAGCGACGGATTAGCGGGTTATAGGATGATTACATCGCGGAGCGGATCGGCTACCGGCTTAGCGCCGACGTGTTCGACTTTTTGACGACCTTTTTTACCGAGAAAGTAAAATCGCAAACTGTCTTCCGCTGGATCGTATATTTCCATCAGCCGGTTTTTCAGTGCCACAAAATGGGCGGGGTCTAGTTCGCATTCAAACACAGAATTTTGTACGCGCACACCATAATCGAGGCAGGTTTTGGCAATATTGCGTAACCGGCGTTGCCCTCCCACGCTCACCACGCTGACATCATAGGTAACGAGTACCAACATAATTATTTAACCACTTATTTAACAAGATAAGGGGGGTAATATTGCGTATCGCCGCGAATATGGCGTGCCAATAGCATGGCCTGACAATGTGGTAACAAACCGATGGGGATTTGTTCTTCAAGATAAGGATGCAAAATTTCCACCTGCTTGCGCTCTTGATATGCAACCAACAGCGCCTTGCGCGCATCGTCCTTCAAACGTACCGCACCACTGGCTTCGGTTACGAAATCGCTGAGCTGCACTTGGCGTCGGTTGATTAGTGTCAACACAAAGCGATCGGCCCACGATGCGCGAAACTCTTCGAGTAAATCGAGTGCAAGGCTAACTCGACCCGGACGATCCTTGTGCAAAAAACCCACGAACGGATCGAGCCCGACGCCTTGCAACGCGGATGCGCATTCCTGCGTGATCAATGAATAGACAAACGATAGCAACGCATTGACCGGATCGGTTGGAGGGCGACGTACTCTGCCGCCAAACGCAAAACCGCTGCCGCGCAACAACTCATTAAATACCGCAAAGTAAGTGCTAGCCGCATCGCCCTCGATGCCCATCGCCTCTGCCACTGTGCGGGCGTGACGCGCACGACGCATGCTCACCGCCAAACGTTGGGCCGCTTCATCCAGCGCCGCATTGGCACCGTGGTTACGAATTTCTCGTTGCAGCACTGCGCGACTGTTAGCAATTTTTGCCGCGACCATCAACCTAGCGACGGCGACGGATTGATCGGCATTATCGGCCCAGCGATATTGCTCGCGCCGCAGCAGCACATTGCCGGTTTGCCGACCCTGCACGCGCGCGAGAAAACGACCATATTCGGTGTAAAACGCCAAGCCGATACCCTGCTCCGCACAATACCCCATCAAAAATGGCGACACCGATATTTGGCCGAAACACAAAATATTGCCGACCGTCAGCGCCGGAAACTGACCGAGCTTATCATCGCCATTTTTTACGATGATGGTTTCCCGCTCCTTGTGCAGATAGCTTTCCTGACGGGTGATGTAGAGTGTGTTTAGTAACTTTTTCATTCCTCACCACCCAGCGCGGTCAAATCGCGCTCGGAAAATATCCCCTCGATATACGCCGCAGTCTTGTCGCGGATAAACGTATGCGGCTCGCACAAATCCACCAGCGAGCAACCACGACAGCGTTTTTTATTATTAATGGGTGGTGGTGTTTTTCCGCTTGCCAGAATAGCGTGCGCACCGGCGATTACTTCGATAGTCGCGGCACGTAACGCCTCATCGATCAATAACGGCTCGCGCCGACGCACCTCCCAATACCAGATAGCGCCTTCTGTAATTTGCGTGCCATGCAACATCTCCGCGCGCATTTCTTCAATACACAACGCTTGCGCACAGACCTGGATACGATCCCAATCTTCCACTTTCGGTTTACCGCGCTTGTATTCAACCGGAAAGTAACGCGGCGGCGTTTCAGCTTCAGAACTAGCAACTTCGATTTCCAGTAAATCCATTTTCCCGGTGATTTTGTAGCGCTGCGAAATCAGCGACACGCCGCGTTCATAACGCGTACCGCGTCGCTGCTCCGCCACACCGGAATCGACGCGCTCGTGCAACACTTTGCCTTCCGCCGTGAAGCGATTTTCCGCCCACGCCTGCTCGACATGAATCAACGCGAATTGCCGAGGGCAATAGGCGTAATGTTGCAATGCGGAAATGGCGAGGTAGGTTTCGTCTTCCACTCAAGTGCGCTCTTGCCAGCGTGTAGAGGCGCGACGGGCATGCATGACGGCAAATACGATAATTTTTTCGTCCCTTATTAGAAAATAAATTCCGTAAGGAAATCGATGGATCATGCTGCGCATCACGCTCTTGTATATCGTACGAAACAACAATGGATTACGTCGGATATTTTCGAGCCCTGCCTCTATACACAACAGAAATTCGTGGCCCAAACCCTCTCGACATGATTCGTAATAGTCGAATGCTTCCCGAATATCAGCTTCCGCATCCCTGCGGATCGTCAGCTGATAACTCACAGCGACGTAATGCGGCTTTTTACCGCATCCCAGCTGTCGCCAATATCCCGATCAAGATCAAAAGCGGCCAATCTGCTATCCAGCTCCCGGCGCTGAGCATCGGTCAGCTCACTATTGGCTGCGTCGGCACGAACGCTTTCCCAAAGCTCTTCGGCAAGCAGAATTTTTTCGCTGGAGCTGAGTTGTTGAATGTTCATGTATCACCTCTTAATTAACGAAAGGCACTGAGCATTTTTAAATTCCGCCCATAGCAGCACCACATAAATCAACGCGAATTGCCGAGGGCAATAGGCGTAGTGTTGCAGGGCGGAAATGGCGAGGTAGGTTTCGTCTATTTCAGAAGCCATCGATCTCTTCTGGCACAAGCCCATCAATTGGATCCAAATCATAGCTCCCATCTGGATTTACTTTCAGCGAGCCGTGTACCTTCGCTGAAGAATACTGACCGGGCTTACAATTATGTTTCCACCAGATGACCTTGATGACCCTCATACTGCCTTCTGGACGTGCAGACGAAGCGTCATTTTCAAAAATCTTTGGCAGAATGGATTTGATAGCGGCTGCATCGTCGTCGCTAAATTCTGTGCGCACAGCAAGTTGCGGATTCATCGCGCCAAAGGCGACATATACACCGCCATCAACTCTATGCTTCATACCCATAGTGTCCGATGATCGTTTCCCCGCATCGGAATCCTCGCCATTAACACTCTTGGTAATTTGCGTACTGGTGACATCTATAGGCTCGACACTGAACGCCGATTGAATACTTGCTGGCCCACGTATACCGATGGAAATACCTGTATCACCTGAATCTTCGGCTGAGTCCTTCTTTTTCTTATCAGCCTTTAATGCAAATAATTGACCGAAAGATCGAACATCCAACCACGTTGCACAAGCCTTCTTTGCTAAATCTTTTGCGTCAAGCTTACCCAGTGCTTTTTCAGCCCTATCTCTAAGACTGGTGGCATCATCATTTTTTCGATCATCTGACTGCACGAAAATGGCGTGACCGCTCTCCATCAAACGATCACGAATTTTTCGTTTGAGACAAACATCGGTTATTTCGCCCAAACCCGCATAGTCGGTACGCGGACGATTCCCATTAAGAGGGTCGCCATTTGGATTGGCATTTTTTACGGAAAAAATTACTGCGAAATCAATTTTGTTTTGCAAGCTAGTCATGGCTCTATCCTTAAATTCCGTCTTTATCTTGGTTTGATTGAATATCCGATCCTGTAGCATCGGAAGGTTTTAGTGCTTGCCGCTGACAGTGATAGCCCAGCAAAAACTCACCGGACAGCGGTCGATCACTGGTGTAGTCATCGGCTTGAAAAGCGCAGCTAATTTCATCTAGCAACTTCTCCATATTGACTAAAAAACCGGCTCGTCTTGAACGTAACCGCGTTTTGTAGGGAACCAGCGCCAACTCAATCGTTTTCCACGTCGAAAATGGTCTGTCCGAAAAGCGTTGCATTAGCCGTGCTGCTGTTGTATCGCGCTTCTCACCAGCCACCGACAGCGCTATAGCTTCAATTTTTTCCGCGATCGCCAACAGGCGACCATATAGATAATCGCGAGTTATTCGGTCAGTCTCCAAGCTCATTTGATAATTCCTTTGGGGGTAAAAAGCTTTATGAAGGGAGCAGGCAATACCAAGGCATTTCTCCCACTCCCAGTTTTCTAGTCCGACGCGATTACAAGCCCGTCGTTTAGTAGATTCAACTAAATCTTTTGGGATTAATTGCCCGTCAATAATGCAAGGCAATAATCTCTCAACTGTCGTTTTCCGCAATTTTTCGTCTAATCGTCGACCAAATGCCGCTTCAGCAATATCCTGTGGCGCCGGGGCACCGGTAAATTTACTGTCCTTTCCAAAGTTTTGCGGCCACGCACATTGAGCATGCCACTCCTCAACTCGCTGCAAAAAATCGGAACCTTTTAATTCACGATAAAAAGAAATTGCCATTCTTCCCTTCGTTGCCGAATCGAGACCCATCACCACAACATCAGTACGCGGATCGAGTCGAGCACGATAACCCGCAATAGCTTTATTTAATCGAAGAGCGAAGGCCTGCGCAGTATCAAGATGCTGAGTTTCCATGACAACCGCGTCGCTCATACCAAATAATGCAAGACTATTGGCAAATGGATCAGGTAAAGGCTTGCCCGAAACAACCCAGCTAACAATCACCTGATCGCCACTTTTATACGCCTGCCGTTTGATAAGCCAACGCAAAGCATTGTGCGCTTTTTGACTGACATCAAAACCAAGACCGACGGCTTCGTCTGAATCAATAAAACGCCCGCGATAGGTATAGCCACTCGCATCATTAGATGAAATAAGTTTAGCTTTATCACCACCATGACGCAGCTTGGCTGGATGCTGAAGAGCTAATGTCGTTTCAATACCGCTGACCATACATAAGCCGTATTTATTTTGAGTACTGGCATAGTAATTCGTCCACGCCTCAGCCAGAGATTGATCCTGCCATGTAGCAGATATTGGATTATTCAACTCCTCTACACGCCAGCGAATCATGGCATCACCTTGATCTTTAATGCCCTTATCGTTAAAGGTTAATTGCTTAAAAATATCTACCGACTGACTTTTTTCCTCCTGCCGATTAGAAATTACCTCTTTTTTAACTCCATCCTCCTTGCGTTGAACCTCCAATACACCATCCAAAACCTGCAAAACTTTGGAGTCAAGTAGATCAGCAACTACCCTGCCGCCATTAACGTACTTGAGTATCGCCCTAGCCTTTGGGTGGCTAAACTGCGATTCGCACCACTGTTGAAGCTGCACTTGATAGCTGGAAAAATAGGATGGTTTTTTTCCACCAAAGCCGGACAAATCGTCCGTATAATCTTTGGCACAATATTGAATTTTTTCGCACAAAGCATGTGCAGCCTCGCCACTACTGCGTCCCGCTGACTTTTCTGTTGCCGGAATAACCGTGTCTTCTTTTTTAATAACGGTAGCCCTACGAAAATTGCCTTCACCATCAATAACAACTTCGATATGTGCTTGTTGCGTGGTATGACTGACCGGCATTAATCGCTCGGTGCCATCTGGTTCATTACCGGCACACTGCTCATAAGTTTCATACAGCTTTTGCATCCAGCTCATAGCAACGCTCCCAACTCACTCAATTCCTCATCCACAGAGCGAAGATTACTCTCCACACCGAAGGACTTAACACCCATGTCACGCACCGCAGATTTGACCATGCAATCTGCCTCTGGTCGCGAAAATTTAATCGCGCCATTTATCATGGTTTGCCGCCAAAGGCGTTTATACAAAGCCTTGCCACCACACTCATCGGGATAATCAAACCCATGAAACATCAGACCAAAACTCAACTCTCCTGCATCATCGTAGTGGCCAGCACCCGAGCCAAACTCACAAGGCTCGACATAACCCTGACAATCGCGCGTACCTAAAAATATATCCTGCCGACCTCCGCGCTCTAAGGTTCGCTTGGCTATAGCGAAATGCTTGCCATCAACTCGATCTGCTGATAACTCTTGACGCTGCATATTCCATTCAAAATGAGCTCTTACTTGATACTCAACATCGGCCAAGAAGGTATAAATGGATAAATCATTACCACCACTATATTTAAGTGGCTTGGTGCCCTTGGTTTGTGTGCGAATACGCTTCATCACTCGCACTTCATCAATTACCCAAATCAAAGTTGGCTTCCAGTAAATGGATTTTGCAATCCCTTTAAGGGCCTCATAGGTAGGAACATGGTACGAACACTTTTCACCACCAACCTTTGTCAACGGATCGGTAAATAACGCATGCCGCGCCCACACCCTGAACTCAATGGTATTTTTTGGTAATTCAATCATTACACAACTCCATTTTGCATTTTTGAAACTGGATCAGCCGATAGACCGAACTCATTACTGTAGTAACGCGAATCTAGGTGCATGATATTTACACCTTCTTGTATCGGGTAAATTGCTTTTTCCTTCCGTAGTTTTTCCATCACGTGCGGAAAAACATTAACCGTATACTGCTGCGCCACCTTTAATAAATCGTATTGTTTTTCAACCTCAAAAGCAGCACCAAGATCACCAATCAGCTTTTTTCCTTCCCTTCCATACGGAACAATCACACCTTGAGTTGGTGCATCAATCGATTTAAATGCTTTAGCCGCCGTCATAAAAGCCTGCTTCAAGAAGATATCCGGCTTTGCTCCTTGGCGTGATCCGTACTCGTTTACTGCCTGCCCATTCTCGGCCAATAAATTGAGTAGAGTGTCAGTCTCGCCTACCACTGGCGGAGAAATCGAATATGACATCTCATTCTGCCTGTCAAAAAAATAGTATTGGTAATAATCACGCAAAGCCTCTGGCCCTAGTAAATTTCTACCGTAGCGCAAGGGTGCATCTCTGTAGTCATCAATGACCCGTTGCGCATTGTTTTGTCCCTGTAAAATACTTGGCAACTTCTCCAATCGCTCACTCGGTAAATTAATCACATGCACAACACCGGCCTCATGAATGCCATTTCGATTACAGCGACCAGCGGCTTGTGCAATCGAGTCCAGTCCGGCCAAGGAACGAATCACTACGTCAAAATCAATATCAACTCCGGCTTCGATTAGCTGAGTACTAACACACAATGTGCGCTGCTTACGCCTCAAGCGCCGCCTAACGAGAGCAAGTATTAGTTTTCTATGCCGTGGGCACATATCGGTGCTGAGATGATAAATTTCCTTACTCGGCAAGCACTCTCTCGCTACGGCATACACCTCCTTGGCTGCATCTTTGGTATTAACAATGACGAGGCAGCTACCCGCGCGCTCGACTTCACTCAATGCCAGCTGTGCGGCTTCGATATAACTCCATCCGCCAGGTTTACGTTGATCGCGCACATCAACCCGTTTTAATTGTTCAAACAATTGATGCACGTCGGGCATTATTTCATGCTGTTCGTGCAGGCGAATTGCGCCTTTTAGCGGGTTAACCTTATTTAGTAATGGCTGTGTCGCTGTGCAAAGCACAACGGTACTATTGCATTGCTCTGCAAGAAAATTAATCGCGTTATTGAAAAGATGAACACAATTTATTGGCAGCGTCTGAATTTCATCGAATATCAGAACGGAATTTGCCAATTGATGCATCCTTCTCGCGCCACGCGTACCAGACCCGAATAATGTTTCAAGAAATTGGACCATCGTTGTATAGATAACTGGCGCATCCCAACTTTCACACAGAATCTTTTCACGCCATGTTTGCTGCTCCGGTGTCAAACTTGAATGATGCTCCAAAACCATCTTACCTAAATCGCCTTCAGCCCCCTTTGGCTCCAAAATATCCCGTACCACGCGCGCATTTTGGTCGATGATTGATGTAAACGGGATGATATAAATTACTCGGTCCAACTTTCTCCGAGCCGCATGATGCAGAGCGAAACGCAAGCTCGCCAATGTTTTACCACCACCCGTTGGCACTGTCAGCGTAAAGACCCCGTTGCTACGCGACGCAGCGGAAAGGCAGTGCTGAGATATATCGTTGCGAAGTCCGTCAATGGGATTTCGAGGGGAAAGCCGTTGCAAATGACTCTCTAAACGCTCAACCAATACAGACCACGCCGTATAAATACCTAGCGGACGATAATTCCGCACTTTTTTTCGTTCGGAATCTGCTGTATCGATCCTATCCGCATCGATCAAACAGCTGAACAGAAATCTGACAGCGAGTCCAATTTGCTGCTGCGCCACGCACATGTTCATCTGACCATTCTTTGTATTAGCGCGCATCAGTTGACCGATTAAACTCTTTATTCCCTCAATTGTTTCGCTGTTTTCAAGCAAATGCTGACATCGAGAATTAATATTCGGATCGACAACTTGAGAAACTTCGTCAATATGAGTTTTTTCTCGAATTTTTCGCATGCGCTTGTTAAAAGTGTCTTCACCAAAATTATTGGTTTCTGCCGATATGCAATCAATTAACCCAGAGTGATGGGAAGCAATACATAGAGCGAGTATTTGGGCAACAATTTTCTCCAGCTCACCCTTAGCAGAAAGAGCTTCCCAGATGTATTGCGCGCCAGCAGTCGAGTGATCAACCTTGCCTTTTAGTACGCCAGCATCAACGTAATCGTCTTCGTCTGGATTAATCAAACCGGTCGCCGACCCGATATAGCTCTGGAACTCCTGACTGTATTTACCCAAGTCATGCAACAGACCAATCAGTTCGCCTTGCTCAGCTAGACCCAGCTTGGCCGCAAAACCTTTTGCTTTGTCACCCACGCCACGCAAATGGTCTTCCAGCGATTGCCCTGGATGCGCAATAAATTGATCCGTCATACTCTTTTCCACCAAAATGGGCAGGCACGGGGGCCTGCCCCTACGAATGATTGTCGTGCGCTTGAATATCCGGGCAGACACATAGGTCTGCCCCTACGGTTGTTCATCTCATTGCGGAGCACTGTATATCGCCGCCCTGACAAAAGCTGTCCTGGCTGTTTATCCAGCTATTTATTTTTCACTTCGCTATTTATACAACTCCAGCGCACTTTGTAGCCGGCGGTAGATGGCATTTTTCAGGCTTGACGGTGCCTCTACGACTACGTTGGGTAGATGGCGCAGAATATCGCCGATCAATTCGCGCGCATCGCTGTAGGGAAAGCTGAGCAGATAATCGTTGCCGTCCCATTCGCCTTGTTGCTGCGGATGCCATTGTTGTAGCGCAATTTCGCGGGCGATTTCGGGCAAAAAGCGCAGCTTGGCGGTGTGGCCGCCTTTACCGGCAAAGATGCCGTAACTTTCGCTGAAATGCTGTTGCAGTTGTTCGCGTGAAATCGTGCTGGCTTTGGCGTCGGATTTTTCTGTGGTTTCGATACGTGCGAGCGAGAAGGTACGCAGATCGTTGCGCAAATGACACCACGCATCGAGGTACCAATTCTCGCGGTAATATACCAACGTCTGCGGGCTGATACTGCGATTGCTGATTTGATGCGAATAACTTTTGTAGCGAATGGTCAATTGCCGCCGCTGCAACAAGGCCTCGCCGACTTGCTGAAATATTTTGCCAGGCACCTGACGATTGCCAAGAGGCAACACCTTAATATGCTCGGCAAAGGCGCTTGGGCTGATCTGCCGGGCTTCCAGCAGCTGATTAATTTGCTTCTCAACCGTGGCCAGCTCTTGATTCAACAGACCGTTGCCAAAACTTTCGAGCACGTGCAGCAATAACGTCAGCGATTGCAATTCGGCACTGGTCAACCACAACCCCGGCAGTTCGAATTGATCGCCGTTTTGTGCGGCATACTGCCAGCCATTGGCCTCCGCAACATACTCGATCGGCGCATCGAAAAAATCTTTCATGTTATCGATGGTGCGCCGTACGGTGCGTTCGGAGCACTCCATACGCTCGGCTAACTTCGCCAGAGGGACGGGGCGCCGGTGGCTTTTCAATAGGCGATGTAATTGCTGTAGGTGGTCGAGTTTAGCCATGGCTTCCATTCAGTAGTCGGCAACATCGCTGGCTGTGAGTTTGCAACTCACCGCCAGCAACCGGCTGCACTCAGCCTGCTCTTATGGCATCGACCTTACCCACCTACACCCTAAAATACAATATCCAAAAATTTATTATGAACACACAATCGATTAATTAAACCGAAGAATCAACCGCTGCGTTACTCGCGACGGGCGTGCTCACCGATGGCGCCGCATCGGCCCCCAACGCGCTCAACAACCGATTGGCAAAATGTAACAGCGGATTATTTTGTTGATTCGTCGCGCCGAGTTGCGCCGCCAATAATTGCTTCAATAAACTCGCGGAATTATTTGCCAGCGTTGCTTTCGGCACCAGCGACGTTAACGCATTGGCTAAATCGCCAAGCTCTACTGTAGAGAGCCCTACTGTAGAGAGCCCTACAGTAGATGGCCCGGATAAAGCTGGCGCAGCGGTAGTTTTGCTCGACGCATTATCATCTAACGACTGCACTTGTTGATACGCAGCCACTTGCGCTTTGCTGCGCACTTCGCTGTGCAAATTCAACGACAATGAACTCAATTCGGGATTGCTGAAATCGAGCGATCCGGCCTGTTGCAGCGCACTGCCGACATCGCCGCTGAAAAAACTATCGGCCAAGCTGCCGACTTTATCGAGTAAATCGCTGAGCGCCTTCAGCTCGCCGGCATCCAAGTTGCCGTCCACCGAAATATTTAAGCGCGCACTGCTTTTTTCGCGCGTGGAAATCGTCAGTTGCTGGCCATCGGCGTTGGCTTGATAGCTGGCGCTAATCGATTGCTTATCGCGCACGCCCAACTGCAAATGCACGGTATCGCCGTCGGCCGTTTGCACGATTAGATCGACACTTTGGTTGCTGGAAAAACTGGCCTGATACGAAGCGGCCAATTGACCCAGTGAATCGGCCTGCGAAGTTGCCACCGTATTAGTCGCGGTATTAGACGGCGCGCTCTGCGTTGTATTCGATGTGGTATTCGGCGCAACACTCGACACGGTGTTCGCTGCGGTATCGGCATTGCTCGACAAGCCAAACTCTTTTGCCAGATTATCGAGCCCGCTATCGACTTTCTGTAATGCGGCACTGATGCCGCTGCTCAAGACGTCATTGAGCGCACCGGTATCGTTAAGTTGCTTGATCGCCTGATCAAACCCGGCAGCAACACCATCGCGCGCCTGCGCCAACAAGTTGCCGAGCTGCTCCTTCGAGGCGCCCTGCTCGGCCGCTTTGCTGAGCCTTTGCTGCACAAAGGAGAGTATCGATTTGGAAACCGCTGCGTCATCGAACGTCGGCTTCGCCACTGTGGCGACCGCATCGACCGGCGCGAGCGTAGTCGGCGCCTGATTGTTCGATGCATTGAGCAACGAAGCTTGCTCGGACGAAACCTGGCGATTACGTGGTTCAAAGTCGGTGGTATGAAAACGACCGCTGCCGAAGTGAGGTGTATTGATATGCATAATGGCGAACTCCCGCGCAAAGTACCCCTAATAGCGGCCGGCGCTCGCTGCGCATTAAGAACAAATGCTTGTTACGCGGGAATCCTAGCTACAGCTATCGTGCGTTTTCGATTGCGCTGCCGACAGCGTCATTTCTTGGCAGTTAGCCAAACAACGGTAATTGTCGTGTCGCATTATCTTCACTCAAACGCACGCCGACGCCGAGCAACCGCACGGGTTGGCGGCCACGCTCGAAACCGGTTTCCAACAATTTTTCGAATAGTGCCGATTGCGATGGCGCGCCGCTGCACTCGACCGTCGTTTGTTGAAAATTTGCAAAGCGGATTTTGAGAAATAATTTATTGGCGGTGCGCTCGGTATTTGCGCGCTGTACGCGCGCCGACAATTGCTCGATCAATTGCGGGAGATATTGTTTGCAGCGGTCTACCGTCGGAATATCGACTGCATAGGTTTGCTCGACGCTGATCGATTTCGGTTCGCGCAGCGAGCACACTTCGCGCCGATCGATGCCGCGACATAGCTCGAACAAGCGCTCGCCAAATTTGCCGAAATTACGCTGCAGTTCGAGCATCGACCAGCACCGCAAATCAGCGCAGGTGTGCGCGCCTAATTGTTTGAGTTTTTCGGCAGTGACGCGGCCGACACCGAATAATTTTTCAATCGGCAACGCGGCGACAAAGGTATCGATCTGCTCGGGTTTAATGACGAGCTGACCGTTCGGCTTATGCCACTCGCTGGCGATTTTCGCGAGAAATTTATTGGGCGCCACGCCGGCCGATGCGGTGATGCCGACGCTACGCTCGATGCGCGCGCGAATCTCCTGCGCCATCAGCGTGGCGCTGCCTTTTAAGTTTGGCGAATGCGTGACATCGAGAAACGCTTCGTCGAGCGATAGCGGCTCGACCCGATCAGTATAATCGCGATAAATCGCTAGAATTTGCGCCGAGGCAGCGCGGTATTTATCCATCGCGGGCGGCAATACGATCAGCCCCGGGCAGCGCTTCAACGCCTGCGCAGTGGCCATCGCCGAATGCACGCCGAAGCGCCGCGCCACATAGTTGCAGGTTGCGATCACGCCGCGCTGCTGCGGCTGGCCGCCAACCGCAACGGGACGCTCGCGCAGCGAGGGATCGTCGCGCATCTCGACTGCTGCATAAAAACAATCGCAATCGCAGTGGATAATTTTCCGCTGCGGCGGATTCGCGTTGCTACCGACGTCGGTCATCGCTCTAAAACTCCCTATGTACAAACTAGGCATGGGCAAGCTAGGCATGAACAAGCTAGGCATGCAGCAGCGCAAACATGCCGGAGAGACCACCGGCCAGCGGTAATAACATCGCCACTAGACCATCGCCTTCACCGCGCAACCGGCGGCGGCCTTCGTACAGCAGCCCGGCGATCACGCCGCTCGCCACCACCAGCACTGCCGCGTGCAGCCAGCGTATTTGCACGCCGCTGCCGATCAGGATCAGCAATATGCCGCAGAGGATAATGCCGGCTTGGCACCAGCGTAGTAAAAGAACTTCGTGCATGTCTCACCCCACCCAATACTGTATTTAATTACATTGCGTTTAATTACACTGCGCTTAATTATACTGTAGTTATATACAGTTGTTATATACAGTATATGGCGAAAGCGGGGCTGTCAAATGGCGCATCGTTAGCCGCGAACAAAAAAGTTGAACTAATTCGAGTTGCCACGCACTAACTCTCCGTGTTCATGATTTCTCCTAGGTAGTCCCCTTGTGCCCGCCCCGTGCGGGCTTTTTTTTGAACGCTCGCATTGCAACATCAGCCCAGCATTTGCTGCAACTGTTCCACAAATCGATCCATGCGGCCGCCGACCGCATAAACCGTCGGCATGCCGACGATGATGTTCAGATGATCGCCACTGGCGTACAGCGAAATAAACGAATTGCCGGCGATCGGCAGACTAAAAAAATTGCTGGGATCGAAATCGGTGCATGCAAGCTCGCGCAGGTCGACCACGCCGAAATTGGTGATCAGCACCGTCTCGACCAATTTGCGCTGTAGATAATTACTTGGCCGTCGGCCACTGATCCAATCGACCCAGCTGAATGGCAGATAGCGCACCCAATTAAGAATCGGGTGATACGCGGCATCGCGTTTCTCATCGAGTGCGGTGCGCAATTTGCGGCGAAAATCTTCAGCGTTTCCGTTGGGTTCTAAATCGATATGCAGCAGGCCGGTAAAATTCAGCGTCGATAACAGGCCAGGCAGATGCCGACGCAGGCTGACCGGCACCGCGAAGCGCACGGTGCCGCTGCCAAAATTGCGGGCATAGCGCGCTGCCAGCTCCGCGATGCGCCCCATCACATTCTGCTGCGGCGTCAGCGGCAATGTCAGCCGCTGCCAGACATCGCCGAACTCGGTGCCCTGCGCTCCGCCAGTAAGAGGAATCGGCGAATTTTTTTTGAGTTTATCGCCGCTTTGCTTATCGCTGCTTTGATTTTCGCTACTTTCCTTTTCAGTACGTTGCGCCGACTGCGTAACCTCGCGCATTAATTCGACATCGCTGAACGCGGCGTTGCAGCCTTGCAACGGTTCGTCGCGTAGCGCGCGAAATAGCTCGCGAAAAAAATGCAGCATGCCCATGCCGTCCATCACCGCGTGATGCGCACGCAAAATAACCAACGTCGTGGCGCCGTTGGCGATAATCAATTCGACTACCGGCCCGGTCTCCAGATCGAGCGGCGTGGCATCGATAAACTCGGCACCGTGCTGCGAGCGACCATCCCAGCTGCAATTATCGACGAAGCGCAGCCGCGGATAGCACGCGCCTTCGGTACTCCAGCGCGCACGCTGCCGCTGTCCGAGCAAACGCATGCGCGTGCCGGGGTTCGCAGCCGCCACACGGCGCAGCGCCGTCTCCCAACGCAGCGGTGTAATGCGACTGATGCCTTCGACCATCATGATACTGATGCGCGCCTGCTCTAAAGTGTTAGCACTGCGGCCAACCGCCGCGTGGTAATACTCGGGCGTGCTAAGTTTACGCAGCACATCAGTTTGTGGCGCCAAGGGCAGCGACGGCGCTTTCGGCGATTGCAATTTTTTCGACTGAGCACGCGAGTGCAAATCATCTACGGAGGAGTTCACTTTAACCATTCTCTTTTAAAAAATTGAGCAGCACCTGCATCGCATCCTCGCTAGCCTGCTGCTGATATTCGGCGGTAAATGTTTTCCAAAAAAAATGCATTTGTTGCGCTGGCTGTAATTCGTCGACATCGAAGCCGTGGTGTGCGCCGGGATACGTTTTAATCGTCAGCGGGGCCTGTGGAAATTGCCGCGCCAGCGCAATGCAGTCTTGCGGATTCACCACGTTGTCGGCGAGACCTAACATTAGCAAGGTCGGATGCATTGAGAACTGCAAGCCGTCGTAACAGCCGGGATAATAGGCTGCCACCGCGCTGATCGACGGCTGCGTACTTTTACTCGCCACTGTCAACACGCCGGAGCCGCCCAACGACCAACCCAATAAACTTATGTGCTGCGGATCGACAAACGGTTGCTGCGCGGTGTAAGCCAACGCCGAGTTAATCAACGCCAGCACCGCTTCAAACTTGATTTGTCCAAGGCAGGCATTTTTCTGCCCCATCAGTTTTACGTAATCCAAAATAATCGCGTTAAAGCCGTTCGCATTTAATTGCCGAGCAACGCGCGAATAAAATTCGCTCGAACCATTGGTATTGATGCCGCCACAGCCGGGCACCAATAATACCGTGCGCGCCGGCGAGTGCTCGGTGCGATAGACAGTTAATCCATCCTGCAATGGCAGCACCGGTTTGCTCGACGAAAATACCGCGCAACCACTCAGTACGAGAACAAAGATCAGCAGCAGTGTTTTCCTGGCACCACGAAAAAGATATTCATTACTCTGTTTCGCGACCGCGTTCATACCGAAAATGCCGCCGCAAAATCCCGTACCAAATTATCGATTTGGCCTTCGCGATTGTAATTTTTTGGCGCTGAAAAAATTACCGTCGTTGCAGTTGGTTGATTGACCATCACCACATTCAATTTACCGACCGAGCCGGGAATACCAAAATTACGCTCGGCGGTAAAACCGGGGCAGCAAAAATCTATCGTATCGAGCTGCCCGATCGATACCAAACCACCGCTCGGCAAATCCTTGTTGACCGCATACAGCAGCGGCTCGGCTTTTCGTTTTAACAATTTCAGCAACAACCCAATCGGAATCCAACGCAACACATTCGCACCCAGCGGCGTTTGGCAATCGACGCAGGCGCGAATCTGCCGGCCAATTTGCAACATGATATTTTTGCTGGAGTCGGTGGCGGATACTTGAATGCGCAGATAGCCGGTGAGATTGCCGGTACTATCGGCTGCTACGCGCAAACCGCGAAAATCGACCGGTACGGTAAAGCCGACGACACCGTCTGCTTCGTCTGCGCGCGCTCCATCGCGACGCGCGTACTGCGCAAGAAAAATCGCCGCTTGCGCAAGAATATTGCTGATATTTTTCGGCAGCACCAACATCCGCCACATATAATCCAAGCCCGGCTCGCGCTGCTCGCTAGGCGGCACCACCGGAATGTATATAGCGGGTGGCAGCGATTTATTAATTGTTTTTTTAGTCGCTTCGAGCTGTTCGCGAAAGCGCACCGCAACATCGAAATCGGTCAATGTCGAATTGCTGCCTTGCAATGGCTCGCCGCGCAGCGCGCGAAACACCTCCTGCTGCCAGTGCAACATACCGCGACCATCCATTGCCGCGTGCAAACCGCGAAAAATCAAATGCGTTTTTTTGCTGCGCACGATCAGAACATCGGCGATCGGGCCGCCGCCGAGCGCATCGAAACGCTGCTGCATAAACTCGGTGCCGAGTTCGGAGCAACCATCCCAAGCCGGTGCCAACACGGTACGCACCGCGGGTGGAATACCGCTATCGACCCACTGCGAAAAACCCAGCCAGCCTGTTAGCCGCACGCGCACGCCGGGATTCGCCGCGGCTGCAAGCGCAACCGCAGTTCGCACCGCATCTTCTTCCAGCACGCCATTGCCTTCAACCACGCCGTCGACGTTGTAGCGACAGAGTTCGTTGATCACTAATGAATAGCGCTCGACGCCGGACAATCGGCGACGATAATTACCAGCGGCAGCTTGCGACATGCGATGGCTACCGGCAGCGATAAACAATGACGCGAGTTGCAATGTCGCTGTGCGGCAGCCGCCAATCGCGCGCAATATCGGCGCTGCTATACACATCGACCTCGCGAAAACCCGCGGCGCGTAAATCGTCGGCGACCTGCATGCGCGTGCGTTCATCGTACGCATACGTGGGTTCTTTCGACGAACAGAAATTTTTAAAATTACTCAGCGCATTGCCGAGCGCGCTGCGCGGCGGTTCGTCGTCGAGCGGAATATAATCGAACACGTATTCGCCGCCATTGGCCGCGATGTAGCGCGCAATTTTTTGCCAAATTTTCAATTGCTCGGCGCGCTTGAAATACATCATCAACCCTTCGGTGATAATAAATGAGCGCCGTACCGGAAATGCGGCAAGGAAATCAATCTGGGTAATATCGCCCGGCAGCAGCGCAAAATTCGGACGCGCTAACACCACGCGCCCCGCCTCGGTTTCGCTCAAACGGCGTCGCTTCAGCGCAACCACATCGGGCAGATCGACTTCGTAATACTGCACCGCCGTATTTTCGCTAACCATACTGCCGCGTGGCGAAAACCCGGCGGCGACTTCGATCACTTGCGGGCAGGCGGCTTGCTCTAACAAATGATTAATCGCGGTATGGCGATGCAGCAACGTGTGTTGCAACGAAAATTTTTCCGGATTTAACCAGCGGTAAAACACCATATAGGCATTCACCACTTTAAACAGCCCGGTGGCGCCGTCGGGCAACACCAGCTCGGTGCATGGCAGTTGCCCCCAATGCCAAGTCGCCGAGGTGTACAGGGCCGAAACCGGAATATTATCTTTATTGGTATCCATCGCCGCTCTCTATCTATCTCTCTATTTATAAATCCGCAAAATTATTTAACGTGTTCAGCAATTTGCTCGGTGCCTCTTGCAAAATGTAATGGCCGCAATCCAACCATTCCAATGTTGCTTGCGGCAATTGTTGTGCGAGCCGCACACCGGCCGCCGTGCAATCGGACTCGCGTCCGTAAACGCACAACACCGGCAGCGCGAGATCGCGCAATTGCGCATCGGCTACATCGCCAGCCGCCGCCACATCGGCGCGCAAGCTGCTCTGCAATAATAAAAATTCCAAGCGTTTTTGCAGCTGCTCGGCGCGCCGCCCACCGCTGGCCAATTGTGCGCGCAATGCGTCGGGAAACTGCGCCGTTAGCGCAGCACTCGACGTCACGTTGGCGATACTCGGCAGCACATAATGCGCGGCTGGTAACGGCGCATCGATCAATACCAAACTGCGCACGCGTTGGGTTTTTTGTGGTGTCGCCTGTCGTTCTAAACAATATTGCAACGCAACCAACGCGCCGTAGCTGTGCCCGATCAGCCCCACCGCTTCGTCGCCTTTTATTTCGTGCGCGATCACCGCAGCCAGATCGCCGGCCAACGTCGCCACATCGTAACCGTTAGCTGCCAACGTACTTTTACCGTGGCCGCGTTGATCGTACAAAATTACGCGATAGCGCTGCGCTAATTTGGTCGCGATCGAAAAATACCAACTCGCCATGCTGCCAAACACCAAGCCGTGACACAGCACCAACGGCGGCCCGCTGCCCATGCTGCTGCAATGCAAGCGCACGCCGTCGTGTTCAATGAAATACATGGCGGCCCCGATCCCCGGCTAACATTGCAGTATCGGGCTGTTGTTTATTTGGCATCTGCTTAATCGGTTGCTCGTTCAATAACTGCTCGATCAACACCGCCGCGCGCGCCGCACCACCGAGACCGGGAAACGATTGCGCGAGTTGCTGCGCATTGGTTTTGAAACTCGTATCGCTGAGCAATTGTTCGATCGTTGCACGCGCGGTCGCTGGCGTCACTTTGCCGAAGCGCATAAATAAACCGGCACCGGCATCGATCACTTGCCGGGCAATCACCGGCTGATCGTCGCGAATCGGTGCGACGATTAACGGCAAACCGAACGACAGTGCTTCGCAGACGGTATTGTGGCCGGCGTGACAAATTACCGCGTCGAGATGCGGCAGCAATTCCACCTGCGGCACGCGCGAGCGCACGATAAAATTGCGCGGCGCACTCGCGGCCATTTCCGGCGGCGCCACCATAATCACCTGCACATCAAGATCGGCCAGCGCCTGCATCATCACTTCATAAAACCGCACGCCGCGATCGCGACTAACGGTGCCAAGCGAAATCAAAATTTTACGCTTGTGGGTATCGAGCAATTGCCAATCGAACGGCGCGTTCGGCACGCGCCCCGAAAACGCTGGCCCGACAAAATGATGCGTGCCGCCGATGCGCTCGAATTTATCGCCGAGCAATTGCTCGGACGAAAATACCAACGCGCCGTGCGGCGAAATATCGGGGCGCTCCACGCACTGCGTTGCGCGATACAGCAGCTGCAGCTCGTGCAACTGCGAGGCCAGCCACTCCTCCATTACCGGTGTCATTTTCAGCAGCGATGCAGTGGTGGTAACCGACGACAACCACGGAATATTCAATTGGCGCGCGACCAACGCACCGGCCAGCATTTGATGATCGCACAGCATAAAATCGGGCTCGTATGCGCGCGCGATTCGCTCCAACGGCCGCAGCGTGATGCGTGCCATCGGTAGACAGAAATCTTCATAAAAAAAGCGCACGCTCTCCAAACCGCGCACTGCGCCTGCATTTTGTTTCGATGGCAGCGCCGCATCGAGCGGTAATGCAAAACGTTGCGCGTGCGCTGGCAGCAAATCGCCGATCGCTTCATCCTGCACTGCCCACGCGATTTCGTGACCGCGCGCCTGTAACCGCTCGGCAACCGCGAGCGCGGGATTCAAATGACCCGCCAACGGCGGCGCAGTTATCAAAATTTTTGCCACGCTCTTTACCCGCGCTGTCTATCTTGTTCGATAAAATCGGCTAAATCGCCGACGGTTAAGCCGATCAGTTCGTGAATATCTTTGCTCGACAGCCAACCGATCACATCGGCCCGATCGCCGAATAATTTTTGTAGCGCTTCGGCGATCGCGACAAATTCGATGCTCTCCAACTCCAAATCGTCGTTGAAGCGCGTATCGGCATCGATATCGAAATCCATCACCCAATCCTCGGCGATCGCGCTACGAATCGCGTCGATCACTTGCGATAGTATTTCCGGTTTATTGAGTATTTGTTGTTGACCATGTCCCGACATTAAATTGTCCATCCTATTGCGTAATCACGATAACGCTGCGTTTCGATCCACTGACCATCGACGCGAATGCGTTGCGCGTCGATCGCATCGATTTGAAATTGTTTCGGCTTGCCTTGCAGCCCGGTGCCGCGCATTTTCGCCAGCGCTTCTTTGGCGGCCCAACAACGCGCAATCCATTCGTTGCGATTGTTAGTCGGCAGTAATTTCTGCTCACTGGCGCTGAAGGCGAGATCGATAAAACTCGCTTCGCGCTCGACGATCGCTTCGATATCGACGCCGACCGGATTCACGCCGACCATCGCCACCGCCAGCAAATCCTTGTGCGCAATCGAGATGTGCAGATGCTCGCTGAACGGCTGCGTGATATGCGTGGTCAACAGCGGTTGACCGCTGGCGGCGTTATCGATACGCATTTCTTTCGGGAAAAAATCGAATGCGCCGCGCTGCGCCCAACAGTACGCACGCACCGCATCTTTCACCGCGACGCGCCCATTCAACCAACTGCGCCGACGCCGCGGCGCCTGCGCTTCGTACTGCGCGAATTCCAATTGATTCAAATAGCGACGCGCCAAATAATCGCGCAAAATCGCGGTATCGTAGCGATCGTTAAACAGTACGACATTCGCACCGAGTTTTTCGCTGACGATATATTTCTGCAGCTGTTTGCTGGCTACCCAAAAATCGCGATCCATTTGATAACGGCGCGTTTGCCAACCGTGCATCGCGATTTCGACGCGACCATCACCGGTGTACAACTGTTGATCGGTGACACAACCGAGCACATCGATATTGCGCACGGTGATTTCGCAATCGAATTGTTGATCGAGCACCGGCTCCGGGCCGTAAAAACAAATTTGCTCGACGCCGATCGGCATCGCGAGGCAATTGTCGTCCTGTTCCATCACCCAATAGCCTGCGAGCTGGCCCATGTTGTCGAGTAGCGCGCCAACGCCGCGCGACACGCGCAGACGACCGCGAATGCCGTTATCGGCGATCGGTCCGAGCGCAATCACACCTTGATACGCAGGGCCGTGCAGCATCCAATTATCGCGATACAGCGCTTCGGCATCGATTGCCGCCGCGCGCAAATTAACCAATTGATCGGTATGCGCCACCGGTGCCTGCGGATAATCGCGCGCGACGATCGCCTTCGCATGCATATAGCCTTCGATGCCGACTTCAAGCAGCGGAAAAGTTTTCATCTGCAACACGATTTCGATATCGACCGGTTTTGAAACCACCAACCAATTGAACGCGCTAACATCTTCAAAACCGATCACGACGTAACCGGGCATGCGCTGTTCGATCGCGCGCCGCAGCAATGTAATTTCCATCGTCAACGGAATTACCGGATGACGATCGGCAAGCACCGGCCAACCGACCGGCTGCGGATAAAACGTATGATCGATCACGTCGGCGATATTGGTATCGATATCGAGCCGCTGCACGATGCGTTGTTCAAACGGCGCTGGCACTGATTCATCTAATTGCACACCACGACGCTCGCCGGTCGATTGTGGTGTCAGATGCGCTTGTTGAGACTGCAGCGTTTCGCGAGTTGCTTGCGATGGCTGTGGTAAATGCGGCGATTGATCGCGACGCTGCTGCCGTTGTCGATACAACTGCGCGACTTCATCGCTGACCTGTTGAATATCGACCAACGTGTCGTGAAATAAACGCTGAATCGGATCATCGCTAAGCGAACCGTTATCTAGCACACCGAGCCGCGGTGCATGCAATGTCATCGCTGGCTCCATGCGGATCAACGGCACTCCTAAGCGCAATTTGATTGAATTCGCGCTGGGTGCCGTTTTTTTTGATGAAACGTTTTCTACCGCATCGGCAAAACCCAATAAGCGATAATCAAATTGCAAACCTTCAACCCATAGCGCCGCACTGAGCTGCGTTAGTTGCTGCAGCCCGCTGTGTTTGTCGCTGTTGACGTTGATCGCCAAATGCGGCTTGCCTTTCAACGTATCCTGCACAAAACCACTGAGGCTGCCGGTGCCCAATTGAATGAATACGCGATAACCTGCTACGTACATGTTTTCGATCATTTGTCGAAAGCGCACCGGCTGTACCAAATGATCGAGCGCCAATTGCTGTTTCGCTGCAACCGAATTCGGAAATGGCTGCGCCGTCGTCGCAGACCAAACCGGAACGCTCGACTCGGTTAACTCGGTCTGCAAAAAGAAATCGCGGTAATGCGGCAAATGTTCGACAAAAAATGGCGTGTGGAAGCCCGACACAATCGGCAGCCGCTGCATCAATACGCTCTGTTCGCGCAAGCGCGCTTCGACCTGCGCAATCGATGCCGAACTGCCGCAGACGATCGTTTGATGCGGACAGTTATCGTGCGATAGCGCAACATCGGCTAAGCTAGCCAATGCTGATTGCACCATGCTTAAATCGCACGCGGCAGCAAGAAAAATTAAATCTGGAAAGCTAACGCCATCGAAATCGAGTTTTGATAATGCAGCCTCCGCGCGCTCGCGCGCCAACATGCCGCCCGCGACCATCGCGCTCCACTCGCCGATGCTGTGCCCCGCCATGCCATCGGCGTGCACCGCCAAGCGATTCAACACGCTAAACGTAAATTGATTAAAACCCGATAAACCCTGCACTACTTTTAGCAGCGATTGAGCGGGATCCAACGATTCGCAATGTTCCGGTAGTGGCAATTGAAAATAGTCGGCGACATCGGTGGCGCGCGGCTCGAATGCGCTATCGACACCGGGAAATAAAAACGCAACTTTTGCTGACGGCGTATTTGTATTGTTAAGCAGCGGCTCGCAGGAAAAATAAATTTGGCTGCGGCCGTGCCAGACCTTGCCATTCGCAACCACTTTTTTTGCCAACTCGATACGCTTCGCATCGGGTTCGATAATCGCCAAGCGCCAAGTGCCGTTGCCGGGCGCTCGATCCCACTGCGCGCGCTGTAATTTTTCGAGCAATTCGGCTTGCGATGCAGCGGCGATCACCACGACCGGTGGTGGCGCTACATGTGTGGATTGAACGGAAATTGAATTAACCGAAACCGCAGCCATCGATGCATGATTAAACGATACGGGCTGTGCGCGATGCGAAGACAACACGATATGCGCATTGATACCGCCGAAGCCAAATGCATTCACCGCTGCGATGCGCTGCTTGGCGTGCCACGGTTCGGACTTCGATATTGTGCGAAAGCGCGTGCGTGCCAGCAATGCATGCGGTTGTTCGCAGTGCAGCGTTGGCGGCAATACGCCGTGATATACCGACAACGCGGCTTTGATTAATCCGGCAACACCGGCGGCCGGCATCGCGTGGCCGATCATCGATTTAACCGAGCCGATCACAGGGCGCTGATAGGCGCTCGCCTGTTTATCAAAAATGTGATCGCCAAAAACTCGTTCGCCGAAAAACTGGCGCATCGTTTCCAATTCGGCTTGATCGCCAGCCGGCGTGCCAGTGCCATGCGCCTCGACCAAACCGATTTGCTCAGGCTTTAGCGCGCTGTGTTGCCACGCACGTTGCAGCGCCAATAATTGGCCGCCGACCGCTGGTGCCAACAAACTGCTGCCGCGGCCATCGCTGGCGCTGCCGACACCTTGTATCAATGCGTAAATGCGATCGCCGTCGCGCTCGGCATCGGCTAAGCGTTTTAGTACGACGATACCGATACCTTCGCCAGCGAGAATACCGTCGGCATCGTGCGCAAACGGTTTTATTTTCTGCGCGCGCGACAACGCACCGAGCTGACAGAACGTCGCCCAGAAAGTTAAATCGTGAGTGAAATGCAAACCGCCAGTGAGCATCATGTCGCAGTCGCCGTGCGCCAATAATTGACACGCTTGCTCGATCGCCAGCAGCGAACTTGCGCACGCGGCATCGACGGTGTACGCAGGGCCTTGCAAATCGAGTCGATTTGCTAAGCGCGATGCAACTAAATTTGGAATCATGCCGACTGCGACATCGGGGCCGTAATAATCCAATTTATTTTCAAGTTGCGTGCGTACTTGCGCGAGTTGTTCAGCGCCGATATCGGGCAATAAATCTTGCAGCGTTTGCAATGTTTGTTGCACCAACCGCACATGCTGCTCGAGACGCAAGGTGCCGGCACTCAAATAATTGCCGCGACCAATAATCACGCCGGTGCGCACGCGCGCAAACTCTCGTGTTTTGTAACCGGCATCGGTCAATGCATCGACGCCGACGCGCAAACTCAGCAATTGATCGGGATCGGCTGATTGCGCGGCCTTCGGCATCACGCCGAATTGCAGCGGATCGAAATCGACATAGTCGTCGACGAAGCCGCCGCGCTTGCAATAAAAGCGATCGATCGCGCTCGACTCGGGATCGTAAAACAATGGATCCCAACGCTGCGCGGGCACATCGCTGATCGCATCGACCGCCGCGACGATATTGCGCCAGTAGCAAGTTATATCGGGTGCGCCGGGGAAAATTCCGGCCATGCCGACGATGGCAATCGGTTCCACCGCGCTTACCCCGCGCTGCTCGGCGCGCCGAAACTTGCCGGTGTGCCACACATCAAAACCACCTGTGCATCATCGCGACTGCCCGCCGTTAATTCGTGCAACAACGCATCGATGCCCACTGCCAACGGAATCAAACCGATGCCTTGCTGCGCATATTCGCGTTCGAGTTGCGGCGACACCATGCCGGTATCGGCCCACGGCCCCCAGTTCACCGACAACACGCGGCCGCGTAAACGCGTGCGCAACGTCAGCGCGAGTTTATCGAGCACATCGTTGGCCGCCGCGTAATCCACTTGACCGCGATTGCCGAACGCACTCGCAACGCTGGAAAAAAATACGACGAATTTACAATCAGCGCGCAATAATTTATCGAGCATCAACGCGCCACGCACTTTGGTATCGAACACGCGTTGAAAACTTTCCGGCGATTTATCGCGCATCAATTTGTCTTCGATCACCCCGGCGCCGTGAATCACGCCGTCGATCGAACCGTAGCGCGCGTACAGATTTTCGATAAACGCCGCGAACGCATCGATGTCGCGCACATCGAGTTGCGTGTATGCGACGCGCGCACCGGCTGCCTCGATTGCAGCAATGGTATTGCGCATCTCGCGCTCGGCGAGAATTTGCGCGCAGCGGCGTTCAATTTCCAACGGCTTCAACGTTGGTTCGCTGGCGATCACCGTCTGTCGCAATTGTTTGATATCGGTAATCGTTGCAGTTTTCGCAGACTCCGGTGCCAACGGCAATGCTGAGCGCCCGACCAATTCCAAGCGGCAGCGATAACGCTTCGCCAATTCGATCGCAAGACCTGCGGTGATACCGCGTGCGCCGCCAGTCAACAATACGACGCTATCGACGCTTAAATCCAACGGCAGCGTCGTCAGCTGCGGCAATGCAACCTCGATAAACTCGAGACGCCGCCGCGCGCCATCGCGATAGCCGACTTCGGTCAAATCATTTTGCGCCAACAGCTCGTCTTCAAGATGCGCGGCCAATTGCTCCGGTGCTTCGCGCAAATCGAGATCGACCCAATGCGCGCGCACTTCGGGCCATTCTTTATCGATCGATTTGATCATGCCCGCCAAGCCCGCGCCGCGGCCAAAGTCCGACGCGATTTCATTCGCGGCGGGCACGTGATAACCGAAATCGCCGCCGAGACCGCTGGCCACCAATACCGAGCGCGTTTGGTGCAGCAGTGTTTCGCGTACCAAATCGAAAAAGCGTTTGACATCGCGCACGCGATTGTCGGGATTCAAACACCACAGATGAATCAAGCCATCGACGTGTTGCAAATCGGCAGGGAATGCTTCGTCTTCGCTGAAATTAATTACCCGCACCAGCGCGCCGCGCGCCGTTAACCGCGCCGCTAATTGCGCTGCAATGCCGAGGCTATCGTCGGTGAGCACGAATTGTTTGCCGTGCAATTCGCGCACGCCCTGAATCACAGCCGGGACGAGTACACTTTTCAATACGTAGCGGCCGAGTGGAATTTCTATTTTTTGCTCGGTGTCGGTTTGTTCGTCAACCGCTACAGTGCCGGTCGCTAAATTCATATTCGCATTGCGATCTCCGGCATATTCGTTAAGCCAGTCGATAATCGCGCGCAAATTTTTCTGCGTCGATAATTGTTCGAGCAGCGCATCGGCATCGGCGCCGAGTTGCTGGCGAAAATCCAACCGCGCCGCCAGCTCACCAATAATTTCGACGCGCTTTATCGAATCGATCGATAGATCGGCTTCTAAATCGAGATCGAGATCGAGCATCTCGATCGGATAACCGGTGCGCTCGCTGACGATCGCAAGCAACGTCGCTTGAAAATCGACGGCGTGCGGCGCGGCATCTGCTACTGGCTCCGGCTCGTCAACTTTAACGCTGGCGATCGATTCGTTGCGCGTTGAGTTTGGAGCAGCAATGCGCGGCGTCGCGATTTCATTTCTCGCTGCCATCGGTGTCGGCGCTTGGCCGAGAAAACCGAGCAGTACATCGCGCTGCGCGCGCACTAATTCGCGCATATTGTCGAGATAACCGACCACGGCATTTTCTTCGAGCGATGCGGGCAGCGCGGCGCTGTTAACACTGAGTTGCAACGGCGCGGTAATCGCTTTGCCAGCGTGTTGCGGCGCGCGGCCGGTGCGCGGCCATGCACGACCACCATCGACCATCCAGCACGCGGCCGATAATTTTTGCGGCGTGGTTAAATCAAGCACGCGCGGTTTTCGTCCCGCGAACAACACCGCCATATCCAGCGTATCGCCAAGCACCGCGAGCTGTGCCACCGCGTGCAAAAATGCGCCGATGCCGGTTTGGCCCGCAGGCTCGATTGCAATCGCGCGATGCGCTTTGCCTTGCAGAATATTATCGATAAAGCCGCTAAGCACGCGCTTCGGTCCGACTTCGACAAACACGCGCGCGCCGTCGGCGTACATTTTTTCGATTTGTTCGACGAAGCGCACCGGGCTAACCACGTGTTGCGCCAATTGATGTTTGATCGCATCAGTATCGCTTTGATACGGCAGCGTCGTGGTATTTGAATACACTGGAAAACTCGGAGCTGCGATTTCGACGTTTTGCAACACGCCGGAAAATAACACCGCGGCGCGCGCCACCACCGGCGAGTGAAATGCACACGCGGTTTCGATCGCTTTCGCAGCAATGCCCTGCTCTTTCAGAAACACCAGCGCCGCATCGATCGCGAGCGTCGGACCCGAAATTACCGTCTGCGTCGCGCTGTTTTGATTGGCGAGTACCACAGCCGCATCGTCGCCGAATAATTTTTGCAGCTCGGTGTAACCGCAATTCACCGCCGCCATTTTGCCGGGATCGTTACCCGCTGCGGCGAGAATCGCTTCGCCGCGCTGGCGGCTCACTTGCAATAACGTCGCGGCATCAAAACAACCGGCGCTCGCCAATGCAGCTAATTCACCGTAGCTGTGACCGGCCGCCATCGCCGGCACGATGCCGAGCGCTTTCAGTAACGTCATCGCGCTCAGCTCGACCATGCCGAGCGCGGGCTGCGCAATGCGCGTGTCGGTGATCGCACGCTGCTGCGCTTGCTGCTCGGCGCGTGCGTACGCGGTCGGCGGAAATAAAATCGCCGCACACGCCGGATCGATCGCCAACACATCGTGCAATTGCGGAAACGCGATAAATAATTCGTGCAGCATGCCCGGCGTTTGACTGCCTTGGCCCGGAAACACAAACGCGATTTTCCCAGTGTTCACATCGGCGTCGCGATAGCAAAGCGCCGAATTGATTTCGCGCTGTAGCGCCATCGTTAATTTCGCGAACAATTCAGCGCGATCGTGCGCAACAAACGCGCATTGCAACGCGCCGCTGCCGGCCTGCGCCGCAGTAAAACTCAAATCGCGTAACGCGAGCGTGGCGTCGCTGGCTTCGATAAAGTTAAGCAGCTGCTGCATCGTCTGCGCGGCATGCGCGAATTGCTCGCCGCGAAAAATAAATAATTCAGCGGCCCATTGCACCGCGCCGCAATGCGCTTGATTGCCAAGATAATTCGCAGGATCGCCCATGTAATTCGCGTGATCACCGACATAATTGGATAGCACCGCGTGAAAATTCGCGCCGCCGAAACCGAACGCGCTGACTGCCGCGCGCAATTTTTGTTGCGGCACGCCATATTGATTTTGTAGCCACGGCCGTGCGGTGCTATTCAACGTGAACGGACTGCTGGCGGCGCGATACGCGCTATTCGGTGTTTCGATATGCAAGGTCGGCGGCAACACTTGGTGATACAGCGCCTTGCTGATTTTGATAAAACCGGCGATACCGGCGGCGCATTTGGTGTGACCGATCTGACTTTTGACGGAGCCCAACGCCGCCTGCGCAGGCAATGCGCCACCCGCAGTGAAAATTTCGGTCATCGTTTGCAATTCGGTTTTATCGCCGACCACGGTGCCGGTGCCGTGCGCTTCGACCAAGCCGATTTCCGCCGGCAGAATACCCGCTTGCCAATACGCGCGTTCGAGCGCGCGTTTTTGTCCGTCTTTGCGCGGCGCGGTTAAACCTAAACCTTTGCCATCGCTGGAACCGGCGATGCCGTCGATCAACGCATAAATGCGATCGCCATCGCGCTGTGCATCTTCGAGCCGTTTCAACACGACGACGCCGACGCCTTCGCCCAAGCAAATACCATCGGCGCTGCTATCGAACGAGCGACAACGACCCTGCGATGACAGCGCACCGACGCTCGCGAACATTAAAAAATCGTTGATGCTGTTGTGGAAATCCGCGCCGCCAGCCAACACCATATCGCTGCTACCGGCGCGCAATTCTTTCACAGCCAATTCGATCGCGGTGAGCGAGCTGGCGCATGCCGAATCGACCGAATAATTAACGCCACTCAAACCCAAACGATTGGCGATGCGACCCGAGATCACATTGACCAATACACCGGGGAACGAATCCTCGGTTAAATCGGGCAATACGGCATCGAGTTCCGGCGGCAATTCGCCGAGATAATGTGGATACAAATTGCGGAACGCATAACTGTTCGCGAGATCCATGCCCGCTTCGGCACCAAAAATCACCGCAGTTTTTTCGCGATCGAAAAAGCGCTGCTGCGCGCCGTAACCGGCATCGACCAGTGCGCGCTTCGCCACTTCCAAACTGAGCAATTGCACCGGCTCGATCGCCGCGAGCGATTGCGGTGGAATACCGTATTCGAGCGGATCGAACGCAATCGCATCGATAAAGCCGCCCCACTTGCTCGGCGATTTACCTTTTTGCGCGGCGCCTTCGCGATAATATAAATCGGTGTTCCAGCGCTCGGCCGGTACTTCGGTGATCAAATCGTTGCCGGCGAGAATATTCGCCCACAGCGCTTCGAGATCGGGCGAACCGGGATAAATGCATTCCATGCCGACGATTGCAATTGGCTCGGCATTTTTTGCACGCGGCATCAATGGCACTTCGACATTATTTAAAAATTCGATCGCACCGCCGCTGACGGCGCGATGCAATTCGGCGATATTGCCGATGCTGCTGCGCAATGCGATCAGCTGGCCGATCATGTACATGCCGGCATCGTTTTGCTGGCGTTGATCGACTTCGATCAAGCCATCGTCGCCGCGCTCGACGCCTTTGGTGGCGATACGCAAGCGGCCGATATTCAATTCTTCGAGTTGCTTCCAAATTTCTTGGCGATCCAAACCGCGCGCTTGCAAATTCGCTTTTTCGGCGTTGAATTGCTGCACGAAATTCGACGGCAAACACCGCACCGCATGTCCCGGTGCTGTTTCGATCAACACCGTTTCGCCGCTGCCAACCGCCTGCTGTTGAAAACTGCGCACGATCGCACCGCAATCGACAGCTTCTTGCGTGGCGATATATGCAGTGCCCATCAACACGCCAATTTTTGCGCCGCGCGCGGCCAATGGTGCGGCCATCGTCGCGACCATCGCCGCCGAGCGCTCGTCGTGAATGCCGCCGGCAAATAAAATATGCAACTCTTCGGCGTGTTCGAAATTAAGCAGCAATTGCAGCTGTTGTTCCCACAGTACAAAACTATAACGCGGGCCAACGTGGCCACCGCATTCACGGCCTTCGAATACGAAATGCCGCGCACCATCTTTCAAAAATAATTCGAGTAAACCTGGCGACGGCACATGCAAATACGTGGTGATGCCGAGTTCGATCAGCGGCCGCGCCTGCGCCGGACGTCCACCGGCTAACAACACCACCGACGGTCGAAATTCGCGAATCAATTCGAGTTGCGGATTTAAAATTTCTGCATTGGCAAAACCCAACACGCCGACGCCCCAACTGTGCTGACCGATACTGGCGCGGGTCTCTTCAAGTAGTTTGCGCGCGGTGCTGGCATTCATCAGAGATAACGCGAGAAACGGCAGCGCACCCTGCTCAGCAACTGCAGCGGCAAACGCAGCGGTATCGCTGACGCGCGTCATCGGCCCTTGCGCAATCGGCAAGCGCGTACCATGTGCGAGTGCCAGCGGACTATTTTCCTGTAGCGATTGCAACGCCTGCGCCTGGCGAATATGACCGGCGATACTCGCGCGCAAACTATTCAGCAATGCTTCGACATTCGGGCATTGCGCAGCGAGCGCATGCGCCAACGCCGCATCCTGACCGAGCGGTAAAAATTGTTGCAAATTACTATTTTGTTGCAAATTACTATTGCCCAAGAGATGACTGCCGGCCAACCGCGCACGCACTTCATCGGCGTTCAACGCATGGCTTTCAGCAACCGGCAAACCCGGTCGACTGTAAAGTTGATAACCAGCGATCACACAGGTCTCGCTGCCATCCATCGCACGCACCGCATTTTTAATGTCATCGCCGATGCGACTTTCGTTCAACAACGCCAATTGACTATCGAGCACCACGCCGAACGCACCACCGGCAATCGCACCCGCCGCTGTGTGTAAACCGATACCGCCCTGACACCACACCGGAATATCGCGCGCCTCCGGCAAACTCAGAATGCGCTGCAATAAAATAAAACTGCTCTCGTCGCCGATTAAGCCACCGCTCTCCTGACCTTTGGCGATCAATGCACGCGCACCGGCTTTCAGCGCGGTTAATGCCTGCGTCACCGAAGTCACTTGTACGATGACGGCGAATTGCGAACTCCACGCAGCGATATTCGCACCGGCATCGATGACAACAAAGCCGACTGTTTGCGGCAATAGTACTGCAGTCATCGGCACGCGATCGGGAATACGCACACCGAGAAACGGCGAGTGCGCTCGTTCGAGCTGTGCAAATAATTGCGGCCATTGCGCGGTATCGCGGCCGATATCGATTGCCGCAGCACCGCCGTGGCGGATAAATGCCTGTGCCAATGCCAAATCGGCAAACTCAAACGGCGTAATGCCCAGCAGGCGAAAATTTTCCTGCATCAGGGAATCGCTATTGGATACGGATAAATCGATTGCTGCTGGTTGATTTAGCGCATGATTTGGCATCGCTATTCTCCTGATTTAATGTTTCATAAATTCAGGCAAAACCTATCAATTCGGCCGAGTAAATGCCGCGCACTACCACCTTACAGTGGTGCAATTGAGCCTAAATCAATAAGGCTTGGGAGCCTAAATACACTATTGTTAAATTTATTAAAATGTAACCGCTCATTCAGCAGACTGAATTCCTTCTATAATCCCTCTTATAGGAATGCACCCACTGAATAAACTGAAGATAGGCCTTGTTTTAAACCGTAATATTATTTTTATGGCCTAGCTAAAATAAAATACTTTATTAAAATAATAACCATAAACTAACGCAGCCATTTGTACTCCTTTAAAAAACGCATTACAACCACTTCGAAAAATATGTATTAGTTATCGCCGCATTAAAAATAATTTATGCGGCATACATCACACATGGAACTTGCAACGTTACAAGGCGCGATAACTGTGTCGGCAGCAAAGCACGCCATCGGATTCGCCAACAACAGAACGTGCCGCTGCCGGGATTGACTGTATCGATATTTGCGGAATGTGTTTGAAAATTTACCGACTGCGACTGCGCTAGCAGCAACTTTGCGTAAGCCGCATGGGTGATGGTGCAGCTAAAACCACTGTAGCGTGGTTATTCGATGCCGAGACTGCTCAGATATTCCTCGTAGCTGCCACGGTAATCGACAATGCTGCGATCGGTTTTCAGGTCGATAATCCGCGTCGCCAACGACGACACGAACTCACGATCGTGCGATACAAAAATAACGGTACCCGGAAACTTTTCCACCGCGGTATTCAACGATTCTATCGATTCCATATCGAGGTGGTTGGTCGGTTCATCGAGCAACAATACGTTGCGGCGCAGCAACATCTGTTTGCCGAATAACATACGGCCCTGCTCGCCACCGGAAATTACCTTCACTGATTTCTTTACATCGTCGCCGGAAAATAACAAACGACCCAGTGTGCCGCGCACCAGTGTTTCAACATCAGCGCCTTCAAAACCGCCTTCGCGCACCCACTGCCAAATCCATTCGGTAAGGCTGCTATCGTCGGCAAAATCGGCGCTGTGATCCTGCCCGAAATAACCGAGCTTGGCTTTTTCGGCCCATTTCACTTCGCCTTTTTGTGGCGTCAAACCGCCGAGCGCCTCGCCCGCCAACAAACGCAACAGCGTGGTTTTACCGACGCCGTTCTCGCCGATGATCGCCACTTTTTCACCGGCATCGATAGTGGTCGAAAAATTTTTGATGATCGGAGTGGCGCTGTCGTAACCAAACATCATGTGCTCGGTCGTCAACGCGAGCCGATGCAACTTATCCTTATCGTCGTATTCAAAACGCATCCACGGATATTGCCGCGACGACGGTTTCATATCTTCAACTTTAATTTTTTCGATCAACTTAGCGCGCGAAGTCGCTTGCCGAGCCTTCGATTTGTTGGCCGAGAACCGGCGCACGAACTCCTGTAAATCGGCAACTTTTTCTTTCGCTTTGGCATTGGCCGTTATCAGACGATTACGCGCCTGAATCGATGCCTCCATGTAATCGTCGTAATTGCCCGGATAAATTTGGATGCGACCGTAATCGAGATCGGCCATATGCGTGCACACTTGATTCAAGAAGTGGCGATCGTGCGAGATGATAATCATCGTGCTGTCGCGATCGTTGAGCACGTTTTCTAGCCAGCGAATCGTGTTGATATCGAGGTTGTTGGTCGGTTCGTCGAGCAACAAAATATTCGGATTCGCGAACAGCGCCTGACACAGTAACACGCGCAATTTCCAGCCCGGTGCAACCTCGCGCATCGGCCCATTGTGTTGTTCGATCGGAATACCGACGCCCATCAATAATTCGCCAGCGCGCGATTCGGCGGTGTAACCATCGTATTCGGCAAATTTTTCTTCGAGTTCGGCGGCGTGCATGTAGTCGGCTTCGGTAGCGTCAGGGTTGGCGTAAATCGCATCCTTGGTGCTCATGCAGGCCCACATTTGTTCATGCCCCATCATCACCACATCCAGCACGCGCTGCTCTTCGTAACCAAATTGATCCTGCCGTAAGAACACCATGCGCTCGCCACTATCGAGCGATATATTGCCGGCCGAAGCCTCCAGCTCGCCGGCCAAAATTTTCATAAACGTCGATTTACCGGCACCGTTGGCGCCGATCAAGCCATAGCGGTTGCCCTCGCCGAACTTGACCGAGACATTTTCAAACAGAGGCTTGGCGCCGAATTGCATGGTGATATTGGATGCGACTAACACTGCGAGTAAATCCTATCTGAGACGATGGCGGGCGCGCCAGGCATGGCCGCGAGGGGTCGCGATTTTACCCGGTTTTAGCGCTGTCGCCTATCGATTCAAAGACAGGTTGCACGAGTTGTAAACAGCTACAACACGCCGAACTCCGCTGCAGTCATCGCCATCAAACTATCGGCGCCGGCATCCATCGCCAATTTATGAGCCGCGGTGCGTGGCAAAATACGTTGATAGAAAAAGCGTGCGGTTTTTAATTTCGCGCTATAAAACTCGGCTTCGGCGCCTGGCTGCGCCAATGCGCGCTGCGCCACCTCTGCCATGCGCGCCCAGAAAAATGCCAGCACTACATAGCCCGAGTACATCAGATAATCCACCGATGCCGCACCGGCCTCGTCGGCGTTTTGCATCGCGCGACCGCCGATCGCTGCGGTCAGCTCGCCCCACTGCTGTGTGATCGTCGCGAGCGGGCCGATAAACTCTTGCAATGCCGCATTGTTAGCTTGCGCGCCCGTGTACGCATTGATCTGCTCGATAAAGTTGATCAACAATTTACCGCCGCTACCCAATACTTTGCGGCCCAATAAATCGAGCGCCTGGATACCGGTGGTGCCTTCATAAATCGTTGCGATGCGCGCATCGCGCATATTTTGCTCCATGCCCCACGCGCGAATATAACCGTGGCCACCGAAGATTTGCATGCCGAGGCTCGCGGCTTCCAAACCGGTTTCGGTCATAAAACCTTTCGCAATCGGCGTCAGCAATGCCAATAAATCTTCGGCGTGTTGCCGTTGTGCATCGTCGCCATCGCGAGCGAAATCGGCAAATTGCGCGAGATAATATAAAAATGCGCGATTGCCTTCGGCGAATGATTTGATCGTTAATAACATGCGTCGCACATCGGGATGTACGATGATTGGATCGGCCGGCCCGCTCGGATTTTTCGCACCGGTCAGCGAGCGCATTTGCAAGCGTTCGCGCGCATACCGCAGCGCACCTTGCATCGCCACCTCGGCGTGACCAAGCCCCTGCAACGACGTACCAATGCGCGCAGTGTTCATAAACGTGAACATATAATGCAAACCGTGATTTGGTTCGCCGATCATAAAACCGGTAGCGCCGTCGAAATTAAGCACGCAGGTCGCGTTGCCGTGAATGCCCATTTTTTCTTCGAGCGAGCCGACACTCACACCGTTGCGCGCACCTTTGTCGCCGTTGGCATCGGGTAAATATTTTGGCACCACAAACAACGAAATACCTTTGGTGCCAGCCGGCGCATCGGGTAAGCGCGCCAAAACAATATGCACAATATTTTCGGCGAGATCGTGATCGCCCGACGAAATAAAAATCTTAGTGCCGCTAATTCGATAGGTGCCATCGGCTTGCGGCTCTGCGCTGGTGCGCAACATGCCTAAATCGCTACCGCAATGCGCTTCGGTTAGACACATGGTGCCAGTCCAACGGCCTTCGACCAGTTTGGTTAAGTAAATTTTTTGCTGCTCGGCGCTGCCGTGCTGCATCAACGTATTGCGCGCGCCCGCGCTCAAACCGGGATACATCGCCCACGGAAAGTTCGCGCCGCCGGTCATTTCCATAATGGTGAGATCGAGCGACACCGGCAAGCCCTGACCGCCGAATGCCTCCGGCATACTCAGCGACGGCCAACCGCCTTCGATATAGCGCTGGTACGCAGCGCGAAATCCGCTGGGCGTTACGACGCCATTCTCAGTTAAATGGCAGCCTTCGCTATCGCCAACCCCGCGCAGCGGTCCTAACTCTTGCTCGCAAAATTTGGCGCCCTCCTCAATCACCGCATCGACGATATCCGGCGTCGCGTTTTCACCGCCCCGCAACGTGCGGTAATGGCTGGCGAAATCGAACAACTCGTTGCGTACAAAACGGATGTCGCGCAATGGCGCTTTGTAGTCTGTCATCAGAAATCCTCCAGCGAGTTATTGTTAAAGTAAGCATAGCTCGTATGCGATTTATAGGCGCCGTCTGGATGCTACCAAAAGCGCCCATCGCGCCCTACACTCTTCACTTCGATATTCAACCGTAGCTCCAGCCACAATGGGATTCCTGGCATGCAATTATCGTTATTGAGTCGCTATGCAACGCTGGTGATTTGCTTATTAACTGCTGGACTGACGCTGTCATTATTGCATTTGTGGATTTGGTTGTGGCCGCTGACGCTGATCACCGGAATACTCAGCCTCGTCGGGTTATATGATCTTGTGCAACGCAACCACTCGGTGCGCCGCAATTATCCAATCCTTGGTCATATTCGCTATTTCGTTGAGTTTATTCGCCCCGAGATTCGCCAATATTTGCTCGAAGCCGATAATGAAAAACTTCCTTTTTCGCGCAGCCAGCGTTCGTTAGTCTACGCGCGCGCCAAAAATGTCGCGTCGGAAAAAGCCTTCGGTACGCTGCTCGATGTGTATCAGGATGGTTACGAGTTCATCGGCCATTCCACGCGACCTTCACAGCATATCGACCCGAGCAACTTTCGAATTCAAGTGGGCGGGCCTGGCTGCACGCAACCGTATTCGGCATCGGTATTCAATATTTCAGCGATGAGCTTCGGTGCGCTGAGCGCCAATGCAATTCGCGCATTAAACAAAGGCGCAAAGCTCGGCGGCTTCGCGCACGACACCGGCGAAGGCAGCATCAGCCCTTATCACCGCGAGCATGGTGGCGATTTAACTTGGGAGTTGGGCAGTGGCTATTTTGGTTGCCGAACTGCCGATGGGCACTTTGACCCCGAGCGCTTTGCCGAGCAGGCACGCGATCCGCAAGTGAAAATGATTGAAATCAAGCTGAGCCAAGGTGCCAAGCCCGGCCACGGCGGCATTCTACCCGCCAATAAAGTCAGCGCGGAGATCGCATCGACTCGCGGTGTGCCGATGGGGCAGGATTGCGTTTCACCGGCTTCGCATTCCGCATTCACCACACCACTTGAAATGATGCAATTTATCGCACAGCTGCGAGAATTGTCCGGCGGCAAACCGGTCGGCTTCAAATGTTGTCTCGGCCATCCGTGGGAATTTATGGGCCTGGTCAAGGCGATGCTGAAAACCGGAATCATGCCGGACTTTATCGTTGTCGATGGCGCGGAGGGCGGCACCGGTGCTGCGCCGGTCGAGTTTATCGATCATATCGGCGTGCCGATGCGCGACGGGCTGCTGTTCGTTCACAACACGCTGGTGGGTGCAAATCTGCGGCAGCACATTCGCATTGGCGCCAGCGGCAAAATCATTAGTGCATTCGATATCGCCAGCACATTGGCGATCGGCGCAGATTGGGTCAACGCCGCGCGCGGTTTTATGTTCGCCATCGGCTGCATTCAAAGTCAGCACTGCCACACCAATACATGCCCCACCGGGGTAGCCACGCAAGATGCGTTGCGGCAGCGCGCGCTCGCGGTGCCAGAGAAGGCGGAACGGGTTTACAACTTTCATCGCAACACGATGAAAGCGCTCGCTGAAATTCTCGCCGCAGCGGGACTACAACACCCGAGCGACATCGGCCCGCACCATTTGGTACGGCGCGTCAGCAGCACCCGTATTCAGTTATTTTCGCAATTGCACATCTATCTAAAACCGGGCGAATTGCTCAAGGAAAAAATCGAACATGAATTCTATGCGACCAGTTGGGAAATGGCGCGCGCGGATAGTTTTGCGCTGTGATCCAGCCAGACCAGTTAATAGACGCAAACAACGGCCTTCAACTTCATTAACCTATGGACTCAGACTTTGCTGCCGCAAGCGTTTAGTGTCGCATCCGCGTTTATTGCCGCATCATTTTCGCCCGCAGAGGAACTATTTCAAGGTTATTTGATCCATAAAGTTGCACTATCCATGACGTCGGCATGCCTAGCTACAAAGTGCTATTGAATTAAAAAATATATTAAAAACAAATAGTTAGAAATCAATTCTTCTGCGCCAATCTAACTTCTTAGCACTAAAAACTCTATGAAATATCTATCTAGCTCCATAAGTTCTTATTATGTGGTTGCATTGCACAGGGGCATATAGTATTTCTATGCACCAGTTGTCCTGTACTGCGGTTTAGCGAGGGCAACGGAGGAAGTAAATCTAAAATTAATAACCATTGTTTGGGAAAGCTGTAAAAGGCCAAACCCAGTGTGAGCTGGGGACGGAAAACTACGAGTCTTGAGCAGTCGCGGCATTGAAGTGAAGAGCTGCCAAGATAGTCGGGTCACCACCTTTCTCGAGTAACCTCGAGGAAACACATAATGAACGCAATTAAATCTTTATTGGCTGTATCTGTTCTGGTCGGCGCTGGCGCTGCAAACGCTGCCATCTGGGACGTCAACGCTTCTGGCAAACAAGTTAATCCGGAAGGCGGCGGCGACATCTTCTTCACTATGGTCGGCACCTGGAATGATGCGACAAATGCTGGCTCGTGGGGCGTAACAATCGATCCGCCCGCGCTGGAAGGCGTTGGCGATGGCCTTATCCATATCACCACCCAAAACTTTACTATGGACGAAGTCAATGGCAAAGGCCTTTTGTCACAGGCTGCCGGCGGATTGAACTGTACTGATCCATTGGGTGGCCCAGGATGTGCTGGCACTCTCCCCGGCTTCAAGGGCAGCCTCCAAAATGGCGCCACCAATACCCCCGCTTGGGCCCCCGTATTGACACCCACCCCAACTACACCAGCTGTTGGCTTCGTGCCATCTAATGGCCTCACCACAAGTTGGCTGCTCCGCATAGCCACTGCAGTCGCACCAGTCATCGATCCAGAGACTGATGAGGTCATCACCGCAGGATACACCGTCTACACTTACAATCCGCTGTCTGTCACACTCTCGCAAGTACCAGTACCGGCAGCAGCATGGTTGTTCGGCTCTGCCCTGTTGGGCTTGGCTGGTACAGCTCGCCGCCGTCGCGCAGCTTAATCAGTACTCGGACTTAACAGCGCCAAGGATGGCGTACAGCGCGGGGCAATCCCGCGCTAGTTCTTTATAGACCCCTCATAAAAATACCCACGCGCCCCCATCAGACCCACTCGCTCCTCACTCGATAACGCTTACTCATGTACTGGCTGCCGCGATCACTACGCCTAAGGTGCCCACTCCTGGTGATGGAGCAAACCTTCGCCGGGCTTGCATGGTGCAATCGCCATCATCAGTGTAGTGTGATAAGCGCCTGAGGCATCCGCCATCCATCGCCCAGCCCACAATGCGGCGTGCCATTGCCACAGCTCGCCGCACCCTCGCCGATTCTCGCCTCACTAGAAAAGCCACCCATAAAAAAGGGCTGCATAATGCAGCCCCTTTTTTTTATGTTGCGCAATAACTACCCCGCAACCACTTCTCTTTTTTAATTTGCTACAAATAGAAACCCCTTATTGCGAGCACTATCCACTAACGTAACCGTCAACTTATTACTCGCGCTCAAGTAGGCTGCCCCGGTAAAGGCGCCAGTGTAGGTGCATGATCCGCCAGGGGTAAAATTAAAAGTTACGTCGTAAACATTGCCTGTGGAGTGCGGAGCAAGCGAGCCAGAGAACGTGCAACCGCCAGTACCGGTACTACCACCGGTCACCGCACCCGTTGTAGCATCAACATTAAATGCTGCGCCCGTCAGATCCATCGCGTTACCCACGCCACTCACGCCTGCATGAGCCCCCGCGACAGCAGCCAACGTTGGCGCTGCTTCATATGCGACGTTATAAGTGCTGGTAAATGTATCCGCGGTTATCGATGGCAACGACTGCGCAGTCAACGTCACAGTCAGCGGATTGTACGTGTAAGTGATAGGAGTAGTAGTAGCATCAGTGATGCGAAGCAGCCAAGATACGCTAAGACCATCGACTGGCACGAAGGCAGCGGCCTGCGCACCGTTTGGAATGTTGTTCGTTACGGGATCATAAAAAGGGGTGTTGGTAGCGCCGCTACGAAGCTGGCCCTTGAAGGAGGGGATAAGGCTAGCACACCCCACACCACCCAACGGATCGCTACAATTGGTCAAGAGTGCCGACGCCAAAAGGCCTTTACCATCAGCTTCGTTCATTGTAAAACTTTGCCCTAGGACATGTATAAGACCATCCCCGCTACTGGCCAGAGCAGGTGCAGCGATTGTACCTGCCCACGTGCCAGCATTAGCGTCAGCATCCCAGGTTCCGCTAAAAGAGAGGAGAATATCGCCACCGCCTGTTGCGTTGACCATTTTGCCGGTAGCTGTCAGGCCGTAGGTGTTACCTACAGTCACACTCCCAAACGAGCCTGCCAGCGTGTTGGCACTGGTATACCCCAGCGACTGCGTGTAAGTCGATGTCAATGTGCCCTGCTGGGCACCACCACTCTCAAAATTAAACTCCCGCAAACCTGGCGCTGAAAAACTACCGCTCTCTGGGGCGGCCTGCCCCGCATAAAACCCAGCCGGCACGGCAGCATTGCCTACTGAGCTGTACGCGAGCCAGTAGTTACCCTCTTTCGTGACAACACCTGAAATAGTGCGGTTCGTGCCAGTGGTGCCATCCCACATGCCCGCCGACGTCGCAGGGAGCAATTCAGCCGGTGGAATAGGCGGATATACGGGTGGAGTAGGTGTAGATGGAGTAGATGGATCGCCCCCAGAACTGCTACCACCACAGCCGGCCAGCAATAAAAGGGTGGTAAATGGAATAGCCGCGAATACAGCTGAGTTCTTCATAAGCATCTCCTTGAGTGATTATCTATTATTAAACTTATGTTTATCGAAGCTGCCCCGCCGCGCGGGAGCATGCCAACAAATTATTTGTGTTTTAGACTTGTTATTTACCGGGCACATGATAAGCAGACACAAGCCGTCTGGCTATAGCGGAATCGATAAAAATTTAAAACTGGCTCGACGGCCGACTCTTCTCTTATGTTCAACGTAGTGCTGACTACTCGTTTCGATAGTATACTAAGCGCCGCGCTGGATAGCGGTCACCGTAAGCGGCCTCAACCGCAAAAGTAGAAATAAAAACAGACATTGCGGAACGATTGCACGCAATTGTTGCCCTAAGTGAAGGCCTGCTAAACAGACAAATAACTGGCCGTTAAGGCGTTTTCATAAATTTGCAGTCAACGTCAGACATACTAAGCTGGAACATCCAAAGCTTGAATGTCGAACCCGTTAGTACCATTCAACATTTATTGATAAGAGAGCGTCATGTCTCGTTTTATTTTGATCGTACTACTACTTGTATCAGCTACGTATGCGCGCGCGGAAATCGCGCCCTATCATTTGAATCCTGGCGATATTCTGATCGTTTACGTGTGGAACGAAAAAGATCTCTCCCAAGAAGTACTCGTCCACCCCGATGGCAAAATCAGCGTACCGCTGGCCGGCCAGCTAATGGCCGGTGGTCTAACCGCGGAAGAATTGCAGGAGAGCTTGGCTGAAAGACTGGCGAAGTTTATGAAAGACAAACCTTCGGTCACCATCTCGATAAAACAAACCGCAGGCAATCAAATATACGTGTTGGGCAAAGTGAATCGCCCCGGCATGTACCCCATCAATGGCCCCACCGACATTATGCAAGCTTTAGCAATTGCTGGCGGATTAAATGCCTACGCCGCTGAAAGCAGCATCAATGTATTGCATCGCCAACCGGATGGATCACAAAAGGCCATTAAATTCAGCTATAGCGATGTAAAAACCGGCGACGCGTTAAAGACCAACATCCCACTCCAAAGTGGCGATGTGGTTGTGGTTCCGTAAGGCTTGCACTCAATGCGATTTAACATTATTCGTCAAGCACTGCTGTCGTCGACTCAAAGTTCGTTAGCGCTGCCGCCCCAAAGCAAACGAGTTATTTTGTCGTTAATCTTTGCAAGCGTTACATCGATAGCCTCAGCCACCGATTATTCCGCCAGTGCGGTGATAAATGCAAATACGAGCCATAACGACAACTTACGCCTGGTGCAGAGCGACAAAACAGCAGTCACCAAATATCAAGTCGCACCGGTTTTGACGCTCGATGCCAGCACGGAAACCTCAAAACTGGCGCTGACATCAACCTTCTCATTTAATCGTTACGATAAGAACGAATTTAATAGCGACGATCAAAATATCGCGCTCGCGCTAGCGCATCAATTTGAAAACAGCAGCGTGGGATTAAATGCTGCCATCGTACGCGAATCCACCATTACCAGTGAATTATTGACCAGCGGCAATATCAGCGACAAGGCTGAACCAACGGAAATATATCGTATCTCTCCCAACTGGACCTACATACTGAATGAAACTAATCAATTACAACTGAGTGCCACCTACAGCACTCAGGATTACCACAGCGCGGGCTATACCGGCTACAAAAACACCGGCGCTGAAGTCGATTGGATTTATATTTTTAATGAAAGAACAAAATGGGTTACAGCCGTAAATTATTCGGATTTTGATTCCGACGATGTGACCTTTGGGGTGCCAAACCAAGACGTCTCTGGAGACTATGGCACTGTTCCAGCAAACCGTTTTGGCCAACAAAGTTACTCGACTCGAACTAAAAACGAAGGGGTTCAAGTCGGCATCGATCACCAATGGTCCGAGGAATCATTGCTACAGGCGCGCGTGGGTAGCTCGCAAAACTCAACCTCCTACCCACTCAGCTCGACGCAAGATTTTTGCGCCAATCCATATTACATTGCTTTACAAGCAGCACAGTACCCCGTCGGCGGCATATGTAATTTACCCGATCAGAACGACCGACTGTTTACTGCGGAGCTCGATTGGACCTGGCACAATGAACGGCAACAGTTTGGCTTAAATACAACGCAATCTTCGCAACCCACCTCCAGCGGTTACACGGTTGATCAATTGCAAATCGGCTCAAACTGGAGTTACGCATTAACGGAGTTGGATCAGATCTCCACCAGCCTAACACTGGTACGCAACCGTGCAATAGGTGGTAGCAATTCGATACAGAATTCGTCAAGCGCCGATCGCAATTACGGGAATGCCTCACTAAACTACCGACACCAAATCAGTGAACAATGGTTTTTAAACGCTGGCTATACATTCAGCAAACAAAAATATACTCAAATCGACAACCAAGCGAACTCCAATGTTGTGTCACTGGGTATCAGTTACCAGCCGCAACAATGGCATTGGTCGCGATAGCACCCTTTATATTGCATACTTTATTGACAAAGACTTCACGGAATTTACATAGATGAATATGGCCAGTATGTCGCTCGACCAGGAAGAACAAACTAAATCGTTATCCGAATATCTGCAGATTTTAAAACGCAGAAAAAAACCGATGCAAATTGTGGCAGCGATAACGCTGGGTGTGATGGTGTTAGCCGCACTGCTGTGGCCGCCGACCTATCGCTCCTCCGCAACTATTTTGATCGAGGAGCAGGAAATTCCTCAGGAGCTTGTACGCTCAACAATTACCGGATTCGCGAACCAGCAAATTAAAGTCATTTCGCAGCGTATATTTACGCTATCTAATATCATGGATATTGTGCAGAAATATTCGCTTTGGAGCGAATCGGAGTTAAAGCGCACGCCACGTACCGAGATAATGCAAAAATTCCAAAAGAAAATGAAGCTGGATGTCATTAGTGCCGAGGTTATGGATCCTCGCTTCGGTCGCGCGACGGAAGCGACCATCGCTTTTACGCTTTCGTTTGATCACCGTAATCCAGCCATTGCGCAGAAAGTTGCCAACGAACTAGTCAACTTATACATGAATGAAAACTTAAAATCGCGTACTGAGAAATCAGCTACGACCGCCGATTTCTTGAAGAGCGAAGCCGAGGCGTTAAATAACCACATCAAGGAAATAGAAGAAAAACTGTCAGCATTTAAGCAAGCCAACGAAGGTGCGCTGCCTGAGCTCTCACAATACAACATGAGCGTCGTCGAGCGCTCCGATATGGAATTAAACGAATCTCGTATACGGCTAGCCGAAGCCCAACAGCGTAAACTTGAGCTGCAAGCCAACTTAGCACAACTCAGCCCCTACGCCGCCACCGAACTACCAACGGGCGAACGCGCCCTCAGCAACCAAGACCGCCTGAAAGCCTTACAATCTGATTTCCGTAATAAATCCGCATTATATAGCGCTGACCACCCCGACGTGGTGCGCCTACAGCGCGAAATAGCACACCTCGAAGATACGTTAGGCGTCGGCACCACAGCCAAAGATTACGCAAAACAGCTAAAGACCGAACAAGAAAAACTAGCCCAGCTTAAGCAAACATATACCGTAGATCATCCCGAAGTGCTCAAGCAGCAACATGTGGTACAAGCACTACAAAATGCCGCGAAAAATACTGCTGCCGCCCCCGAGGGTTTCCAAGCAGATAACCCTGCTTACGTATTACTCGATACGCAACTGAAAGGTACCGAGAGTGATATCAAAACATTGACTGCTAGAATCTCCGAGCTGCAAAGTAAAATCAGCAAGTTTGAAAGCAATCTGTCCAAAGCGCCAAACGTTGAGAAGGTTTATGCCGAGCTGAGTCGCGAACTACAAACCAACACACTGAAATACCAAGAAATCAAGGCCAAGCAAATGGAGGCTGAGCTTTCGCAAAGCCTCGAAAGCGAACGCAAGGGTGAACGTTATGCATTGGTCGAGCCGCCTATATTACCCGACAATCCCGTCAGCCCTAACCGCATAGCGATCTTGATCATCGGTCTAGTGCTGGCCACTATCGCTGCTGCCGCAACAGCCGGTGCGCTAGAGATGCTAGACGAAAGCGTGCGCGGCATTGGCGATTTATCAAGCTTGCTTGCGACCCCACTCGGCAGCATTCCTTACATTATGCTGACCGAAGAACAGGAACAGGGGCGCAAGAGTTATAAATGGATTTATTTAGGCACTACGACGACGGTAATTATCGTTTTAACAATATTTCATTTCGCGGTGAAGCCACTGGATGTGTTGTGGTTTGTCGTATTACGCAAATTGGGCATCGGCTAAATCCGGGGAGCAGCAATTATGGATTTTATTCAGCAGGCGATCGAGAAAGCCCGCGAGCAACGGCAAGTGCCCGGCACCAATCCGCCCGGGACTAATCCACAAGAGCAACGCGCAGCGACACAAGAGCAGCGCGCAACGAATAGCGCCGAAGCCAGACCACAAAAAATTGAATACACGCAAACGCGCGTAGCGACACTGAATGCCGAGCATTTGCGTCGCGAGCGCGTTATCGCCGCTACCGACGATGACAAGCGCACCGAAAGTTATCGGCAATTACGCACGCAAATTTTGCGCAAACTACGCGAAAATAATTGGCGAACATTGGCGATTACCAGCCCGAATAGCCAAGCCGGTAAATCGTTAACTGCGTTAAATTTGGCGATCAGTTTATCGCTGGAAGTCAATCAAACCGTAATGCTGGTCGACTTAGATTTACGCCATGGCAGCATTCTGGAAAAGCTGGGTATCGAGGCGCAATATGGGCTGATCGATGTCGTCGAAGGCCGCGTTGCACTCGCCGATGCATTGGTAAACCCTGGCTTTGAACGCCTTGTTATTCTTCCGCACATTCCAGAAGCCAAGCACCGCTCAGAACTGTTGTCGTCACCACAAATGGGCGCACTGCTGGGCGATATTATCAATCGCTACCCAGACCGCTTTATTATTTTCGATTTGCCCGCGCTGCTGGACGACGACGATGCCCTAGTCTTTGCACCTTACGCCGATGCGATTTTATTGGTAGTAGAAGACGGCGTCAGCAAACGCAGCGAAATCGAACGCTGCAAACAATTGCTGGAAGGTCGGCAATTACTCGGCACCGTGCTAAACAAGGTTAGATAAACATGTACCTTGAGCACTTAAGATATGTACCTTGAGCACTATGGCCTCAAGCAGGCGCCCTTTAATTTGGCGCCGGATCCCGATTGCTTGTATCTTTCGAGCAAACATCGCGTCGGCTTGAGTATGCTGCAATACGGCCTCTCGGAATCGGGTGGCGGCTTAACTGTAATTACCGGTGACGTAGGTGCAGGCAAAACCACCCTACTTCGCAAAATGCTACAAACGCTCGATTACGATCGCTTAAATGTCGGAGTCATCAACAACACGATGGGCTTCGAAGAGCATTTAATTCGTTGGGTAGCCTCGGCGTTTAAATTACCGTACGAAGACAAAGATGACATCGCGCTATTTCGTTTATTTCAACAATATTTAATCGATCAATACAGTCGCGGTAAACAAACCGTGCTAATTGTCGATGAAGCACAAAACCTGCTGGCGAAATCGCTAGAAGAGCTACGCTTGTTAACGAATATTAACGCCGAGCGCGATCAGCTACTAAAAATCGTACTGCTCGGTCAACCCGAATTACTGGCACTTCTATCTAAACCCGAGTTATCGCAAATTGCACAGCGAGTTTCAGTAGAATATCACTTGGAGCCGCTTAATCTCGATGATACTCGACACTATATCCGCCACCGATTAGAAGTTGCCGGTGGCGATCCGGAAATATTTTCCGATAAAGCAGTCGATGTTATTTATTATTTGAGCGGCGGCGTGCCGCGCTTAATCAATACGCTATGCGATTACGCACTGTTGTATGGCTTTGCGCATGGCATCACCAAGATTAGCTTTAAATCGCTGCTTGAATCAGCACAGGGTCGGCGTATTGGCGGCATTAACCATCATGGCCGCCATCACCCAGCACGACGCGAGGTGGGCGCAAAGTTGGCGAGCGAGGAAGGGATTGATTTAGACGCGCTGTTTCCATTGCCAATCTAAAATGCTACCCCTCCCCCGCAGAGCGTAGGGACTGAATCTGTTGCTCTTTATTTTTTAATCGATGGACGCACAACAACATGGCTTTACGGGTAATGACAGTATTCGGTACGCGCCCCGAAGCGATTAAAATGGCTCCGGTAGCGCTGGCATTGACTGCAGACCCCGCCATTGAAGCGATGATTTGCGTTACCGCACAACATCGTCAAATGCTCGATCAAGTTATGCGAATTTTTGATTTGCAGGCGGATATTGATCTCGATCTCATGCAACCCGGACAAGACCTTTACGATATCACCAGCCGCGTCTTACTCGGTATGCGCGATGTATTAAAAAAAGCACAGCCCGATATAGTGTTAGTGCATGGCGATACCACCACTTGTTTCGCCGCAGCGCTCGCAGCATTTTATCAAAATATTCCGGTAGGCCATGTCGAGGCTGGCTTGCGTACCGGTGATTTGCGCGCGCCGTTTCCTGAAGAAGCCAATCGCTCATTGGTCGGACGCATCGCGCGCCTGCATTTTGCGCCAACCACCAAAGCCGCACAAAATTTACGCGCTGAAAATGTCGCTGCAAATGTAATCCATGTGACAGGCAATACCGTTATCGATGCATTGTTGATTACGCGAGAAAAAGTTAAACGACTACCAATCTCTACCTGGCAGGAATTATTGGGCACGGAGCTAGTAGCAAAAATAACGCAGCGCAGCGGTCGCTTCATATTAATCACCGGCCATCGCCGCGAAAATTTCGGCCAAGGTTTTATCGATTTATGCAACGCAATCCGCGAACTCGCCCTCGCCCACCCCGATTGGTTATTCATCTATCCGGTACATTTGAACCCCAATGTACAACAGCCCGTAAACGAAGTGCTGTGTGGCCTCGCCAATGTCAAGCTGATTGAACCCTTGGAGTACCTGCCATTCGTATGGCTGATGGATCAAAGCGATTTAATCCTCACCGACTCCGGTGGAATTCAGGAAGAAGGCCCATCGCTCGGCAAGCCGGTATTGGTGATGCGCGATGTGACCGAGCGCCCAGAAGCGCTAGAAGCAGGCACCGTAATGCTCGTCGGCACCGATCGAAAGCGAATAGTGAACGCAGTTGAACTACTATTGCACAACGAAGAAGCCTATCGAGCGATGGCAACCGCCACCAACCCTTTTGGCGACGGCACTGCTGCGCAGCAAATTGTAAAAATCATCAAACAAGAATTTAACAAACTCACTAAATAGGAAATGGGACGGGTGACCGCATGAGCGCTATTAAACAAAAAATCTGTGTCATCGGTTTGGGCTATATCGGCTTACCTACCGCCTCGCTACTCGGCACTAAAGGTTACAGCGTTCATGGCGTAGATGTCTCCGCCAAAGTGGTTGAAACGATCAACCGCGGCGGCATTCATATCGTCGAACCCGATCTCGATATTTTGGTGAAATCCGCAGTACAGTCCGGCAACTTAACTGCGGCGTTAGAGCCCGTTGAAGCCGATATTTTTATTATTGCGGTGCCAACCCCATTCACCGATGGCAAAAAACCGGATTTAAGTTACGTCGATAAAGCAACCCGCTCGATATGCGCATTCGTAAAACCAGGCAATCTGGTGATCCTCGAATCGACCAGCCCCGTCGGTACCACCGACGAAGTGGTCGCAAAAATTCTGAGCGAATACGGTCATGCCGTAGGCACTGATGTATTTGTCGCGCACTGCCCCGAGCGGGTATTGCCGGGCCGTATTCTCATCGAGCTGGTTGAAAACGATCGAGTGGTCGGCGGTATCAACGAAGCATCTACGCAAAAAGCGGTCGAATTTTATCAAGATTTTGTACGCGGTGAAGTACTGGCGACCACAGCCAAAACCGCAGAGATGGTTAAGTTAACCGAAAACTCGTTCCGCGATGTCAACATCGCCTTCGCCAATGAAATTTCGATGATCGCCGAAGGCGAAGGCATCAACACCTGGGAAGTAATCGCGCTAGCCAACCGCCATCCACGCGTCAATATTTTGCAACCGGGTCCCGGCGTCGGCGGACACTGCATTGCAGTCGATCCGTGGTTTATCGTGCACCGCTCGCCCGAATACGCAAGACTGATTCGCACCGCGCGCGAAGTCAACGACCACAAGCCCGAATGGGTCATGGAGCGCGTGCGCAAACAAGCTGCAAAATTCAAACAACCAGTGATTGGCTGTTTAGGCTTAGCATTTAAAGCCGATGTCGACGATCTGCGCGAAAGCCCTGCGATGGATATCGTCCGTCATTTACAAAAAGAAAATATCGGCGAGCTACTTATTTGTGAACCGAATTTGAAGTCACACGTCGAATTTCAACTGGTGAGCCTACAAAATGTCATTAAAGAAGCGGATATTATTTTACTGTTAGTTGATCACAAGTCATTTAAACGCATTACCGCTTCGGATTTGAAAGAAAAAGTCGTAATAGACACCAGGGGAATCATCCGGTAGACCGGCGCCAACCAATAATCATGTACGAGAAATCAATGAGAATTTGTATAGACTTAGACGGCGTCATTGCTCAGCTAAAGGGAAAAAATGAGTCTTATGCGGAAATAATTCCCGTTCCTGGTGCTGCTGAAAAAATAAAGCAACTAAAGAAAAATGGACATTACATTATAATTTTTACCGCTAGACATATGAAAACTTGCGAAGGCAACGTTGGCGCGGTGATTGCGCGCCAAGGAAAAACCACATTGGATTGGCTAGCAAAACATGAAATTCCGTATGATGAATTGATTTTTGGAAAACCTTGGGCGGACGTGTACTTGGATGACAACGCTCAGCGCTTTGAATCCTGGGACGCTATAAATGGAAACGGCTCAAGTTTTCAACCGTCTAGCGAAACTAAAAAAGAGCTTGATGGAGTATAGAAATGCTAAACATAGTTATACCAATGGCCGGGGCGGGATCTCGTTTTGTAAAAGCTGGATACACCGAGCCAAAATACCTGATCAAAGTCAAAGGAAAGACGTTAATCGAGTATAGCCTCTCCAGCTTGCCGCTTGATCGGGCAAAAATGATTTATTTTGTCGCACTAAAAGATCACACCGAAAAATACGATTTGCATGGCACTTTATCTTCGATACTGGGGAAAACCCAATTCAAAATCATAAGCATACCTAGCATAACAAGGGGGCAAGCAGAAACAGTTTTAGCGTGCGGTGAAAAAATAGATACCCCTTATGACTTAATGATCTTTAACATTGACACCCTTTATAAGTCAAAAAACCAAACCTATCTTTTAGACAACACCGACAAAAAAAAAGACGGCTTTTTGGGCTCATTTAAGGCTAGCGGTGACAAATGGAGCTTTGCAGAAACAGATGACACCGGAATCGTGATAAGAACAACAGAAAAAGTCAAAATATCTGAGAATGCGTTAACCGGACTATATCACTTCAGCAAAGGTAGCGATTTTGTTGCCGCCGCAAAGCACTGTATTCATAAAGGAGAAATGTCCTCGAATGAATACTATGTTGCCCCAATGTATAACGCCCTTATCCATGCGGGGAAAAAATTTGTGCTTGATGAGGTTGAGCAATTCATCCCATTAGGAACCCCAGAAGATATTATTGCAACACAAGGGCTACTATAAAATGTACGGCGTAATATTAACTGCAGGTATCGCAGATGCCACCCTGATTCCTATTTTCGGCCAGATCCCAACAGGATTAGTCCCCGTCAATGGCAAGCCTATCATTTTTTTTATTATCGAAAATTTCCTCAAAATCGATATAAAAGACATTTATATTGGTGTTGACCATGACTCTGAATATCTAAAAAAAATAATAAACACTTTCTTCAAAAGAAAAGCCAATCTTCATTTTATTGAGGTCGACAAAACTAAAGGGCCTGGCGACTCTCTAATTACAATCTTTCACGCTATAGGTAGCGGCCCGGCCTTAGTCAACCTTGCCGACACCCTCGTTCCTATAGAAATAAATAAACTCAAACAACAGAATGCAGTTCTAATTTCTCAGGAAATAGACAACCCCGAGCGATGGTGTCTAGTAGATATCGATGAACATACCGCACAAATCCAGGCATTCCACGAGAAGAAAGCCGATGCAGAGCCCAAGAATGGTGTCGTAGGGCTGTATTCTTTTCGCGACGTAGGCATCCTCAAGAACTATTCGCCGACGAAGGATAAAACCCAAATATCTGACCTTATCAGCTTTGCCATGAACACAGAGTCATTTACAGCAATCGAAGCTGGCGAATGGCTTGACTTTGGACATATTGATAAATACCAAGTCGGCAAGAAAAAAATGTTGAGCTCCAGATTTTTTAACACACTAGAGTTTGATGATCTTTTAGGGACTGTCACCAAACGCAGCAAAGACACTAAAAAATTTGTTGAAGAAATCCGCTGGCAAATGAACTTACCTCCCAGAGTTGAGGTGCTTTTTCCCCGCATAATTGCCACCGACATACACTGTCGGAATCCTTTCATTACTATGGAGTATTATAGCTACCAATCTGTTTCTGAAATTTGGCTTTACTCATCATTTGGAACTGCCGGTCTACTCTCCATCATTCAAAAAATACTGAGTATCCTCTATATATTTACGGAGTATTCAATTCCCGTTAGTAGAAAGTCATATTTCGAAGTATATGTAGAAAAAACAAATCAACGAATGCATCAGCTCATTACAGAAAACAAGCTCTTTGAGGAGCTTCTACAACTACCAGAAATTCAAATTAACGGCCTCACATACTACAACTGGGTGGGACTTCGTGATTCCATTTTTTCTAAACTGGATCAGCTTTATTCCGAAGAAATGAACTGTTTGGTTCACGGTGATTTCTGTTTCTCGAACATTTTATACGATGTCAGTGGCGGAGTTATTCGTTTAATAGACCCAAGAGGATCTTGGGGAGGCAGCATTGGCGGTGATATCCGATACGATGTTGCAAAACTACGGCATTCAATATGCGGCTTGTACGACTTTATCGTTAACGACCTATTCATCGTTAACTTAAGTAATGAGAGCATAGAATACGAAGTTTTTTGCCAACCGCATCATCGCGCAGTAGGTGAACGATTTGATGAGCTAATAGGGAGTCGCTTTGATCTTCAACAAATAAAGCTAATAGAAGGCACATTGTTCTTAAGTATGATCCCCTTACATGCCGACAATCCAAGCAGACAGCTTATGATGTTTTGCCGTGCCATAGAGCTTCTGAACGCTGTGGTCGCAAGTGATTCCTAAGTCTTATGCACTACTTCGTTATTCATCGATAGCGGTAGGAACCGTCACCGGCTTTGTGCAAATCTGGTTATATGCAAAATACTTTGACCAATCGAATCTCGCGCTATTGGTACTAATATCCGGTTATTCGGTATTTCTTAGTTGGATTGATGCCGGTATAAGTCGACCTATCTATCCGAGTTTACGAAAAAAATACCTCAATGGCGACGACATCAGCACGGACATTAGTTACATTCTGTATTTCTATATTTTGATCGGCATGCTAGCAGTTGCCCTATTTACTATAGCTGTAATTATTTTGACCAACATAATTAGCAACTCACTTTCAAGCACAGTTGTAATAATTATGGCCATCAATTTAGCCATTAACACTGCAATTTCATTCTTTAAAAATATATTTAATGCTATTGATCGATATATCAGTTTTGAGGTCACCGAGTTAATTAGACGAGTAGGCAATATCTCCACTAGTTTTCTTCTAGTATTAGATCACAGCCTCCTCCTCACAGTTTGCTGCCAATTAGCTATCCTTCTTGGCACCTATTGCTATGTTACGGGTAGCCTACTACGTCTCAGCGGCATCAACTTGTTAACACTCTGCCGGATACGCCTACCTTTTTTGATTAAATACTTCTTACAGTACCGGCGAGAAACGCTGAGCTATCTGTTATTTATGGTTAATGAAACCTTAATCTACAATTGGGGGTACTTAATTATTCCTGTTTTTTTAGATATTAAACAAGTAGTGGTATACGGTCTTTGGATGCGTATTTATTCAGGCATGGCAACTGTAATGCGAGCAGTGTCAGACGTAACCATACATACCATTACTAAAAGTTTTTTCCAAAACCGGCATGATGCCGCCAGGACTATGAAAAAAAATACTCTTATGCTCAGCCTTTGCGTGTCTTTTACCATGATAGGAGTTTTCACTACGCTGCACCGGTGGATTATGGCGGTATGGGTACATGACAAATATCAATTTGACACTCTACTATTGATTGGATTGGCTTCCTGGCTAATTGGAAATTCGATACAACATGTAGCCGGAACCTTTCTGGTATCTATTGGTGGCTACTTCCAGACAATACGCAATCTTAGCTTTTATTTAGTTGGTGCTATCGCCTTCGTAATGACAGCCAGCGCTTGGTACACTATAAATCTCGGCACGACCGTCCTTTTGTCTGGTTGTATTTATTTAATTGGAGCGATCTTCTACCATTTCATCTCAGAAAAAGCATTCTCGGTGAAAGCCAAATGACGCAACTTAGTATTAGAACAATTAATGATTTATATAAGATCCAGACCGACTCAAAAACCTATGAATCCATTTATCTCGATGTCCGATACTTCAAACAGCGCGGCCTTCTCCGGCACGCATTCAAATATTGTCTTTTTCGATTAAAAAAAGATGGTTTTCTAGAAATATTTTCATCGCCTACAGAAGGATATGGGCTCTCTACAAAGCAAGTTGGTTTCTGGCAAGTGCGCAATGAATGCATGAAATCAATAGGGAAGCATGTTGAGGTAATACACCTTAATAATGCCCAAGGATTTATCCGCTTACGAAAAACGGCGCCCAAAGAACATCCGGAAAGCATTTCCTTCGGCATTGTATTTTCCGGCAATAATACCGAAGAACCACTGCTATGGGCAGCGTTAGATAGCATAGCGAAAATTGCTGGCTTAACTGTAAAGAACTGCCAAGTAATCATCGTCGGAGGCGGCCAATATAATCCTGAACCATTGCTCGCCAGCTTCCCTAAGCTGAGGATACAGTATCAGGCAATGGATGCTGTAGATGGCACCGGACGCATTCTAACATGCAAAAAAAAATCTCTTATTTTTAAGCTTGCAGAAAGTGATTTACTTGCAATTTCGCATACGCGAATATTATTTCCAGAGGGATTCTGGATCGCGCTAAAAAATAAAGACTTCGAAATTGCTTCGCCAAAAGTAATATTCCAGGATGGCACCAACAAGCACCCCTACCTGGACTATATTTTGATCGGCAGCTATGATACGGCGAGACCGAGCCCCCAAAAAGCTATCACTTCCAGTGACTTTGGCGTTCGGCACCTCTACCTATTCCGAAATAGGGTTCCGTATATAGATGGCGGCGTCACTCTATTTAATATGCGCAGCATCGTGCGAGACCCTTACAATATCGATATTGCGTGGGGAGAAGCCGAAGATCTGGAGATGTGTGGACGCCTTTATTACGAAGGATATCTTTTAGACTACCTTCCCGACCTGGTATGCAACAGCCAGACGAATAAATTAAAGCTCGGCGCACCTTTTTGGCGACATCCCGGCAAACTAATCACCGCAATTCAAGTCTCTATAGCTTACGAGCTCAGTATGCTATACAGCTTCTTTTTGAAATGGCGTAAGCCAAAAATTGATTAATTCTATGAAAACTAGACGAAGTACTTCAGCTGAAGACATTCTATATTTAGGATACTTAATCCCTATTACACTTTTCTTTTTTTTGAATCCTCTACAAGCGGATATTCGAAATTATAAGCCGCTGCTTGGCTATTTTTGGATAATTTATATTAGTTTTGCTTGTGGCTTTCTATTGTGCCTGAAGTTTTATTCAATAGGCCCACACCCAAGATGGAGCATGCTGCTAACTATGCTTGGCTCACTCACAGTGATGCTTTTGATCTGCACCTTTACTTTTAACACCATCCCTGAGCAAGCAACATTAAAGCTGATGGCCCAACTACTATTAGTGTGCCTTGTTTCAATTGCATCTTACATTATAGGGACGCAATTCACTTTTAGCCGACGAGTATTAATTATCACAACGCTAATCGCGTGTATTACCGCCGCATATGGAATTATCTCGCTTAGAGGAAGTGGATTTTTTTTCTATCTGCGGCCATACGGCTGGTCTAATTATATGCTGCTATTTTATGTATTTTGGATTGCTCAGATCGATACGGCTACGCCCAAAGTGCTGCGATATGCTGGTATTCTGTTACTTATGTCCTTGATTATTTTATCCGGGACACGAACTATGCTTATCTGGATGCTTTTTGGATTTCTAGCAGCAAAACCCAAACAAATGGTATTGAGCGGTGTAGTATTAGGGTTGCTGGGAGGAATAGTAGCTTATATTTATTTAAACTTCATTCATTCTGAAGGAGCTGACGCACTGCTAGAGCGGTATCAATTGCTATTAAGCGATAACCGATCCCCGCTTTGGCTCGCGGCTATAGATCGCATCAAAGAGCAAAACATGATATTTGGTGGCGGTTATTTTGCTTACCCATTGCTGCCATCTATAAATGGTTACATTACTTCGGCACACAATACCTACCTACATTTATTGCTCATAGGAGGGGGGTTGGGCCTTCTGATAGGCATGGGGATGCTTAGTTATGTTATTTATAAGAATTGGCGTATAGCTCCTGGAGTGGTTTTATTTTTGCCTATTGTAGGAATGATTGGTGAACTACCGCTTTACCCCTATACCTACAGTCGAATTTTTGAAAACTCATTTATGTACTTCTTAATCGGGCTGTTAGTTGCGTGGCAACGCTATAAATCATCGTCTGAGCTTAACAAAACCAATAGGCTTGCCACTACTGCTTTGCTACGGAGCAATAATCATGGAGGTTGACTTTAGTAGCTTAGTCAGTGAAAAGAGAATACTACTGGTATTAAATGGTACATTTTCTCCAGTGGGAGGCATGTATGAATATGCTCAAGCTTGGCTGGATTTACTGGCGCGCAACAATTGGCAAGTCGGCTTTTGCGGATCAGCCTCTGTGACGAACTTACAAGTGGACGAACTGGATAAATATATAACTCCTAGCGAGTTAGATGGCGCATCAAACTATTACAAAGCGCTTGCCGTCACCAGCTTATTTAAAGCGGGCTGTGCTCGTCGCTTTTATCAGTCAATATTTGAACATATATCTAATTTCCAACCCGCTATTGTCCATATTTCCGATATGGCTTTACATACAGGCTTTTTACTAAGCGAACTATCACAAGCATTCCCCACCATCTTTTTTATATGTACTATTCATGACCCCAAAAGACATGAGGAAAAAATTTCCTGGTATAGGAGGGTATTAATTAAGATAAACGATAGTAGGATTCTGAATGCGGCAAGGAACGTCAATGTTTTTATACATGTCCACAAATATGAGCTAACTAAAGATACTCCTTTTTCAAATATTCAGCGTTTAATCGAAATTCCTCATCCCGTACCAAAGACAATCTGTAAAAGACAGCGCCCGTGGATTTTTGAGCGTATAAGCTTGTCGCCTATACGTGTTGGATTTATGGGAAGGATAGAGCCCTATAAAGGACTGGACGTATTATATAACGCTCTTAAAGAGCTACTCCGTGATAAAGTGATTCAATCCGATCAGATCGAAATTTTTATCGTCGGCCAAGGTCACTTCTCTAAGGAGAACTGGTTATCGCTACCGATCAAAACAGAAATATATAATGACTTTGTCACTGATCAAGAATTCCATCAACTAATGGCTAATCTTGATGTATTAGTACTCCCCTATCGAACTGCGACGCAGTCCGGGGTCGGAATGATGGCTGTTGCGTACGGTATTCCGATAATTGCTAGCAATGTTGGCGCTCTGGAAGGCGACGTTGTTAAACCGGGGCAAAATGGCATATTGGTTGAAGCCAACGACATTCATCAGTTAGCGGCGGGATTAGCAACACTTATCGCTGCACCGGAAAAACTGAAAGTTATTGCTAAGTTCGCTGCGTCAAACGTAGTTTGATCTAATAACTCGCAATATCAGAGGTCATCATGAGCAAACCGGGTGGAAGTGTTATAACGCAGAACCTGATTACGACGCTGCTTTTAATAATAATGGGCTCGCTTACGCAAGCATTACCGGCTGAACCATTATTGCATGTTTCCAATACCGATATTGGCGCTGATTACCCTCTAACCGGTAACAACAGTGCAACATTAACTGACGGCAATATCGAAAAACATCCAATGTGGTTATATCGTGGGGCTATCGGCTGGAAAGACCATGCCACCGTTAGCTTTCAAGTCGATATTTCGCGTGAAGCAACTACCGGTATTTTAAAGCTCCATACCGCTTGCGGATCGGGTGCAGGCGTCTCATTTCCACAACGCATCGATGTTTACAGCATCGTGCCTGGCGGCTGGCGCCACCTCAACAAATCGGAAATTAATACCGAAGCAAATTGTAACCGCGCGCAGTGGATTGAAATTCCGATAGTTAATGCAGCAAAAAAGCTCCTTCTAGTCGTTCAAGGCAACGGCCGCTTTATTTTTTTCGATGAAATGCAGCTAGCCAATGATGCCGGCCACATCTCCGCTCCAGTAGCCCCTACTATTAATATGACACGTGTCTCATCTGGCACGCAAAGCGGTACAACCAAGCTAGAGGGACCAAACAAAGATAATCAACCTGCCAGTCAACCATCAGAATTAGCGGACGTAACAGCCGCAGTGAGCGATAGTAGACATCGGTTACAAATGGCTCAGCAATTAAACGCCAACCAGAAGCTTCAAGCGCAGGTTAGCCACATCCCCACCTCGAATCAAACGCTAGTGATATGGCAACAGGATCCGTGGCTTCCTGTGGAGAAATGGTTTGAGTCTATGGCTGCGAACTTACCAATGCCCACAATCGAGCTTAACGGCACCAATCGTGAAACTCAGACCTTCTGTATTGGTCTATTGGCAAACTCGGCAGACACGACAACGCTGTTACAAATCAGCCCGACTAATATAACAGCGGAGCAAAACATTAAAATACGACAGCTAATGCCAGTATTAGCCGCCAATGGCGCACGTGTCTACGATCGTTTAGCGCCTCTAGATGACGGTAAAATTCAGCCATTGCCCGGAGAGCCGGTATATTTATGGGTCGACGTAAATCTAGCCACCTTTCCCGCGCACCAACAATTCAACTTGAAAATTGTTGACTCCAAAACGTTACAACAACAAGCAACGATCCCAGTTAGTGTCGATGTGGTAACTGATAATAATTCAGCAGCATCCCTGCAAGTTGTCAATTGGGCGTACCCAGATGCAGGCCCAATTTGGCGTAATCGTGCTTTGGCATCGGCCGAACTCTTTAGTAGCGGGACCAATGTTTTTGTGATTGCACCAAGTGTGATTCCCGGTGCATCTCTAGATGGAGCGTGGGATCAACGACAACACACAGAGTTCGACAGTCAAGTACGAATGTTCAGCCCTCATGGTCAACTACTACTTTTCATGGGCTGGGATGAGAATAAGAATCCGTTTATTGTGAGTCCCGGTAAGCCGAAAGACATGAACGCAGCTAAACTTGCTTTTAAGCAGTGGCTAACACGAATTACAAAACATCTAGAAACACTCGGCATATCTCGACAAAACTGGGCATTATATCCAGTTGACGAGCCACATGACGAACAATTGGACCTGCTTCAAAGCATTCTAAACGTCGTACGCGAGCACGACCCCACCATTCGTACTTACGCCAACCCTATCGTAGCAGATAGCATTTTGGGACAAACTACGAAAATTATCGAAATGCAGAAGCAAATAACGTTGTGGCAACCAAACTTGCAATTAATGTCTGATGCGGAAGGCGTATTATTTCGCCAACTAGGGCGACCGTGGTGGCTTTATGCCGTACCACCAGAACCTGCAAAATTAGCTTCGCCAGTACAGTTTTACCGTACACTGCCTTGGCAAGCATGGCGATTCGGCGCAACCGGTATCGGTTTTTGGTCGTATAGCGATACGGGTAACTCTACCGCTCGCGATGACCTTGATGGGCGCCGACCAGATTATGCGGTGGTTTATGAAGGGGGCGATGGCAATGGAGTTGAATCGAGTCGCCGGTGGGAAGCATTTAAGCAGGGCATTCAAGATTACCATTTGCTAGCGGCTGCAGGAATAGATCGCGCCAGCATTTTAAGCCCTGAACAATATGATACGAATAAAATCGAAGTGGCACGCAAGCAGGCGTTACTGCGACTAAGAAATCTCAGCACTCAGCAAACGCAATAGCGCGTGACAAGAACTTACGCTGATAGTGGTTTATCGGGGCGCGCCTTATACCCTAAAAACTCAAATACTGAAATCAGAAGCATTTGATCCGGAGCCAAATTGAGCACAAATGAGCATTATCTTACGCCGCAGACACCGGGAGGATTCGCGGACAAAAGCTACTCTGCCTCCACGTTAAGGCAAGCATATTTAGGGGCTGAACGCGACCATGATCGGTGAAGCACGACGAGAGAATAATTTCGATTTAATTCGACTTATAGCCGCCACGCAGGTTGTGATTATTCATGCTTTTGAACATTTAAAATTAAACGCGGCCGCCATCGAATGGCTACAGCTCTTCCCCGGTGTGCCAATATTTTTTGTCATTAGCGGCTTCTTAGTATCTGCCTCCTACGAAAAGTCAAAAAATTTATTTTCATATACTAGAAATCGAGTTTTGCGCATATATCCTGGACTATGGGCTTGCTTTCTTTTATCGATAATCAGCGTGGAGATTTTTTATCGCCAAGGAATACCTTGGCGCGACTCATTTGCTTGGATTTTTTCACAAATATCAATCGCGCAATTTTACAATCCAGACTTCTTAAGGGGGTATGGCGTCGGCGTACTCAATGGAAGTTTATGGACAATCCCTGTAGAACTACAATTTTATATTTTATTGCCTCTCACCTATCTAGCATTAGATAAAGCAAACTGGAATAAGTGGCTGATAAGTGGTATTTTTATACTTCTTATAAGCGCCAACCAAATAAACAATGCCATTTCAGGTGTGCACGACACTATTTTTGTTAAGCTGTTTGGGGTGACCGCTACGCCTTACTTCTATATGTTTCTTATAGGCGTCATCTTCCAGAGAAATAGGCAACTAATAACCCGATATCTAGCAGGAAAAATCGCTCCGATAACTGTAACCTACCTCCTCCTAGCATTTATTTTGCATAAAGCTGGCATCCCTGTAAGTGGCAACAGCATCAATCCAGCTTCAACTATATTGTTAGGCTGCTTAGTGATCGGCGCGGCCCATACACAACCCTGGCTTTCCAGGAAAATTCTGCGGGGGCATGATATTTCATATGGTATATATATATATCATATGATTGCCATAAATATATTTGTGGAACTTGGCTTGATCGGCTCCTACTCTTATTTCCTTGCCGTACTAGCCATCACCTTTCTACTAGCCACGTTTTCGTGGATGCTAATTGAAAAACCAGCCCTTGGACTAAAGAAATACAAGATCAACTTCAAAAACCCTTCTTCACGTAATCAGGCCGTTTCATGAAAGTATTAATTGTGGGCGCATATCCACCGCCAATTGGAGGTAACAGTGTTCATATTAAACGCTTGCGAGAGGAGATACATGCACACGACTTTAGCTGCGATGTTGTAGATATCTATGGGATGCCTAGCGAAACCCATCCCACCGATGAGGGGGTTTGTCGGATAGGACCAGCGGGTATTTTCGCACTGCTAAAAGCCATCGTGATCATGCGTAAAAAGCCCTACGATGTCATCCACTTTCATGTGTCCGCGATGGATCGTTTCGCCTATGCTGGCTTAATTCTTCTACTTGCCATTCCTGCGCATATAAAATCGATTCTTACTATTCATTCCGGGCAGTTTTCGGATAATTATCGTTCCTCCCCCAGCGCAAAGCGGTGGCTAATGAGGGCACTCTTTAAAAAATTCGATCACATCATTACGGTAAATAACGAGCAGCGACTGTTGCTGATATCGCTAGGTATTGAAGAAAATGCTGTCGACGTAATACCCGCATATATACCTCCAACTATCGAATTATTTCCAGCCGCCGAACAGGTGATTGCTCGATTAAGGATCGATAACAGATTAGTGATACTCAGCTCTGGTTATGGTGAACCGCTATACGGTTATCACACTATCGTAGCGGCCATTAAAGATAGCCCACTGCTCAAAGAAAAAGTTAGTTTGTTGCTGTGTTTATACAATACATTCACCGCATCCTATATGGCGGAATTAAAAGCTTCGATGTCAGAGCTCAGCTCGGCAGAAATTATGTATGACCTTACTCCAGAACAATTTGCGTATACGTTGAGTAAGTGCGACATCTATGTCAGAGCTACAGATAGCGATGGCGATGCAGTGGCCGTGCGGGAGGCGGCACATTTTGACGTGCCTGTTATTGCCTCAGACTCAAGCGAACGGCCAGATTTTTGCGCCATTTTTCGATGTGGCGATCCATCTGACTTGGCACTCAAATTGGTTAGTAAAATAAATTCCGAACACGAATCACTGCAGCCGGTTGATAGCCCGGCTTCAAATGCAGATCGAATTATTAAAATATATCAAGCGCCAAAATTAACGTATCCAAATCAAAATTAAGTGGCGATAGAACCATATAAGTATCCGGTCAACTTACTACAATGACAGCGTATTCCTGAATTAAATGGGAGGGGAAACTCTAATATGTGCGGCATTGCTGGCTTCCAAGGAGCCTTTAAAGAATCGATTCTGCCGCACATGAGCAACATGCTTAAACAGCGCGGCCCCGATCATCAGGCACACTGGCACGACGAATCGCAACAAATAGGACTTGTCCACGCCCGCCTTTCCATTATCGATTTATCGCCGCGCAGCAATCAGCCTATATGGGATAGCAGCGGTCGCTACGCCATCGTTTTCAATGGCGAAATTTACAACTACAAAGCATTGCGAAAAAACTTAGTCGATGCGGGCTGCACTTTTCACTCTGAAGGTGACGGCGAAGTTATTCTGTACGCCTATATTCGCGAAGGCATCAGCGCGCTGCGTAAGCTCAATGGTATTTATGCGTTTGCTATTTGGGATAAATTGCAAGGCGAGCTGCTGATTGCGCGCGACCCATTTGGCGTAAAACCACTTTATTACGCGCCGACCACGAAAGGCGTAATTTTTGCCAGCGAATTAAAAGCGCTTCTTTGCTCACCCGATGTTTCGCGCGATCTTGATCATACCGCCCTGTGGCAATCGCTGACATTTTTATGGACACCAACGCCGCGTACTGCGCTCAAAGCAGTACGCAAACTTGAACCTGGCCATTATTTGCTGATTAAAAATAAAGCTATTCGTACACACGCATCGTTTGCAGAATATCCGGCATTTACACCAACCTTCGCAGGCACGCTTGAGCAAGGCGTTACCGGTGTGCGCCAACGACTTGAGCAAGCTGTACAGCGTCAGCTGGTCGCCGATGTGCCGGTCGGTGCGTTCCTTTCCGGTGGTGTTGATTCCAGCGCGATTTGTCATTTTGCCACCAAGGCGCTCGACCGAAAATTACAGTGTTTCACCATTGAGCTGCAAGGTGCCGAGCAGGAAGGCATGGCTGAGGATTTGCCCTATGCAAAATTGATGGCGAGCAAACTCGGCGTGCCATTAGAAATAGTACAAGTCACACCCGATATAGTGCACGATTTGCCGCGCATGTTATTTGCGCTGGATGAGCCCCAGGCCGATCCGGCGCCGCTCAATTCGCTGTATATCGCCGAGCAAGCGCGCGCGATGAATATCAAGGTACTGTTATCAGGTGCCGGTGGCGACGATATCTTCTCCGGCTACAGAAGGCATTACGCACTGCTGCAAGAGGAATTATGGTCGTGGCTGCCATCGCCAGCTCGACAACTGCTTAGCGCCGGCAGCGCGGCGCTGCCGCAGCATTCGCAGCTATTACGCCGCATCAGCAAAGCATTTGCATACGCGGGCTTGCCGACGGTCGATCGATTAATCAGCTATTTTTTTTGGATTAAACCGCAGCAAAGCCTGGCACTGTTTCATCCCTCGATACGCGCGGACTTAGCGGCAGCCGATATAACTGCTCCACTCCGCGCATCGCTTGCCGATGGCGTTGCAGGCAGCGAACCATTGAACCAAATGCTGTATCTGGAACAAAAATATTTTCTAATCGATCATAATTTTAATTACACCGACAAAACCTCTATGGCTGCTGGCGTTGAAGTGAGGGTTCCGTTTCTCGATCCCGACCTAGTGGCGTTCGCCAATCGTTTGCCGACGCATTGGAAGTATAAAGGCCGAGAGGGCAAGTGGATTCTTAAAGAAGCGCTGCGCGGTATTTTGCCGGATAATGTGCTTTATCGCAGCAAAACCGGTTTCGGCGCGCCTTTGCGTGCTTGGTTGCGCGGGCCGCTGCGCCCATTTGTCGAGGAATTATTGTCGCCAACATCCATCGATAAGCGAGGGCTCTTTGACCACCGCGCCGTACGAAAACTGATAGACGCAGATCGAGCAGGAAAGGTGGATGCGGCCTACACTATTTTTTCGTTAATATGCATTGAAATCTGGGCGCGACAGTTTATCGATCCGGCCACGCCGAGCATGACTATTTGATAGCCTCAAAACGGTAGGATATCTGGAGTATATTTCTATCAGCCGAATGGTGTGCAACTATAAATAAGCGGCGAGTCTAGGGGTTCGGACCAACCTGTTGTATCGCTGTGACCTGCCGCACGAGTAGCGCCATTGGCCTGTTAGTAAAGTCGGTGGTTGGATTTGTCGGGCTCTTTCAGCACCTGCACCACGGTTTCATCGCAATGAATGACCGGCCCTACCAACAAGTGATCACGCAGAAGATTGTGCAGTGGCTGTAATAAGTTCGCCGATTGCATCATCCATCGCGCCAATGTCTGCCGCGACAAATCGATACCGGCCCGCTGTAAAATACTTTCCTGGCGGTACAGCGGCAATGCATCC
>JAYVWC010000012.1:0-9070 GCA_043786385.1 Spongiibacteraceae bacterium | reverse complement strand
CTTCAATTCCCAGGCTTGCAGCGCGACGCCTTTGAGCAGAGACAGCACGGCGTTAATCGTATCCGGCGCGCAGTGATCCACCGACAAGGCTTCTTTGGTGAGCAGCAGCCAGGGACGATCGAACTCCCGCCACGGAATCTGGCGCCAGTCGTCGAGCTGCAACAGCCTGGCAAACCGGTTGAGCCGCGACTGCATCCCCCGTCGACTTTGTACCGAGCCGAGCGTGGCTAAGTACAGTGCGGCAGGATTGGTCAGCGCGGCGACTGCATCGTCGGCAAGGGCCATTTTGGTGGTCGAAGAGACACTAACGGTGATCGACATTCAAAACCTGCAATTTGATGTGAATTCTCAAAATAATAGCATCAGCTTTTGAAAATCAACATTTACATAAGTAATATATTAGCTATTTTATCATGTAAAATAACGTATATTTAATACAGTACAAAATACGTGGAAACCTCCTCATGGGCCGAATTGGCGTATCGGAATACCAAGTCTTTCAAGCAGCTGACCAACTGGAGGCCGAGGGTGTTCATCCGTCGGTGGACTCGGTGCGCGTGGAGCTAGGCAATACCGGCAGTCGCACTACGATCAACAAGTATTTAAAAGAATGGCGCGCGCGGCGAGTTCATCGCGAACAGGCCGGCGCCAATCTTGGCGGTCATCTATTACAAGTGCTCAGCGAGCAATCAGGGATCATATTAAGTGCTCTCGAAGCGGCATCGGAAGCTAAATTTCAGGTTAAATCGCAACAGTATGAATCTACGCTTCACACGCAAAATGAACAACTGGAGCAACTGCGTGCCGAGATGAATCGTTATCGAGCTCAGGTTCAAGAATTAGAATTATCACGGGATAAGCAATCCGCCGAATTGCAACAAACACAATCAGAACTCACCGATTCTCGCGATGACAATCTATCATTGCGAGAGTCGTTGGCTAAAGAAGTTGGGCGGCGCGAATCCTTCGAGGGCGCTATTGCCATTTGTGATCGGCAGATGACCGCACTTCAGAAGGATTTAAAGTCGTTGCAGGCACGTAATGAAATTCTGGCGGAGTCCCATGCCGGAAAAGCGGCGGAACTGCAGCAGCTTCAGTTACTGGAACGAGAGCGCCGAGCTCAGCTCAAAGAAAAAGCTGAAGAGATCAAACACCTCAATCAGGCCCTTAAGACATCGCAACGGCTGCGAGAAAAGGAGATTGCCCGATTAACTCTCACAGTCAACCAACTGGTTTGGTCTCGATCTACAAGCAACACCACTCAAAAGAAAGCTACGCCGAAACGATGAGCAAGAGATAAAAAGCCGCCGGTGGAGCATAGCTTATTGATTTTAATGGGATTTAAAGGCTGGGCGAAGAACCTTTGGCTCGCAAAAATAACACAACCAATTGTTTTTATTATAAATATTAATTTTTTTGTGCGTAACTAATTGTTTTAAATGAAGTTCGAAAACGCTACTTTTAGCACCGAAAGGACGGGAACCCTAAATACTTCGACGGCAGCCGATGTGGCCGGGATCGAGCCGAAAGATTTTTTATGGATAGATACTTCGATCAATCAGAACAATACCCGCGATGATGATTATGCTTCGGCCTTCCATGCCGAGCGCGCGTTGTTGGTAATTGGTGCGGATCTGTTGCGCAATCAAACCGATCGTTTCGGTCTTGGGGTTAGCCATGGCACCACGAAGGTTGCAGGGTCGGCCGGTGGTGCTGGTGCGGTGCGCGAAACATCGGGTTTTGTGTACGGTCAACACGTGCTCGACGCAGTGATTATCGACGGTATTGCCGCGTATGGCAGCAGTCAATGGACTACCGGTCGCGACGATCCACTGCAAGGCAGTAGCCTCAAAACCGATGAAGGTGGACATAATCGGCTCGTCGGCGTTGGTGTGCGTTACCCGATTCATTTAGCAACGGCAACGGTGGAACCTTTCGTGCGCGTGCTGTGGCAAAACGTTAGACGAGGTGCCGCCGATGAAGGCGTGGCTTCTTCGGCGGCATTGAGCTTGGAGCAATATTCAGCGAGTGGTACACGGTACTTGGCCGGTCTAGCGGGCGGCTCCGATAAGCGTGATCCAGGCGCTGAGGCATTTACCTATCAATACAGTGCGGCGTTAGGTGCCGATAGCAGTGACTTGGGTCGCCCGGAGGTATACACGACCTTAGCGAACAGCGAGATGATTATTGTTGCACCACACACCGATCGAGCTTTTCTACAAGCGAATCTTAGCGGCACGGCAATGTTTAGTCCTGGCGCTTATGGCTACGTCGGTATTACTAGCGAAGTGCGCGGTGGTAGCACGGATATCGGTGCAAATGCGGGGCTTAAAATTAGCTTTTAATATGGCAGCGAATATTTTGGGCGGCGCAGTTATGCAGCCGCCCATTTTTTTGCCGTTTTAATCGGCCTCTTGCAAGTGCTGCGCGAGTGCAATCAATGCCTATATATTTTTTGTCGAAGTACCCGGTGCGCGTGCGCGCGACGACTACACGCCGCGCAATTAACTGTTCCGCAGTATTTACTTGCCAGCGTTGTCCGCTTCGTTGCGGCGTAGTCGTGGGTCATTGCTGGCGCGAGCTACTTGAGCGCGACTTGGATCGGGCTCAACGGCAGCGGCGGGCAATGGTTCAACTTTTAAAACCTGCGTCTGTACTTCGATTGCTTGTGCTTCGCGACGATTGACGCGCGGGTCGTTGGTGACGCGACCGCTCGGCAGAATTGCAGCGTTAGCGGCAGGTGCAGCAGCAGCGGGTAATGTCGCAGTCGGCTCTGGGCTGACAGCAGTCGTTACTGGCGCCGTAGGCTCAGCGTGGACTAGCTCCAGTTGCAATGGCGATGTGTTTGCCTGTTGCGCGGCGGTCTCGACCGGCGCAGCAGGCTCCAGTCGTGCAACTGTTGGTGCAGGTGCAGGCGTCGTCGGTTGTGCAAGTTGCTCTGGTTGCACTACTGCAACCTCGCTCGGTGCTGCCGCCAAATCGACCGTGGTGCTGGAGATGTTGGGTTCGATGGCGATACCCGATTCGTCGACTTGACGTTCGTTGCGTCCACCGCGTGGGCCGCGAGGTCTGCGTTCGCGACGTGGACGCTCGCTGCCATCGGTGCTATTAGCGGCAAGATTGGTGTCGTTTTGTGGCGTCGATGTTTCGGTTTCGACAGCGACGATTTCAGTGATTGCTTCGCTCGGTACAGCACCGCGATTGCGCTCGCTCGAACCGCGTGGACGACGGTTGTTGGGGCGGCGCTGCGGGCGCTGCTCGGCATTGGTTGCTTCGGTGACTGCGTCGATGGGCTCCGCCTCGACAATCGGTGCTACCTCGGCGACTGCGGGTTGGTGATCGCGCGCGGGGCGGCGCTCGTTGCGTTCGTGATTGTCGCGATTCTCGGGGCGCTGCGCATCGCGTTCGGTACCGCTGCGCTCGTTGCGCCCGCGTCCACCGCGTCCACCGCGTCCGCGCGGTCCGCGGCGTTGTTCCTGCGGACGCGCTGTGGTGCTAGTAGGCGTTGTGACTTCGGTCGGGGTTTCCTTGCTGGATTCGCTGCCTTCGCCGAACAGTATCTTGGCCAACTTGGTAAACAGGCCGACTGGTTTTTTCTCCTCTTTCGGCGACTCCAGCGGCATTGCTGCGGTGGGCGCTGGCGCTGTCGGCGCGATAAATTGCACCGCAGCTTTTTGCTGTTCTACTGGTTGCTCCGCTGCAGAATCGCCACTGGCCGATTGCGCCGGAAGATCGGGCTGAATTTCATAGCTGAGCGTAGTGGACTCTTCGATTTCGTCGTCGCGCAGGCGGCGCAATTCAAAGTGCGGCGTTTCCAAATGTGCAGAAGGGATAATTAAAATGCGCGCTTTGGTACGCGCTTCCGCCTCGCTAATCGCGGTACGTTTTTCGTTGAGTAAATAACTGGCTACATCGACCGGCACGATGGCGCGAATTTCCGCGCTGCGCTCTTTATTGGCTTCCTCTTCAACTAAGCGAAGAATCGATAGCGACAGCGATTTGGTGTCGCGAATCGTGCCTTGACCGACGCAGCGCGGACAGACGCTGGCGCTGGTTTCATCGAGCGACGGGCGCAGACGTTGCCGCGACATTTCCAATAAACCGAAACGCGAAATACGGCCGACTTGTACGCGTGCGCGATCCGGTTGCAATGCATCGCGCATTTGATTTTCGACATCGCGCTGCGATTTGGTCGAGGTCATATCGATAAAGTCGATGACGATCAAGCCGCCGATATCGCGCAACCGCAATTGGCGCGCAATTTCATCGGCTGCTTCCAAGTTGGTTTGCAGCGCGGTTTCTTCGATGTCGCCGCCTTTGGTGGCGCGCGCCGAGTTGATATCGATCGATACCAGCGCTTCGGTTGGATCGATAACAATCGCGCCGCCCGATGGCAGTTGTACGGTGCGTTGAAATGCAGTTTCGATTTGCGCTTCGATTTGATAGCGGTTAAACAGCGGTACTGGGTCTTGGTACAGACGAATTTTACTTTGATACAGCGGCATGATTTGCCGCACAAAGCTCAGTACGTGCTCATAAGCTTCTGGCGTATCGATCAATACCTGATCGATGTCGGCGCGCAGATAATCGCGGATCGCACGAATGATAACGTTGCTTTCTTGCAGGATTAAAAACGGCGCGGCTTTGTCTTTAGCGGCAGCGGTGATCGCTTCCCACAATTGCAGTAGATAGCTGAGATCCCACTGCAGCTCTTCGGGATTGCGGCCCACGCCGGCGGTGCGCACGATGATGCCCATACCATCCGGCACTTCCACCGAAGACAAGGCTTCGCGCAACTCGTTGCGCTCGTCGCCTTCGATGCGGCGCGAAATTCCGCCAGCGCGCGGATTGTTCGGCATCAATACGAGATAGCGACCGGCGAGACTGATAAATGTGGTGAGTGCTGCGCCTTTGTTGCCGCGCTCTTCTTTATCGACTTGCACGGTGACTTCGGTGCCTTCCTTGACCACATCCTTAATTTTGATGCGGCCACCGATATCGCTGGGCTGGCGATAAAAGTATTCACGCGAAATTTCTTTCAGTGGTAAAAAACCGTGACGTTCGGCGCCGAAATCGACAAATGCGGCTTCCAGGCTAGGCTCGACGCGGGTAATGACACCCTTGTAGATATTGGATTTTTTTTGTTGACGATTGGTGTTTTCGATATCGAGATCGTACAGTCGTTGACCTTCGACGAGGGCAACGCGCAACTCTTCGGGTTGAGTTGCATTGATAAGCATTCTTTTCATAGTAAAGATAATTCCACTGGAACAGCGGATTTATCGCTACACCATTGCTGCGCAATGCTGTTTGGAGACCTGTGCCGACAGTGCTGTGGCCGTAATTAGGTAGAGAGCGAAGGTGCCGCTGCTAAAAAGAGGGGGCATCTGCGTGTTTACAAGCTCCACTACCAACGCAATACGATTTAATTACTGCACTTGGGGCGCCGCTAAGTTAACTAGCTAGGCGCCACTCGCATTACCATTTGGCCGACTGATTTCAGGCACGGGCGAAGTCTACTCAGGGGCAGGTTCTGTCAACGGGGTCGGTAAGCGAAAAACTTCTATCGCTATATGACGTTCTACCGTTTTAAAACGCGCTGCCCAAATTGCTTCGCGGGTGTCGCAAACATTTTTTGCAACTACGGTGCGGGCGATTCGGCCTCTGCACTGTTAATAGTGACACTCACTTACCCCGATCTGAAAGGGGATAACCTGTTAAAGTGAGCACCTGTTAAATTTGCGGGTAGCGCTTCGATAGATTCGATGTAAATGCGCGGCCCATTGGCACTGGTCGTAGCTCGCGTGCTCAGCAGCAATTTGCTGAGGCGGCATTAGTCGCGACACATTGCTTCGGCAATATATCAGTGATTTCTAAAACTTTCAAATAGTTACGTAACCTATTCAATGACTGAGAAAAATACCGGCGCCGGCGTGCGCATAGTGGCGATCGACGCCGGCAGCGATGGCCAGCGTGTGGATAACTTTTTGTTGCGCGAGTTGAAGGGTGTGCCGAAGTCGCGCATCTATAACTTGCTGCGGCGCGGCGAGGTGCGCGTCAACAAAGGTCGTGTGAAAGCTGAGTATCGTCTGCAAAGCGGCGATCAGGTGCGCATTCCACCGATTCGTTTAGCGGTCGATGAATCGCCGGATCTGGCGCCTTCGCGCGGCCTACAGCAACGTCTAACGGCTGCGGTGTTGTTCGAGGACGACGGCTTGTTGGTGCTTGATAAGCCGGCCGGATTGGCAGTGCACGGCGGTAGCGGGCTCAGCTATGGCTTGATCGAAGCGCTGCGAGCCATGCGGCCGGAGGCGCGCTTTTTAGAGCTGGTGCATAGGCTCGATCGGGATACCTCGGGCTGCATTATGGTGGCAAAAAAACGTAGCGCGTTGTTGCAGTTGCACGCCGCGCTACGTGGCGACGGCGTCGATAAGCGTTACCTGGCGCTGGTGGCAGGGCAGTGGCCGCAGCGTCATCAGCGGGTGGCGGCACCGTTGGAGAAAAATACGCTACAGTCGGGCGAGCGCATGGTGCGAGTATCGGCCGCCGGTAAAGAGGCGTTGACCGAGTTTCAGATCGTCGAACGCTTTTCCAGCGCGACGCTGGTGGAGGCGCGCCCGGTTACCGGTCGCACGCATCAGATTCGTGTGCATGCGCAGTATGTCGGTCACCCGCTGGCGTGCGACGATAAATACGGCAACCGCGAAGCCGATGCGCGCTTTCGCGAGCAGGGGTTGCGCCGACTATTTTTGCATGCGCATTCGCTGTCGTTCGATTGGTTGGGGCAGCGTTTAACACTTAAAGCAAAACTTGAAGTTGAGCTTTCAGTATTTCTCGAACTACTTCGTAAGTAGTTGTAAATATGTTGTTTATTTTTGATTGGGACGGCACTTTAGTGGACTCGACCGGGCGCATCATCGATGCGATGCAGGCCGCGATCCAGGAGTTGAGCTTGCCATCGCGCAGTGCCGCCGAGGTGCGCGAAATCATCGGTTTGGGCCTGCCGGAAGCGATTGAGCAGCTGTTCGGTGAGTTGTCGTCGGTCGAGCGGCAGTTGTTGCAGGCGTCTTATGCGCAGCATTATGTGGCTGCCGATCAGCAGCCCTGCGAATTTTTTCCCGGTGCGATGCGGGTCTTGGAGCAGCTTAAAGAGCGTGGTCATTTGCTCGCGGTTGCGACCGGTAAAAGCCGCAAAGGATTGCAGCGCGTACTCGATCAGCTGGCGCTGCACGATTTTTTTGATGCCAGCCGCTGCGCCGATGAAACGCGCTCGAAACCGCATCCGCAAATGCTGCACGAATTGCTCGATGAGTTATCGATGCCTGCAACCGGCGCGGTGATGATCGGCGATACCGAATACGATATGGCGATGGCGCGCAGTGCCGCGATGCCGCGTATCGCAGTCGATTTTGGCGCACATGCAGCCGAGCGGCTGATGCAATATGCGCCCGAGTTAGTGTTGGCGAATTGGCAGCAATTGCTGGCGTGGCCGGCAGATCATCGAGAAGGAGTACGAAATGGACAATAACCCATTGGATCAGCGCGCTTGGCAGGTGCTTGAGAAGGTCGTCAATAGTTCGCTCGATGAGCAGCGCAAAGCGCGCCGCTGGAGCATTTTTTTCAAATCGTTGACGTTTCTTTATCTGTTCGTTGCGTTGGCATTACTGCTGCCGCGCGGTGATATCGCTGTCTTTCGTGCGTCTAACCATGCCGCTATGGTGCGCGTCGACGGCATGATTGCAGAGGGCGAACTCGCCAGCGCCGACAATATCGTGCGCGGTTTGCGGCGCGCTTTCGAGGATAAGCACGCGGTGGCGGTGTTGCTGGCAATTAATAGCCCCGGCGGTAGTCCGGTGCAGGCGGGGCAGGTTTACGATGAAATTAAGCGCCTGCGCGGCAAATATCCCGACAAAAAAGTGTACGCGGTGATCAGCGATCTCGGTGCGTCAGGCGCTTACTATATCGCTGCCAGTGCCGATCAAATCTATGCCGATCAGGCAAGTCTGGTCGGTTCGATCGGTGTAGTTTCCGCAAGTTTTGGGTTTACCGGTTTGATGGAGAAGTTGGGCGTCGAGCGCCGTTTATTTACCGCCGGTGAAAACAAGGGCATGTTGGATCCGTTTAGTCCACTGCCGGAACAACAACAAAAATTGTGGCAATCGATTCTCGATGGCACGCATCAACAATTTATTGCGCGCGTGAAAGCGGGGCGCGGCTCGCGCTTGGGCGACGATCCGCTATTGTTCAGCGGTATGGTGTGGAGCGGAGAGCAGGCATTGAAGCTCGGCTTGATCGATGGGCTCGGTAGTGCTGGCATCGTGGCGCGAGATATTATCGGCACTGAACAAATAGTCGATGTCAGCATCGGCGGCAGTCCGGTGAAAGCACTGCTGAAAAATTTCGGCATGAGTTTTGGCGCCGGTTTCGCCAATCAGCTCGAACGCGTCGGTTACACGCTTAAATAATTCGGTTATGCGTTTAAATGACGTCGACGCCGACGGCCTCGAGTAGTTTCACTAGGCGCACCAATGGTAGGCCAATTAGCGTGTTTGGATCGTCGCCCTCCATTCGCTCGAATAGCGCGATGCCAAGTCCTTCGGCTTTAAAACTGCCAGCGCAATCGAACGGTTGTTCTTTCATTAAGTAATTGCTGAGCTGTGCATCGCTGAGTTGCCGGAAGAACACGCTGAACGATTCGACGCTGCATTCGCTGGTGTTATCGCTACTATTGAGTAAGCAAAGCCCGGTGAAAAACTCGACGCGCTGACCGTTGCAGGCGCGCAGTTGCGTGAGCGCGTTTTCGAAATTGCCGGGTTTGCCGAGGATGCGGCCGTTCAGTGCCGCGACTTGATCGCTACCGATAATCAGATGTTGCGGATAGCGAGCAGCGAGGGCCTGCGCTTTGGCGCACGCCAGCCGTTCGACTAGCGCGCTGACTGTTTCGTCGGGCAGCGCCGTTTCATCGATATCCGGGTTGTCCCAGCTAAACGGCAGCGCTAATTTCTCTAGTAGGGCGCGGCGATACGCTGAGCTGGACGCCAAAATAATTGGAAGCACGGCGATATCGCCC
>JAYVWC010000011.1:0-3963 GCA_043786385.1 Spongiibacteraceae bacterium | reverse complement strand
GCTGAAGGTTTTACGTTTGTTGTCGTTCACTGCCGGCCTCACTTACTTTGGCAGAGCATACCTTAAATAGGTGTCCGGATTTCGGGGTCCACTTTATTCGGCTTGGTGGTTGGTTTAAGAACTCCATTCTTGCGTTTCATCGCAGCAGTCCAAATGGGGATTGCGGAATGATTGTAAGGAGCTACGCAGCGTTCATGAAACCAGCCACGCCACTGAGAAGGGTTTGGGTCAACAGCATATGACCAGCCGTCCCCATGCTCGCCGTTCTGGTCTTCGTACCATTTCATCCCGGTTACTTTTGCTGATCCTACTGCTTTATAAGCATTCACCTGCACGATTTCGCCGATTCGAAATGTAGGCTCTTTGCGACTGCTATTTTTGCTGTCTACATGAATTTCGGCTGTTTTTGTCTTTGTCTTTGTCGTTGCAAGGCAATTAGCTATTTCCGCATCAGGTTTCCCTCTAGTGACCTTAAACTTTTTTCCTCGCCGGACAATATTAAGGTAGCGGTCATCACGCGGGAAACTCTGACCAGCCCGCACTAATTTCCCCTCAAAGTAAGTAGCGCTAACTTTATTGTTTCCAGGTTCGCCAGGTAAATCGGTGCGCTCAACTATTCCTGCGCCAATCAACTCGTCTGCGGTACCTTTCCAGATATAGCAATAATAATCTTCCGTTTGCAAAAACTCACTCGTGCTACCATCCGCGTTAGCCATATTTCACCTCTCGTTAGGTGGTTTGTGGTTAGGGGGTGTTGGTGCTCTAACACTTCCACCCCCGATTTATTACCCGAAGGCAATTCGTTCAGCGCCGCTTTCTGATTGGCACAACCTTGTCGCTATCGCCAGTCTCCAGTTGCAACAACAGTGCGGCCCACGCATTGAGTGCGGCTTTGCGCTCCTCAAAATAATCGTATCGATCGTAGATGCCCTCGACGCCTTTTAATTTGTGATTTAGGCAGCGCTCAGCGATATGTGGCTGCACACCAAGGGCGGCCAGATGCGAACGAGCCGTGCGCCGGAAGTCGTGGACGGTGAAGGGCGGCAGGCCGTGTTTAACTTTCGCCAGCGCGACGCCTAGCGTGCTCTCGCCTATATGCGGAATCATCCGATGCTGCATTTTCCGTGCAGGCAATAACCAGCGACTACTCGCGGCCATCTCGTGCAGCTCTCGTAACAATTCGACGGTGATAGGCGGTAATGGTATGTCGATAGCGGCGCCGGTCTTGGTGCGCTCGCCAGGTAGGTGCCACACGCCTTCATCGAGATCGAACTCCGACCATTGCGCTGCCAGTAATTCCATTTTACGAACTGCGAGCATAAGTAGCAGCTTCACGGTTAATTCGTTTTGGCGGCTGAACCCTTTGGCGATACGCATGGCGGCGAAGAATTGAGCCAACTCAGATTCAGATAGCGCACGGTCACGCGATTGCTCTTTGCCGCCAGCATCAGCCATATCGAAAGCTGCGGCAGGGTTGATTTCAACCATGTGCCGCTTCACGGCGTAATCGAACATGCGACGCAACCACCGCAGCACGTCATTAGCTACCGTTGGTGCGCCACGCTGCACCACCGACTGCAGCAGCGCATCAATGTGCATGGGTTTAACATCTTCGACTTTGATCTTGCCAATCATTGGCTTGATGTCTTTCTCGATCCGTCCGCGCACGATGTTCGGAAACTTCCAATTCCCAAGAATCATTCGCTCGAAATACTCATCAGCCAGCTGACCGACGGTTAGCGCTAGCTTGTCGGCTTCTATCTTTGCGACAGCGTCCGTTTTGCGAGTTTGCTTTTCGCCGGCAACATCATGGCCGAGCGATACCTTGGCGCGGAGTTCTTTCGCTGTTTTGCGTGCGTCGGCTAGTGATAGGTCGCGGTAGCTGCCAAGGGTCATCACTCGCTGCTTGCCGGCAAAACGATAACGGAGTTTCCAAACGGGGGTGGCGTAGCTCTCACGCCAGCAGAGCACTAAGCCATCGCCATCGCTTTTACCTTCAAAGCGTTCGCCTGCTCTAATCCAAGCCCTAATCTGTATATCGCTGAGGTTGCTCATGGTCTGTTTCCCTGTGTACCCCTGAATTTGTACCCTTTGCATGTACAGGTACACATAGGTGTACACATCAACTATGAGACATGCTGATACGGAATGCAACACAGAGATATGAAAAACCCGCATGGTTAGCGGGTTATAAGGGGATATTGATTTGGGGTGAGGCGGCTTGAGATGCTATTCGATGTTCTGGATTTGCTCGCGCATTTGTTCGATTAGCACCTTGAGTTGCACCGCGTTCAACGTGGTTTCGGCGGCCAGTGATTTGGACGATAGCGTGTTGGCTTCGCGATTGAACTCCTGCATCAAAAAATCGAGTCGCCGCCCACACGGTTCGCGCTGTTGCAAGGCGCGTCGCACTTCGTTGATATGCGTTTGCAGGCGATCCAGTTCTTCTTCGACATCGCTTTTTTGCGCAAGGATGACGATCTCCTGTTCGATGCGGTCGTGGTTCAATTCACCGCACAGCTCGGCTAGACGATCGTGGAGTTTTTGTTTTTGTGCGCGCAAAATCGTCGGCATTTGGGTTCTGGCGGATTGAATAATCGCGGCGACCGCGTCGAGTTGCGCGATGATAAATTGTTGCAGTGCGGCGCCTTCGCGGGCGCGGCACTCGACCAGTTGTTGCAGTGCGCGATTGAATAATTCCACGCTGGCACCGGCGATGGCATCGCTGTCGTTGTCTGGCTGTTGGAGTACGCCGGGCCAGGCGAGCAATTCCAGCGGATTTAACGCTGCGGCCTGCGGCAGTTTTGCCAGCAGCAGCTTTTTTTGTACTACGGCGCTGGCGGCGAGCAGTTGTTCCAGCAGTACGGTATTGATCGCGATCGGCGCGGTATCGGCGGCGTGATGCAATAACCGCAAACTGCATTCGATCTTGCCGCGCGCAACGTGTGCGCGCAGACGCTCGCGCAACTCGCCTTCGAGCAGTCGCAGCGCCTCCGGTAATTTAAAACTCGGTTCGAGATAACGATGATTGACCGAGCGAATTTCCCAAACGATCGAGCCCCAACTGAATTCGCCGGTTTGGCGCGCAAAGGCGGTCATGCTATGGGGCATCGGGTTATCCTCGGGAGCGGCGAAAGTTGCGCGAGTTGGCGGCGCGATCATTTTAGCTGGATTGCGCCGCCGCGAGGCAACTGTCGATCTGTATAATGGCGCGCCCGCCGCTGTGGCGATTATGTAGAGGAAACATTGAATGATTCGACCGAGTGGACGTCTGCCCGAACAGTTGCGCGAAATCAGCATCACGCGTCATTACACCAAGCACGCCGAGGGTTCGGTGCTGGTGGCATTCGGCGACACCAAAGTGATTTGCACCGCCAGCGCCACCACCGATGTGCCGCGTTTTTTGCGCGGCTCGGGGCAGGGTTGGATCACCGCTGAATACGGTATGTTGCCGCGCTCGACCGGCACGCGCATGGATCGCGAAGCGGCGCGCGGCAAACAAGGTGGTCGCACGGTAGAAATTCAGCGCTTGATCGGTCGCGCGTTGCGCAATGCGGTGGATTTAACGCAGCTCGGCGAAAACACCATCACCATCGATTGCGATGTGATTCAGGCCGATGGCGGCACGCGTACCGCGGCGATTACCGGCGCCTGCGTGGCGTTGGTGGATGCGTTGAGCGCGCTGGGCGGTCGCGGTAAATTGCGCGGCAATCCGCTGCAGCAAATGGTCGCGGCGGTGTCGGTGGGCGTATACGAAGGCGTGCCGGTGCTCGATCTCGATTACGCCGAGGATTCGAAGGCGGAAACCGATATGAACGTGGTGATGACCGAGCAGGGTGGTTTTGTCGAAGTGCAGGGCACCGCCGAAGGCGCGCCGTTTTCGAACGACGAGTTGCAGGCGATGTTGGCGCTGGCGCGCGGCGGCATTCAGCAGCTGGTCGAACTACAGCGCCGTGCGTTGGC
>JAYVWC010000010.1:0-25223 GCA_043786385.1 Spongiibacteraceae bacterium | reverse complement strand
AAAATCGATTTATTTACTAATAGATAGAGAGTCCGAGACCGGGCTTGTTCAACAATGAGATATGTCGCGGCAAGCGCGACATATCCTTATCTGTTAGGCGTCTCGCGAGACGCACTGCAAGGCACGCCTTGACGGCAAGTACGCTTTTTTCCTGCTAGAAGGAGAATCTTTATGGTCGCACCAATCACCGCAAGCGAAGCCCGCGCCAGCCTGTATCGCCTCATTGATCAGACTGCGGAGTCACATCAACCAATTCTCATCTCAGGAAAACGCAGCAGTGCAGTTCTTGTCTCGGCTGATGATTGGCAAGCAATTCAAGAAACACTCTACTTGCTGTCAGTTCCCGGCATGCGTGAGTCCATCAAGAAAGGCATGGCGGAGCCACTCGACAAGAGCGGAAAGGCGCTCAACTGGTGAAATGGGCCATCGTCTTTGCGAAGCATGCGGTCAAGGTGCCGCTGCAGGTCTAAAGAGCAACGCTCAAGAGCTACTCGAGGTGCTGGCAAATGACCCTTTCCAGAATCCGCCTCCCTATGAAAAGTTGGTTGGAGATCTGGAAGTAACCTACTCAAGGCGAATCAACATCCAGCATCGCCTTGTCTACGAAGTTTTCAAGAAAGAACGCAAGGTTCGCGTACTTCGTATGTGGAGTCACTACGAGTAAGACCGACGCCTAACCCTTCTAGGGGAGAAGGGGCTGGTTCACGGCATATTCCAAGTTTCAGTTGAAAGTTGGCGCATTAATTTTTCCTACACCGGCAACACCCGACAAAATACGCTTTTTAAATAATCGGTTTCGGCGATTGCCGGGTGCACTGGGTGATCAGCGCCTTGGCCGTGCTGTTCGAGAATTTGTAATTGGCGATCGAGGTGGCGTGCGCTGGCGCGCAAAATATCGGTTAACGCGTCGCGCGTTAAATGCAGCGAGCACGATGCCGAAATTAAAAAACCTTCGCGACTTAGTAAACGAATCGCTAATTCATTGATGCGGCGATACGCGGTTTCGCCGGCGCGAATATCTTTGCGGCGTGGAATAAATGCGGGTGGATCGAGAATGATGGTATCGAAACGCTCTTCGCGTTCGTGCAATTCTTTTAATGCGTCGAATGCCGAGCCTTCCAGCACTTTCACTTTATCGCCGACATTATTTAATTCGGCGTTGCGTTGCGCCATTTCGAGCGCGCTGGCCGAACTATCGAGCAGCGTGACTTCGCTGGCGCCGCCGACTGCTGCCTGAATGCCCCAGCCGCCGATATACGAAAACACATCGAGCACGCGCCGCCCGTGGCAATACGGTGCGAGTCGTGCGCGCGCGTTACGGTGATCGTAAAACCAGCCGGTTTTTTGTCCGCTGTACACCGGCGCCAAAAATTTGCAGCCGTTTTCGATTAATTCGACCTGCTCGGGGACTTCGCCATATGCGACTTTGACGTAGTCGGGCAATTCTTCCGACGCGCGCACGCGCGAATCGTTTTTCAACAAAATGCCGCGTGGTTTTAGCACTTGCGTCAGCGCGGTGACGATATCGTCGAGCACGCGCTCCATGCCGGCGGTATTGATTTGCACGACCAGATAATCGCCGAAGCGATCGACCACTAAACCGGATAGGCCATCGCTATCGCCGTACACCAACCGATAATACGGCTGCGCGAAGACGCGCTCGCGCAACGCCAGCGCGATATTGATGCGATGCACCAGCAGCGATTTATCGAGCGGATGATCTTTGCTAATCAAGCGCGCACTGATCAACGTATGCGGATTCAGATACGCGATGCCGAGTGCTTTGCCGTTCGCGCTGTGTACCATCACCTGCTGACCATTTTCAAAATCTTTAAGCGGCGACTTTTTGGTATCGATTTCGTTGCTGTAAATCCACACGTGTCCGGCGCGCAGGCGGCGTTCGGCGTTCGGATTCAAAAATAACGGAGCAAATGCATCGGCCATGGCGGCTAACTCGCAGAGTGAAGATATCGAAACATGGGATATCAAAAAAAGATCGGATGACACCTTCGCCATTGCATAGCGGAGGTGTCGGACGTAGCGAGGTGGAGGGTTATTCCCCGAGGTTAAGGGTTATACCCGAGCAGCGTTACTCGTCGTCACACAGCTCTTGATACGCATCGCCGTCGAGCAGGCTATCTAACTCGGTGGGATCGCTCGGTTGCAGACGGAAAAACCAGCCGAGCTGATACGGATCGCCATTGATCGTCTCGGGGCTATCTTCGAGCACATCATTGATCGCGATCACTTCGCCGGATACCGGCGCGTAAATATCCGATGCCGCTTTGACCGATTCGACCACGCCGGCCTCTTGGCCTGCGGTTAATTCGCGACCCACTTCCGGCAGCTCGACAAATACCACATCGCCGAGCGCGTTCTGCGCGTGATCGCTGATGCCGACGGTGACGGTGCCGTCTTCTTCCAGGCGTGCCCATTCGTGGCTGCTGGCGTATTTGAGATCGCTAGGGGTATTGCTCATGGTTGGCTCGCTTAGAAAATATAACTGGGAATGCACAACATTCTAACCGCGGCGATTGGAAATACAACCCGTCGCTATGAGAGGAAAGGGTCAGACCGCGGGTTTGACCCCGCCGGTTAGTTCGCCGATACGTTGTTTTTTGCTGGATGGTAAAAATCGATCGCATTTCGACTGAATACATCGGCTGCTCCATCCTCACCGAGAGCATCGATTACGAGTAAAAAATCATCGTCGCTATACGGTCTGGCTGCTCTAGTGGATGGCAAATCTGTACCAAACATTAATGATTTTGGGTTTGCCGAATATAAGTCTTGCAACACATTTTTGATTTCAAAGCTAACTCGACCAAAGCCGGTTGCTTTGATTCGCACGCCTTTCTCGGCGAGTTTGATTAGTAACTTTAATCCCGATCGACTCAGGCCTAAATGATCGATGCTGACCGAAGGCAACTCAATAAGTACGTCGTACAGGTCCGGCAGCTCTTTAGAATCGACATACAGCTCTACATGCCAGCCGACCAGTTCATAAACCCTTTTGGCCATTAGTGATAAATGGCTAACTTGTTCCGAGCCGCCTCGCTTTAGGTTAAATCGAACAGCGCGTACACCCGCATTGTTCAATTGAATAATTTCATTGTCTGACGCGATGGCGCGAAGCTGCGTGACGCCGACGAAAGACGAACCCAATTCCATTAGCGCTGCAATCAAATAACTCTGGTCAAAGGCTTGGAAAGAGCCCGACACAATAGCCCCTCCACACAAATTATAAGCTGCAGTTCGTTCGCAATAATCCTTGCAAGTGAATTCGTCTGGCAAGTAGCCATTATTGGGCGTGAGTGGAAACCGGGCGTCAATGATATGAAAATGGCTATCAAAAAAATTGAATTGTTTCAGCACCGATCAACGCCCCGAGTTTATCTTGAGAAGCGGCAAGAACAGAAAAATTATTTCAAACCCATCGCCTGCCGAATCAGAATGCGTTTTAACGGCGCGCTGCGATCGACCCAGTTTAAACCGACGTTGCGCAGTAAGCGCGCCGATAAATTGTGCGCGCCGAATAGCCGTTTGAAACCTTCCATCGTTGCGAGCATCGCTAAGTTGTCGCCTTTGCGCGCGCGTTGGTAGCGCGCGAGCACGCTGGCATCGGCGATCGATAAGCCGCGCGCGTTGGCGCGTAAAATTTCTTGCGCGAGTACCTGCGCATCCTGTAAGCCGAGATTAATACCTTGGCCGGCGAGCGGATGAATGGTATGCGCGGCATCGCCGATCAGTACGATATTCGGTTGCGTGTAGTTATTCGCGTGGCGCGCGCGCAACGGAAAACTCAAGCGCTTACCGACGCCGATAATTTCGCCGAGCCGAAATTCAAAGGCGCGGCCGAGCGCCTGCGCAAATGCGGTATCGTCGAGCGCCATCAGCGTGGCGGCTTCTTCGGGAGTCGTCGACCAGACGATTGAGCAGAAATGATTGTCGCCAGCACGCGCACCCGATGGCGACGTTTGCAAAGGAAGAAAGGCGAGCGGGCCTTCGCGCCGAAAAATTTGCCACGCGGTATGTTGATGCGCAGCGCTGCATTCGACGGTCGCGGCGATCGCGACGTGGTCGTAATCCCATTCGCGCATTTTAAAATCGGCCCACTCGCGCACGCGCGAATTTGCACCGTCAGCCGCGACTAATAATGTCGCGCGCAAATGGCGACCATCTTCGAGCGCGATATCGATGCGTTCGTCGCTGCGTAAAAATTCGGTGACGCGCGCTGGACTAAAAATTTGAATGTTGTCGTGTGCGCCGATGCGGTGTAGCAACGCGCATTGCAGTAAATTATTTTCGACGATATGGCCGAGCGTCGCGCGATTGACATCGCTGGCATCGAATTGAATCGCGCCGGTGCCTTCGCCGTCCCACACCGACATATGCCGATACGCTGCGACGCGGCGTGCAGCGATCGATTCCCATGCGCCCAATTGCGCGAGCCATTGCTGCGATGCGGCGGTCAACGCGCTAACGCGAATATCGAAATCGGTAACATCGTCGTTGGTCGTTGGCCATTGCAGCGATAACGGTTGCGCTTCGAGCAGCGCGATGCGCAAACCGCTGCCGCCGAGTGCTGCGGCCAACGCCGAGCCGGCGAGCCCGGCACCGACGATCGCGATATCAAAATTCTGCGGCAGCATCGCTTAACTTCCTGAGCCGAGCGCGGCGCCGGGATGATAACCGGCACTGTGATCGATAAAATAATTTTTGCCGGCGGTATTTAAATCGAGCGCCATCACGCCGAGCTGGCGCAGGCCGCCGATAAAAATATTGGGCTGTTCGAATAATTCGGTGATGCGATCGGAAAATAAAATTGTTTTTGTTTGATCGCTCGCCTGTTGCGCGGTGTAACGCTGTAACACATCGAGTTCGCCGAGTGCTTCGTTAGCGCGCTGCGCGTGCGCGATAATTTCGGCCAAGCGCAATACATCGCGCAATGCCAAATTAAAACCTTGGCCAGCGACCGGATGCAAGCTGTGTGCAGCGTTACCGATCAATACCAGTTGCCGACGAATTTGTTCGTCGGCGGTGATTAATTGCAGATCGTAACTGCCGCGTTGGCCGACGCGAATAAGTTGTCCCTGGCGTTGACCGAAGCGGTTCTGTAGCGCGGCGAGAAAATCTGCATCAGCACATTCGAGCAATGGCGCGGCGCGTTCGTTGGCCATCGTCCATACCAGCGCCATCCGTGGTTGACGATCTTCGCTATCGCTAAGCGGCAGCAATGCCATCGGGCCCCAATCGGTGAAGCGCTCGAACGCCCAACCGGCGTGCGCGCGACTGCAACTAATATTGGCGATGATTGCTTGGCGTTGATAATCGTGCGTAGTGCAGCCGATGCCTATGCGCGTGCGCAAATTGGAATTGGCGCCGTCGGCGATGCTGAGTAATTGCGTCGAAAATGTTTTTTGTTGTGCGTCGTGTTCGATTACGACGCTGGCGTGTTGTGTACCGGGAATGCAGTCGATTACTTTCGCTGAACTTAACAAAGTGATTGCGGGACGCCGCCGCAAATTCGCTAGCAACACATTGCCGATCCACGCGTTTTCGACGACGTAACCGAGCGCTGACCAACCGCGCTGCGCGGCATTTAGCACGGTGCTGCCAAAGCGCGCGCGCTCGGAGACGTGAATATTATCGATGCGCGTGGTGTGCGCGGCGAGTGTCGGCCAAATGCCGATATTTTCTAAAATACATTGGCTGCCGTACGACAACGCGGTGGCACGCGCATCGAAGCTGGGGCGGTATTGCAGCGAGTTATTTGCAGGCGGAATCGCAAAACTTTCGGCGACTAAAATGCGCAGCGCGCCGTTGCTCAACCGATCGAGCGCCAGCGCGAAGCTGATGCCGACCATGCCGCCGCCAGCGATGACGACATCGTAATCGCTCACGCGCTGCGGTGCTCGCGCATTAAATGATGAATATCGCGCACCGTTTTCGGTGCATCGGCGGTCAACACTTCGCTGCCTTTTTTAGTGATCGCAACATCGTCTTCGATGCGAATACCGATGCCGCGCCATTTGCGCGCGACTTTGGTGTTGTGCGGCGACACATAAATGCCGGGCTCGACCGTCATCACCATGCCGGGTTCGAGCATGCGCCACTCGCCACCGACTTTGTAGTCGCCGACATCGTGTACATCCATGCCGAGCCAATGTCCGGCGCGATGCATGTAAAAACTTTTGTACGCTTCGGTCTCGATTAATTCATTCGGTTCGCCGTCGAGTAAAGCCAAATCGACAAGGCCTTGCGTAATCACGCGCACGGTGACTTCGTGCGGTTCGTTCCAGTGGCAACCGGGTTTAATAATCGCGATTGCGGCGAGCTGCGCGGCTAGCGTTAATTCGTACAGCGCCTGTTGTTCCTTGCTGAATTTACCGTTGACCGGAAAAGTGCGGGTGATGTCGGCGGCGTAGTGTTCCAATTCGCAACCGGCATCGATCAATACCAAATCGCCGTCGCGCAGCAGCGCATCGTTTTCGCGGTAGTGCAGAATGCAACCGTTGGCGCCGCCGCCGACGATGGTGCCGTATGCCGGATGACGCGCGCCGTTGCGCGCGAACTCGTGCAGAATTTCTGCTTCCAATTGATATTCGTAGTGGCCCGGCTGACAAAATGTTAATGCACGACAATGTGCGTGCGAAGAAATTTTTCCGGCTTCGCGCATGATGCGCAATTCCGCCGCGCTTTTGAATAAACGCAATTCGTGCAACAGATGATCGAGATCGAGAAATTCGCCGGGTGGATGTGCGCCAGCGCGAACTTTCGAGCGAATCACATTGACCCACTGCATCACACGGCGATCGAAATCGGCATTGCGGCCCATCGCGTAGTAAACGCGTTCGCGGCCTTCGATCAGGCCCGGCAAAATATCGTCGAGATCGCCGATCGGAAACGCATCGTCGGCGCCGAAATTTTCGCAGACGCCCTCGGGGCCGGCGCGATAGCCGTTCCACAATTCCATCGTCGGATCGCGCTCGCGACAAAAAATCACGACCTCGCCGTGCGCGCGTCCGGGTAATAACACCAGTACCGCATCGGGTTCGGGGAATCCAGTTAAATAATAAAAATCGCTATCCTGCCGGAACGGAAACTCGACATCGCGATTGCGAATTTGTTCGCGCGCAGCGGGCACGATGGCGATGCTGTCGGGTTCCATTTGCGCCATCAAATCGCGACGGCGACGGGCAAATTCTTGCTGGCTAATTTTGCTGGTCATATAAGATTTTCAGTGAGGCGAAGATCGATACGGTTAATGTAATTTTTTGCGCTTGAATAAATCGGCCGGTGATGTACCGCTGCCGCTAATCGATGCTGCGGGTGGGGGTGTGTCAGCGGGGCTATGTCTGCCGAAAATTTCTACTGCGGTTAGGCGCACGTATTCGCTGATCGAAAATAAATCGCTTTCACTGTCGTCGCGCGCGGTATTGTCGGCGCCGGCGCCGGCGCCGACCTGTGCAATCGCGGCGAAATCGCGCAATGCTTCGGCGAGTTCGGAATCGATCGCGAGTTTTGAGCCGGCTAAACCAAAGCCCATCAAAAATCCCTGACACCATTGGCCGAGTCCATCGACGCGCTCGGCCAGCGCGGCATCGTCGTCGGGCAGCAGCGGTTGAAAGATGAACTCACTGCTTTGCAGTTCGCTCAACGTGGCGCGATACAGCGCATAAAGACTGTCGCCCGCCACTTCGTCGGGGCTTTGGCTGAGATCGGCGGCTTCGTTGGCGGTGCGCAGCCATTCGCTGCGGCTCAGGCGTTTGCCGGTCGCCAATTGACCGGTGAGAAAGCCGTGCAATTCGGTGGCGGATTGCAGCGCGCCGTAATTTTGCAGCAGCGTGCGAAGTTCATCAAAAGTGGGCGCGGTTGATTCGGTCATCGTAAGTACGGTTAAAAAACCCAAGAGAAGAGCAGGAAATTGTGGTTGCCATGGTAGCGCCGTTTGGATCAAAACGCGATGTTCGGGGTGAATCTGATGCGGGCTTTTAATATGCTTGGCAGGTTGTTGAATTCGCGTAATTTTCATTCCGTTGACCGCACTTCGAGGGACATCTATAGTAGTGCCAAACCGCTAGGTACTCTGACTAGATACATCTGAACCAGGTATTACGAGCCCGCCATGGAAAATCAGCAATTCAAACAGCTGGAGCGCAAAGTTAACGATTTGATTCAGCTGTGCGAGCAGGTGGATCGCGAAAATCGGGTGCTGAAAAGCGCGGCCATCGGCTGGCAACAGGAACGCGAACAGCTGCTGCAGAAAACCGAAGTCGCGCGCAGTAAAGTCGAGTCGATGATTGTTCGTCTTAAGGCGCTGGAGCAGGAATCGTGAGGAAACTGGCATCATGAGAAAACTACAGCCATGAGCGCGCATACAGTCACCGTAAAAATATTGGATAAGGACTATCAGGTCGCCTGTCCTACGGAGCAAGAGCCCGGTTTAATCGAGGCGGCGCGGTATTTGGATAAGCAAATGCGCGGCGTTCGCGACAGCGGCAAAGTGATTGGCCTGGAGCGCATCGCCGTGATGGTCGCATTGAATACCGCTTATGAACTGTTGCAAAAAAATACGCAGAAGGACAGTCAGGCGAGCGCCGGCGCGCAAGCCGCTAACGACGATGTAAAAAAGCTCAGCGATCGCATCGAGGATGCATTGCAGCGTTTCAGCCAAATGGAAATCGGCTAAGCCCGTCAAATAGAAATCAAATAGCATTCCTAAATGGCAATAAAAACCGCATAGCGCTACACTGAAAATCCCTGAGATATGCGCCAGGTGGTTAAGACCCCTGAGCCGATGAATCAAAAACCTGGGGGCTACTCGTTGGTGTTGGTGTGCATGTCCGCTGGTCGGAAAGCCTGAAACACTACAGCAGCCGCCGCCTTGAACCTCTGGGTTCAAGGGCCACGCCGCCAGCGGTATCTCGGGGTTCTTCTCTTCTAAATCATGTTTTCCACCGTGCCCGATAGCGATCTCAGCAAACGCCAGTTGCGGCAACTCCTGCGAGCGCGTCGGCATGGCTTGAGCATCGGTGCGCGCCGTCGTGCCGCACGGCAATTGCTACAGCATGCCCAGCGTCAACCTTGGTATATCCGCGCGCGCAGCGTGGCGCTGTACATCGCTGCCGATGGCGAAATCGATCCGCAACTATTGTTACGACACGCATTGGTCAGTGGTAAGCGCGTCTATCTACCGCAGTTGCGTCACGGCAATCGTTTGGGGTTTGGCGAGTATCGCTGCGGCATGCGCATGCGCCGCAATCGCTTCGGAATTCCCGAGCCACAGCGCAGCCGTCGAATATCGATCACGGAGTTGGATGTCGTATTACTGCCGCTGGTGGCGTTCGATCGACGCGGCAATCGTTTGGGTATGGGCGGTGGTTTTTACGATCGCACTTTTGCGCGTGTTCGACATACGGGAAATGCGCGGGCAAATGCCCCTCAGCTGATTGGGCTGGCGTATCGATTTCAGAAGGTGAGCAGTTTACCGCGCGAGCCGTGGGACGTGCCGTTAACTGGCGTGTTGACCGAGCGCGGTTGGATCGAAACCGATCGTTAGCCGATCATCACGTTCAGCGTTGCGGTCAGCAGCGTGCCGAGCGTGAATAACAGTACGGTGACGGTAACGGAGTCGGGCTTCGACATTCTGGCGTACATGATGGCAACCTCGGGGCTGGTGCGGTCGATTCGCGAGAGCACGACCGCAATTAATCTCTGAGCTTTAGATTAGTCGGCCCGGTAGGTCGCCGTTGCGGTATATGCAGGATCTGCGACGCGCCCGCAGCGCGAGTTGCCACGCGGTTCACAAAACGCCGTTGGCGGGTGCCTCCGAGCGGCCAAGAAATAGCTGATAGGCCGGATTTTGCGTCTCCTCCTGGTACGGATAGGTCAGTCCATCGAGGAACTGCTGTAGTGCTTGCTGCTCCGAAGTGGGTACTTGCATGCCGACTAACACTCGACCGCAGGCAGCACCGTGGTTGCGGTAGTGGAACATCGAAATATTCCAGCGGGTGCCGAGCCGCGTCAAAAAGTTCAGTAACGCGCCGGGCCGCTCCGGAAACTCAAAACGGTACAGCACCTCGTCGAGCACCGTGCTCGGCGCATGCCCGCCGACCATATGGCGGATATGCAGCTTGGCCATTTCGTTGTCGGTGAGGTCGAGCACCGCATAGTCCTTAGCCTGCAGATCGCCGACTAGTTCAGCGCGATCGATACCGCCAGGTGCGACTTGCACGCCAACAAAAATTTGCGCCGCGTGTCGATCCGCAAAGCGGTAATTGAATTCAGTGATGTTACGTTTGCCGAGCGCGCTGCAAAACGCCTTAAAGCTGCCGGGGCGTTCGGGAATGGTGACGGTCAGAATCACTTCGCGCTGCTCACCGATCTCGGTGCGCTCAGAGATATAACGCAGCCGATCAAAATTCGTATTCGCACCGCTGTGAATCGCGAGCAGTGTTTCTCCCTTGGCGCCGCTGCTGGCGATATATTTTTTAAGTCCTGCCAATGCCAACGCACCGGCCGGCTCGGCGATCGAGCGCGTGTCGTCGAAGATATCTTTGATCGCGGCGCAGATTTCATCAGTGTTGGCAGTGATCACGCCATCGATTGTTTTGCGCAGCACGCGGAACGTTTCCTTGCCGATCTTGGCCACTGCAACGCCATCGGCGAATAGTCCGACGTGCTCCAACGAGACGCGTTTGCCGGCCTCCATCGCCGCTTTTAAGCATGCGGAATCCTCGGCTTCGACAGCGAATACTTTGATATCTGGGCGCAGGTATTTAACGTACGCGGCGATGCCAGCACACAGGCCGCCGCCGCCGACAGGTACAAAAATCGCATCGAGCCGGCTCGAATGCTGGTGCAGAATTTCCATGCCGACCGTGCCCTGACCGGCGATGATGTCGGGATCGTCGTACGGGTGGATATACACCAACTGTTTTTCTTCGACCAATTGCATCGCGTGCTGCGATGCTTCGTCGTAGGTGTCGCCATGTAAAATCACTTTGGCGCCGCGTGCGCGCACTGCATCGACTTTGATCAGCGGCGTGGTTTTTGGCATCACGATGGTGGCTTTGATGCCGAGTTTTGCAGCGGCGAGTGCCAGCCCTTGCGCATGATTACCGGCCGACGCGCAAATCACACCGCGCGCGCGTTCCGCAGGCGTTAACTGCGCTACTTTGTTGTAGGCGCCGCGCAATTTAAACGAAAACACCGGTTGTAAATCTTCGCGCTTGAGCAGAATGCGATTGCCGAAGCGTTTCGATAGCTGGTTTGCTTCATCGATCGGGGTTTCTTTGGCGACGTCGTAAACGCGCGCGCAGAGAATTTTTTTCACGTAGTCGTGCAGCATGGCGATCTCGGGATGAGGCGATTTCAATCGCTCAGTTTAGCGGAGTTCGCTGCGCGATCCTATATAATCGCTGCTATGCCAGCAGTCCCCAACAACCGTCAACAGAGTTAGCGACTATGAATCAAGATGCGCTGAAGCAAGATGCATTGAAACAAGCCGTCGCGCGCGCCGCGCTCGATTATGTGCGCACGCGCCTGCATCCCGACAGCGTAATCGGCATCGGCACTGGTTCCACCGCCAATTATTTTATCGATTACTTGGCCGAGCTGCGCGATCGCTTCGCTGGTGCGGTGGCCAGCTCGGAAGCTTCGGCGCAGCGCCTAAAGCAACACGGCATCGAGGTGCTCGATTTGAACAGCGCCGGCACGTTTGATATTTATGTCGACGGCGCCGATGAAGCCAATGCCAATTTAGAGCTAATTAAAGGCGGCGGCGCGGCGCTGACTCGCGAAAAAATCGTCGCCGCCTGCGCGCGCGAATTTGTCTGCATCGTCGACGAAAGCAAATACGTGCAACAGCTCGGCGGTTTTCCGTTGCCGGTCGAAGTGATTCCGATGGCGCGTAGTTATGTGGCGCGCGAGCTGGTGAAATTGGGCGGCGATCCGGTGTATCGCAGTGGCTTGGTGACCGACAATGGCAACGTTATTCTCGATGTCTATAATTTTCCGATCGCAGCGCCGCGCGATATCGAAACGCGCATCAATCAAATCACCGGTGTCGTTACCAATGGACTGTTCGCGCTGCGACCGGCCGATGTATTGCTGCTGGGTACGTCGAGCGGAGTCAAAACCCTGCGCCGCGATGGGGTCAGCGCGGCGTAGGTTGGTAAGCGCTGCTATAGTTGTCGTGCGGCGGAGGCGGCCGACAAGCTATTTGCGCAGTACTTTTTGCGCAGTAAGTCTACGACAATTATCGCGCACTACTTCGGTAGCTTTCAGTGCGGCGATTCGGCATAGACTCGATGCGACCATTACCTTTGCACAACACATTCGATACAACACAAGAAAAATTGAGCGGAATTAGAGAATGAAGAATTTAAGCGTTGGCCAGCGCCTAGCGATTTTAGTGGCGTTACCGTTGGCGGTTATTTTGCTGATGGTCATCTCGTCGTTGGCATCGTTCGCCAAGATCAACGCCGGCGTCGGCCACATCTACGATGATCGCGTGGTGCCGTTAACGCTGCTGAAAAAAGTTAACGACGCGTATGCGATCGATGTGGTGACCGCGATCAATAAAGCCAATATCGGCATGATGACGCCGCGCGAAGCGTATAACCTGATTCGTCAGGCTGAGCGCCAAGCCAAGGACAATTGGACGCAGTATCAAACATCGCAATTAACGCAGTCCGAGCGCCATTTGGTTGAAGAAGTCGATGGCCACACGGCCAAGGCATTAACGCGCATCGACGCGGCGGCCGCCGTGCTGGAGCCGATGGGCGATTCGATGAACCTCACCGATAATGGCGATCCGGTAATCGCCGAATACAGTGCGGATTTGTACGAATATATCGATCCGATAGCCGGTCGCCTTAAGCAGCTGATCGATATTCAACTCGATACTGCGAAACAGGAACGCGTTGCGGCGCAAATGATTTACGACAATGCATTTAAAGTATTTATCGGCGTCACCGTGTTGGCGGCGGCGATCATGGTGCTGATCGGCAGCTGGGTTGGCCGCACGATCTCGGGACCGCTCAACGAGTTGCGCGTTGCGATTGAAACCACCGAACGCAGCCGCGATTTGACCGTGCCAATTTCGATCGATCAGAACGATGAAATTGGTCGTGTCGCGCACGCTTATCAAGCGATGATGACGCGCTTCTGCGAAATTCTCCGCGATGTGCGCGATACCAGCGCGATCTTACAGCGCAGCGCCACGCAATTGGCGAATACCACCGAGCTAACTCGCGAAGGTGTGACGGTGCAGATGCGCGAGACCGATCAAGTCGCTACTGCATCCACCGAAATGACGCATGCGATCGAAGAGGTCAGTCGCAACGCGCATCAAGCGGCTGACGCGGCGAATAACGCAAATCACGAAACCGAGCAAGGCAATAAAGTGGTCGATAGCACGATCATGTCGATTCACAGTTTAGCGGCGCGGATGGATGCGGCAGGTCAAGTGATCAAGCGTGTCGAAACCGATAGCGCGTCGATCGGCTCGGTGCTTGATGTGATTCGCGGTATCGCCGAACAAACCAACTTGCTGGCATTGAACGCGGCGATCGAAGCGGCGCGCGCTGGCGAGCAGGGCCGTGGTTTTGCCGTCGTCGCCGACGAGGTGCGCTCGTTGGCACAGCGCACGCAGGAATCGACGCAAGAAATTCAAAGCATGATCGAGCGCCTACAAGCGGGTGCGCGCGAAGCGGTGCGTTCGATGGCCGACGGCAGCGCCGAGATGGCGCGCACCACCGTGCACGCCTCGTTAGCCAGCGAATCACTGGCGGCGATTCGATTGGCGGTGGCGTTGATCAACGATATGAATGCGCAAATCGCCAGCGCCACCGAAGAGCAAATGGCGGTATCGCAGGAGATTTCGCGCAACGTTGTGAATATTTCCGATGTCGCAAAAAGCTCGGCGCACTCGGTGCAAGAGGTGGAGCACGCGAGTCGCGACCTGATGACCGCTGCAAATAAATTATCTGGCCTGGTCAACGAGTTCCGCACCGATTGATTGGTAATAAATTTTTTTAAGGGCAGCTTTGGCTGCCCTTTTTTATTTGTTTCTGCAATTTTATTTACAACACCCGCGTTACCACTTGCAGTAAATCTGTTGGCACGTTGCTGCCTAGCGTTGCGATTAATTCGTCGCCTAATACCAAAGATGTTGTAGACATCGTTAACTCTCCAACGCATTCGCGACTTGCCGGGCGTAATCGGCGGGCGCAATCTCCGCCAACAAAATCAAACCCATGAGAATTGATCGTTTCTATTTGCGGATATGGCAGCGATAATAGCGGCTTTCTGCGCACCGCAGCCAGTTGGTCGGCGGCGCAAATGCCATAGCGAGAACCTAATGCTGTATTCACTCGATATCGATCCCGTCGCAATTAAGCTCGGCCCGGTCGCCGTGCATTGGTACGGGCTCGCCTATTTAGCTGGCTTCGTGCTGGCGTGGTTGCTCGCCACGCGTCGCGCGCGTCGCGCCGATTCGCCGGTGACACCGGCGCAGATCGAGGATGTAATTTTTTGCGGCGCACTTGGCGTCATTCTCGGCGGTCGCTTTGGCTACGTACTGTTTTATAACTTCGATAAATTTTTGCAGGATCCGCTGTGGCTATTGCGCGTGTGGGAGGGCGGCATGTCGTTTCACGGCGGTGCGCTCGGCGTAATAATTGCGATGGCGTGGTACGCGCGTAAAAATAATATCGAGTTGGGTCGACTATGGGATTTTATCGCGCCAGTGGTACCGCTGGGTTTATTGCTCGGGCGGCTCGCCAATTTTGTGAATCAAGAATTATGGGGGCGCGTTACCGATCTACCGTGGGGCATGGTGTTCCCGCGCACCGATCCGCAATTACTGGTGCGGCATCCGTCGCAGTTGTACGAAGCGCTGTTGGAAGGCGTATTGCTGTTCGCGATTCTGTGGGGTTTTTCCAGTCGCCCGCGTCCGACGTACACAGTCGGCGGTTTATTTTTATTTTTTTACGGCGTCTTTCGTTTCGGCGTCGAATTTTTTCGCGAACCGGATGTGCAAATTGGTTTCGCCGCGCTGGGTTGGATGAGTCGCGGCCAGCAATTATCACTGCCGATGATCGCGATCGGCGCTGGTTTATTTATTTACGCGTACGCGCGCAATTCCTTAGCGGCTAACAACAAAGGTGCACATCGAGCATGAAACAATATCTCGATCTAATGCGCGATATTCTCGATAACGGCGTCGACAAAAGCGATCGCACCGGCGTCGGTACGCGCTCGGTATTCGGTCGGCAACTGCGCTTCGATCTCGCGGAAGGTTTTCCGTTGCTGACCACTAAAAAAATTCATACACGCAGCGTCATCATCGAATTGTTATGGTTTCTGCAAGGCAGCTGCGATAACAATTGGTTGCGCGAACGCGGCGTGACGATTTGGGACGAATGGGCGCTGCCCGATGGCGATCTCGGTCCGGTGTACGGCAAGCAATGGCGCAGCTGGGCGTGCCCCGATGGGCGCAGCATCGATCAAATCAGCGAAGTGATCGAGATGATAAAACGCAAACCCGATTCGCGCCGTTTGCTAGTTAACGCCTGGAACCCCGCCGATCTGCCCGATGAAAGTGTTGGCCCGCACGAAAATGTGCGCAATGGCAAAGCCGCATTGCCGCCATGCCATACGTTGTTTCAATTTTACGTCGCGAATAAAAAATTATCGTGTCAGCTGTATCAGCGCAGCGCCGATTTTTTTCTCGGCGTGCCGTTCAATATCGCCAGCTACGCATTGCTCACACATATGATCGCGCAGCAATGCGATCTCGGCATCGGCGAATTTGTACATACGCTCGGCGATACGCATTTGTACAGCAACCACCTCACCGATGCCATCGTGTTCGAACAACTGCAGCGCACGCCGCGCGCATTGCCGCAATTAATTATCAAACGCAAACCGGCGAGCATTTTCGATTACGAATTTGAAGATTTTGAATTCGCTGATTACGATCCGCTTCCCGCCATCAAAGCGCCGATTGCGGTGTAACGATGGCCGACTCGAAAGCAAGCACCACAAAAACGCCGATCGCGATTATCGTTGCCGTCGCGCAAAACGGCGTAATCGGTCGCGATAATCAATTGCCGTGGCGCCTGCCCGGCGATCTCAAACATTTCAAAGCGACCACACTCGGCAAGCCGATCGTGATGGGCCGCAAAACCTTCGCCTCGCTCGGCAAACCACTGCCAGGCAGAACCAATATCGTGATCACGCGCGATAAAAATTTTACTGCCGAAGGCGCAGTGGTAACGCACAGTTTGGAAGAAGCGCTGCAGCGCGCCGACGAAATTGCGCAGCGCGATGGCGCCAGCGAAATTATGATTATCGGCGGCGCAGATATTTATCAACAAGCATTACCGCTAACTACCACGCTGTATTACACGCGCGTGCTGTTTGAAGCCGAAGGCGATGCGCATTTCATTGATGTCGATTGGTCGCAGTGGCAGCTGCTGCGCGAAGAACAATTTGCCACTGCTGACGATAATTCGCTGGCATACGAATTATTATTTTATCAGCGCATTGCGAAATAAATTGAGTGAACGGCGGGCCGCGTGCTGCGATTGAAATCGCTACCTAGCGGGCGGATTGTTTAGCTCATAGCTGGTGCTGCGCCCACCTGCTGCGGACTTGCGCAACGCGCCATAAATCAGCAGTTCATTGATGTCGCGCAGCGCAGTATCTGGCGAGCACTTGGCAATGGATGCCCACTTACTGCTGTTGAGCTTACCCTCAAAACCATCCAACAAACGATTAAGCAGTTTCACTTGTCGCTCGTTCAATGGCGTGGTGGCCCAGCGTTGCCAGAAGCGCGTCTTGGCCAGCACCGCATCCAAGTTATGCTGCGCGGTGGTTACTGCTGTCGCCAAATTTTCCAGAAACCATTGGAGCCACGGCGTAACTTCCAGCGAACCCTTTTGTGTGCGCTCAAGAATATCGTAGTACTCGCGGCGCTCGCGTTGAATTTGGGCCGACAGACTATAGAAACGTTGCGGACTGCCATCGGCCCGCGCCAGTAGTAGATCGCTGATCGCGCGCGCGATGCGACCATTGCCATCGTCGAACGGATGCAGCGTGATAAACCACAGATGCCCAAGCCCCGCTTTTAGGATGGGGTGATCCGACGTGTTGGTGTTGGCCCATTCGAGAAAGCACGCCATCTCGGTAGCCAATGTGTCGGTCGGCGGCGCCTCAAAATGAACCCGCTGGCGGCCAATCGGGCCGGACACCACTTGCATGGGGCCGCTGGCATCATTGCGGAATGCACCGATATGAATTGGCGGCAGCCCGATGTAGCCAGTAGGGAACAACGCCGCATGCCAGCCGCACAACCGATCTTTCGTCAGCGAAGTGTCGCAACGCGCTGTCGCGTCGAGCACCATGTCGACTACACCTTCCACGTGGCGATCGGCAGGCGCGAGTGCGCCGATGTCAACGCCCAGGCGTCGAGCGATCGACGAGCGCACGGACTCGGCATCGAGTTGCTCGCCCTCGATCGCACTGGTCTTCAGCACGTCTTCCGTCAATGCCGCTAAGCTAGCCTGATCCCGCAATACCAGGCCAACATCAGCCAGTCGACCGAGCAGTAAGCCCTGGGCATGGCTGACGACAGCCAATGGCCGCGCCAAGGAGGCAAGATCGTAATGCCAGTTCGGCCAATCGCCGGACTGCCAGATATAGGTATATTCGCCGCTATTCATGCGGAGATTATGGTGTGCATCCTCCGCAAACGCAAATTAATTGCCGCAACTAGCGCGGAGAATCGGTGGCAAATTATTTGACGAAGAAATTTATGGGCACCTACCAAAATTTACGGCTTCACCCGCAACTGCTCCAGCCGATCGATAAAGCGTTGGGCTTTGTCGATGCGTTCGGTGAGTTCGGGGCTGGGCGTTAATGCAGCGGCTTGGTGCCAGCGGTTTAATGCTTCTTCGATATGGCCGTCGCTGTAGAAGCGATTGCCGGTATCGATTTGTTGGTCGACGAATTTTTTGATTGCCGCGTCGAGTTGGGTTTGTGCGGCAGCTAGTTCGTCGTTGTGTACGCCTAACGTTTTCGCTTGTTCCAACTGCGTGCGCGCAGCGGCGTAATCATTTTGTTGCAGACTTTGTTGTAGCGCGGCATTGAGTTCGCGGTAGTGTTGTTCGCGTTCTACGCTGCGCGCGGTTTGTTGTTTTTGTTTGCTGGTTGCGAGCGCTTGTTCGGCGCGCTTCAATTGATTCGCCAATGCTGGAGATGGCATTAATTGATTGGCGAGTTCGAGATATTGTGTGGCTTTGGTGTATTCGTTCTGCGCCAATGCGCGCGTACCGGCCTCGGTTAATTGCGTTGCGAAAAATTCGACATCGGCGTGCTGACGTGCGATCAGTTGTTGCAATTCGGGTTCGGTGGCGGATTTTTGCAGCGCTTGGTAGAGCGGCTTCTCCTTCAGCAAAGTTGCACTGCGCAATGCAACGATGTCGTCGAGAAAGCGTTGCTGATAGCGATCGCTGGCTGTCGCGAGTTTCTCAGTAAATTGATCGAGTTCGCGCGATATCGGTAGCTCGATTTGTGCTGCCGCTAATTGTTGTTGCGCTGCGGCAAATTGCTGCTGCAGCATTAGCGCGGTCAATTCGCGAATCAAATCGGTTTGATAAATGCGCGCCGTTGCTAATATGGCATCGCGCTGTTGCAAATAATCCGGTGCGTTGCGCGCGTTGGCGTTTAGTGTTTTCAGTGCCGATAAATAATGATGCTCGGCTTGTAGCTGTTCGATGCTGGGTGTGGGTGTCGGCGCTTGCGGCATATGCACGCAGCCGCTGAGCAAACACAGTAGCGCAATCGATGGCGGGCGCAATCGCTTCACTCGATCACCGGCTCTTGCAGTAAATCGTCGATCAGTTGGTCGAGCATCATCGGGTGGCGATGCTCGATATCGGCGACGGCGTAAATGGTGATCGAATCGTTTTTGCCGCGCACATTGATGCGCCGCGGTTGCGTGGCGATCAGCGCGTGTGGCACCACCAAATTCAAATACATTTTTTCTTCGATAATGATTTGTCCGCCTTCGGCTTCGTTGCACAGTCGCGCAGCTAAATTTACCGCATCGCCGACCACGGTGTATTCCATGCGCTGTTGCGAGCCGATCATGCCGGCCAGCATTTGCCCGCTGTTGATGCCGATGCGCAATTCGGCGATCGGCAAACCCAACACGCGGCGACGTTGATTTACCGTTGCGATTAAACGCTGCATCAACACCGCGCACGCAACGGCGTGATACTGGTGATCGGTATCGGGCAGCGGCGCGCCGAATACCACCATCACCGCATCGCCGATAAATTTGTCGACGCTGCCGAAATAATAACGTGCGCACGCATCGAGATAATGAAAGTAATCGTTCAGAAATGCGCTCACCGCTTCCGGCGACATTTGCTCGGAAAGCGTCGTGAAGCCGACGATGTCGGCGAACAATACCGTCGCATCGACGCGATCGCCGCCGACTTTAACCGGCTCGATTTCGGCCAGCAATTTATTCGCGACATCGCGATCGAGCACGCGTCGCATAATATCTTCGACCTGGGCTTTACGCACCAGACCTTGGCCCATCGCATTCAACGCGCGAATGATTTGGCCGAATTCGCGACCGCGCGGCTCCGGCAGTTGAATAAATTCGCCGCGCTCCAATAAGCGCGCAGCATCGACCAATGTGTGCAACGGTCGCGCTAAGCGGCGCCCGAGATAAATCGCGACCAAGCCGATCGCGATACTCAAACCGAGTGCAGCGAGTAAACAGATGCGAATAATTTCGCGCTGCGCGCTATCGAGCGATTGCCGCGATAACACCAACACCGCTTGACCCGCAACGGTATCGCGAAAGCTGACCGGCTCGACGACCACAATTGCACGCGCTTCGTTGACGCGCGGCGCAGCGGCGAGCATACCGGCGGTCGCCATATCGCGCATTTCGCTGGATTTTGGCAGTGCGGAAAAGCGCGGATAAAAACCGGCGGCGGCGATCACGTTACCGGTGTGATCATAAATTGCTGCACCTAACACGCGCGGACTTTCGACGTAGCGTTTGATTAACGCGGCGAGTTCGTAATGTTGATCGGTGAATAACGGCTCGGTGGCGGTCAGCGCCAATTGATAATTAATCAGCTGGCCGAATTCTTCGATTTGCGAGTGCAATAATCGCTGCTGATTGCCGATCATCACCGCTGCTAAAATACTCATGCCGACGATTAATATCGCCGTAATCAGCAGCGCCATCCGCGCCGCGATCGACAGATGACGATGCGGCTTAACGGCGGATGGGTGTCGTGTGCGAAGCGGCATCGGTAATCGTTACCCTAAAATTAAGAGCATCCAATTAATGGTATGCAATCAATGTTTCGGCGAATGCCGCGCGCCTAGCAATGGTCAATCGAGCTGAGAGATATCCCTTACCGCACCGCGATCGGCGCTGGTCGCCATTTTCGCGTAGGCCTTCAACGCCGTCGATACTTTGCGCGGCCGCGGTTGCGCGGGCTTCCAACCTTGCGCATCTCTGACCGCGCGGCGTTTGGCAAGCTCGGCAGCGCTGAGTGCAACATTCATCGTGCGCTGCGGAATATTAATTTTGATAATGTCGCCGTGCTCGATTAAACCGATCGCGCCGCCCGCTGCCGCTTCGGGCGACACGTGGCCGATCGACAAACCAGAAGTGCCGCCGGAGAAACGGCCGTCGGTGAGCAGCGCGCACACTTTGCCGAGATTCTTTGATTTCAAATAGGTGGTCGGATACAGCATTTCCTGCATGCCGGGGCCACCTTTCGGGCCTTCGTAGCGAATCACGACGACATCGCCCGCTTTGACTTGATCGGCGAGAATCGCTGCCACTGCATCGTCTTGGCTTTCGCAAATAAATGCCGGACCTTCAAACACTAAAATGCTGTCGTCGACGCCTGCGGTTTTTACTACGCAGCCATCGAGCGCGATATTGCCGTACAACACCGCGAGGCCGCCTTCGAGACTATACGCATGTGTTAGCGAGCGAATGCAGCCGTTAGCGCGGTCGATATCGAGCGTCGGCCAGCGCGTGCTCTGCGAAAACGCGACCTGCGTTGGAATGCCTGCGGGTCCGGCTTTAAAAAATTCGTGCACGGCGGGATCATCGCTAACCGCGATATCCCAATGCGCGAGTGCTGCGGCCAATGTTGGGCTGTGAATGGTTGGAATTTCGGTGTGCAATAAACCGGCGCGATCGAGTTCGCCGAGAATGCTCATCACGCCGCCAGCGCGATGCACATCTTCAACGTGATATTTCGGTGTGCTCGGCGCGACTTTACATAGCTGTGGTACGTGACGACTAAGGCGATCGATATCTTTCATCGTGAAATCGATTTCGCCTTCCTGCGCCGCGGCGAGCAAATGTAAAATCGTATTGGTCGAACCGCCCATCGCGATATCGAGGCTCATCGCATTTTCAAATGCTTTGAAATTTGCCACCGCGCGCGGCAACACCGACGCATCGTCTTGCTCGTAGTAGCGCTTGGTGATTTCAACAATTAATTGTCCGGCGCGTTTAAATAATTGTTCGCGGTCGGCGTGCGTTGCCAGCACCGTGCCGTTGCCGGGCAAGCTCAAGCCGAGTGCTTCGGTTAAACAGTTCATCGAATTTGCAGTGAACATGCCCGAACACGAACCGCAGGTCGGACACGCCGAGCGTTCGTACTCGGCGATTTTTTCGTCGCTGGCATCGTCGCTGACTGCGATCATCATCGCGTCGACCAAATCGAGTTTGTGTTCGGCGAGTTTGGTTTTGCCGGCCTCCATCGGGCCGCCCGAGACGAACACCACCGGCACGTTCAAACGCATCGCCGCCATCAACATGCCGGGAGTGATTTTGTCGCAATTGGAAATACAGACGATCGCATCGGCGCAATGCGCGTTGACCATGTATTCGACCGAGTCGGCGATGATGTCGCGCGAGGGCAGGCTGTACAACATGCCATCGTGGCCCATCGCGATGCCATCATCGACCGCAATGGTATTAAATTCTTTGGCGATGCCGCCAAATTTCTCGATTTCGCGGCACACTAGCTGACCGAGATCTTTCAAGTGCACATGGCCGGGCACGAATTGCGTAAACGAATTGGATACCGCGATGATCGGCTTACCGAAATCGCCATCCTTCATCCCGGTGGCGCGCCATAGTGCGCGCGCGCCCGCCATATTGCGGCCAGCGGTGGAAGTTTTCGAACGATAGTCGGGCATGATGCACCTCGAATAACAGCTTTTTGGAGGGCGGCTAGGATACCACAGCAGCGATTTTCCCTGCTGGCGTGGTTTTGTCGATGGTGGCAGAATGGCCCGGCTAAACAAATGTAGGTATCTGCCATGAACCTTCAAAAAATTGAAGATGAAGCGCTTCACCTTCCCAAAGATGAGAGGGCAAAGCTCCTGCAAAAGCTGGTGCTGAGCTTTGATTTCCCCGATCCCGCAGAGCTCAAGGAGGAATGGCTGGCCGAAGCGGCACGGCGTTCGAAAGAGCTGGACGAAGGTGTAGCGCAACCTATCCTCGGTAGCGAAGTTCTGCGCAAGGCGCGAACCCTCATTAAATGAATTTTGAGTTTCATCCCGCTGCTGCAGCTGAGTTTCTAGAGTCCGTGGGTTTTTACGAGTCGAGAGTACAGGGGCTTGGTGCGGCATTTATCGCCGAGTTTGAGACAGCTATCGATTTGATTTGCGAGGCGCCGCAGCTAAGGCCGATCGAATACCTGCCGGATATTCGGCGTGGATTGCTTCAACGTTTTCCTTTTGGCGTTGTGTACAGAATCAAACAATCAACTATTCAAATTTTGGCCGTAGCCCATGATAAAAGAAGGCCGCAGTATTGGTTGGGGCGGCTTTAGCAGAAAATCAGCACATATCTTGGGTCGCGTTACAATTGCAGTGAGTGGCCTGAAAATAACTGCCGCGCCATGTGTGGTGTCGGTGCGATCGTATCAAGGTCACTTATATATTTTGCACAAATACGTTACTGGCCGACTTGCGGAACAGCTTAACCCAACCGATAAATTACCGCGTAAGACGGCGACAAAGCGTCGTCCTGCCAGCTGAAATTTTTCCGCAAAATCGGCGCTGATTATTCGACCGAAGTAATCTTCATCGTATTGGTGCCGCCGCCTTCGCCAACGCGATCGCCGTACGTACACAGCACCAAGTCGCCCGCTTGCAGTAGACCTTCGGCTTTTAAATATTCGATGCCTGCGCCGAGCACATCGCGAATCACTTTTAAATTCGCGCCGACCAACACCGGCATCACACCGCGAAATAGCGCCACGCGATTCAGCGTGCCTTCGTGACACGACAGCGCATAGATCGGCAAGCCGGAACGAATGCGTGACATCCACAGCGGCGTGCTGCCCGATTCGGTCAGGCACAAAATGGCTTTGACGTTATCGAGATGATTGGCGGCGTACATTGTCGCCATCGCCAATGTTTCATCGGTTTTTTTGAAATGCACATCGAGTCGGTGTTTCGAGGTGCGCGACAACGGTTGTTGCTCGGCACCGACGATGATGCGGCACATCGCCTGCACCACTTTGACCGGAAATTTGCCGGTCGCGGTTTCCGCCGATAGCATTACCGCGTCGGTGCCATCGAGCACCGCATTGGCCACGTCGAACACTTCGGCGCGCGTTGGCACCGGGCTTTCGATCATGCTCTCCATCATTTGCGTTGCAGTGATCACCGCACGATTGAGCTGACGCGCGCGCAAAATAATTTTTTTCTGCACGCCGATCAATTGCGCATCGCCGATTTCAACACCGAGATCGCCGCGCGCCACCATCACCGCATCGGAATGCACGATAATTTTATCGAGCGTTGCATCGTCGGCGACCGCTTCCGAGCGCTCGATTTTGGCGATCAGGCGCGCATAACAGCCGCAGCTTTCCGCTGCGTTGCGCGCCAAATCCATATCATCGGCCGATTTCGGAAACGACACCGCGAGATAATCGAGATTGAGTTCCGCGGCGAAACGAATATCGATGTAATCTTTTTCCGTCAGTGCCGGTGCAGATAAGCCGCCGCCGCGCAGATTGATACCTTTATGCGCAGATAATTTACCGCCGGTAATCACGCGCGTAACGATGCGCTCGCCGTCGACGCTTTCGATCCCTAACTCGATGCGACCATCGTCGAGCACGAGCACCTGGCCGGGTTTACAATCGCGCGACAAGTTCGCGTAAGTAAAACCGACCACATCGACCGTGCCGGCATGCTCATCGAGATTGCCATCGAGCACGAATACGTTGCCGGCGATCAGCTCGATATTTTTTTCGACGAAACTGCAAATGCGAATTTTGGGGCCCTGCAAATCGCCGAGCAGCGCGACATGCGCGGCCATTTCCCGCGCCACCGCGCGCACTCGCAACGCCACCGCCCGATGCCCCGCGTGATCGCCGTGCGAGAAGTTCAGACGAAACATATTGACGCCGTTTTCGATCAACTGCCGAATGGTGGCCTCATCGCTGCTGGCCGGGCCGAGCGTGGCGATAATCTTGGTGCGCTTATACATACAGTGTCCGCTGAGTGATGGCGTGGATAAGCTAATTATCGTACCGCGCTAACACTTTCACCAGCTTGCCGCGCAGTTTAGTTTGCATCCCTCGCTGGACAGCGATTAGGGGGCGGGTTATTTCACTTGTCTGCTTCTTGTGCTCAGCGGCTCCGATTTATTTATTGTTTTATCTGGCGCACGAAAGCGATGTTGGTGTTTCATACTTCAAAGTTTGCCCCACTGGCTCAACTGAGGGCTGCGTTGTTATTAAGCCAAACGCACTATACGAATTTTTATTGGTTAGCTTGCTTTTAGGGTTGTGGTTTGTACGATCGGCTTGTTCAAGAGGGACAAAGAAAAACGTTTAACACGCGACTGTGATTCAAAAGCAAGGCTGCAACGTAAACAATCAATCCAAAACTTCGCCAATACATCGTTTAGAAAACGCTGCGCTGGCGGTGCGATGTTGCGTGGCGGTCGATTCATCGAGGGTTCATTGGTTGTCGATACGCTGGCCTTGTTGCATTGTATTTAAAGGGGTTGGGCCGAGTGGTAAATATAGTTACTATCACTAGTGTCCGGTTAAATCGTATATGGCTGTGGTGAGCGCCAGCATTGGCGCGGCCTAGCGGCGGATTTCATTTGGTGTCGATTTGAATCTCTA
>JAYVWC010000009.1:0-9197 GCA_043786385.1 Spongiibacteraceae bacterium | reverse complement strand
GTCCGCTTCGTCCAATCGCTGCGCAACCGCTTTCTCGATGGCAGATTCATATTCCACATAATCGTAAGGTGTGCGCACGATTTTATCCTGTTCGGTGTTCAGGTCGGAGCAGTGGCCATTGACGGATAAATAGCGTAGATAAGAGCGGCCGAAGAGAGCCGCACGACACCTGCTGAGATTTGACGGTCAACGCAGGTGTCATGCGCCCATTGTGCTACTCACAACAGAATCAGTATCACCACGGATTCAGCATAAATCCAGCATTATTGCATTCCCTCTCTGCTCTTCTCGGCGCAGGAGTCGAGCATCCGAAGTGCCCGTTTGTACCACTGTGTTCGTTGCCATCGCCAGGTGGTGATTTGCCGTCGTTGCGATCGCGGCAATATCTATTGCGCTGACATCTGCGCGCAGACCGCTCGCAGAGAAAAGATGCTGTGCGCAGGTAAACGTTACCAACATAGTTTCCCTGGTCGTTGCACCAATGCCGCCCGCCAAAAACGCTTTCGAGCGCGGCAAACACAAAAAGTAACGCATCACGGTTCACTCCTCACGCACTCGAGTGATTTACTCCTGACGGTACCGAGTTCATCGGTGGCGAAGCGTTGTGGTGAGGCCGTGTTGCCAGGCGTAGGTAAACACGCGCACACGCTGCACTGTGATTTCTGCGGCGCCGTTTGCGATCTTTTTTTACGTCGCCGGTTTTTGCGTTACCGCCACTGACACCGACAGTTTTTTCAATCACTGAAACCGACTCGGGGCGATGTACTCTTGCCTTTATCGCGTCGGCGATTTTATCGGAGCGCGTCCGTGAGCATTCCCAAAGAATTAGAAAACAAAATCCTGCGCTATCACTTTGTTGAGCACTGGCCGGTCGGCACGATTGCCGTGCAACTCGGCGTTCATCACACCACAGTGGATCGCGTGCTATCGCAAGCGGGTTTGCCAAAAGTAGAGCGCACGCGGCGCGCGTCGATTACCGATCCGTACCTGCCATTTATCGTCGAGACCTTGCAGCAATACCCCACGCTGCATGCGAGCCGTTTGTATGCGATGGCCAAAGAGCGCGGATATCCTGGCGGATCGAGTCAATTTCGGCATCGCGTATCGGAATTGCGTCCGCGCAAATTGCCGGAAGCCTATTTGCGCTTAAAAACCTTGCCTGGCGAACAAGGACAGATGGATTGGGGCGCGTTCGGTCATGTGCAGATCGGTCGCGCTCGGCGCGCACTCAATGCCTTTGTGCTGGTGTTGAGTTGGAGTCGGCAAATCTTTTTGCATTTTTATCTCAATCAACAAATGGAAAACTTTTTGCGCGGTCATGTGGCGGCGTTTGAGGCGTGGCAGGGCTTGCCGAAAATTATTCTGTTCGACAATTTAAAGAGCGCGGTGCTCGAACGGCGCGGCGATGCCATTCGATTTAATCCGAATTTATTGGCATTGGCCGCGCATTACCGCTTTGAACTGCGTCCCGTCGCCATTGCGCGCGGTAATGAAAAAGGTCGCGTCGAGCGCTCCATACAATATATTCGCACCAACTTCTTTGCCGGTCGCACGTGGACCGATATCGACGACCTCAACGCACAAGCGCAAGCATGGTGTCTGGGCGTCAGTGCCGATCGACGCTGTCCCGAAGATACAACCATGACGGTGCGCGAAGCGTTTGCTCTCGAACAACCGCACTTGCTATCGCTACCGGTCAATCCGTTTCCGACCGATGAATGTGTGGATGTCGCTGCCGGTAAAACGCCGTATGTGCGCTTTGACTTAAATGATTACTCGATTCCACACACGCATGTGCAACGCACCTTGCAGGTGGTGGCATCGCTCAGCACCGTGCGCGTCTGTCAGGACGAAAACGTAATCGCCGAACACCCGCGCCATTACGGCAAGGGCGAACAAATCGAAATACCCGCCCACAGCGAAACACTCGCCGAATGGAAACGCGATGCGCGTCATCACCGTGGGCAGGATCGTTTGGCCCACGCCGCTCCGTCGAGTCGTGAGTTGTTAATGCAAGCCGCCGCGCGCGGCAATAATCTCGGCACGATCGTCGCGGCACTGCTGCGGCAGTTGGAGGCCTACGGCGCGGCCGAACTCGAAGCAGCCATTCAGATTGCTTTGCAGCGCGGTGTACCCCATCCCAATGCGGTACGCCTGGCGCTGGAGCACCGCCGCGAAGAGCGCCAACAACCGCCGCCCATTGCGGTGACGTTAACCGATCACCCCAAAACTCGACATCTCGTCGTGCGTCCGGCATCGCTGGCGCGGTATGACCAACTGAGTGAATCGACTGCAGACACGCAGACAAATCCCCCCATCGTGAATAACCCCATCGCCGAAGGAAAAACCCATGACGAATAAGCGCAGCAACGTCACCGATGCCTTGCAGCAGCGCATCCACACCATTGCCTTGCACGGGTTACTGTCCCACTGGGACGAATTAAACACGGAACAATTACAGTGGCTCTATACCTGGATGGCGTGGGAAGAAACCGAGCGCAACCGGCGCGGCTTGGAGCGGCGTCTGCGCAATGCGCGGATCGGACGCTTTAAACCCCTGGTGGATTTTGATTGGGACTGGCCGGTATCGATCGATCGCGCGGCGATTGCCGACTTGATGACGCTATCGTTTTTGCAGGATGCCACTAACGTGATTTTGCTCGGCGGCAACGGCGTGGGCAAATCGACGATCGCGCAGAATATAGCGCACCACGCGGTATTGCGCGGTCATACCGTTTTGTTCACGACAGCGGCGCAGATGTTGAATGAACTGGCGGCGCAGGATGGCGACTTGGCACTGCGGCGCAAATTGAAATTTTACGCGCAGCCCACGTTATTAATCATCGACGAGGTCGGTTATTTGTCCTACTCCAATCGCCATGCCGATTTGCTATTTGAAATCATCAATCGCCGTTATGAAAATAAATCCACGGTAGTCACGACCAATCGCCTGTTTACCGACTGGCACGAAGTGTTTCCGAATGCGGCCTGTGTGGTGTCGCTCGTCGATCGTTTGATTCACCACGCTGAGATCATTGCGATCGACGGCGAATCTTATCGCTTGAAGGAGGCCAAGGAGCATACGGCGCAACGTCAACAGAAACGCGCGGCGGCGCAAAATCCCAGCAGTAAATCAGCCGCGAGCGATAAATCCGGTGCTAAAAAACGAGGCCTGCGCGATGCGTAAAATGACCGTACCGGCGTACTGGACGGCCCACGAAGCGCGGGCGGTGATTGAATTTTTGGATGAACTGAAGGCGCACATCGATGCGGTGTACGGCCAGCAAATCGTCGAGCTGTGTCGGGATGAACACGAACAGGGGCTTTATCAAGTCACGGCGACCGGTGATGAAAAGCGTAACGACGACGGTGAGCCATTTTAAGCGCCAACAGCTCAATGGGCAGTATCGACCCTGATCGAGCATCGGTGAAATGGGATCTCGCAATGAAAATCGCCGCCAACTCCCTTTCAAAGTTGGCCAGAAAATCCAGTCAACGCTGCCGCCCCCAACCGACGGCAGTTCGGACATGGCGGTCGGTCGCCCTTCCGTATATTGCACGTCTGCTATCGGGATAGGAGCTGCCGCTCCAAAGTGCTTGTCGAAGATATCCGCGCAACTAACCGTCACCTTCGGCGGTACTATCCAGCCAGATCGCCTGCACTACGCCGCTAAAGTAAGCCTCACCGAATGGCAAAACCGCCACTGCGATATTGTCGCCAATCTTAAGTGCCGGAAAGAGTTTGCACCACCGAAGTCGCTATTTTGGGTTGTGGAGCGCTACTTTCCGTACGTACTCAACGTCGCCGCCTGCGGCGCCACCAGCCATTTATTGAGTTCATTAATATCCTGCGGGCTGAGCGTGCCGGCCAGCTCTTTCAGTTTCAATAAATCCATCACGTAATCGTAACGCGCTTTGGCGTGATCGCGGCGTGCAGTAAATAAGGTGCGTTGCGTTAATAACACATCGACGATGCTACGCGTGCCCGCTTTGTAGCCCGCTTGCATTGCATTGAGTGCCAGCTGTGCAGATTCGATCGCTTGTTCGCGCGCTTGCACGCTTTCAACATCGGTATTCGCAGCGATATGTTTGGCGCGCGTATCTTGAATAATGGTGCGCTCGGTTTCGATTTTCTTTTGCAGCGCGGTGTTGTATTGCTCGTTGGCTTGGCGCGCTTGCGAGCTGGTGTAGCCGCTGCTAAATAACGGTACCGTCACTTTGATCGATGCGGATTTGGAGTGATCCTCCGAACCGGGCGGCGATACAAACGGTGACTCGGGCGTCATGGTTTGATGACCGTTGATATTTTCCTCCTGGTAGCCGAGTCGGCCGCTGACCTTTGGCAGATGCTCGGCGTATTTCGCATTGGAATTTTGTTGCGCCGCATCCATTGCCGCGAGCGCGGCCTTTAATGAATAATTATTATCGAGCGCGAATTGCACCCACTCGGCGCGCTCGCTCGGTTGCGGTTCGACCACCGGAAAAGTAGTATCGAGCAGCCACAGATTGCTGTGCGACTGGCCGGTTAAAATCGTTAACGTTTCATACGCAGCCGCTAAATTGCCTTGATCGGTAATGCGCTGCGCGCGGCTGGTATCGAATGCGGTGCGCGCCGAATACACATCGGTAACGGCGACGACGCCGGATTTAAAACGCTGCTCTGCTTGTTGCCATTGTTCTTTATTCGCCAACTCCTCCGCCTGCGAAGCCTGCACATTGTCCCACTGCCGCAGTACATTAAAATACGCATCAGCAACGCGCACGATTAAATCTTGCTGCTCGAACGCTAATTGCGCCTGCGCTTGTTCGCTCTGTGCCTGCCCACTTTTAAAACTAAACCAAGTCGGCAAATCAAAAATCGGCTGCGTTAAGCTGATATCCCACAGACCATCGCGCGTAGTGCGATCGGTGCGGATTTCGGTATCGACCACGCTGTTGCCTTGCACGACAGCCTCGTGCGAATCGCGCAGGCTATGCGTGCCGGCGTACGAGCCCTCGGCATTGATTTGCGGCATTAAATTCGCGCGCGCCTGTTGTTCGGGTTCGATATTCGCGCGATACGTTGCCGCTGCGGCCTGTAACTTCGCATCGTTTTTAATGGCGAGCTGATAAATATCAGCCAAGGTATCGGCGTAACTAACGGGGCTTAGCAGATAAAGGGCTGTAGTAAAAATAATACAGGGGCGCATGGTGAATCCCTTAACCATTATTCGGATAAAAAATAACGGCGCGCAGTGTAACAAAGCTGTTACGGCACTGGAGTATTTTCAGTCTAAATTACTTATAAGCGCCATTTGTTGACAGCATCAATTGCTCTGTAGGATTATGTTAATCAAATCGCCAACGGATTGTCGTTATAACAATCGAAGGGACTTAACCCTCGCATACCGTTGGTTTAAAAAAGAGCAGTTTGACCACGGGGTGAGGCATGGAGTCTTCAGGGAGCGGCGCACAGCGTCGCGTGGTGCTTGGCAATAATCCAATTGGCAATTCCGATAAGCCAGTGATCGATCAGCAGGATGCGAAGCCAGCCGCTTCAGCGTCGGTAAAGCTGTCCTTGCCGCAATTGCGCCAACTCGCAATTCAACATCAGCGCGCCGGTCGCACCGAGCAAGCGGTACCGCTGTATCAAGCGTTTCTGAAGTTCCAGCCGACCGATGCCGGTATCTGGTGCAATCTCGGCGCCGCACTGCGCAAGCAAAAGAACTATCAATCTGCCGTTAATTGTTATCGCCGCGCACTCGAATTAAAACCCGATGATCTCGCCGCGCTCGGCAATCTCGCCAATGCATTAAAAGATTTACAGCGCCTCGACGAATCGATTGCCGTGCATCGACGTGTGGTGGCGCAAAAACCGAACGATGTGCAGTCGCTGATGAATTACGCGTGCGCGCTGCGCGAGAATGGCCAGTTCATTGAGGCACTCGAACAACTCGATTGCGCGCAAACGCTTGATCCAACTAACGCTGGCGTGGAATGGGAGCGTGCACAAAACCTACTGTATCTCGGCCGCTATTCGGAAGGCTGGCAAGCCTACGAAGCGCGCTGGAGAACGGGCGAGCTACCGCAACAAGACTTCGGTTGCCCGCAATGGCATGGTGAAGAGATCATCGGCAAAACCATCGTGCTGCACACCGAGCAGGGATACGGCGATACTATTTTGGCGGCGCGCTTTATTCCGCAAGTCAAAGCGAAAGTCGGTGCGCACGGCAAAGTCATCCTGCAATGCAAACCCGAACTGCACCGCTTATTTCAAACCATCGGTGCCGATCAATTGATTGCACCGGATCAGTCGATCGAAAATATTGATGTGCACTGCCCACTGATGAGTTTAATGGGCGCACTCGACATTGTGCCGGAAACCATTCCTGCACCAGCCCAATTACACATCCCCGATGCCGCCAAACAAAAATTCGCATTTCTTCGTACTACTTGCTCCCCCTGCGAAGTAGGGGGAGTGGCGCGAAGCGACGAGGGGGTCATCCCGCCCTCCCTAAAAATCGGCATCGTCTGGTCCGGCAGCATCACCTTCAAAAACAACGACAACCGCGCCTTGCCGCTAAGCGCATTGCTACCGCTCGCCGAAATTCCGAACGTGCGGCTGTACAGTCTGCAAAAAGGCCAACGCCTAACTGAGCTAAAGGAAAACGGTGCCGAAGCCTATATCGAAGACCTCGGCAACCGCTGCGATGATTTCGCCGATACCGCCGCCGCCATCGAAAACCTCGATGTGATCGTCATGACCGATTCCAGCGTCGCGCATTTGGCAGCGAGCTTAAATAAACCGGTCATCAATTTGATACAGAAAGTGCCGTATTGGCTGTATGCGCTGGAGGCGGAAAAAACACCGTGGTATCCGAGTATGCGGCTGGTTCGACATGATCAAGGTGGGGAGTGGCGCAATAGGGTTAAACAAATTTTACTGAGTTGGCGGAAATCCATATGAAAATAAATCCGTCAAATTTTTCGAAAGGTAAAACACAAGACCTGACCCCCTTTGTGCGTTGATGGTTGTGTGTAAATAATGGAGAAGAACGCAATGTTAAAAAGAGATATCTGTCCTGCCCGGTTCTCAATGATTGAAGTCGCGAGACTGATAACAATAACGCTCTTGCTGTTGGTCGGAGTCGATAGCACTGCCGAAGAAAGCGCCAAGGCAGGGGTGCCGCAATACAAAATGCCGCCATTGGATGGTGTTCGTCACGGAGCAACAAAGGAAGTCTTTGACAAGCTGGTCAAGGATTTCAAAGCACGACCCTATCAGGTCGCGAAACGCAGCGATGGTGTGCTGGCCGATTTTACCGGCGGGCATTGCATGGATATGCTGAGTGCGCTGCGTGATGGTTCGGCAACTTTTGTTGAGCCAAAGTTCGTTACGGATGATTACGACGATCCGCGTTTGGAATCTTACAAGAAAAAGCGTCACGACATCGTTGCTAAAGAACCATGGGGGGATATTCCATGGGCGGATTGGCTGGGTGGGGGGCTTTATGAAGCTAGGGCAACGGTTAGCCACCCCACTAGGACATTTACTATCTATGAGATGGACCTGGATAACGACAAGAAAGATGAAGTTATTTTTTATGGAGAGCTTCATCTGAAGGCGCAATATACGCCGGATGGCTTAATTAATTATGGGCCTGGGGCTGAGAGCGATTATACGATTTATAAATCTACAATGAAGCCAGTCGGTTTTGTTGATGGCCCATCTATTTACGATTATCAGAATAAAAGACATTTCAATAATTACTCCATTATTTTTCAATACGATGGCGATAAATATGTCTCTACAGCTCATCTTGAAAAAGATTTTATAAACATACAAGTTGAAAAATTAGGATTAACTAAAGGCACTGATGGCCGACGCATGTATGTCAGAGGCGCTTGTGAATTTAATCTTGTAAATAACAAATAATCTAAGGAGAAAAACATGTTGCAAACGAATCCAGTGTCGGGGGATTTTTGGTCAGTTGTCGGCTTGGTGGTATATGCCTCTGAAGGTTATCGGGCAGTCGTTTATAACGACAGCAAAGGAATACCAACGATTGGTATTGGTGAGGCGTTGGTTCAATATAACAAAGGTACTGGATTGTGGTCCGCTCTTGATCTCTTAATATTAAATTCCCTTTTTCAAGGAGTTCGTACCTGGACGGAAACTGAAAGAACACAATTGGTGAATGCTGCTAGAGCTTTGAATCATGAGGCAGGATACACAAATCCTTTCCCCAGCTCCACAGCCGCACAAAACCCCAGCACACCCGGTGTCAATGTCCTCGGTTGGACGATTACGCTCGATCAATCGAAACAGGTTTTTGCGAACGATTCCACGACGCGTAAAGTACTATTGAGCAATGCGTTAGGCAATTACGCTGGCGGCACTAGCATTTGGTCATCGCTGGAAGGCACTCAAGAAGGAGCCGCTATTTATTCGCTGTATTACAATGCGCCAGGTTTGATCGGCAGCAAATTAATTAATGCATTAAAAAATTCAAATCGCGCCGATGCCTGGTACGAAATCCGCTACGGCTCGAACGGTGATGGGCAGCACGCGAAACGCCGTTACACCGAATCTGAATTATTTAGCTTGTATGAAAATGGTGGAACTCCCGCTGAAAAACAAGCCGAAGCCTTAAATATCTATCGCACCTTCACGCAACATCGCGATGGAATGATGCTGTATGAGATTCTGTACAACCAAAACATCGGTAATGCCAATGCTGATTTAACGGCGGCAGGTTTTTCTAATCTCTCGGTAAAAACCCTCAGCGGCGAATTGCAAGCCGCTGCGAATGTGCTAATTGCCAAATACGGCAACGGTGCCTCATTCAATGCACTGAATATTCAAGTGGCGAAAGAAACCGCGTTAGTGAATGGAAGCCTAGTTGTCGGCGGTAGTACGCTCTATGGTGAAGATGCTGTATCGCATACGGATAGCAGCAACGATTTATTAATCGGCAGCGATTTGGATGTCGATTATTTATACGGGCGAGGCGGTGACGATGTGTTGGTCGGTCGCGGTGGATATGATTATTTGGAGGGCGGTATTGGCAATGACATCTTGGATGGCGGTACCGGCACCGACCGCTACGAATTCAACTCCGGCGATGGCACCGACACGGTCATCGACAGCGATGGCAAAGGCTCGCTGCACATCGATGGCGAGTTAATTTTGCACGGCTTTCATCAAGCGGGCGATG
>JAYVWC010000008.1:0-4036 GCA_043786385.1 Spongiibacteraceae bacterium | reverse complement strand
CGATATAGTGAGGCGATATGGCTGACAGGGTAATCGCAGTAATCAATCAAAAAGGCGGCAGCGGCAAAACCACGCTGGCGCTTAATCTCGCAGCGGGTCTCTCGCGGCGCGCGCCGACCGCAGTGGTCGATGCCGATCCGCAGCGTTCCATCAGCCAGTGGATTGCGATGAGCGAGGATGAGAACGATCTGCCCCTGGCGACACAAGTTGGTGTTGCTCCCGCTGTGACGATTGCGCGTCTGAAACAAAACCATCACTACGTAGTGGTGGATTGTCCACCGCAGGTGTCAGGTTCGGTCATCGAAGTAGTCATGTCCGTTGCCGATGTGGTGCTGATCCCGGTGTTGCCCTCGGCGTTGGATTTATGGGCAAGTGTAGAAATGGCTGCGTTAGTGGTTCAAGTGCAGAAGAAAAATCGGGCATTGCAAGCCTACTTGATTCTAAATCAGGTGGAGACTCGCAATGCTTTATCCCGCGTGATGCAGGATGCCGTGGCAGAATTGGCTGTACCCTTGATGCAGGCCAACTTGCAGCGGCGCGCCGCCTACCGCAGTGCGGCAGTCGAAGGCGTCAGCGTGTATGGACTGGGTAAACGGGGTGGGAAAGCCGTAGCTGAGATTGAAGCAATTATTGAGGAGGTCTTATGTCGCTGAAGAATTTGGGATCAAAGCTTGCGAGTGGCGTACACAAAGTTAAATTGAAGCGCGAACAAGAGTCCGCCGCCACACCCAAAAAAACTGTAGCAGCCACAAAGCCGCTAGTTAAACTTGCTGCAAAACCGGATGCCCATCCGACGCCAGTCAGCGTAGCGGCGAAGCCGGTTGCACCGCGTACCGCGCAACAGATTGCGGCGAGTGCGAATAGTCTGCACCCAGATCGTATTTGGCCCGATTAAATCAGGGTCTTGGAATTAAGAGGATTGAAATAATGCAAGAAGGATTAGAGCAATACAGAGTTGGCAAGGAGCCTTACTACCGAGCTGTCAGCGACGAAATTGCGTTGTACGAAGCCGCCTATTCCGTGCGTATGCCGATGATGCTGAAAGGCCCGACCGGCTGCGGAAAAACGCGCTTCGTCGAATATATGGCGTGGAAACTCAACAAGCCGCTGATCACTGTTGCCTGTAACGAAGACATGACCGCCTCCGATTTGGTGGGACGTTTTTTGCTCGATTCTTCCGGCACTCGCTGGCAAGATGGTCCACTCGCCCTGGCCGCACGTTATGGCGGGATTTGCTATCTGGATGAGGTAGTGGAGGCACGCCAGGACACCACCGTGGTGATTCATCCGCTTACCGATAATCGCCGCGTACTGCCACTGGAAAAGAAAGGCGAGCTGCTTCAGGCGCACCCTGATTTCCAGATTGTGATTTCGTACAATCCCGGCTACCAAAGCCTGATGAAAGATTTGAAACAATCCACCAAGCAGCGCTTTGGCGCGCTGGATTTCAACTACCCCGCGCACGATATCGAAACCGAAATTGTGGCGCACGAAACGGGAGTGAGCACAGAAGTTGCCGGCAAGCTGGTGAACATCGCCGAACGCGCACGCAACCTTAAAGGTCACGGTCTGGATGAAGGCATCTCGACCCGCATGCTGATTTATGCGGGCTCGCTTATCGCCAAAAATGTCGATCCTGTTTCCGCTTGCCGCGTGACCCTGGTGCGCCCGATCACCGACGACCCGGATATGCGCGATGCGCTGGATGCTGCCGTAACGACGTTTTTTTAAGCAGGCCACAGATCGGTACAGGGGCGGAACGGGATAATGGCAGTTGAACTTGAAAAGTATCAGGATATCCTCGACGAGTTGGGCGATCACGCGGGTGAACTGCTGCGTGCTTCCTGGACCGAAGCGGCGCGGGTATTCACACCGCGCGGACTGGAAGCGTATCTGCATGGTGCAAAAAGCTTAAAGTCTCTGGGTCGTGGCACAGATTTGGTGGTGAGCTTTATTCAAAGCGCACCGGCGGTTGCGCACGAAATCGGCGAAGATGCCGTGATCGATCTCCTCAGCACCGCCATCAAGATGTATTCCAAGACCAGCGCCACGGTCATTTCCCTCATCTTTTCTTCCAGCCCGGTGGCTGCGTCACGACTCGGCGATCTGGAACTATTTCGCAGTTATCTGCACCTGCTCGATACCTTGCTGGCGCAGGCGCCGCGCGGTGTGAGGCCGATGCTGGATCAACTCGGCACACTGCTCGGCCAGCTGACACTGGGCGGACTGCGGCGCTGGGCGTTGTGGGGCGCGCACGCGCACAAAACCGATTTCGAGGCTCAGCAACTTTATTTCAGCCTGCAAAGCCCCGAGTCGATGGGCGTGCTGCAAAAAGAACGCAAGGGCACCCTGTTCATCGATGTGCAGCGGCGCATCGGCATGTATTTGCGTGCGCTGTGGGCGCGTGACTTTTACATGCGTCCCACAAGCGGCGATTTTGAGCTGCGTGAAGGCTATCGTCCCTATATCGAAGGCTTCATCGTGCACTTGCCCGATGCCTATGACGACCACCCCGCGTGCACGGGACTGGAATTGTATCGGGCCGCCGCCGCCCATGCTGCGTGCCATGTGGTTTATACCACCGTGCAGTTCGACGATGACGGGCTCTCCATATTGCAGGTTGCGCTCATCGGCCTGGTCGAGGATGCGCGGGTGGAAGCATTGGCGCTGAATCACTTTCCCGGCCTGAAGCAAATCTGGCTTCCATTACATGCGGCGACTCCCGCTGCGGGTGAGACTGCAGGCGCATTGATGGCGCGCCTTGCGCGCGCCTGGCTGGACGCGGATTATCAGGACGATCATCCCTGGGTGGTGCTGGGCCGCCGGTTGTTTAACGAACACCCGTCGCATCTGCAATCGACAGAAATGTCGCGCGACATTGGACTGCAGCTCAGTACCGATCTATTGGCACTGGGTGTGGTTTATTCGGCGGCAAACGATGTCGCGGATATTCCGTATCGCGACGACAACCGCTACCTGTGGGAATTCGAGGATATGCTCGAAAGCGGTCAGATGGTAGCGGGTGTGCGCGTGCAGCAGACGCGTAAATACGCCAGCCTGATGGAGATGTTGAATACGCTGGACGTGCCCGGCGCGGGCGATGATGCCGGAGAAGTCTGGGTACTGTCCACCGAATTTTTCCGCGACGAGGATCCCACTCACAGCGTCAACGAAAAAGAGGGACGTGAGCCGCCGCCGGACCCTTTTCACTACGCCGAGTGGGATTACCAGATGCAGTTGGAGCGCCCTGCCTGGGCCACCGTGCTCGAGAAGCGCGCCCCGCCCGGCGAAGTCGCGCTGATCGACGAAATCGTCGTCAAGCACAAACCGATTATCAGCCGCATCAAATATCTGATCGAAGCGCTGCAACCGCAGGGCGTGCAGCGCATGCGCAAGCAGGAAGACGGCGACGAGATCGATTTGAATGCGGCGATCAGCGCGCTGATCGAAATCCGCATGGGCGAACAGCCCGATCCGCGCATTATGATGCGCAACGTGCGCAGGGTGCGCGATCTGTCGGTGCTGCTGCTGATCGATTTGTCCGAATCCACCAACGACCCGGTACGCGGATCGGAAAGCACTGTGTTGCAACTGGCGCGCGAGGCGACGGTATTGCTCGCCGACGCGCTGGACAAAATCGGCGACCCGTTCGCGCTGCATGGCTTTGATTCGAATGGCCGCCACGACGTGGAGTATTACCGCTTCAAGGATTTTGACGCGCCCTACGACGACAAGGCCAAATCACGGCTGGCAGGCATGCGCGGCGAATTGTCCACGCGCATGGGTGCGGCGATGCGCCATGCCGGCTCGATTCTGCAGCGCCAACCCAGCCACAAAAAATTATTGCTGGTGGTCACCGATGGCGAGCCCGCCGATAACGACGTGCGCGATCCGCAGTATCTGCGCATGGACGCCAAGAAGGCGGTTGAAGAGCTGGCGCGCAACGGTATCAACACCTATTGCCTCAGTCTCGACCCGGGTGCCGACCAGTATGTGTCGCGCATTTTCGGCGCGAAGAATTACATGGTGGTGGATC
>JAYVWC010000007.1:0-68237 GCA_043786385.1 Spongiibacteraceae bacterium | reverse complement strand
CAGCAGCCACCTCAAGCGTAGATAAACAAATCATGCGGGATGAGGTACGCCAGCATAAACACACGCTGGGCATGATGGAGCAAGCGCGGTTTCGATTTCGCACGGTGGCCGAGGCAGAAAATCTCGCGTACTTTATTGCCAATTGTTTTCCCGATCCCGCGGTGGCCGTTTACGGATTGCACGAAATATTAGTTAATGCGGTAGAGCACGGCAACCTGGCGATTGCTTACGCAGAAAAGGGCGAGCTGGTACTCAGCGGAACCTGGCTTAACGAAATCGAGCGTAGATTGGCTTTACCGGAAAATAGCAACAAATTTGTGACCCTCACGCTCGACGTAACTGCCGATCGCATTACGGTTTATGTACGCGATCAAGGTAGCGGCTTCAACTGGCACGACTACCTTGAGATGTCTGCCGAGCGCGCGAGCGATCCCCATGGCAGAGGTATAGCCAGCGCTAAAATAATGTCATTCGATAGCATTGAATATTTGGGGGTCGGCAACGAAGTGTTGTGCACGCGGCTATTAGCCCCGAGCTCTACAACCAACCCTTCTGTTTGAAATACCAATACGGTGCAATGCCCGATAAAATCATTAAGCCGATTGCCCACGGATAACCAAATTCCCAACCAAGTTCCGGCATGATTTGAAAATTCATCCCGTACATACTGGCAACCAGCGTCGGCGGTAAAAATACCACCGCAGCAATCGAAAATATTTTGATGATTTGGTTCTGTTCGATATTGATAAAACCCTGCGCGGCATCCATCAGAAAGTTTATTTTTTCGAACAGGAACGCGGTGTGCGACATCAGCGTTTCGATATCGCGGAAAATTTCGCGGCAGGTTTCCTGCTGCTCGGGATAGCTGCGGATATGGCGCTGCAAAAACGAAATCGAGCGCTGCGTATCCATTAGGCACAGACGAATTTTTCCGTTGCTGTCTTCGAGTTTGGCCAGTTTGTCGATTGCGTCCTCCAACTCGCCGTCGTCGTCCTCCAATACCAAATGGCTGACATCTTCTAAACGTTGATGAATATTTTCGAGCGAGTCGGCGAGATTTTCGACTTTTTGTTCGAGCAGCGCGAGCATGATGTCGAGCGAGTTTTTCGCTTCTACCCAACCGCGGTGCGCGCGCATCCGCAGCAATCGAAAATCCGGCAATTCGGTATCGCGAAACGTGAGCAGTTGGCGCTCGTTGAGAATAAACGCCACTGAATCGGTTTTATGGCGGCCTTCGCTTTGATACAGAAACAGCGAATGCACGTGAATGCCTGCGCTATCGATAAAATAACGCGCCGAAGCTTCGATCTCTTCCATTTCGTCGGGATCGGGCAGCGGCGCTTTGTGCACGGCCTCAATCAACAACCGCTCTTCAGCGGTCGGATCGGTCACGTCCACCCAGACCGCATCGGCGATCGGCGACATCTCGTGCTCGTGGCCGGTGCGACGCTCGCGCAGCGTACCTTCGATGATATTGAATACATGTAGCATGGAAAGCTTCCTGGCCTTTGGTGACGATCGGCTGAGCGCGAAGGCGGCGGGCGCGGATGGTAAAGATAGCGCGCGGCGATCGCAACCTTTGCGCGCGATCAGCGCTCCGCCCCGCGGATCGATCGCAAGCTGTGGTCAAGAGTCTAGGTCAAGAATATGAACGGCGCTGTCGCAAGCATATCGACGCTACGGCCGCAAAACATCAACGGCGTGGTCGCAAAATATCAACGGTGTTGTCGATAGCGGTGGTGCACGCGGGTGGACAGCCGCGAACGCAATCGCGTACAATCGCCGACCGCGATACATGGCGGAAAGATACTGTTTAAAAGCGAGATGAGGCCGCCACTTCATCTCGCTTTTTTGTAACCGATCCTTGTTAATTGGGCGCTGCTGCCAGGCCTCGTTACCGATCCAGCCGATCGCGAATAGCGCAGGAGTTTCCTCGTCCTCTCTCGTTTACCCAGCTTGTCCAGGAGGTTCGCTTGACCGTACCCGCCCTACTCGCCCTAGCAGACGGCAGTCTGTTCCACGGCGCTGCCATCGGCGCCGTAGGCCAGTCAGTCGGCGAGGTCGTTTTCAATACCGCCATGACGGGTTACCAAGAAATCCTCAGCGATCCGTCCTATGCACAGCAGATGGTCACGTTGACCTATCCGCATATCGGCAACACCGGCACCAACAGCGAAGACGAAGAGGCCGCTAACATTTGGGCGACCGGCCTGATCATTCGTGATCTACCGCTGCTGGCCAGCAATTTTCGCAACACGCAATCGCTCAGCGATTATTTAATCCAGCGCAAGGTCGTCGGTATCGCCGATATCGATACGCGCCGCCTGACGCGCATTCTGCGCGACAAGGGCGCACAAAACGGCTGCATTATGGCCGGCAACATCGATATCGAAAAAGCATTGGCCGCAGCGCGTGCATTCCCCGGCTTAAAAGGCATGGATTTGGCGAAAGTGGTTTCAACCACCGTGCGCTACCAATGGCAGCAAGGTAGCTGGCAACTCGGCAAAGGCTTTATCGAACTGGCCGACGCCGATGTGCGCTTTCACGTGGTGGCGTACGATTACGGCATCAAGCGCAATATTTTGCGGATGCTGGCCGATCGTGGCTGCCGCCTCACCGTGGTGCCGGCGCAGACCCCGGCCGCCGACGTACTCGCGCTGCAACCCGATGGCATTTTTCTCTCCAACGGCCCCGGCGATCCCGAGCCATGCGATTACGCGATCACTGCGATTCGCGAATTGCTACAGACCGATATTCCCATTTACGGCATTTGCTTAGGCCACCAATTATTGGGTCTGGCGAGCGGCGCCAACACGGTAAAAATGAAATTTGGCCATCACGGCGCCAATCATCCAGTGCAAAATCTCGACGATGGCACGGTGTTGATCACTAGCCAAAACCACGGTTTTGCAGTCGATGAAAACAGCATGCCGAGCAATTTGCGAGTGACGCATAAATCGCTGTTCGATGGTTCGCTGCAAGGTATGCAACGCACCGACAAACCGGCGTTCAGCTTTCAGGGCCACCCCGAAGCGAGCCCAGGCCCGCACGATGCGGCGCCGTTGTTCGATCGCTTTATTGAGTTAATGACAGCGCGAGCGAAATAGCACTCGCACCAGCACCAACGACGAGATTACGCATGCCGAAACGTACCGACATTAACAGCATCCTGATTATCGGCGCCGGGCCAATCGTAATCGGCCAGGCCTGCGAGTTCGATTACTCCGGTGCGCAAGCGTGTAAAGCGCTGCGCGAGGAAGGCTATCGCGTCATTCTGGTGAACTCCAACCCCGCCACCATCATGACCGACCCCGGCATGGCCGATGCCACTTACATCGAACCGGTGACGTGGCGCACCGTTGCAAAAATTATCGAGCAAGAGCGCCCCGATGCGATTCTGCCGACCATGGGCGGCCAAACCGCGCTGAACTGCGCGCTCGATCTTGCCAAACACGGCGTACTGGAAAAGTTTAACGTCGAAATGATCGGCGCCACTAAAGAAGCGATCGATATGGCAGAAGATCGCCAACTGTTTCGTCTGGCGATGGCGCGCATCAATTTGGAATGCCCGCGCGCAGCGATCGCGCACAGCATGGAAGAAGCGCTGCAAGTGCTCGATCAAATCGGCTTTCCATGCATTATTCGGCCGTCTTTCACGATGGGCGGCTCCGGCGGCGGTATCGCTTACAACCGCGATGAATTTGAAGAAATCTGCGAGCGCGGCCTCGATTTATCGCCGACACACGAATTGCTAATCGATGAATCGCTAATCGGTTGGAAAGAGTATGAGATGGAAGTTGTCCGCGATAAAAACGACAACTGCATCATCGTCTGCTCGATCGAAAACTTCGATGCAATGGGCGTACACACCGGCGACTCGATCACCGTCGCACCGGCGCAAACGCTGACCGATCGCGAATATCAAATCATGCGCAATGCATCGATCGCGGTGCTGCGCGAAATCGGCGTCGAAACCGGCGGCTCGAACGTGCAGTTCGGTATCGATCCAAAAGACGGCCGCATGGTCGTGATCGAAATGAATCCGCGCGTTTCGCGCTCGTCCGCACTCGCGTCGAAAGCGACCGGCTTTCCGATCGCGAAAATCGCTGCCAAACTCGCAATCGGTTACACTCTCGACGAATTGCGCAACGAAATCACCGGCGGCGCAACGCCGGCTTCGTTCGAGCCAGCGATCGATTACGTCGTCACTAAAATTCCGCGCTTTACCTTCGAAAAATTTCCCGAAGCAAACACGCGTCTGCACACGCAGATGAAATCGGTCGGCGAAGTGATGGCGATCGGCCGCACCTTTCAAGAATCGATTCAAAAAGCATTGCGCGGCTTGGAAGTCGGTTCGTCGGGCTTTGAACATAAACTCGATATCGATGCCGACGATGCGCGCGCCATATTGATTCGCGAGTTGAAAAATCCCGGCCCCGATCGTATTTGGTATGTCGGCGATGCGTTCCGCGCTGGCATGTCGCTCGATGAAGTGTACGAATACTCGGCGATCGATCCGTGGTTCCTGGTGCAAATCGAAGATTTAATCAAAACCGAAAACGGTTTGAAAACCGTCGCGCTATCCGATATCGATATGGATTTTATGCGGCGCCTAAAACGCAAAGGCTTTTCCGATAAACGCCTCTCGGTATTGCTGGCCGTTAGCGAAAAAGAATTGCGCAAACGTCGCCATGCGCTCGGCGTGCGCCCGGTGTACAAGCGCGTCGACACCTGCGCCGCAGAATTTTCGACCAGCACCGCGTATATGTATTCGACGTACGAAGAAGAGTGCGAAGCCAATGTCAGCGATCGCAACAAAATTTTAGTGTTAGGCGGCGGACCGAATCGTATCGGCCAAGGCATCGAGTTCGATTACTGCTGCGTGCATGCGGCGCTGGCAATGCGCGAAGACGGCTACGAAACCATCATGGTCAATTGCAATCCGGAAACCGTGTCCACCGATTACGACACGTCGGATCGTTTGTATTTCGAACCAGTCACACTCGAAGATGTGTTAGAAATTGTTGCGAAAGAAAAACCGGTCGGCGTGATCGTGCAGTTCGGCGGCCAAACGCCGTTGAAATTAGCACGCGATTTGGAAGCGAACGGCGTGCCGATTATCGGCACCAGTCCCGACGCGATCGATCGCGCTGAAGATCGCGAACGCTTTCAACAAATGATCGAACGACTGCAATTGAAACAACCACCGAATGCCACCGTGCGCTCGACCGAACAAGCGCTCACCGCCGCGCAAAAAATTGGTTTCCCATTGGTCGTGCGTCCGTCGTACGTACTCGGCGGACGTGCGATGGAAGTCGTCTACAAAGACGACGAACTGAAACGCTACATGCGCGAAGCGGTGCAAGTCTCCGAAGATTCGCCGGTATTGCTCGATCACTTTCTACATGCGGCGGTCGAAATCGATGTCGATGCGGTCAGCGACGGCACCACCGTGGTGATCGGCGCGATTATGCAGCACATCGAACAGGCCGGTATTCACTCCGGCGATTCGGCGTGTTCGCTGCCGCCGTATTCGTTGAGTGCGGAATTGCAGGACAAAATGCGCGAACAGGTTAAACGCATGGCGCTCGAACTCGGCGTCATCGGTTTAATGAATGTGCAACTCGCGGTGCAAGACGGCGAGATTTATGTGATTGAAGTAAACCCGCGTGCATCGCGCACGGTGCCATTCGTTTCGAAAGCGATCGGCATTTCGCTGGCAAAAATCGCTGCGCGCTGCATGGTCGGTCAATCGCTGGCCTCGCAGAATTTTACCAGCGAGCGCGTGCCGCCATATTTCTGCGTTAAAGAAGCGGTGTTCCCATTCAATAAATTCCCCGGCGTCGATCCGATTCTTGGCCCGGAAATGAAATCCACCGGCGAGGTGATGGGCCTCGGCGATACGTTTGCCGAAGCCTATGCGAAAGCGCAACTCGGCGCTGGCGAAAAACTACCAAACGGCGGCAAAGCATTTCTCAGCGTGCGCGATCAAGACAAACCTTCGGTCGCAGCGGTAGCGGCCGATTTAGTGGCGCTTGGTTTCACACTGTGTGCGACGCGCGGTACGCAACGCATTCTGGCCGCGGCCGGTATCGACTGCCAAAGCGTAAACAAAGTGAACGAAGGCCGTCCGCACATTGTCGATATGGTGAAGAATGGCGAGATTGACTTGATCGTCAATACCACCGAAGGTAAACAGGCGATCGCCGATTCCTCAACGATTCGCCGCTCGGCATTGGCCGGCAAAATTTTTTACAGCACGACCTTAGCTGGCGCCGAAGCGGTAGTGTTAGCGTTGCGCTACGGCGAAGAAAAAGCGGTGCGCCCGCTGCAAGCGATGCATAGGAGATTTACCGCATGAGCACTCCGATTCCAATGACCGTAGCCGGTGAGGCTGCACTGCGCGAAGAATTGCAACGCTTAAAAAGCGTCGAGCGACCGCGCATTATTCAAGCGATCGCCGAGGCGCGCGCGCATGGCGATTTGAAAGAAAATGCCGAGTATCACGCCGCACGCGAACAACAAAGTTTTTGCGAAGGTCGCATCAATGAAATTGAAGGCAAACTCGCCGATGCGCGCATTATCGATATCACCCAAATCCCCTGCACCGGCAAAGTAATTTTTGGCACCACGGTGAAAATCATTAACTGCGCAACCGATGCGCATGTCACCTATCGGATCGTCGGCGAAGACGAAGCCAGCGTGAAGCAGAACCGTATTTCGGTGACCTCGCCGATCGCGCGCGCGCTAATCGGCAAAGAAGCCGGCGATGTGGTGATCGTCAAAACGCCGGGCGGCGATGTCGAATACGAAATCGATGACGTGCAGCATATTTAACTGGCGCTAAATAACGCGCAACACATTCGATAGACGCGGATTTGGTTTTTGCGCAGCGCGGTAAATCAACACGATCTTACCGACCGCTTGCACTAGCTCGGCGCGATGGTGCTCGCACAACTCGGTGGCCATCGCGCGGCGAGCCGCAGGATCGGCCAAACCCAGCTTCACCTTGATCAGCTCGTGATCCTCCAACGCGCGTTCCAACTCCAGATTCACGCCCTCGGACAGGCCGCGCTCGGATACCATCACCACCGGATTAAGTTGATGGCCGATGGTACGAAGTTCTTTCTTACGGGCTGGATCGAGTGGCATAGTAGTCGCGGCAAGTGAGGAATGGGCGTGCAGTATAAAGCAGTCAACGACTCAGCAGAATGGTAATCATCGACGATGGCCCGCAGTAAATCGAGTAACAACTGGCTACGCGAACATTTCGATGACGCCTACGTGAAACGCGCGCAGCGCGAAGGCTATCGCTCGCGCGCCTGTTACAAACTGTTAGAGCTGCAGGATAAAGACCAACTGATCAAACCCGGCATGACCGTGATCGATCTGGGTGCGGCGCCGGGCGGCTGGTCGCAGGTCGCGCTACAGCTGGTCGGCGCGCGCGGCTGCGTGGTGGCGTCCGATATTTTGCCGATGGAGCCAATCGCCGGGGTGCAATTTGTCGAAGGCGACTTCACCGAAGCAACCGTCCTCGATGCCATCCTGGTGCCGTTACACAATCAGCCGGTGGACATTGTAATTTCCGATATGGCCCCCAACATGAGCGGGATGAGCGAGGTCGATCAACCGCGCGCGATGTATTTGGTCGAGCTGGCGATCGATTTAGCGCAGCAAGTGCTGAAACCGGGCGGTGCATTTGTCGCCAAGGTATTTCAAGGCGAAGGCTTCGATGCGTTACTCAAGCAGTTACGCGGCACTTTCGACATCGTCCATGCACGCAAACCGGCGGCCTCGCGACCGCGCTCGCGCGAGGTGTATCTAGTTGCTAAGGGCTATCGAGGCCCGGCGAATTAGGTAGAAGTGTGGATCGCGTTGGCGTGGAGGCCGGCGCACTTCTGTAGTAGAGTGATTTAGGTACAGTGCATTAAGTAAAGCGACTTCAGCGAAGTGATTTAATTTGTAGCGCAGCGAAATCAATGCGGCGGCGCTTACCGAGGATCCACACTTGAACGACATGGCAAAAAATCTGCTTTTGTGGCTGATCATCGCAGCGGTATTGCTGACGGTGTTCAACAACTTCAGCATGCAGCCCAGCAAAGAACAACTGAATTATTCGCAGTTTATCGAAGAGGTGCGGCACGACCGCATCAGCCAAGTAACGATCGATGGCCAAATGATTCTCGGCCTGCGCAAAGATCATTCGAACTTCGAAACCGTGCGTCCGTATATCGAAGACCCGAAACTAATCGACGATCTGATCAACAACAAAGTTGAAGTGAAAGGCGTTAAACCCGAAGTGCAAAGCCTGTGGTCGCAGCTGCTGGTGGCGAGCTTCCCGATTCTGATCATCATCGCGGTCTTTATGTTTTTTATGCGCCAAATGCAGGGTGGTGCTGGCGGTCGCGGCGGCCCTATGGCGTTCGGCAAAAGCAAAGCACGCCTACTCGGTGAAGATCAAATCAAAACTACGTTTGCCGATGTCGCCGGTTGCGACGAAGCGAAAGAGGAAGTGAAAGAGCTGGTCGAATTTTTGCGCGATCCTGCCAAGTTTCAAAAACTCGGCGGTCGTATTCCGCGCGGGGTATTGATGGTCGGCCAACCCGGTACCGGTAAAACACTGTTGGCAAAAGCCATCGCTGGCGAAGCAAAAGTGCCGTTCTTCTCGATCTCCGGCTCCGATTTTGTCGAAATGTTTGTCGGCGTCGGCGCATCGCGCGTGCGCGATATGTTCGATCAAGCGAAGAAACAAGCGCCGTGTATTATTTTCATCGATGAAATCGATGCGGTCGGCCGCCATCGCGGCGCCGGGCTCGGCGGTGGTCACGACGAACGCGAACAAACGCTGAACCAATTGCTGGTCGAAATGGATGGCTTTGAAGCGAACGATGGCGTGATCGTGATCGCCGCCACCAACCGTCCCGATGTGCTCGATCCGGCGCTGTTGCGCCCGGGCCGCTTCGATCGCCAGGTGGTGGTCGGCCTGCCCGACATTCGCGGCCGCGAACAAATCCTGAAAGTGCATATGCGCAAAGTGCCGTTGGCCGACGATGTCGATGCGTCGGTAATTGCGCGCGGCACGCCGGGCTTCTCCGGCGCCGATCTCGCCAACCTCGTCAACGAAGCGGCTCTATTCGCTGCACGCGCCAACAAACGCGTCGTCAATATGGAGCAGTTCGAGCTGGCCAAAGATAAAATCATGATGGGCGCCGAGCGCAAATCGATGGTGATGTCGGAAGCCGAGAAGCGCAACACCGCTTATCACGAAGCCGGTCATGCGATCGTCGGGCGGCTGCTGCCCGAGCACGATCCGGTCTACAAGGTCAGCATTATTCCGCGCGGTCGCGCGCTCGGCGTGACCATGTTCTTACCGGCCGAGGATCGCTACAGCCACAGCCGTCGTTTCATTGTCAGCAATATTTGCTCGCTGTTCGGTGGCCGCATCGCCGAAGAGATGATTCTTGGTACCGATGGCGTCACCACCGGCGCCTCGAACGATATCAAGCGCGCTACCGAAATGGCGCGCAGCATGGTCACCAAATGGGGCCTGTCGGAAAAAATGGGGCCGCTGTTGTACGACGAAAGCGAAGAGGAAGTATTCCTCGGCCGCAGCGCCGCTAGCGCCGCGCGCACGATATCGGGCGAAACAGCCAAACACATCGACCAGGAAGTGCGCCGCATCATCGACGAATGCTACGCACGCGCTAAAAATTTGCTGGAGGAAAATCGCGACAAATTAGAACTGATGTCCGATGCATTGATGCAGTTCGAAACCATCGATGCCAGTCAGATCGACGATATCATGGCCGGTCGCAAACCGCGCCCACCCGCCGATTGGGATAACAATCGTCCGAATAGCGGCGGCGAAGCACCATCGCCGGATAGCCCGCGCGCCGGCCCGATCGCCGGGCCGGCCAGCGAGCACTGATCGCAACCGACACTGATCACAGCCGACAATGCCTGCTATTCACAATGTCTGAACCACTTCCGCACCCGGCGCTTAATTGCGCCGGGCGTCTTTTGGATTTATCGCGCCCGCGTGTGATGGGTATCCTCAACGTCACCCCCGATTCGTTTTCCGACGGCGGTGCGCTGTATGCAGACGGCCGCCCCGCGCTTGGAAAAGTGCGCGCGCAGGCGTTGGCGATGGTCGCCGCCGGCGCCGACATGATCGATATCGGAGGCGAATCGACGCGCCCCGGCGCCGCGCCGGTATCGCTGCAAGAGGAGATGGATCGCGTGCTGCCGGTGCTCGAAATGCTGCATCGCGAAATCAATACCGTCCTATCGATCGACACCAGCAGCCCGGCATTGATGCTCGAAGCTGCGGCGCGCGGCGCCGGTTTTATCAACGATGTGCGCGCGCTAACTCGACCGCATGCACTGGAGGCCGCCGCTGCCACCGGCTTGCCGATCTGCTTGATGCATATGCGCGGCGAGCCGGCCACCATGCAGCAAAATCCGCATTACGATGACGTCGCCGCCGAGGTGCGCCACTTTCTAACGCTGCGCATTGCCGCGTGTACTAAACTGGGAATCGCGCAGCGCAATATCGTCGTCGATCCCGGCTTCGGCTTTGGCAAAAGCGTCGAGCACAACCTCCAATTATTAAATCGCTTGGCGCAACTACAGGCATTGGGCCACCCGATATTGGTGGGCCTGTCGCGCAAATCATTAATCAGTCAAGTGCTCGGGCAACCGCTCGAACAACGCTTGGCCGGTAGTTTGGCACTCGCCGCGCTAGCGGTAATGCGCGGTGCCGCCATCATCAGGGCACACGATGTGCGCGAGACCTTTGATGTGGTCCGCCTGTGTGCAGCAGTTCAACAGGAGCAAGTGGTATGAGCAGAAGTTATTTCGGCACCGACGGCATCCGCGGCTTAGTCGGCGAAGGCCCGATCAATCCTGAGTTTGTGTTAAAACTCGGCTGGGCCGCCGGTAAAGTATTTGCGCGCGAAGGCCGCAGCAAGGTCATCATCGGTAAGGACACTCGCATTTCGGGCTACATGTTTGAATCCGCGCTGGAAGCTGGCTTGGTCGCCGCCGGCGTCGACGTGTCGCTGCTTGGGCCGATGCCAACCCCGGCGATCGCGTATTTGACACGGACTTTTCACGCACAGGCGGGCATCGTCATCAGCGCCTCGCACAATCCCTATCACGACAATGGCATCAAATTTTTCTCCAGCGGCGGCACCAAATTAGCCGACGCGGTTGAGCTCGATATCGAACAACAAATCGATCAGCCGATGACCACAGTCGCATCTGCCCAACTCGGCAAAGTCGTTCGTATCAACGATGCGGCCGGTCGCTATATCGAATTTTGCAAAAGCACGGTGCCTTCCTATCTCAATCTAAAAGGATTGAAAATCATCCTCGATTGCGCGCACGGCGCCACCTATCACGTCGCGCCCGCAGTACTCGATGAACTCGGTGCCACCATCATCGCGATGGGTGTCGATCCGAATGGCGTCAACATCAACGATCACGTCGGCTCGACTTCGCCCGAAAACCTGCGCAAATTAGTCGTCGCAGAGCAGGCCGATCTCGGTATCGCTTTCGATGGCGATGGCGATCGCGTGATGTTTGTCGATCATCGCGGCGAATTAGTCGACGGCGACGAGCTGTTGTACATCATCGCGCGCGATCAAGTGCGCACGCGCGGTCATTGCAGCGGCGTCGTCGGTACGTTGATGTCTAACTTAGGTTTTGAATTAGCACTGAGCGAATTGGAAATTCCATTTGCTCGTGCCAAAGTCGGCGATCGCTACGTCAACGAATTAATGCAAGCGCGCGATTGGAAATTAGGCGGCGAAAATTCCGGCCACATTATTTGCGCCGATGTGACGACCACCGGCGACGGCATCATCGCGGCACTGAAAGTTTTATTTGCGATCAGCAGCACTGGCAAAACCTTGCACGAATTAAAGCAGGGCATGAGCAAGTTTCCGCAGATTATGAAAAATGTCAGGCTGGCCAAAAAAGTCGATCTCGGCACGATACCGGCGATCCAGGATGCCGTAGTACTCGTCGAAGAGAAACTGGCAGGCCGCGGCCGTGTGCTATTGCGGCCGTCGGGTACCGAACCGGTAGTTCGCGTGATGGTCGAAGGCGAAGATCACCACCTAGTCGAATCGCTGTGCAATGAATTGGTTGACGTGGTTACCCAAGCGCTCGGTTGAGCGCACTCGATATTACCGTCACCTTTATTATGTTATCGGTAGTTCCTTGTCTAATGGGGTCGATTTAGTTACCATTGCCGACCATTTTTAGCAAAGGTCTGCGCATGCGACGCAAGCTCGTGGTCGGCAACTGGAAGATGCACGGCAATAAAACCGTGATCGCGGAGTTGCTGAGCACATTGCAGCGTGAACTGCCCGCATTACGCAGCACCGATGTTGTAGTATGCCCGCCGTTTGTTTACCTATCGTGGGTACAGCAGTTGCTCGGGGCAAGCCCGATCGCGCTAGGCGCGCAAAATGTGTGCGCAGAACCGCAAGGCGCTTTTACCGGTGAAGTATCCGCCAGCATGCTGCACGATTGCGATTGCCGCTATGTGATCGTCGGACACTCGGAGCGTCGCCAACTCTTTCAAGAGAGCGACGCGCTGGTAGCGGAGAAAATCGCGGCAGCACTGCAACAGAACTTAACGCCGATTCTGTGCGTCGGTGAAACACTGCAGCAACGCGAAGCACAAGCCACTTTAAGCGTGATTGCTGCGCAATTGACTGCGGTTATCGAGCGCGTCGGCAGCGCAGGCATAGCGAGTTGCGTGATTGCCTACGAACCGATTTGGGCGATCGGCACCGGCAAAACGGCAACGCCTGCGCAGGCACAGGAAGTACATGCATTTATTCGCCAGTTGTTGGTGAAACAATTGGCGAACACCATACCCAATGCTGCCACCATGCAAATTTTATATGGCGGCAGCGTAAAAGCGGACAACGCGGCGACGCTGTTCGCGCAACCCGATATCGATGGCGGCCTCGTTGGAGGCGCCTCGCTCAACGCTAAGGAGTTTACCGCGATCTGTAAAGCGGCCGAATGACACCATGGAAACATTGATAATTGTATTTCACGTATTGGCAGCACTCACCATCATCGGCTTGATCCTGATCCAACAGGGCAAAGGCGCCGATATGGGTGCATCGTTCGGTTCTGGCGCATCACAAACACTGTTCGGCAGTCGTGGCTCGGGCAATGCGCTAACACGCTCGACCGCAATTCTCGCCACCATTTTTTTCATCACCAGCTTGGCGTTGTCGGTGCTGGCAAAAAACAAATCGGAACAAGCGGGTGTGATCGATCTACCACTGACACCAAGCACGCAAACAGATGCTCCCGCACCGGCAAAAGCAGTTGACGATATTCCTGCGGTCGAGCACAATTCCGCGCCTGCAACTGGGGATGTACCATCGACCCCTACGCAAACGCAAAAATAGTACTAAATCAAAAAAGTAGTAAATCGTTTTTAGCCCAGGTGGTGAAATTGGTAGACACGCTACCTTGAGGTGGTAGTGGCGCAAGCTGTGCTGGTTCGAGTCCAGTCCTGGGCACCAAATTGAAGTACAGCAACATCTGATAGTGACCATAACCCCGCGTAAATGCGGGGTTTTTAATGCCCTACACACCAAGCTCTATCCCTAGAACGTCCGACCACCTCCCAGTAAAGTCTATTGCAATACCAAAAATAGCGCTGCACCGTTGCGAACGACGCGTAACAGTAATCGCTCCGATGAAACCTTAGCGGCTTTTTTCAGCTGCTCCACATTCTGTACGTCGGTACGATTCGCTGCGACTATTACGTCGTTCACTTGCAGCCCAGCGGATTGCGCGGCCGAGCCCGGTTGGATTGCAGTTATCTGTACGCCACGACCATCGTCGCGCGGCTGCAAGCTAGCGCCGGCGAGAAATGGATGAACCGCCTCGGTACTCGCGACCTCAGCGCTCGGCGCACCGATTTTTACTTCGATAACTTTGCTTCTGCCATCGCGCAGCACGGTTAATTTGATCGTATCACCAATGCGTAGCGCACCGATTTCATTGCGCAACGATGCGGCATTTTCGATCGGCTTACCCGCGATGCTAATCACGATATCGCCGGCCTGCACGCCGGCCTTCGCAGCTGCGGAATCGGGTTGCACCTGCGCGATCAATACACCGCGTTGATCGCGCTCTATGTTAAACGCATCGGCTAAATCCGGCGTTAAGTCTTGAATCACTACGCCGAGTTGACCGCGCTTTACTGCGCCATATTTTAAAATTTGATCAGCGCTGTTTTTAACCATTTTTACCGGAATCGCAAAACCGATGCCGACATTGCCACCGCTCGGCCCGATGATCATCGTGTTGATACCGATCAGCTCGCCCTTCAGATTAATCAACGCGCCACCCGAGTTACCGGGGTTGATCGACGCATCGGTTTGAATAAAATTTTCGTACGCTTCAACGCCCAAACCTTTGCGATTTAACGCACTGACGATGCCGCTCGTCACGGTGTGATTCAAGCCGAACGGATTGCCGATCGCAATGACAAAGTCGCCGACTTCGGCAGCATCGGAATCGCCCAACTTTAACGCGGTCAATTTATTCGGCTCGATTTTCAACACCGCGATATCGACATCGGGATCGGAGCCGATCAATTTCGCTTTGAATGTACGGCCATCCTGCAAGCCGACGGTAATTTCGTTGGCGCCATCGATCACATGGTTATTGGTGACGACGGTGCCGTTCGCCGCGTCGATGATTACGCCGGAGCCGGTGCTTTGCGTGCGCCGCTGCTGCGTTTCCGCGCCGGGCGGCACCTGAAAAAAATGGCGAAAGAACGGATCATTCAGTAATGGATTATGTACAGCTTGCATGCCAACCGTGGAGATATTCACCACCGCCGGGCTTACCTGCTTAACCAGCGGCGCCAGGCTCGGCACTTGCCGACCTTCGCTATCTTGCATCGGCAGCGCTGCCAGCACCGGCTGCGTCAATACCGACAGCATCGCGATTAACAACCCGATTACTTGAACACGCATAACAGACTCTCCTGCGGCTAACAAAGTTAAACACGGCGGCGGTTAGAGCGCACGAAACCGTAGTTTCTCCGTCAGCCGGAAACTTTTTTTATCGCAAAATAAAAAGCCCCACGGTAGCGAGGCTTTTTATCTGCAATTTCGATTAGCTATTGATGCTTTGTCAGCCGTCGATACTTTGTTAGCCATCGATACTGTGTCAGCCATCAATGCTTTGATAGTACTCCATCAGAATTTTTGCGACTTCGGGACGCGAGAATTCCGGCGGGGGCGCCATGCCTTGACCGAGCATTTGACGAACCTTGGTACCGGACAGATTGATAAAATCTTCCGGCGTATGATCCGGCGCTTCGCGCATCATTACCACGCGATTCAACTTTTTCGAGAATGCGGTGTTGTCGGCGCGGAACAATTCGATCAGCAACGAACCGGCAGGCACCTTCTCGTCGAAAATTGTTTGCGCATCGAACGGGCCGTAGTAATCGCCGACACCGGCGTGATCGCGACCGAGAATGAAATGCGTCGCACCCATGTTCTGACGGAAAATAGCATGTAATACCGCCTCGCGCGGACCGGCATACAACATATCGAAACCATAGCCGGTAATCATCACCGTGTTCGCGGGGAAATACAGCTCGGCCATTTTGCGGATGCACGCGTCGCGCACCGGCGCCGGAATATCGCCTTCTTTTAATTTACCGAGCAGCATGTGAATGACGATGCCATCGGCTTGTAAACGTTCCTGCGCCATACGACACAATTCTTCGTGCGCGCGGTGCATCGGGTTGCGCGTTTGAAACGCGACGACTTTCTTCCAGCCGCGCTCTTGAATTTCGTTGCGAATTTCAACGGCGGTGCGAAACGTATCGGGGAAATCGCTTTGGAAATAGCTGAAGCTCAGCACTTGCAGCGAGCCGGAAATTAAATTGTTGCCCAAGCTGGTAAATACTGAAACGCCAGGATGCTTTGGATCGAGCGTGCCAAAAATATTTTCCGCCATCATTTCGATTTGCGCTTGGCTCACCGTTTCGATCGCATCGACGGTCATAATCGCCAACACCGGATTGCCTTCGACGTTGGGATCGCGCAGCGCAATACGTTTCGCGCCTTTAATCGCGGAAACGTCTTTGCTCAGGTTGATAATCGGTACCGGCCAAAAAAGACCAGCCGTTGTATGCAGCTTTTCGGCAACGCTCAGCGCATCAGCCAAATTCATGTAGCCGGATAGCGGCGTGAAATAACCGGCGCCGAGCATCACCGCGTTAGCCGCAGCGGCCGAATTCAATAACAGCGACGGCAAGCTCTCAGCTTCTTTCAACAGCGCGTGATGCTGAGCTGTATCGTAAACAAATAAAGGTTTTAGTTCGTTGGCACCATGAGGTTTGATCATTGCACGAATCTCTCTTTTAAAATGCTTAAAAAAATGCTGCTCTCTTAACAACCGCTCGCGAATCGTCGCGCGCTATTTACCATTTACGCATTATTTATTCGCCGCGCAAAATGCCGCGACTTTCCAATAAAGCCAACAACGCTTCGACTTCTTGCTGCAAACTCATTTCGTGGCTTTTGAGCACCAGCTCGGGCTGCGTCGGCGCTTCGTACGGATCGCTGATGCCGGTGAAGTTTTTAATTTCGCCGGCGCGCGCTTTTTTATACAAACCTTTCGGATCGCGCTTTTCGGCTTCCGCCAACGGCACATCGACATACACTTCAATAAAATCCATGCCCGCATCTTCGTGCAATTTACGCACGATATCGCGATCGGCGCGATACGGACTAACGAAACTTGAGAGCACAATCACGCCGGTATCGACAAACAATTTGGCAATCTCGCCGATGCGGCGAATATTTTCGGTGCGATCCTCAGCGGAAAAGCCCAGGTTCTTGTTGATGCCGAGGCGCACATTGTCGCCATCAAGGCGGTAGGATAATTTGCCGCGCTCCAGTAATACCTGCTCCAGCGCAACTGCTACGGTGCTTTTGCCGCTGCCCGACAAGCCGGTAAACCACAGCGTTGCGCCCTTCTGTCCCAGCAAGCGATTGCGATCGCTGCGGCTGACTTCGCCTTCGTGCCAATGTACGTTCGTCGCTTTTTGCTCAGCCATAGATTTCTCCTGGATAGAATTTTGTCGTCACAATACGGAAAAAGCAGTGATAACGCAAACAGCAAAAAGCTATTAACTTGATTCCATAATGCTATCATTTGTGCATGGATACCAAACGCTTACGCTATTTCGTCGCCGCCGCCGAAGAGGAAAATTTGCGGCGCGCCGCACAACGGTTGCACGTTGCGCAGCCTGCGCTTTCAAAGCAGATCGCACAACTCGAAACCGAGCTGGATTGCCAATTATTCACGCGCAGCAAACAACGTATTTATCTGACGCATAGCGGCCGTCTGTTTATGGACGATGCGCGGCGCATCCTGCGCGATTTCGAGCAGGCTAAAGAGCGATTGGCGCAGGCTTCGGCAGGGCAACTCGGCACGCTGCGCATCGGCTTTCGCGAAACCGCGGCGCGCTCGCCGTTGGTGTCGCGCTCGATCAGCGAGTTTCGCGCGGCCCACCCCAACGTCGAATTGCATTTGAATCAATTGAATTCGCCCGCGCAATGCGCAGCCCTGCGCGCGGGCGAACTCGATGCCGGGTTTATTTATTTATCACCAAACCACGATGCCGAGTTGCAACGCCTACCACTGACCACCGATCATTTTTACTTGGCGATGCATCGCAACAATCCCTTGACGCAAAAAAAATCGGTGCACCTGCGCGATCTGGTCGATCAGTCATTTATTTGGTTGGCGCGTTCGCGCAACGCGTATTACTCCGATGCACTGCGGCGCGAGTGCCTGCGCAGCGGCTTCACGCCAAAAATCATTCAAGAAGCCGATAGCGATGCCACCGCGTTGAATTTAGTCGCGGTCGGCATGGGCGTGAGTTTTGTCGTCGCGACGACCTCGCCGCTGCCGGATGTGGTACTGAAACCCGTCGCCGAATTGGATAGCACGCTGACGCTTGCGCTGGTATGGGCCGATGAAACGCAATCGCAGCTGGTCGCGCATTTTGTCGCGACCGCTCACCAAGTATTGACGACACACGCGGCGGCAAAAGCGGAGAAAAAATAATCCGCGCGATGCGAGTCGACACCAATAAAAGCCATAAAAAAACCGCTCGATCGAGCGGTTTTTTTATGCGGCGCAACTAATCAAAACCGTTAGTTGAACACCGATTCGCCGGTTAGGCCGTGCTTCTCCAGAATATCGCGCAATCGACGCAACGCTTCGACTTGAATTTGCCGGACGCGCTCGCGCGTCAAACCGATCTCGCGGCCGACTTCCTCCAACGTGCTGCTTTCGTAGCCGCGCAAACCAAAGCGACGCGCCACCACTTCGCGCTGCTTCTCGGTCAACTCGTCCAACCATTCGGCAATACTGGTGCGCATATCCTCATCCTGCAACAGTTCAGCAGGGTCCGAGACGTGCAAATCGGGAATCGTGTCGAGCAACGACTTATCGGAATCAGGGCCCAACGGCGTGTCGACCGAGGTCACTCGCTCATTTAAACCCAGCATGCGTTTGACGTCTTCGATCGGGCGATCGAGCAAATCGGCGATCTCTTCTGCCGATGGTTCGTGATCGAGTTTTTGAGTTAACTCGCGCGCCGCACGCAAATACACATTCAGTTCTTTGACCACATGAATCGGCAAGCGAATCGTGCGCGTTTGATTCATGATCGCGCGCTCGATCGTCTGCCGGATCCACCACGTGGCATACGTTGAAAATCGGAAACCGCGCTCGGGATCAAATTTTTCTACCGCCCGAATCAAACCCAAATTGCCTTCTTCGATCAAATCGAGCAGCGACAAACCGCGGTTGACATAGCGGCGCGCAATTTTCACCACCAGCCGTAAATTGCTTTCGATCATGCGCTTGCGACCGGACTCTTCGCCGCGCATCGCCAAACGTGCGTAATAAACCTCTTCCTCAGGGGTCAATAGCGCTGCAAAACCGATTTCATTGAGATATAGCTGAGTTGCATCGAGCGTTTTTTGCAAGCTGACCGTCTGGCTAACGCGGCCGGTATACACTTTCGTCGGCTTCGCGGTCTCTCCCGATTCGTTATCCGCATCGTCCGAGGAGTCCATCCGTGCATCGTCTCCAGCCATCGAGCGCTCATCGGCATCAAGACCAAACTCTAACTCCTCCACGCCCTGGAGACCATCAAAGTCGCTACCACCGAACTGTCTGTCTCTCTCGATCTGCATAGGCATCACCTTTTCTGGACGATTTAATAATTATTGTTCTGTCACATACCGCTACGAACAGAACGACGGTGTGCGACACTTGCAGCCAAAACCGCCATCAGTACGCTTTTACCATCAACGCAGCGGCAATATACGGAGCGGATCAACCGGCTCGCCGTCGCTACGAATCTCAAAATACAACTTAACCGAGTCGGTACCACTATCTCCTATCTCGGCAATTAGATCGCCAGCTTTAATCGACTGCCCTTCGGACACCAACAATCGACTGCTGTGGGCATACGCGCTGAGATACTGATCGCTGTGCTTAATGATTAGCAAATTGCCATAGCCAACCAAACCACTACCTGCGTACACCACCTTACCGCTATTCGCAGCATATACAGGCTCTCCTAACTTGCCGCGAATATCAATACCCCGCCGCGCTGAACTGTGAACGATATACCGATCGATAATCGCACCCGTCGCCGGCCAAACCCAACCATCTAACACTTTTACTGAGGCGCTCACGGCACTCAAATCACGCACATTTCTCACCGCCTGCGCAGCTGCAGAATGCGCCCCTTTCGCGTGCTCGTCCATCGCTGTTGAATGCGGCGCCGCGCCGGTCAGCGCCTCACGCTTTGAGGCACTGGCAGCACCACCCGACAGCTCGCTCAAACGCAACTTTTGGCCCGGCACCAGCGTGTATGGGGATACCAAACTGTTAGTAGCCGCCAACTGGCGATAGTCTACTCCATAAGACCATGCAATCGAAAACAGGGTGTCGCCAGGATTGACCACGTGCTGTTCGATACGCCGCGGCGGCACCGCAAATGTTGCGTCCACCGGCGGCTTAACAGCATCGTTCGCACAGCCGACCAACGCCAGCAACAGGATCGCCAATAGATTTTTGTAAGGCGTCAGCGGTATATGTCTCGATGCCCTTGGAGCGCAAATTCTTAATTTCACAGATACTCAGAGCGCGAGTTATTCATGAGCTTTTGCTCTTAATTTTTTGATTTTACTTGATATAACGATTTAAACAACTAAGGATTTGACAGTCTTCAGCGGAGAAAACCCAGCGATTTATTGTTTTTAAGGGATAAAAATCATATTTTAAATCCCTAAATAATCTAAAAAAATCCTATTTACGCATCACACCGCTGACCATTGGTACAAATTTTACCGGTTCGATTGCGGTGGTTTGCACCCCCTCCGCAGTTTTTACGATCAGCAGCAGCTGCTGGCTACGCTCGTCGCCCACCGGAATCACTAGCCGCCCGCCCACCGCAAGTTGCTCGATAAGCTCCGTCGGTACTTCGCGAGGCGCTGCTGCGGACAAAATACCGTCGTACGGCCCCTGCTCGAGCCAACCAAAACCACCGTCGGCGAGACGCAGTTGCACGTTGTGAATTCGTAGCTGCCGCAACCGCAACCGCGCCTTTTCCTGCAACGCATGAATGCGCTCGACGCTAAATACCTGCTCGACGCCCAGCATCCGCGCCAAGATCGTCGTTTGATAACCCGAGCCGGTGCCGATCTCCAAAATACGCGACAGCGACCCCGCCTGAAATAATAATTCGGTCATCCGCGCGACGATGTAAGGCTGCGATAGCGTTTGCTGAAAACCGATCGGCAGCGCGCTGTCTTCATAAGCGCGATGCGCCAGCGCCTCGTCGAGGAAAATATGCCGCGGCGTGCTGCGCATCAGATCCAACACGGGAAGGCTGCGAATACCTTGCTCTTGTAGGCGCTGCATCATTCGATCGCGGGTGCGCTGGGAGGTCATCCCAATGCCCGCGAAATGTTCGGGCTCCAAAGCACTACTCCTAACTTTTATAAAGAGGAACTAATCATTAGTCGATAATTTATTTGTACTCATCGGAGCCAACACGCAGCTGCGCTAATTCTCGCACAACGCTGGTGGCGAAACAGCCCTTCGCCAAACTGAACTGCAATTGCCAGTCGCGCTCACCACAACGCATCCACTGCCAATCGGCCGGAATGATTCGCAAACTGCGGCGCGCCGCATCGACACCGGCGGCGCTCAATCCTTCAACCATATCCGCATACAGCGCGAGTGCGCGAGCCTCCAACAGCTGAACTTCGTCCTCAGTCGCAAGACTAGCCGCTCGCCCCGGCAATGGACCGGAAAGATGCACATCGCCGCTGTCGATGCGTTGCTGCAACGAGTCATTCAGTTCCTCGCGAAATACGCTGCCGCTGCCGTGCAATGCAAACACTTCACCGCGCAACGGTCGACACCAATTATCCAACGCGACGCGCTCGGCCAACACGGTATTAAATAAATATGAGCGCAGGCTCGATAAATTCATACTCAGCTGCTGGCGCTGCAATCGCGGCCGACCTTGCGCAATCCAACGTTGCGCGAGTTCGATATTGCGACCATCGCGGCCGAAGCGTTGTTCGCCAAAATAATTCGGCACGCCGCGCTCGCCAATTAAACGCAGCCGCTGCTCAAACGCGGCTAAATCGCCTTCGACATCGCGCAACATAATTTCAAAACGATTGCCGCGATGCGCGCCGCGTCGTAATTTTTTATCGTGGCGAGTCGCTTGCAGAATGCGCAGCGCAGGATCGTTCCAAGCTGACCAATCGACTTCGCGATTCAATAAATGCAGACAAAACCACTGACGGCTCACCGCGCGTTTATCTTTTAAACCCGCGTACGAGATATCGCGCTCGCGCAAACCGGCGAAACGCATTAACCTCTGCGCGGCATCGCTGGTATTTAAATTTTCTTTTTCGATCCACAACCAGTGGTGCTCGCCGATACCGCTCAAGGTAAAACCAAGCTGCTCTTCGACAAAAAAATCGGTGGGGGTCGCGCGCATTGTTGCGACGACGGGAGGTTCGCCGCAAGCGCGCGGCCAATCGGGCAATGGCACTAGGGATATGCCTCCAACAACACAACTGCGTAAGCCGCTAAGCCTTCTTTGCGACCGATGAATCCCAATTGCTCGGTGGTGGTCGCTTTAATATTGATTTGCCCCAGTTCGCATTCGAGATCCGCAGCGATGTGCTGGCACATTGCTGCGGCATGAGCAGCCACGCGCGGCGCTTGCGCTACTAAGGTGAGATCGGCATTGCCGAGCGTATAGCCTTGCGCTTTTACCAGCTGATAGGTGTGGCGCAATAATTTGCGGCTGTCGATGCCGCGAAAAGTCGGATCGGTATCCGGGAAATGTTTGCCGATATCGCCCAGCGCGCAAGCGCCGAGCAGTGCATCGCACAACGCGTGCAGCAACACATCGCCGTCAGAATGCGCGACAACACCGCGCTCGTGCGCAATTTTAACGCCGCCGAGCGTGACGAAATCGCCGTCGCCAAATCGATGAACATCGTACCCGTGACCAATTCGCACGCCGTTTATCTCGTCGTTAAAAAATTATTGCCATCGATCGATAAATTTCTATCGATGCTGTATGGATATCAAAACCGCACTTAAATCAAAATCGTACTTACGTCGACGCCGTTTGCAGAAAAAACTCGGCCAACGCCAAATCTTCCGGTCGAGTAATTTTAATATTGTGTCGCGAGCCTTCGATCACTTGCGCCTGCCAACCCAAGGCTTCGACCGCCTGCGCCTCGTCGGTCACCGTCATGCCCAATCCCAAACAATGCGCCAGTGCATCCAGCAATAAATGATAGCGAAATAATTGCGGCGTCTGCGCCTGCCACAACCACGCGCGATCGACGGTTTCGGTAATTTGTCGCGCTGCATCGACGCGCTTGATCGTATCGCTAGCCGGCACTGCAAGCAGACCGCCGACCGGATGCTGCGCGAGCTGATCGAGCAGCCGTTCAATATCGGCGCGCGGACAACACGGACGCGCAACATCGTGTACCAACACCCACTCGTGCGCGCCGGGTAATGTCGCCAAATATTGCAGCCCGTTCAACACCGAATGGCAACGCTCTTCGCCACCCTCAGCAACGACGATACGCGGATCGGCAAAAATAGGCAGCTCGCGCCAGCGCCGATCCTGCGGATGCAATACCACGACGATATGCTGCAAGCGTTTTACATTAAGCAATAACTGCAGACTGTGCTCGATCACCGTCGCGCCGTGCAACGGCAAATATTGTTTGGGAATGGTCGCGCCGAAACGGCGACCACTACCGGCGGCGGGAACGATGGCAGAATAACTGATCATGTTGTGCGACACGAATTGCGCATCTCGCGCGGTTACTTATCGACGACTAAGTAAAACGTTTCGCCGCGCTTGATCATGCCGAGATCATTGCGCGCGCGCTCTTCGATTGCGTCGTAACCCGATTTCAAACTGAGCACTTCGCCTTCGAGCATTTGATTGCGCCCCGCTAAACGATCGTCGAGTTGGCGCTGTTTGTCGATCGTTTCGTGCAGCGCTGCAACTTGCGCCCAACTGCCGACACCGATCCACAATCGATATTGCAGACCGACCAGCATTACCAACAACACAATATTGAGCCAACGCATCAAAGTTTTTATAGTCGCTCGGCGGCCGTGGCCGCAAAAACGCAATACACCGCCCGATGTATTGCGCAATCTACTATTCCACTACCTAATCGATAAACCTGCGGCAAACGTAGCACAGATTGCCGCCCGCTGAAACGTGGCCCGTCTTAGGCCTTACCTCATATTAGACCTTAAATTCGGCGCGACCACGATACGGCGCAGCACGACCCAATTCGGCTTCGATACGCAGCAAGCGGTTGTATTTCGATACGCGATCGGAGCGGCACAGCGAGCCGGTCTTGATTTGGCCCGCCGCGGTCGCCACCGCCAAATCGGCGATCGTGGTGTCTTCGGTTTCGCCGGAGCGATGCGAAATCACCGCCGAATAACCGGCCGCTTTCGCCATTCTGATTGCATCTAACGTTTCAGATAAGCTGCCAATTTGGTTGAATTTAATCAGAATCGAATTGGCGATGTGCTTATCGATACCCTCTTTCAAAATGCGCGTATTGGTGACGAACAAATCGTCGCCGACCAATTGAATTTTATTGCCCGCTTTTTTGGTGAGATCGGCCCAGCCGTCCCAATCGCTTTCATCCATGCCGTCTTCGATCGACAGGATCGGATATTTGTTGGCCAGCGCCGTTAAATAATCGGCGAATTCGGCCGAGGTGAATTTTTTGCCCTCGCCAGCCAGATCGTATTTGCCGTCTTTATAAAACTCGCTCGCCGCGCAATCGAGCGCCAACGTAATGTCGGTGCCGAGTTTATAACCGGCGTTGGCGATCGCCTCGCCGATCACCGTGATCGCCGCTTCATTGGACGGCAAATTCGGTGCGAAACCGCCTTCGTCGCCGACCGCCGTATTCAAACCCTGCGCCTGCAATACTTTCTTCAAGCTGTGAAAAATTTCTGCACCGGCGCGCAACGCCTCCGCAAAGCTCGGCGCCGAAATCGGCTGAATCATAAACTCTTGAATATCGACATTGTTATCGGCGTGCTCGCCGCCGTTGATAATATTCATCATCGGCACCGGCATGCTGTATTGGCCCGGCGTGCCGTTGATTTCAGAAATATGCTGGTACAACGGAATTTTTTTCGCGATCGCCGCCGCTTTCGCCGCTGCCAGCGACACCGCGAGAATCGCATTGGCACCGAGCTTGGCTTTGTTGTCGGTGCCATCGGCATCGATCATTGCCATATCGAGCAGGCGCTGCTCGGCAGCATTTTTTCCGATTAATAAACTGCGAATGGTGCCGTTGATATTGTTAACGGCGGTCAACACGCCTTTGCCGAGATAACGGCTTTTATCGCCATCGCGTAATTCGAGCGCTTCGCGCGAACCGGTCGACGCACCCGACGGTGCGCAGGCGCTGCCGACGCTGCCATCGGCCAAATACACTTCGGCCAACACAGTTGGGTTGCCGCGCGAATCCAATACTTCAAATGCTTTGATATCGGTGATGTTGGACATTGTTATTACTCCTTAAAAATTCTTTGCGGTCACGTATCGATTGTTTTTTTATTCGGCGTGGATAGGTCCGCTACTGAATCATCAATGGTGGTAGATTTTTCACCAACTCATCGACGGCTTTCATCTGCGCGAGAAACGGCTCTAACTTATCGAGCGGCAACGCGCAAGGGCCATCGCATTTCGCCGCATCAGGATTCGGATGTGCTTCGAGAAACAATCCAGCCAAACCTTGCGACATACCGGCACGCCCCAACTCAACCACTTGTTGACGACGGCCACCGGCCGAATCCGCGCGCCCGCCCGGCATTTGCAACGCGTGCGTCACATCGAAAAACACCGGGTATTCGAATTGCTTCATGATGCCGAACCCGAGCATATCGACAACTAAATTATTGTAGCCAAACGAACTGCCGCGCTCGCATAAAATCAACCGATCATTACCGGCCTCTTCACATTTGCGCAGGATATGCTGCATTTCCTGCGGCGCCAGAAATTGCGCCTTTTTAATATTGATAACCGCTTTGGTTTTTGCCATCGCCACCACCAAATCGGTTTGGCGCGACAAAAAGGCTGGCAATTGAATGATGTCACACACCTCGGCAACCGGCTGCGCCTGCCACGCTTCGTGCACATCGGTTAGCACCGGCACGTTAAAGGTGTTTTTTATTTCTTCGAAAATTTTTAGCCCGGCATCGAGACCGGGGCCGCGATACGAAGTAATCGACGAGCGATTGGCTTTATCGAACGATGCTTTAAATACGTACGGAATATTAAGCTTTTGACAAACGGTGACGTACGCTTCAGCAACCTGCAACGCGAGATCGCGCGATTCCAATACATTCATGCCGCCGAATAACACGAACGGCAGCGTATTTGAAATTTTCAACGCGCCGACCGTAACGGTTTTTGCCGTGGTTTGTGCAGAATCGGTTTGTGCAGAATCGGTTTGTGCAGAAGTTGTTTGCGCAGTCATCGTTCGTTACTTCTTTTCCAAAAGCTATTTCGCATGCTTGGCGTATTCAACAGCGGCGCTGATAAAGCCAAAAAATAACGGATGACCTTCGCGCGGCGTGGAAGTAAATTCCGGGTGAAACTGGCACGCGACAAACCACGGGTGATCGGGAATTTCGACGACTTCGACCAGCGTGTCGTCGGCCGACCAGCCACCGACGCGCAAGCCCGCACTTTGCAAACGCTCGACGTAATTGTTGTTCACTTCGTAGCGATGGCGATGGCGTTCCATAATCAAATCGCGGCCGTACAATGCGCGCGCTTGCGAGCCTTCGACCAAACGGCACTCCTGACCGCCCAACCGCATCGTGCCACCGAGATCGGAGCCTTCGTCGCGCTGCTCGGTTTCACCGGACGCATTGACCCACTCGGTGATCAACGCGACCACGGGATGCGGCGCTTTTTTATCGAACTCGGTGCTGTTGGCATTTTGCAAACCCGCCACATCGCGAGCGAATTCGATCACTGCCACTTGCAAGCCGAGACAGATGCCGAAATACGGAATGCGATTTTCGCGCGCGTATTTCGCCGCAGCGATTTTGCCTTCGATGCCGCGCGAACCAAATCCGCCCGGCACTAAAATACCGTCTTTGCCGACAAGACAGCCAACACCGTTGTCGATGATCGTTTCGGAATCGATGTATTCGATATTGACGCGCGTATGCGTTTGAATACCGGCATGCTTCAGCGCTTCGTTCACCGATTTATACGCATCGATTAAATTGGTGTACTTGCCGACCATCGCGATATTGACGGTCTGTTGCGGATTCAACTCGCCATCGAGCACGCGCTCCCACTCGGACAAATCCGCCGGTGGGCATTCGATGCCGAAGCGTTCGACAACGATTTGGTCGAGGCCGCAGCGTTGCAGCAACATCGGAATGCGATGAATGGTATCGACATCGAGCAACGGAATGACCGCGCGCTCTTCGACGTTGGTGAACAACGCAATTTTTTTCAACGACGATTCGTCGATGTCGTGATCGGCGCGGCACAGCAAAATATCCGGCTGCAAACCGATCGAACGCAATTCTTTTACCGAGTGCTGGGTCGGCTTGGTTTTGGTTTCGCCAGCGGTGGCGATGTATGGCACCAACGTCAAATGCATCAACATCGCGCGTTTCGCGCCGAGCTCCAGCTTCAATTGGCGCGCCGCTTCGAGGAACGGCAGGCTCTCGATATCGCCAACCGTGCCGCCGATTTCGACGATTGCGATATCGGCATCGCCAGCGCCAGCGATCACGCGGCGTTTGATTTCATCGGTGATATGCGGAATCACTTGCACCGTGCCGCCGAGATAATCGCCGCGACGCTCTTTGCGCAGCACCGTCTCGTAAACGCGACCGGTGGTGAAGGCATTGCGGCGCCCCAGCTTGACGCGCAGAAAACGCTCGTAATGGCCGAGATCGAGATCGGTTTCGGCGCCATCCTCGGTGACAAACACCTCGCCGTGCTGAAACGGGCTCATCGTGCCGGGGTCGACGTTAATGTACGGATCGAGCTTCAGCATCGTCACGTTAAGGCCGCGCGCCTCAAGAATCGCGCCCAATGACGCGGAAGCGATGCCCTTGCCCAATGAAGAAACAACACCGCCGGTGACGAAAATAAACCGAGTCGTCATGTAGAGCCTTTTCATAGTTGGACAGAAGACGGAGGACCCAGCCGAAAAATTAGCCGACCCTCGCGAGATGGGCGATCAGCTTAACAGAAAGAAGGGGGCGGCTCAATTTAGGCGATCGAACTACCGCTCGTCGCCTGCGATTCACAGAATAAGGCGGTTACGTTATTATGCGTGAAATACCAAAATAACCACAAAGGACTTTGCACATGAAACTACTCAAACCATGGATTGCCGCCCTGCTCGCTTTCGGTTTTGCGTCGATGGCAAATGCCGCGCCGGTGCAGTACCACATGAGTGCGACATACTCAGATTTCCATTCACCTGACAACTTTGCGTTTGCAGATGGCACTACCGTATCGGCTACTTTTTCCTATGACCCGAGTACACCGTTTACATCAGCGGGTAGTTTCGACTTCAATGGTAGCCAGTTGGAGTCTAGCTATTACACCGGTTCGCTAACTCAGATTACTGGCTCACTATTGAACTACGGATTCTCTGCTGCCAGCGCCGACACTACGGCATTAAATTGCCCCCTTGCTTTTTGCGGTCTCCAAGGCACGATACTTAGCTCAGCAGGAAATTTTGCCCAACCAGAATCAGCCGCTTACTCCAGTTTACAAGGGTTCTCGATCGGCGATTTCTCTCTAGTCGGCTTAGCAATTGACACTTACTACTCGAATGCGCTTATTGATCGGTCATTACCCGCTTCGCTTATCGATCCATACCCATTGTTTAGCCATTTAGAATTGCGCTTTGAAAACTCTCTGGGAGAAACACGTTATTCATTTTTTGGCGGAGTAATAACACCCGTACCACTGCCCGGTTCACTACTTTTCTTTATGAGTGGATTGATTGGGTTAGGTGCTAATCAGTTCAGAAAATTTAAAAAACCATCACAAAAAAATTAATTAACCAAGGACTTTACATATGAAACTGCTCAAATCATGGATTGCTGCCCTGCTCGTTTTCGGTTTTGCATCGATGGCAAATGCGGTGCCGGTGCAGTACCAAATTAGCGGGACATATTCAAACTACTACTTCCCTGGCTACTTTCCTTTTGCGGACGGCACTACCGTATCGGCGACCTTTTTCTATGACCCAAATACACCGTTAACATCAACGGATAACGTCGACCTCACCGGCTACGGCGACCTGGCAAATTATAGCTATTACACGGGTTCGATAACTCAGCTTACTGGCTCAGTATTGAACCACGCATTCTCTGCTGACAGTGCTGATACTCTGGTCCAAAATTGCCTCCCTACTCGGTGTGCTACTGAACAGGGCTTGGTATTTAACTTAGCAGGAAATGTTGCCAAACCTGAATCAGCGGCTTACTCCAGTTTACAAGGATTCACCATTGACGACTTCTCTCTTGTCGGCATGCAGATTGCCATTCTCTACCCTAGCACCTTCATTGATCAGTCATTACCCGCTTCGCTTACCCATCCACACCCATTGATTAGCCTCTTAGAACTGCGCTTTGAAAACTCCCTGGGAGAAACACGTAATACAAGTTTTGGCGGACAAATAACACCCGTACCACTACCCGGTTCGTTCGTTTTGTTTGCAAGCGGGTTGATTGGCCTAGGCGCGAATAAATTCAGAAAATTTAAAAAATAATCGCGAAGCCATTAATCAACCAAGTAACACCCAATGCAGATGCCAGCCACGTTGCTCGGCATCTGCATTAAATCTCTCGCAAATCCACAAACTCCCCACCGCAGCAATTTCATCGCCGCAATAAATAATTGGTAGACGATCGCGTTGCCACGGCGGTAAGTCGTATTCTTGCAGTAATTTTTTTAGTGTTTGTGAATGCGCGCGGCCGAGCGGTTGGCAGCGTTCGCCGCCGCGTCGGTTGCGGATGCGATAGTTGCGATCGGCGCGCAAGCCGGTGCCGATTATTGCAGTCGCGCGTAATTCGCCGAGCCCTGCGATCGTTAGCGGTTGTGGTGGCTGCCATTCGAGATCGAAATCATTTGGTACCGGCGGCAGTGGTGGCAACGCATACAGCCGCTCGCGAAAGCGATGTAGCTCGGCGCCGGGCCAATTCACGCATGGCTCGGCATCGGCGCTGGCGGTAATTAGCGCGAGCACTTGCGTTAATTGCGCACGACTCGGCAATGGCAGCTGCAACTGTTGCAGCCAATAAATAATTAAATTGCGCTTGCGCGCTGGCGACAACTTTTGAATTGCATCGATTTTTAATGTGCGGCCGTCAGCGAGCGCAGCAATAAGATCTTGCGCGGCTAATTCTTTCAGCAACACATCCGCTTCAGCGGCATTGTCGATTACGCGTGCGAGTGTGTCGCGGTACGCGGGCCAGCGCTCGGCAAACAAAGGCAGTACGCGTAACCGCAAAAAATTGCGATCGAAATGTTCGCTATCGTTGCTGTCGTCGTGAATCCATTGCAACTGCTCGCGCTGTGCATAGGCGATGATTTCCGTGCGGGTCTGTTGCAACAACGGTCGCAATAAATATCCGCGCCCTAATTCGCGCTGCTTTGGCATCGCTGCAAGTCCGGCGATGCCACTGCCGCGCAACAGGCGCAGCAGCAAGGTTTCCGTTTGATCGTCGCGATGATGCGCTTGCAATAATAATTCGTCGGTACCGAGATGTTTTTCAAACGCGGCGTAACGCGCGCGCCGCGCTGCGGCCTCCAATCCCGAGCCGCTGTTGCGCTCGATATTTACCGCTTCAACAATTAGTTCGATACCGAGTGCAGCGCACACGCTTTGACAATGCGCGACCCAATCGACGGCGCGTGGATTCAGTTGGTGATTGATATGAATTGCAACTAACGGTGGCAGCGTGAGCGATGCGCGCAATGCAGCGATCGCGTGCAACAGCACATGCGAATCGACGCCGCCGCTGTAGGCGATCAACCATCGGCGCGCTTGCAAATGAGGCTTGAGTGTTTCAATGAGCGCGGCGGGGTTCATTAAAAATGCGCTCTCCGTTAATCCCTCTCCACGATCGGGAGAGGGCGATAAGGCATTTAATTGCCGTACGACGCCTAGTTACCGTAGGACATTAGGCGTTGATAGCGTTTATGCAGCATTTCATCGACCGGCATTTTTTGCAGACGCTGCACTTGGCTGAGTAAATGTTTTTTAACGCGGCTGGCGATTAAATCATAATCGCGATGCGCACCACCCATCGGCTCGGCGATGGTGTGATCGACGATGCCGAGCTTTTCGAGCACGCTCGACGTAAGACCCATCGCCTCGGCGGCTTCGGGTGCTTTCTCGGTGGTTTTCCAAATAATATTCGCGCAGCCTTCCGGCGAAATAACGAAATAGGTGCTGTATTGCAGCATCGCTAGATGATCGCCGACACCGATGCCGATCGCACCGCCAGAGCTGCCTTCACCGATCACCATGCAAATAATCGGCGTGCTCAGCCGCGACATCACCGCGAGATTACGCGCGATCGCCTCGGAGATACCGCGCTCTTCGCTGTCGATACCGGGATACGCACCGGGGGTATCGATCAACGTGATGATCGGCAATTTGAAGCGCTCGGCCAGCTCCATCAACCGCAACGCTTTGCGATAACCTTCAGGCTTCGGCATGCCGAAATTGCGTTTAACCTTCTCCTGCACACCGCGACCTTTTTCCTGCGCGATAACCATCACCGGAATGCCTTCGAGCCGTGCGACACCTCCAACGATGGCGCGATCATCGCCAAAATGGCGATCGCCGTGCAGCTCGTCGAATTCGGTGAACACGCGCGAAATATAATCGAGCGCATATGGTCGCTGCGGATGGCGCGCGACGCGCACGATTTGCCACGGCGTTAAATTACTGTAGATTTTTTCGGTGAGCTTGGTACTTTTAACGCGCAGCTTGCCAATTTCGTCGCCGATATTGAGATTGTTGTCGTTGCCGACCAACTGCAGCTCTTCGATTTTGGCTTCCAGCTCCGCGATCGGCTGTTCAAAGTCGAGATAATTCGGATTCATCGTCGCTCTTTAATAATCTAATTAATACGGGGACGGCCTTGGGCCCGGCTGGCCGCAACGATACGCGATTCTGCGCGCGCCGTCGATCTTGACAGCCGGCCGATATTGGAACTAATAAGCCATGCGCACACGCTCGACGCCGAAGCGCTCGCGTAGCCGCAGTAATAATTCATCGGTCGGCTGCACCCGCCACTGCTCGGGCAGGCGCAATTGAGCCTTGGCGCCGCGGCGTCGATAATGCACCACCAGCGGACACTGACCACCGCGACCGCTCTCCAACAATTTGCGCAGCTCGGTGACGAAATCGCCGCTGAAATCGTGCTCATTGAGATCCAAATCTAACGCGCGAACTTTCTGCGCGCGCGCCTCCAACAAAGTGCGCACCGTTTTGCCGCGCATTTTTAACGCGCCAGAATAATCGTCGAAGCTGACCTGACCTTCGATCACCAAGATCGCATCCTTGATCAACTTATCGCGGTACTCGTTGAACAAATCCGCGAACAACGTGACCTCGAGGCGCGCACTGCGATCGTCGAGCAACACGAACGCCATATTATCGCCGCGCTTATTGCGCATCGTGCGCAAACTGACGACTAATCCCGCGACGGTTTGGCTTTGATGCTCAGCTTTTAAATCGACGATGCGATGCGGCACGAAGCGACGCAATTCGCTTTCGTAATCGTCGATCGGATGGCCGGTAACGTACAACCCCAGCGTATCTTTTTCGCCTTCGAGCCGCTGCTTGGTGCTCCACACTCGTACGTGGCGAAACTCCTGATACACATCGCCGCCGCTCGCCGCATTCGGCACCACATCGCCGAACAAATCGCCAATGCCGCTATTGAAGTTATTGGTGGATTGTTCGGCCGATAGCATTGCATCGGGCAGGCTCGCCATTAAAATCGCGCGATCCTCGCTAAGTTTATCGAACGCACCGGCGCGAATCAGCGCCTCGAGCGCGCGCTTATTCACTTTGCGCGCATCGGTACGCGCGCAAAAATCGAATAAATTTTGGAACGGCCCACCGCTGTTGCGCACCGCGATAATATTTTCGATCGGCCCTTCGCCAAGACCTTTGATTGCGCCAAGCCCGTAAATAATTTCGCCGCTGTCGTTGACGGTAAACAAATAATCGCCGACGTTGACGTCGGGCAATTTCAGCGGCAACTTCATCGCGCGGCATTCTTCGATAAACACAACGATTTTATCGGTGTTCTGTAATTCCGAACTCATCACCGCTGCCATAAACGGCGCCGGATAATGCTGCTTCAGCCACGCGGTTTGATACGACACCAACGCATACGCCGCCGAGTGCGATTTGTTAAAACCGTAGCCCGCGAATTTTTCCATCAAGTCGAAAATATTTGACGACAACTCTTCGTTGAAGCCGCAGCTTTTCGCGCCATCGACAAACACTGCGCGCTGCTTCGCCATCTCCTCGGGCTTTTTCTTACCCATCGCGCGCCGCAGTAAATCGGCGCCGCCAAGCGTGTAGCCCGCCATCACCTGCGGAATTTGCATCACCTGTTCCTGATACAAAATAATGCCGTAGGTCGGCTCGAGAATTGGAATCAAACATTTATCTTGATACTGCGGATGCGGATACGCGAGCTGCGCGCGGCCGTGTTTGCGATTGATAAAATCGTCGACCATGCCCGATTGCAATGGGCCAGGCCGAAACAGCGCCACCAGCGCGACGATATCCTCGAAGCGCGACGGCAGCAGCCGCTTGATCAAATCTTTCATGCCTCGCGATTCAAGCTGAAACACCGCAGTGGTTTCGGCGCGCTGCAGCATTTTAAAGGTCGGTTCGTCGTCGAGCGGAATCGCCATAATATCGAGCGGCGCTTCGCCTTGTTCGGCGCGCTGCTTATCGATAATTTTTTTCGCCCAATCGATGATCGTCAGCGTGCGCAGGCCGAGAAAGTCGAACTTCACCAGCCCCGCTTCTTCGACATCATTTTTATCGAATTGGGTAACGAGACCGCCGCCCGCTTCGTCGCAGTACAACGGCGAAAAATCGGTCAATCGCGAGGGCGCGATCACGACGCCGCCAGCGTGTTTACCAACGTTGCGCGTGATGCCTTCGAGCTGTTTCGCCATTCCCCAAATTTCTTGCGCCTGCTCATCGGTGGCGAGAAAATCGCGCAGCACTTCTTCTTTTTCATACGCATCTTCGAGCGTAATGCCGACTTCGAACGGAATCATTTTCGATAATTTATCGCCGAGTCCGTACGATTTGCCTTGCACGCGCGCGACATCGCGCACCACCGCCTTCGCCGCCATCGTGCCGAACGTGATGATTTGCGAAACTGCATCGCGGCCGTAGCGCTCGGCGACGTATTGAATGACGCGATCGCGGCCTTCCATGCAGAAATCAATATCGAAATCCGGCATCGAAACGCGCTCGGGATTCAAGAAGCGCTCGAATAGCAAATCGTATTCGATGGGATCGAGATCGGTAATTTTCAGCGCGTACGCAACCAGCGAGCCGGCACCCGAACCGCGTCCGGGCCCGACTGGAATATCGTGATCCTTGGCCCAGCGAATAAAATCCATCACGATCAGAAAGTAGCCGGGAAAACCCATCTGAATGATAACGTTCAGTTCGAAATCGAGCCGCGCGCGATATTCGGTTTGTTTGGCGACAAAATCCGCCGCATTTTTATCGAATAAATAGGCAAGCCGATCATCGAGACCCGCGTGCGCGAGTTGGCGAAAATAATCGCCCATCGTCAACCCTTCCGGCACCGGATAATCGGGCAGGAACGGTGTGCCGAGTTGAATCGTGGCGCTGCAACGCTTAGCGATTTCAATGGTATTTTCGAGCGCTTCGGGAATATCGCTGAACAGCTCGGCCATCTCGTCGGCCGAGCGCAAATATTGTTGTTCGCAGTAGCGGCGCACGCGCCGCGGATCATCGAGCGTGCGACCTTCGCTGATGCAGACGCGCGCCTCGTGCGCTTCGAATTGTTCGCGCGTTAAAAATTGCACATCGTTGGTGGCGACCACTGCGCAATTCATCGTTTGCGCCAACGGAATCACCGCGTGCAAATAATCTTCTTCACCGGCGCGACCGCTGCGTTGCAACTCCACATAAAAGCGATCGCCGAATAATTGCTGCCACCAGCGCAACCGTTGTGCGGCCAACTCGGCTTTGCCATTCAACAGCGCGTGGCCGATATCGCCGTAGCGACCGCCCGATAATGCGATCAAACCCTCGGCGCAGTCGGCGAGCCATTCGCGACGAATCGTCGTGACGCCCTGCTGCTGCCCTTCCAAATACGCGCGCGAAATCAATTGCGTTAGATTGCGATAACCGACATCGTTCTGCGCGAGAAAGCACACCACCGTTTCAAAATTATCTTCGCCTTCTTCGCGCAGTAAAAAATCCGCGCCAAAAATCGGTTTGATGCCGGCCGATTGCATCGCTTTATAAAATTTAATCAACGCAAAAAAATTGGTGCGATCGGTTAACGCGCAAGCCGGCATTTCGAGCGCAGCCACCGTCTTGGCCAATTCATCGATGCGAATCAAACCGTCGACCAGCGAATATTCAGAGTGCACGCGCAGGTGCACAAAAGGCTTACTCATTATTCGCCATCTCAATTAACAGGTTGCGCACGGGACCAAACGTGCGCCGATGAATCGGCGTGATGCCGAGCTGCTGCAATGCCGCAATATGCGCTTTGGTCGGATAGCCTTTATGTTGTGCTAAGCCATAGCCGGGATATTGCGCGTCGAGCGCCACCATTTCGCGATCGCGCGTGACTTTCGCGATGATCGACGCGGCCGCAATCGCCGGTACGCGCGCATCGCCTTGCACAATCGCCTCGGCCGAATACGGCCAGCGCGGCAATTTATTGCCATCGACCAGCACGTGCTCGGGTTGCAAATGCAAACCTTCGACCGCACGCTTCATCGCGAGCAAGCTCGCTTGCAGAATATTGATCGCATCGATTTCGGCGACACTGGCGCGCGCAATCGACCAACTCAACGCATTCGCGCAAATTTCGACATACAATTGTTCGCGGCGCGCCTCGCTTAATTTTTTTGAATCGGCCAGCCCGGCGATCGGTCGTTTTGGATCGAGCACCACCGCCGCCGCCAACACATCGCCAGCCAACGGTCCGCGACCAACCTCGTCTACACCCGCCAACAAGTCACCACCATAACCGCACGTAAATAAATCCATCATCGCGTAGCGGCACCGATTAATTGCAACAACGCAGCGGCCGCCTGCGCACTGGCATCGCGACGCAAATCGTGGTGAATCTGCAAAAATTGCTGCGTTAAGTTATCGCGCAACTCGCGATTGTCGAGTTGCTCCAATAGCAACGGTCCAAGCACTTCGGCGCGCACATCGTCCTGCACGCGCTCCGGCACCAGCTCTTTACCGGCGATTAAATTTGGCAGCGACATATGTTTAATTTTGAGCAGCCGAATCACCAGTGCAAACGATAGCGCGCCCATTCGATACACCACCACCATCGGCTTTTTCAATAGCAATGCTTCGAGCGTGGTGGTGCCCGATGTCATCAACACCACATCGGCGGCGGTCATTGCCAATTGCGATTGCCCATCGAGAATACGAATCGGCAAGCGATCGCTGCGCTGTGCCAATAGCGCTTCGATTTGCGTACGCCGCGCCGCATTCACCGCTGGCAATAAAAATTGCAGATCGGGGCGCCGCTGCAACAGCCACGCTGCAGTGTTCAATAAATCCGCGCCGACCTGCGCGATTTCACCACCGCGACTGCCAGGTAGCAATGCGACTATCGTTTGCCCGCTAGCAATGCCGAGCTGCGCGCGTGCGCCATCGACATCGGGTTGCAGCGGCAATTGATCGGCGAGCGGATGACCGACGCATGCAACCGGTACTTGGTGATCGCGATAAAACTGTTCCTCGAATGGAAACAGCGTCAACATCAAATCGACCGCGCGTTTAATTTTGTGGATGCGCCGCTGCCGCCACGCCCACACCGACGGGCTGACGTAATGCGCGGTTTTAATGCCGCGCTCCCGCAACCATAATTCGATACTTAAATTAAAATCGGGCGCATCGATACCGATCACCAGATCTGCGCGCCACTCCAAAAAAAACTCGCGCAGCTGCTTGCGCATGCGCAGTAATTCGGGAAGCCGTTTCAACGGCTCGACAAAACCCATCACCGCCAGGCGTTCGAGATCAAACAAACTCCGAAAATTTTCCGCCTGCATGCGCGGCCCGCCGATGCCGACCAACTCGATCGGCCGCGCGCTATGCGCACGCAATGCTTTAATTAAATCGGCGCCAAGAATATCGCCGGAGATTTCACCGGCGATAATGCCGATGCGCAGCGGCGCCTCAGCGGCTAATGACGATGACGGCGCAGTGGCCATAAGTTTTAAACCTGAGTAACCAACAGTAGGGGCAGGCCTCTGTGCCTGCCCGGGGATTTAAATCAGCACCGCGATTGGATCGAGCTAACCTAACTCAACGCTTAACGCACAATCCCACGCGTAGAGTTTTGCAATGCATCGATCAACGGCTGCACTTCGCGATGCTCGATGGCGAGTTTTTGTAATTCCAACAGCGCTTCGTCGACCGTTAAATTTTGTCGGTAAATCACTTTATACGCGCGGCGCAACGCGGCGATCGCATCGTCGCTGAAATCGCGGCGCTTCAAACCTTCGACATTAATATTTTTGGCTTCGGCTGGGTTGCCGGCGACCAGCACGTACGGCGGTACGTCTTTGCTGATATACGCCGACGCCCCAGTGAACGCGTGCGCGCCGATATGGCAGAACTGATGTACCAGCGTATAGCCCGATAAAATTGCCCAATCGCCGACGTGTACGTGGCCGGCCAGCGATGCGTTGTTGACGAAAATACAATGATTGCCGATCACCGAATCGTGGCCGACGTGTACGTATGCCATCAACAAATTGTGATCGCCGATCGTCGTTTCGTTGCGATCGTTGGCAGTGCCGCGATGAATCGTGACGCCTTCGCGAATAATATTGTGATCGCCGATCACCAGCCACGATGGCTCGCCTTGATATTTCAGATCGGGCGTGTCTTCGCCGATCGTCGAGAATTGCAAAATACGATTGTGCGCGCCGATGCGCGTCGGCCCTTTGATCACAACATGCGATGCGATGCGCGTGCCCGCACCGATTTCGACATCGGGGCCGACCACAGTAAACGGACCGATCTCAACATCGTCGGCAATCCGCGCACTCGGATCGACTAGCGCGTGCGCATCGATCACACCTTTCGCTCCGCGCATAAAATAGTACCCGATGCCGCCAACTCATCGCCGACATACGAGCTGCAATTAAACTTCCACAGGCCGCGCCGATCGGTGACGTATTCGGCCTTTAAAATCAATTGATCGCCGGGTACTACCGGACGCTTGAAGCGTGCATTGTCGATGCCGACAAAAAAATAGATCGAACCATCGGCCGGTTTTTTGCCCTGACTTTTGAAACCGAGGATACCAGCGGCCTGCGCCATCGCTTCGATAATCAACACACCAGGCATCACCGGCGTGCCAGGGAAATGGCCGTTAAAAAATGGCTCGTTGATCGTGACGTTTTTTATTGCCACAATCGAATCCGGCAGATTCAGCTCCACAACTCTATCGACCAGCAAAAATGGATAGCGGTGCGGCAGATACTCGCGTATTTCATTCACTTCCATCATTGTTGTGCGCCTTGCAACATATCAATCGCCTTGAGTTTTTGTCATTTTTTTTCGAGTTCAGCGACGCGCCGATACAATTCGTCGAGCTGGCTAAAGCGCACTGCATTTTTACGCCACAGCTTAGATTCCATCGCGACGGTACCCGAATTGTACGAACCGGGTTTATCGATCGAGTGGATAATGCGCGCCATGCCTTGGATTTGCACGTCGTCGCAAATTGTGATGTGGCCGTTAATCACTGCCGCGCCGGCGATCATACAACGCGCGCCGATGACGGTGCTGCCGGCGATGCCGACACATCCAGCGATTGCCGTGCCGACGCCGATGCGCACGTTGTGCGCGATATGTACTTGATCGTCGATGATGACGCCGTCGGCGATGAGGGTATCTTCGAGCGCGCCGCGATCGATGGTGGTGCTGGCGCCGATTTCGACGCGATTACCGATACGCACGGTGCCGAGCTGCGCTATTTTTTCCCAACCCTGCGGTCCCGGCGCAAAACCAAAACCGTCGGCACCGATCACCGTGCCACTATGAATCGTGCAGTCGTCGCCAATGACGACGCTGTGATAAAGCGTGACATTCGCGTGCAGTGTGCTGTTGGCGCCGATGCGACTATGCGCTGCGATTACGGTGCCGGCACCGATACAAGTATTCGCACCGATCACGACATCATCGCCGATCACACAGTTCGGCCCAAGCGCCGCACTCGCATCGATTTGCGCGCTGCTCGCCACCACCGCGCGCGGATCGATGCCGACCGCCTGCCGCGGACGGCGATCGAACAAATGCGATGCGCGCGCATAACTCAAATAGGGATTATCGGAAAGTAGACAAGCGAACGCGCTATCGGCCGCGCGCTCCGCCGCCTCTGCGGGCGTCAAGATCACCGCACCGGCGCGTGTCTCGGTTAAAAATTTTCGGTATTTTGGATTGGCGAGAAAGCTCAGCTCGCTCGGCTCAGCCAGCGCCAGATCGGCCAAGCCGGTCAGGCAGCGCGCGCGATCGCCACGGCACTCGAGTCCGAGTCGATCCGCCACCTCACCGAGTGTCAGCGAACCTTGTGCCATGCGCGCAAACCCTACTTAGTTAGCTTTGTTGAGCTGTTCGGTCACTTTGTTGCTAATGTTAAAACTGGCATCGACTTGCATTACCGATTTGCTATCGAGCAGCAAACCTATATTTTCCGATTTGATTAAATCGCCGATAATTTTATTCAGCTTCGGATCCATTTCACGCATCAAGCCCTGCATCACTTCCTGTTGCGCACCTTGCAGTTTACGCGCAATAAATTCCATATCGGCACGCTTGCTTTCAAGCTTCTTCCCCTGCGCTTCTTTCTGCTCGGGACTCATCACCGCCATATCTTTCTGCAGTTGCTTAACCATGTCTTCGTATTCTTTTTTCAGCTTATCCAGCTGCTTTTTGTTGCCGTCGTAATCGGGCTGCGCAACCAGGGCCTTGATGCGCTTCTGCGCTTCGTCGGTGCCGATGATCGCAGTTTGCAAATCCAACACGGCAATCTTGCCTTGGATCGGCGCCTGCGCACCGGCCAGCGACGACACCAGCAACACCCCCATCAACACAACCACTTTGGACAATTTCACCACGATAGCTCTCCGTTAAATAGCGCTAATTAAATTGATACTACTGATTAAAATCCGGTGCCTAATGAGAATTGGAAGAACTCGGAACTCGCCTCGGGATTTTCTTTGACTGGCTTGGCGATGCTGAACGTTAGCGGCCCAAACCCAGTGATCCACGTCACCCCCAAACCGGCTGCAGCGTTCAATTTGCTCAGGTCGACGTTGGAGCAGTCTAACTGCGACGCCCAGCAATTGGTACTGTAGACATTGCCGGTATCGAGAAATATCGACGTGCGCACCGAACGTTGATCTTTGATAAACGGCAGCGGAAATAATAGTTCGGCGCTGCCGGTAACCAGAATATTGCCGCCGAGCGGCGGCGCACGACCGCTTTCGGCATAGTATGGATCCACCACCTTCACGACACCATTATCATCAACAGTTGTCAAATAACCTGCCGGGCTGTTCGTATTATATTCACCAACGCCATCGCCATTCGTATCTACCACTTGATAAGGTGTGGTTTGAAAAATTTTCGCCTTGGTACCGCGCGGCCCCAATGTGCTATTTGCAAAACCGCGCACTGAGCTATAGCCGCCCGCGTAAAAATTCATATAAAACGGAAAATCGTTGCCGTCGCCGTAACCGTCGCCGTAGCCGAGCTCGGTGTGGAAGCGCAGCGTAAACGTATCGTTCAACGGCAGAAATATTTGGCCGTTGTACATCAGCTTGTAATACTCCAAATCGCTACTCGGCACCGCAACTTCGAGCGAGATACTTTGCGAATGGCCGCGCGTCGCTAACTGACCGCGGTTCAATGTCGATTGCGTCCACGATGTCGTCAGCGTTAACTCGTTATACTTATCGCCGTGGGTATCGAGAAAGCCATCCGCATCTGGCTGTGTAAAAATCGAATTAACCACCGGCTGTGGGTCTGAATAATTAGCCAAATTTATAGCTTTATCATTTGCATCTGCAATATTGTAATAATAATCGTAACCGCTTTTATACGGTCGCGGACTGCCGATAATTTCCTGCGGCGTCGCGTAGCCTGCCTCGATCGAGGTACGCGCACCACCGAGTGTAAACGCCAGCCGCTCGGTTTCGCTGAGCGGATAACCAAACGTCATATTCGCACCGGTGGTGCTCGAAGTGTAATTCGCTAAATTGATTTTATTCAGCTCGGCTTTGCGATGGAAAATCGAGAAGCCACGGCTGACGCCATCCTCGGTGAAATACGGATCGACGTAGCTGAAACGCACATCGGTCAGATACTTGCTGCGGTTCAAACCGATGCCGACTTGGTTGCCGCTACCGAGAAAATTGTTCTGTTGCAAATTGGCGCCCAACACCACCCCGGTGCCCTGCGCGAAGCCGATGCTAGCACCGATGCTGCCGGACGGCTGCTCCTCGACGGTGTATTTCAAATCGATCAAATCGTCGCTGCCCGGCACTTCCTGAGTATCGACTTTGGCTTCTTTAAAATAACCGAGCCGCTCCAAGCGCACGCGCGATTGTTCGATTTTATCGGACGATGCCGGCGCCGCTTCCATTTGCCGCATTTCGCGACGCAACACTTCATCGGCGCTGCGTTCGTTGCCACTAAAACTAATGCGATGCACGTAGGTACGCTTGCCGGGATCGACGAAAAATTTGATGTCGACGATTTTGCCTTCGTCGCTGGTCTCGGGAACGCCTTTCACTTTCGCGAAGTTATAACCTTCGTTGCCGAGGCGCTTGGTCACCAATTGCTCGCTGTTGGTGACCAACGCCTGCGAAAATATTTCGCCGTTTTTTACCACGATAAATTTACGCAATTCGTCTTCGGGCAAAATAATATCGCCCGATAAATCGACGGTGCCAACCTTGTATTCGGAGCCTTCATCGACATTGATCGCGATATACACCGCCTTGCGATCCGGCGTGGTAGACACCTGAGTCGAGCTGGCGTGAAACTTGATGTAGCCGCGATCGAGATAATACGAATTGATTTTCTCTAAATCGCCTTTGAGTTTTTCTTTCGAATATTTATCGTCGCCGGTTATCCACGACCAGGTGCCGGTAGCCTTAAGCTCCAACATATCGAGCAGCGTTTCATCGTCGAATTGGGTATTGCCGATGATGGCGATATTTCTGATTTTCGCGGTATTGCCTTCGTCGACGGTGATGCGCACCGAGACGCGATTGCGCGGCTGCGCGATCACTTCAGTTTGAATATTGGCATCGTAGCGACCCTGCGCCACATACTGCCGCGCCAATTCTTGACGCATCGACTCCAGCGTCGAGCGCTTGAATACCTGGCCCTCGGCCAACCCTTGTTTTTTCAGACCATCGAGTAGCGAATCGGTTTTAATCGCCTTGTTGCCGTCGATTTTAATTTCGCTGATCGACGGTCGCTCCTGCACGACAACCACCAAGATATTGCCATCGCGATTGATTTTGACATCGTCGAAGTTGCCGGTTTTGAATAAGCTGCGAATCGTATTCGCGATCACTTCACTGTTAACTTGCTCGCCGACATTGATCGGCATCGCTGCGAATACCGTACCCGCCGAAATCCGCTGCAAGCCTTCAACGCGAATATCGGCAACGGTAAATTGGTCGGCAGCAAAAAGCACTGAAGCACCCAACAACAGTGCGACAGCAACTAGCAAACGATAAACTTTCAACAATCTCATTTACCCGGACAAATCCAGTTACGGCAGCATCGCGAAAATTCGATGCCGCAGGTGTTTTTAGCCGCAGCTGCTAGCAACAGCTGCTAGCAGCAGTTACTGGGAACTACGCGACGTGGAAAGAACGCGACTGTTTAGCGCGCCGCTTAAGCGTGCATTAATCAATAGGCGCACATTAATTAATAGACACGCATTAAATCGTTATACAGCGCCAACATCATAATGCCGACGATAATAAACATCCCGATTTGGATGCCGACTGCCTGTACTTTTTCAGAAAGCGGTTTACCGGTAATGAGCTCTGGCAGCGCAAATAAAATATGGCCGCCGTCGAGCACCGGGATCGGCAGCAAATTCAACACCCCAAGACTGATGCTGAAAAACGCCAAAAAACCCAGGTACGGCTGCCAGCCCGATTGGGCCGAGGCGGTCGCCACTTTAGCAATCGTAATCGGGCCGCTCAAGTTTTTAGACGAGATCATGCCCAACGCTAATTTTTTGATCGATTGCAGCGACACCACCGACATCGACCAGGTGCGATCGAGCGCTGCCAATAACGCTGCGCCAGGCGTGTAGCGAAAATCGCGCAACAACGACTCGGGCCAATGCACGGTGCCGCCGACACCAACCTGGCCGTAGGCAACGCCCTGCTCGTCGACTTTACGATCGGGCACTAAATTCACCGCGTGCTGCGCGCCATCGCGCAACACAATTAGTTTGATTGTCTGCGCCGGACGCGCACGCACATAGGTCACCCACGAATCCCAATCGGCGACCGCGATGCCATCGGCGCTTGCGATGCGATCGTTGGCCAGTAAACCCGCCTTGGCCGCCGGGCTCTCGGGCAGCACCGTCTCGATCACCGGTTCGCCTTTCGGCTGCCACAATGTAATGCCGAGGCCACCGATCATATCGGGCGCTTCGTCGCCGCCCAGCCAATTCTGTAACTCGACGCTGGATTCGTACACGACATCGGAATCCGGGTATTTCGCCGAGAAATGCAGCGCACCGCTTTCGCCGATGCGGCGCAACAGCCGCTCGTGCAATGCATTCCAGGTCGGTGTGGCAGCGCTGTCGATCGCGACGATTTCCTGACCCGGCGCGAGCCCGGCAATCTCGGCCAACGAACCCGCTTTGATCGCGCCGATCACCGGCGCGACGCCGCTAATGCCGATCATAAAAATTAACCAATACAGCGCAATCGCGAGCAGAAAATTCGCGATCGGTCCAGCGGCGATAATCGCAATGCGCTTCCATACCGGTTTGCGCGTAAAACTTTGCGACAGCAATTCGGGCGGCACTTCGCCTTCGCGCTCGTCGAGCATTTTCACGTAGCCGCCGAGCGGCAGCGCGGCGATCGCGAACTCGGTGCCGTGGCGATCGCGCCAGCTCCACAATGGTTTACCGAAACCGATACAGAACCGTAATACCTTTACGCCGCAACGACGCGCCACCCAAAAGTGACCGAATTCGTGAAAGGTGACCAGCACTCCGAGCGTCACTGCGGTGATCAAAATCATCTGCACAATATGCATCGTCAAACCCCTCTCGATAGCACTTGGCTTGCTGCCACATCCAACCGGCTAATACTCATCATCGCCGCACTGCGGGCATCGCGATCGGCGCTTTGGACATCGAGTAACGTATGCGGTTCAATGATTGGCACTGCGTCCAGTACTTGCTCGATCAACAATGGAATATCGACGAAGCGAATCTCGCCAGCCAAAAATGCTGCGACCGCAACTTCATTCGCTGCGTTCAACACCGCCGGTGCAGAACCGCCACGTCGCATCGCCGCTGCCGCCAACCGCAAACACGGAAAGCGTTGTTCATCCGGCGCCTGAAAATCGAGCCGCGCCTGTGCGATTAAATCCAAACTGCCGACGCCCGATGCAATGCGCTCCGGCCACGCCAATGCGTGTGCGATCGGCGTGCGCATATCGGGATTGCCCAACTGCGCCAGAATCGAGCCATCGCTGTATTCGACCATACTGTGAATCACCGACTGCGGATGAATTACGATTTGCACCTGCTCGGGACGCGCATCGAACAGCCAGCATGCTTCGATCAACTCCAAGCCTTTATTCATCATGGTGGCCGAATCAACCGATATTTTCGGGCCCATCGACCAATTCGGATGCGCGATCGCCTGCGCTGGCGTGATACTAACGAATTCATTCAGCGGCGTGCTGCGGAACGGCCCACCGGAGCCGGTCAGCAATATTTTTCGCACGCCGACCGCCGCTAAACCGCGTCGTCCACTGATTTCATGTTGATACGCTGTTGGCAGGCATTGGAAGATCGCATTGTGTTCGCTATCGACGGGCAGCAATACTGCCTTCGATGCCGCGACCGCCGCCATAAATAAATGCCCGGCCATCACCAGCGCTTCTTTGTTGGCTAGCAAAATTTGTTTGCCCGCCCGTACCGCCGCCATAGTCGGTTCGAGACCGGCGGCACCGACGATCGCGGCAACCACGATATCGACTTCGGGATCGGCGGCAACTTGAATCAGACCCGCGCAATCGGCTAGCACTTCGGTGGCAATCGCCTTATCGCGCAGACAAACGCGCAATTTTGCAGCCGCCGCTGGATCGCGCAACACCGCATAGCGCGGCCGAAATTGTTCGATGCGCTGTAGCAATACTTCAACGCCGGTATTCGCGGTCAACGCATGCACGCGATAACGATCGGGATGCCGCGCGATAACATCGAGCGTGCTGGCGCCGATCGAACCGGTGGCGCCCAACACGGTTACCGCTTTTATCGCAGTAGCGCTCATTGAATCGACACGCCTGATAATTGCGCGAGCAGGAGGCCCAACGCAAACACTGGCGCTGCCGCGCTGATGCTATCGAATCGATCGAGCACGCCGCCGTGTCCCGGCAGCAGTTTGCCGCTATCTTTGACACCGCGATTACGCTTCACCATGCTCTCCACCAAATCGCCGAGAATCGACGCGAGTACGGTCGCCACCGCGATCGCCAACAATACACGCAACGACAGCTGGCGCCACCCAAACCACCACACCAACACCGTCACTAACACGCTGCTGAGCAGACCACCGCAGACGCCCTCCCAGGATTTAGCGGGACTGACCGCCGGCGCCAATTTATTGCGGCCGAAATAGGTGCCGCTAAAATACGCGCCGATATCGGCAGCCGCCACCAATACCAACATCGACAAAATCAACCATTCGCCGTGCGCTAGACCGCGCAAATAGATGCAGGCAAACCACGCCGGCAACAACACCAACCAACCAATCAACGCACGCACGCCAACCGAACCCCACCATTTGGCGCTCGCCGGAAAAGTGGTGACGCACCACAGCGCAACTAGCCACCACACTGCCGCAACACCGAGCACCGCGATGACCCACGCCGCATCAGGAATCGGGCCGCGCAAATCGGCAGCAAAAAATAATAATGCCATGCCGGCGACCGCCGCTACGCAATACAACAGTCGACTAGGCACGCGATTAAAACCAGCTAAATCGCTCCATTCCCAGCATGCGATAACAATCGCGACCGCCAACACGCCCGTCAATACCGGCGGCGAAGATCCGACAATCAATAACAACGCGCCAAGCGCCAGCAAGGCGCCGGTGATCACGCGCTGCCTCAGCATATTAAGCATTGCCGAGCGCCCCGCTCGTCGCTGCGTCATCGCGACCGCCAAAGCGGCGCTCGCGCTGGGCAAAAGCCTGCAGCGCACGCAAGGTTTCCAGCTCGCCAAAATCTGGCCAATAACAATCGGTAAAATACAGTTCGGCGTAAGCCAATTGCCATAATAAAAAATTGCTGATGCGCTGCTCGCCGGCGGTGCGAATCAATAGATCAGGCTTGGGTAGATCTGCAAGCGCGGTGACGCTATCGAACAATGTCTCGTCGATTTGTTGCGGCTGTAATTCGCCGCGCGCGACGCGTTCGGCCAGCGCGCGCGCCGCATTGACGATATCCCACTGACCGCCGTAGTCGACTGCAATCACCAGCGTCGAACTAGTATTGGCGACGGTCAATTGCTCGGCTTCCGCCATTTTTTTTTGCAATCCGGCATTGAGTCGCGTGCGCGCGCCGATAAAACGCAAACGTACGTTATCGCGATGCAGCTTTTTTACTTCGCTGGAAAGGTAGACCGAAAATAAGCGCATTAACGCGCTCACTTCTGCGCTCGGACGTTGCCAATTTTCGCTGCTGAACGCGAACAGCGTTAACACTTCGATGCCTTGTTTACGGCAGGTGCGCAACACTTCACGAATCGCCTCGACACCGGCGCGATGGCCGGCCACACCGGGCAAACTACGGCGCTTCGCCCAGCGATTATTGCCATCCATGATAATCGCCACATGGCGCGGCATTGCGGAATGGTTAGACTCGGTAGCCTGTCTGAAATCGGTCATAGCGCCTCGGCAGCGGTTAGCCCACGCGGGTCAAATCGCCATCAAATCGGCTTCTTTGGCCGTCAATGCCTTGTCGGCTTCGGCGATAAAACGATCGGTCAACTTTTGTATTTCGTCCTGCGCTTTGCGCTCTTCGTCTTCGCTGATTTGTTTATCTTTCAGCAACTCTTTGATATCTGCCAACACGTCGCGGCGTACGTTGCGAACCGATACGCGCGCATGTTCGGCCTCTTGGCGCGCCTGCTTGATATAACCTTTGCGCGTTTCCTCGGTCAGCTGCGGCATCGGAATGCGAATCACGTTACCAGCCGTACTCGGGTTCAAACCCAAATCCGATTTCATAATTGCCTTTTCCACATCCGGTACCGTGTTGCGCTCCCACGGCGTTACCGTCAACGTGCGCGAATCTTCGACACCGATATTGGCAACCTGACTCAGCGGTACATCGCTGCCGTAGTAACTAACTCGAATCGTATCGAGCAAACTGGGATGCGCGCGACCGGTGCGAATTTTATTGAAGTTATGGCCCAACACATCGACCGATTTGCGCATGCGATCTTCCGCATCTTTTTTTAATTCGTTGATCACCTTAATCTCCTAACAAACCAGTTGGGCCCAACAATTCAACTGGATCCAACAATCCAGCTTGACCTAACAATCTAACGGTGCCGATTAATTCAGTGCAGCAACTATCAGGCTATGCGTGCACCAGCGTGCCCTCGTTACCACCGACAATAATATTGAGCAATGCACCGGCTTTATCCATCGCGAATACGCGCACCGGCAAATTGTGATCGCGGCATAAACAAATCGCGGTGAGATCCATCACGCCCAATTTTTTATCCAACACTTCGTCGTAGGTCAATTGATCGAATTTCACTGCATTGATATTGCGCAACGGATCTTCGTTGTAGATGCCATCGACTTTGGTGGCCTTCAATACCAACTCGGCATTAATTTCGATGCCGCGCAGACACGCTGCCGAATCGGTGGTGAAAAATGGATTGCCGGTACCGGCCGCAAAAATAACCACTTCGCCGCGCTCAAGCGCTCGCACTGCGCGCCGACGATCGTAGTGATCGACGACGCCGCTCATCGGAATCGCCGACATCACGCGCGAGGCGATATGGCAACGCTCTAAAGCATCGCGCATCGCCAGCGCATTCATAACAGTAGCGAGCATACCCATGTGATCGCCGGTGACACGATCCAAACCGGCCGCTTGCAACGCGGCACCGCGAAATAAATTACCGCCGCCAACCACCAGACCGACTTCGACGCCGAGGCTAATCAACTGGCCGATTTCCAGCGCCATCCGATCCAAAATTTTTGGATCGATGCCGACGCCATCTTTACCCAACGCCTCGCCGCTCAGTTTCAGCAAAATGCGTTGATATTTTTTTTCATGCGACTGACTTGTCATTACGCGCTCCGAACGATCTGCAAATCAGAATGTAAAAACGGGGCCGCTCGGCCCCGTATTGGGTAGGCTAATTAGCCTTTGATTTGCGCCGCTGCAGCAACCTCGGCAGCAAAATCAACTTCTTCTTTCTCGATGCCTTCACCGACTTCGAAGCGCACAAATTGCTGCACATCGGCACCGGCTTTTTTCAACAGCGCGCCAACCGTGGTATCCGGATCTTTGACGAACGGTTGATCGACCAATGCATTTTCGGCGAGGAATTTTTTCACGCGACCCTGCACCATTTTTTCGATGATGTCGGCCGGCTTGCCGCTTTCGGCTGCCTGCGCGGTGTAGATTTCTTTTTCTTTGGCGATCAGTTCTGGCGACATATCTTCTTGGCGCACGACCGGCGGGTTCGCCGCAGCAACATGCATCGCGACATCTTTAGCCAATTCCGCGTTGCCGCTTTTAAGCGCAACAACCACCGCAATGCGATTGGTCGAATGCACATACGCCGCCACCGCGCCGTCGGTCGGCGTGACGACAACAACGCGACGCACCGAAATATTTTCGCCGATTTTTTGCACCAACGCTTCGCGCGTTGCTTCCAACTCGCCAGACATTAATGCGGCGACATCGCTTTGCTTGGTGGCGAAGGCGTGATCGAGCACTTTGCCGACGAAGCCCAAGAAGTTGCTATCGCGCGCGACGAAGTCGGTTTCGCTGTTGACTTCGAGAATCACTGCGTAGCTGCCATCGGCTGCTACTTTTGCAGTGACAACACCATCGGCTGCGGTGCGACCGGCTTTTTTCGCCGCTTTCATGCCACTGGATTTGCGCAGCTCATCGATCGCTTTGTCGATGTCGCCATCGGCTTCTACCAATGCTTTTTTACATTCCATCATGCCGAGCCCGGTGCGCTCGCGCAGATCTTTGACCATGGATGCAGTTACTGCTGCCATCGTTGAATACTCCACTGTGTAGCGGCCGACAGGGCGGACGAGCCAGCCGCCAAAATTGATGCAAACGTCTAATCGATCCGAGCGCCCGATTGACTCGGGCACTCGGTTGATCCAAAAAAGGGGGCTAAGCCCCCTTTCTACATCGAGTGCCGCGCGCCTTATTCAGCTGCATCGGCCTCGCTGGCTTTCACTTCGACAAACTCATCGGGCATCACCAAGCCGCTGGCATCGCCACGACCGGCTAATACCGCCTCGGCAATCGAGCTGACATACAGTTTGACCGCGCGAATCGCATCGTCGTTGCCAGGAATTACATAGTCAACCCCGTCCGGGTTGCTGTTGGTATCCACAACGCCGATCACTGGGATGCCGAGTTTATTGGCTTCTTGAATCGCAATACGCTCATGATCGACATCGATAATGAACAGTGCGTCGGGCAGACCAGCCATTTCCTTGATGCCGCCGATCGAACGCTCGAGTTTTTCCATATCGCGGGTGCGCATCAGCGCTTCTTTCTTGGTCAGCTTGGCGAAGGTGCCGTCCTGACTTTGCGCTTCCAATTCGCGCAGGCGTTTGATCGACTGACGAATCGTTTTGTAGTTGGTCAACATGCCGCCCAGCCAACGATGGCTGACGTAAGGCATACCGCAACGCTGTGCCTGCTCTTTAATGAGTTTGCTAGCGGAGCGCTTAGTGCCGACCAACAGTATCTTGTTCTTGTTCGCAGCGAGTTTTTTGACAAAGCTCAGCGCGTCGTTAAACGCCGGTACGGTATGTTCGAGGTTGATGATATGAATTTTATTGCGGGCACCGAAGATATAAGGTGCCATTTTTGGATTCCAGAAGCGGGTTTGGTGGCCGAAATGCACACCAGCCTGCAGCATTTCGCGCATGCTTACTTGAGACATATAGTTTCCTTTTAGGGTTGTTCCTTCCACGCATCCCAGCGACCAACCTCGCCCAAAAACCAACTCGGTAATTAGAGACGAAGCACCCAGGCCGATGTGACGATACGTGTGCGGCGTTAAACAAATGGTTTATTTCGATCCCACCTAGCGGCGAGAGCGCGCTTTATACCACAGCGGGCCAGAGACATAAAGGCGAGATTCAGCTCGCTGCGCGGAAATTGAGGCAGTGCGGGCAGGCATGGTTTACAATACCCGACCGAAATAGTCACCCACGCTTTCAACCCACTATTCGATGCCAACTGTCGATGCCAATTGCCCAGTAGCCTATTGTGACCGTTAATACGCCCGAAGAACTCGAAAAAATGCGCATCGCCGGACGACTCGCCGCCGAGGTGCTGGAAATGATCGCGCCGTACGTGAAGCCGGGGATCAGCACCGGCGAGTTGGATCGCATCTGTCACGACTACATGGTCAACGAGCAGCGTGTGATTCCGGCGCCGCTTAATTACCACGGCTTTCCGAAGTCGATCTGCACGTCGGTCAACGAAGTGGTCTGCCACGGCATTCCGTCGGAGCGCAAAATTCTGAAGGATGGCGACATCGTCAATGTCGACATCACCGTAATCCACGACGGCTTCCACGGCGATACCAGCGCAATGTTTCATGTCGGCACGCCGCAGCCGCACGCCGAACGACTGGTCAATATCACCAAGGAATGCCTCTATAAAGGCATCGCCACAGTCAGGCCGGGCGCCCACCTCGGCGATATCGGTCACGCCATCCAGCATTACGCCGAAGCGAATTACTACACCGTGGTGCGCGAGTATTGCGGACACGGCATCGGCCGCGTGTTTCACGAGGATCCACAAGTGCTGCACTACGGCGAGCGCGGCACCGGCCTGCAATTGCAGGAAGGCATGATTTTCACGATCGAGCCGATGATCAACGCCGGCAAACGCCACGTAAAACTGAACACCAAAGACGGCTGGACCGTCACCACCAAGGACGGCCGCCTGTCCGCGCAGTGGGAACACATGATCATCGTGACGAAAGATGGCGCCGAAGTGTTAACCGCGCGCTCCGATGAACCTTTCTTCCGCAAAACCGCATAACGCATGAACCTATCGCTGCCCACCGCAGTGTTTGATCCGACCGCTTTTCGTGCCGAGCTAAGCAGCGAACCGGGTATCGAGCTCGGCGCCAGCCAACTGATTCTGCAATACAAAGCGGCAATGGAGCGCGCACGCCGCCATCTCGACGAAGCCTATCACCGCGGCGAGAGTATCCGCGAGCTAGTGCTGGCGCGCGCATTGATGGTCGATGAATTGCTGCGCTGCGCCTGGCAACATTTATCTTGGCCCGATCAACAATTGAGCCTGATCGCGGTCGGCGGCTACGGCCGCGGCGAATTACATCCGTATTCGGATGTCGATCTGCTGATTCTGTTGCCGGCGAACGACGACGGCCGCTACTCCGCAGCGATCGAATCGCTGATCACGTTTCTCTGGGATATTAATTTACAAATCGGTCACAGCGTGCGCACCGTTGCGCAATGTCGCGAAGCCGCGGCTGACGACATCACGGTCGCCACCAATTTGATGGAGTCGCGCGTTCTCATCGGACCCGACGCGCTATTCAACGCGATGCTGGCCGCCACTGACCCCGATCAAATCTGGCCGAGCGACGCATTTTTTCGCGCCAAATGGAATGAACAGATCGAGCGACACCGCAAATTCGGCAATACCGAATACAGCCTCGAACCGAATGTAAAAAGCTCCCCCGGCGGGCTGCGCGATATTCAGATGATCGGCTGGGTTACTAAGCGCCATTTCGGCACGCGTCAATTCGAAGAATTGGTCGAGCGCGATTTTTTAGCGCGCGAAGAATTAGCGATCCTAACCGACGGTCTCGATTTTTTATGGCGCGTGCGCTACGGCTTGCATTTATTGGCAGGGCGCGAAGAAGATCGCCTGCTGTTCGATCATCAGCGCACGCTGGCGGTGATGTTCGGCTTCGAAGACGATAGCAATCGGCTCGCGGTCGAACGCTTTATGCAGGTGTACTATCGCAAGGCATTCGCGCTGGGCGAATTGAACGAAGTATTGATGCAACATTTCGACGAAGCGATTCTGCGCGCTTGCGAACCCGAAAATGTGATGGAATTAAATCCACGCTTTCGCGTACGCAGCGGTTATCTCGAAGTCGCCAACGATAAGGTTTTCGAAAAAAACCCATCGGCACTGCTCGAAATATTTGTGCTGATGGCGCAGAACCAATATATCTCCGGCATTCGTGCCGCAACGATTCGACTGATTCGCGACCACGCGCATTTGATCGACGAGAATTTTCGCAACGATCCGCGCAACACGCGGCAGTTTATGGAGTTGCTGCGCTCGCCGCACAAAGTTGCGCAACAATTACGCCGCATGAATCGCTACGGCGTGCTCGGCAATTATCTGCCCGAGTTCGGCCGCATCATCGGCCGCATGCAGCACGATTTATTTCATATCTACACGGTCGATGCGCATACGCTGGAAGTGGTTAAAAACATGCGCCGCTTCCAGTACGACGACGCATTACAAAAATATCCGGTAGTCGCGCGCATCGTCGCACTCCTGCCAAAAATCGAACTACTGTATATCTCCGGGCTTTACCACGATATCGCCAAAGGCCGTGGCGGCGATCACTCCACGCTCGGCGCGCACGACGCACAGGCATTTTGCGAACGCCACAAATTGAACAAGCGCGATACCAATCTGGTGGTCTGGCTGGTCGAAAAACACCTATTGATGTCGAGCGTGGCGCAGCGCCAGGATATTTCCGATCCCGATGTGGTGCGCACGTTCGCTCTGCAAATGGGCGATCAGATCCATCTCGATTATTTATTTGCGCTCACCGTCGCCGATATCAACGCCACCAATCCGACGCTATGGAACGCCTGGCGCGCCTCGCTACTGCGCCAGCTCTACACAGAAACCAAACGCGCACTGCGGCGCGGCCTCGAAAAACCGGTCGATAAACACGAGTGGATCGAGGAAGCCCAACAAACCGCGATCGACCAACTCGAATACCTCGGCTTCAGCGAAAAAGAATTGCGCGAGCTGTGGGTCAACGTCGGCGAAGATTATTTTCTGCGCGAAAAAGTCGAAGATATCGTGTGGCATACGCAGGCGATCACCCAACACCGCAACCGCGAAGAGCCGGTGGTACTGATCAAGGACAGCAGCGAAATATTATTCGAAGCAGCGACGCAAATTTTTGTGCATTCGCGCAACCGCGCGCATTTGTTCGCGATGCTGGCGGCAGCGATGGAGCAGTTGGATCTCAGCATTCAAGATGCGCGCCTGTACAATTCAGACACCGGTTTTATTTTCTATACATTCTTTGTACTCGATGCCAGCGGCAAACCGATCGCCGACGATGCCCAGCGTTTGCAGCACATCAAAACATTCCTGCGTGAACAGCTGAACAAGGAGGATCTGTATCCGGAGATCATGCGTAAGCGCACGCCGCGTCAGCTTCGGCTATTTGCGATGCCGACCAGCACCAGCATGACCACCGACACCAGCAAAAATCAAACGGTGCTCGAAGTCATAACGCCCGACCGCCCAGGATTGCTAGCGCGCATCGGCCGCATTTTCTATAACTACGGCATTCAATTGCAGAACGCAAAAATTACTACGCTCGGCGAGCGCGTCGAGGACGTGTTCTTTATTACCGACAGCCAACAGCAGCCGATCGAAAATCCCGAGTTGTGCACAGCAATTCAAAATGCGATCAAAAAAGAATTGGACGAGAAGGCCGCCGCTTAAACGGTGTATTTATAGCTATGAATTCCGACTTGCAGCAACTTCAGCCCTACCCATTCGAAAAACTTGCCGCGCTGAAAGTCGGCATTACGCCGCCGTCGATTCCGCACATTGCGCTATCGATCGGCGAGCCGAAACATCCGGCACCCGCTTTTATTCGCGAAGCGCTCGTCAAAAATTTACATCACTTAGCGACCTACCCCAGCACCAAAGGAATTCCCGAATTGCGGCAGACGATTGCGCGCTGGGCGATGCAACGCTTTCAGCTAACCGCGCTCGACGCCGAGCAACAGGTGCTGCCGGTGAATGGCACTCGCGAAGCGTTGTTTGCCTTTGCGCAGACAATCGTCGAGCGCGCGCCGCAGCACACAGCAAAACCGTTGGTGGTGTGTCCGAATCCGTTTTATCAAATCTACGAAGGCGCCGCTTATTTGGCAGGCGCCGAGCCGTATTTTATCGATTGCATCGCCAGCAATAATTTTATTCCTGATTTCGATGCGATACCGACAGAAATCTGGCAGCGCTGCCAATTATTATTTTTGTGCAGCCCCGGCAATCCGACCGGTGCAGTGCTCGATGCCGCGACTTTACAAAAACTAATCGCGCTCGCCGATCGCTACGATTTCGTTATCGCTAGCGATGAATGCTATTCAGAAATTTACGCCGACGAACACCATCCGCCGCTCGGCTTGCTGCAAATTTGTCAGCAAATCGGCCGCGCGGATTATCGCCGCTGCGTAGTTTTTCACAGTCTTTCGAAGCGCTCCAATGTGCCGGGGCTACGCTCGGGCTTTGTCGCTGGCGATGCGAAAATTCTGCAACAATTTTTGCTGTATCGAACGTATCACGGCTGCGCGTTGCCGGTGCAGCATCAATGGGCCAGCATCGCCGCGTGGGACGACGAACAACACGTGCGCGACAATCGCGTGCTCTATCGAAAAAAATTCGACGCAGTGCTCGATATTCTCAGCGGCAGTCTCGATGTGCAACGACCACAGGGCGCGTTTTATTTGTGGGCCGGCACGCCGATCGACGACACCGAATTTGCGCGCGGTTTATTTGCGCAACAAAATGTCACCGTGCTGCCGGGCCAATATTTGGCGCGCGCGACCGCGAGCGGCAATCCCGGCGCTAACCGCGTGCGTATGGCGCTGGTTGCCAAGTTCGACGAATGCATCGCCGCCGCGCAGCGCATCAAGCAATTTGTCGCGAGTTTGTAAGCGTGAATAAAGCCGAACGCGCGGCGTTTATCGGCCAGCGCTTGCAGGATTTGTATCCGCAGCCGCCGATACCGCTACAGCACACCAATGTATTTGAATTGTTGATCGCGGTATTGCTGTCGGCACAGTGCACCGATGCACGCGTGAATATCGTAACGCCCGCGCTGTTTGCCCGCGCCAACAATCCGTTCGCAATGGCGCAGCTGCCAGTCGTCGATATTCACGAAATTATTCGCACCTGCGGCCTCGCGCCGAAAAAAGCCAAGGCGATTAGCGGGCTATCGAAAATTTTGATCGAGCGTTACGCTGGTGAAGTACCAGCCGATATGGCGGCGCTCGAAACCCTGCCGGGGGTTGGCCACAAAACCGCGAGCGTGGTGATGTCGCAAGGTTTCGGCGAGCCGGCGTTTCCGGTCGATACGCATATCCATCGCCTCGCGCAGCGCTGGGGGCTCAGCAACGGCAAGGATGTGGTGCAAACCGAGCGCGATTTGAAACGGTTGTTTCCGCGCGAACAATGGAATAATTTGCACTTGCAGATTATTTATTACGGCCGCGAATTCTGCTCGGCGCGCAACTGCGACGGTACCGTCTGCGATATTTGCAGAACCTGTTACCCCAACCGCAAACACGCTAAAAAAACTAACAAAGCCTGATCAATCGCTTATTTGTTAAGCTAGCCGCCGCACTAACTAGGATATAGTCATGATTACCAGGATATCGCCATGACCACGACGCTGTACGGCATTAAAAATTGCGACACGGTAAAAAGTGCGCGGCGCTGGCTCGAAGCGCAGCATATCGAATACGCTTTTCACGATTTTCGTGTCGATGGCTTAACGCTGCCGCAGCTGCAAGCGTGGCTGCAGGAAATCGGCGCAGAAAGCTTGATCAACAAACGCAGTACTACCTGGAAGCAACTCGATGCCAATACGCGCGCAACGCTCGACGATAGTAACGCCGCTGCATTATTGCTGGCCCATCCGACGCTAGTTAAACGCCCGCTACTCGATCTCGGCCATCAACGCGTTGCTGGCTTCAGCGACGAGCTATACCGCAACTTATTTAAACGACACACCTTATAATTTTCTCGACGTAGATTTTTCGGTGCGACGCTTCTATTGTATTTGCAACAAATGTACTGACAGCGCGGCAATGGCCAAACGAGCGCCACTCAACTGCAGTACCTAACCACAGCATTTAACGACAGGTAAATTTGCCATGACTCAACACTTCGCACTCGGCTTCGGTGTCGGCACTCAAAATCAAAAAGGCGAATGGCTGGAAGTGTTCTATCCACAGCCACTTCTGAACCCCTCAGCAGCGCTGTTAGATGCGCTGCGCAGCAGCCTCGACTACGCCGGCGACAACCGCGTGATTGCGCTCGACAACCAAAAGCTGCAAACGTTGGCGAGCAAGCTACGCGCGTCTGGCGAAACAGCCCAAGCGGATATATTGCAGCAGCTACAAGACAGCACTCAGCCGCGCGTTGCAGTAATTCTCGCCGCAGATAACGCGCCCAGCTCAATACCCGAAGCGTATTTAAAACTGCATCTGCTGTCGCATCGCTTAGTAAAACCGCACAGCATCAATTTGATCGGCATTTTTGGCGTGCTGCCGAATGTCGCCTGGAGCAATCAAGGCGCTATCGATCTGGCGGAATTGCCACAGCGGCAATTGCAGGCGCGGCTGCGCGGCGAATTACTCGAAGTGATGTCGATCGATAAATTCCCAAAAATGACCAACTACGTTGTGCCGAGCGGCGTGCGCGTCGCCCACACCGCACGCGTGCGCCTCGGCGCCTATCTCGGCGAAGGCACCACCATCATGCACGAAGGCTTCGTCAATTTTAACGCCGGCACCGAAGGGCCCGGCATGGTGGAAGGTCGTATTTCGGCGGGCGTTTTTGTCGGCGCGGGTTCCGATCTCGGTGGCGGTTGTTCAACGATGGGCACGCTATCGGGCGGCAACAATGTTGTTATTGGTATCGGCAAAGGTTGTTTGATCGGCGCCAACGCCGGCGTTGGCATTCCACTCGGCGATCGCTGCACGATCGAAGCCGGCTTGTATGTCACCGCCGGCTCGGTGATCACGCTGCTCGACGAACACGGTCAACTGGTGCAAAAAGTGAAAGCGCGCGAGCTGTCGGGCAAATCAGATTTACTATTTCGCCGCAATTCGCAAAGCGGCGCGCTCGAAGTGCTGACCAATAAATCCGCGATCGAATTAAATGCCGAACTACACGCGCATAATTGATTCGGAGCCTCTGTGTCAAAACCCTTGCATCAAAACCCTTGTAACAGTGCTCCGCTGCCGCGCGTATCCCACCATACCGGACCAACCGGGCGCGCGGTGGCGAGATGCGGCAAATTTAATACATCGATATTGCCGCCGCGCCGCAAAAAGTTTTCTGTCTGCTGAGCGATTTCGCGACGCAAATGCTCGCGCGAAGTCACCGTTAAATTCGCTCGATCGATCATGGCCCTGCCTCCAATGGGTGTAAGCCATTTAAAATTAGCTGGCGGCAATGACAATCCCGCGAATATTTAATGACAGATTGTTAACAACGCTGGTTTAATAAATCCTCTTTCTTTATTGATACGAATCGCCCCTCCTATGACTGCTTTATCGCCCACGCTGCAACTGACCATCGATTTAATACGCCGTCATTCGGTGACGCCAGATGACGGCGGCTGCCAGACGATCATGATGCAGCGCCTCGCCGCGCTCGGTTTCGTCACCACGCCGCTGCGCTTTGGCGATGTCGATAATTTTTGGGCGGTGCGCGGCGATGCCGGACCGATTGTGTGTTTTGCAGGCCATACCGATGTGGTGCCAACCGGCCCCGAACAACAGTGGCAAACGCCGCCGTTCGAACCAACACTAAAAGAGGGCAAATTGTTTGGCCGCGGCGCCGCCGATATGAAAGGCAGCCTTGCAGCGATGGTGACCGCCTGCGAGCGCTTTATCGCGGCCAATCCGCAACATGCCGGTCGCATCGCATTTTTAATCACCAGCGACGAAGAAGGCATTGCGATCAACGGCACGGTGAAAGTGGTCGAATGGCTGGAACAGCGCGGCGAAAAAATTCGTTGGTGCATAGTCGGCGAACCATCGTCGGACGAAGCGGTCGGCGATGTGATTAAAAATGGCCGTCGCGGTTCGCTCGGCGCCAAATTGATCGTGCAAGGTGTGCAAGGCCACGTTGCGTATCCAGAGAAGGCCAGCAATCCGATTCATCTGGCACTGCCTGCGCTCGCCGAACTAACGGCGCAGGTATGGGATAACGGCAATGCGTTTTTTCCTGCCACTTCGTTTCAAATTTCCAATATTCACGCCGGCAGCGGCACTACCAATGTGATTCCGGGCGAGTTGGAAATATTATTTAATTTTCGTTATTCGACCGAAGTCACCGAGATGCAATTGCGCCATCGCACCGAAGCGATTTTGCAGCGTCACGAACTCGACTATCGCATCGAGTGGTCGTTGAGCGGCGCACCGTTTCTCACCGCACAAGGTGAATTGGTCGGCGCCGCGGAGCAAACTATTCGCGAACTCGTCGGCATCGATACCGAATTATCGACCGGCGGTGGTACTTCGGATGGCCGCTTTATCGCACCGACCGGCGCCGAAGTTGTCGAACTCGGGCCGGTGAATGCCACGATTCATAAAATCGACGAACACGTCGTCGCCGCCGATCTCGATACGCTATCGCAAATGTACGAAGGGATTTTGGAAAAATTGTTGCTGGAAAAATAAATATTAATATTTTTTAAACACACCTTAAATTATTCGATAGGTGCAGCCATTAACAGCTTTAGTTTTTCCAATGCGCCCGCAACGATGCGCCCTTGAGTCTCGATATTTTCAATAATCTGCGCTGGCGTGCGACTGTCCACTTTGGTAACTGCATTTGGATTGATCGCTTTTAAATCAAATACTGCCGCATCAATGCTGGCTGCTTGTGTTTCTAAATCGCGAGCGGCTTTATCTTTTTCGCGAATTTTTGTCTCCAGCGTTTCGATTTTTTTTGCACTAGTAGACTTGTCTTTTTTCAGTCGTTTTAATTGCTCTTTGAGGTCTACGATTTCATTTTTGAGTGCCGATGCTTTGTCTTGCAACGGCTGTATTTCTTCGCGGGCCTTGGTACGGCGTGCGGCGAAATCGATCGACCACGAGTAGCGACTATCGCCAGCGGGTTTGCCACGCTGCGCGAGCATACGCGCATAACTCGGGAAAGGCTTTCCAGCATTGGCTTCATCTTCAAGCCACTCAGCGATGAGCACTGCGGGGAGTTCAGCATCGGGCAACACGCTACCATTTTTGTCGAAACCGAAATGGGCCAACGTTAATGGCGTTTTCTTACCCATCTTGATGTTCGATAAATCGTAATACCAAATTTTCTTTGTTTTTCTGCCTTTGGTGAAGAACAACAGATTGGTTTTAACGCCTGCACCCGCTGTTGAAAATACACCACCGGGTAAACTCACAATTGCCCATAAATCGCATTCATCCACCAATTTTCGCTTGGTTTCGACAAATGCACTTTCGTTGGTTCGAAACAGTAGACCTTCATCCAGAACGATGGCGCAAGTGCCTTTGGGCGCAAGCTCAGCCAAAATATCCTGTACAAATAGCACTTGGGTCGAGCCAGTTTTGTAAGCGAAATTATTTTGCGCATCCGATCCCTCTTTTCCGCCGAAGGGTGGATTGGTCAGAATCACATCGAAGGTTTTAGGTGCTTGATCGAATAACGCTGCGTAAGTGGCGCGGCGCGTAAGTGAGTTGCCGTGCCATATATTCGGCTGATCAATACCGTGTAACACCAGATTGGCGAGCGCAATCGGAAAAACCAGATTTTCTTTTTCACGGCCAAAAAACGTATCGTGTTTGAGCGTATCAATGTCGGTGCTGGTAGCGCTTCGCCCCATCTGCCGCGCCATGTGCTCGTAAGCTATGGCGAGAAAGCCACCCGTGCCGCAGCACGGGTCATAAACTGTTTGGCCAAGCTGAGGGTTAACCGTATGCACCATGGCGCGAATCACTTCACGCGGCGTGAAGAATTGACCACCATCGGAATTTTTTTCACCCATTTTCAGCAGTAAGTCTTCATACACTTGCGATAGTGTGAAGAAATGCGTGTCATCGACATGATCGATATTTATCTGGTGCACTTTGTCCAGAATATCGCGCAGATTGGCTTCGCTATCGACGCGCACTTTCTCCACTGCCGTCATGGTGCGGCCCATAATGCGTTGTTTTCGGCTCGCATTGGAGTTAGGTAAGCCGGTGCGAATGTCGATGTCCAAGCTGTGCAGGTGCGGCAATAATTCTTTGTTGATGAACTCGAATAATTTGCCGTCGCCTGCTGCAAATAATTCCTGTCGTTTCCAGCCGAACGGTTTGCCATCGTCGGTTTTCGAGTGATCGGGTTTATCGGCATAAGGTGCAGCCCAATCACACCAGCGGTATGGGCTTTTCAATGCGGCCGAGAAATTCGCACCGACTGCCTCGGCTTCTTCGCGCGCTTTGGCTTCCTGCGCATCCAGAATGCGCAGAAATAAAATCCAGGTCAATTCAGGCACGTACTGCAATGCGCTCGCACAATTGGAGCGGCGCATGACATCGCAAATACTTTTAACGAAGCTGGAGAGCGATTGTGTCGAGGCGATGGACTTGGTTGATTTTTCGGTTTTGATGGTACGCGCCATTGAATTTATTTCTCGGTTTTTTTCGTTAGTTTTTTCTTGGCGGATGCAAGTTGCTGAATACTCGCATCGGGCTTGGGTAGGTTTTCGGGCATGGTGCCGCCTAGCTCTTGGATGGTCTGCCGTACTTTTTTGCCTACCTCGTAGTGCGTTTGATTGGCTTGGGTTTTGCCGCGCACTTTATCGCGACGCAATTTTTCTTCGGTTTGCGTAGCGCGGAACAAATTGGCCGCCAGCTCCGTACTGCCCATGTGATCGAGAATTTTCTGGCTTTTTTTCAGGCCCTTGCGTGCGTGAACTTCTTTGGCACCGAGGCCGCCGTAGAGCCCTTTGTAGCCGTGATCCTGAAAGATGGCGTAATCGAGGCCAGTTTCTACGCCGGCATCTTTGGCGGCAGCGGCCAGATATTTATTGTGTGCGGCCAGCTCGTTGCGAATAGCTAGGCGCTTTTCGTCTTCGCTCAGCTGAGCAAATTTGGCGCCGTCGGCCAGCTCTTGCCGACGAGTCTGCAGGGCGAAATAGGTTTGACCATTGGCGATGACGGGTTTCGAGGGATCGCCGTTTTGAACGATCAGGTAGCAGGCGTAGCGGGACAGATGCACATCGGGTACCGGACGCTGCGCGCCGGAGCCGATGGAGACCATTTTGGTGGCATCACCGAAATGGTCGACAACCGGTCGGCCGGACTGTTCACAAGCCAGCCGCGCCTTATCCACTACCTGTATAAAATTGCGCCAGTCCTGGTATTCCAGTAACGGGGCAATATCGCGCGCCGACCAGAATTCGTTGCTATCTTCGTCAAACTGCCGAGCTTCCTCGAACGTGGCATGATGTTGTTGAGTGGTGGTTTTTTCCGTCATCGTCATATCCTTATTGAGCGAAGGCTTGCGCGAGAATACAACTTGGAAGACGATTAATTTCTTCCAGAGCCGCCTTGTTTGATTCTTCTATTGCATCGATTTCAGTTAAAGCCACATTGATTCGCGTCACGATTTTTTCTTGTTCGCTCTTGCTGGGCGCAGGTACATCTAACGCATTCAATAAAGCGCCATTCAAGGCGGCTTGACTGCCTCCGCGATCTGCCGAGAGGTCGCGCAAGTCTTGATATGACGATTTCATCCAGAGATACAAAAAGTCAGGCTCCCAAGTGTCATTGGGCAGAACAGCGAAACAGTTCTGATTAGTGGTGGCCGGAATTTCGAGAATGGCCGATTGCCCGCGGGTTTTACCTTGGCCAATCATCGCAATCAGAACAGTCTTTGCTGGTAGCAATGTGAGCGAGCATTCAGCGAGCGCAGCTTTTGAAATGGCTTCTTCTGTAGCCGTGATCGGTGCAAATGCAACTTCGCCCGTTTTTACCCAAGCAATTTCTGCCGGTTGCCAATATCGTTGGTTTCCGCGCGATGGCGTCGAGCCGCTGGTGGTTTTCGCGCAATCACCGAGTTTTTTCTTTGGAGAAGAATCGAGTTCGGCGAAAAATTCTTTGAGCATGCGACTGCGCAGCAGACGGCTATCTTGTAACTGCGACAGTGTGGCTTGTCGTGCTTTTTCCACTTCGGCCAGTTGGGCTTTTAGATGGGCGGCGATTTGGCGTTGTTCGTTGATGGACTTTGGGAAGCTGATTTCAAATGCTTCTAAAGCCGATTTAGAGACCTCTACGAAAGTGGCGCCGCTACCTAATGCTTGAATATCCGGCAAGCGATATTTGAGAGTGAAGTACAAAAAATTTGTATCTAACTCACTGGAGCAAACAAAGCTTTTGCATCCTTGATTCGTATGCAATTCGCATCCAGAAATCGCAAGGTGTCCAATGGGCGCGCGCGAAGACATGATCACCGCGCTTTGAGGAATCAAGGGAAGATTGCAACTTGCTCGTCCATTTTGACTGATGCGTCTAATGGAGGTGGTGATGATAGTTTCGTTGAGCTTTCCAAGATCAGTTGGCGTCACCCAAACAAGATCGCCATTCCAATAAATTGGATTAGACGAGTCTGGCGTAGTGCCACTTAAAATCGTCGTAATTTTACCAAGTGGCGCAGTCGTCCAAGTCATGCGCCAAACAACCTTGTTTTTGCGTCCTGCATTACCTGTACCGGCGCGCCCAAACCACGCAAAGCATTTAACCCGCCCGCTAATTTTATTTCTGGCACTTCCCACAAGTTTGGGCTTTCCAGCGCTTCGGTGCCACCTTGTGCGAATTGATGACCGAGGCCTTTGAGCACACTGGCGGCTTTGTTATTCATACCGCTAAACCACGTTTGATTTTGATTGATGAACAGCTCACCGCGCTCGGGGCGTTTCAAGGCACGCGCGTGATAACCGTATTTACCAAAAAAATCGTACAAATCAAAATCCGTCATCCGATCAATTTCGCGAATTACTTCGGGGCTGAAATTGTCGCTCAGTAAGTGGCTAATCAATTGGCGGCGTTTGGGCGATTCAATCCACAATGCACGAAACTCATCGAGACTGTGCGCTTCGCTCAGTACGCGCTCGATCACTTCGCGGCGGTATTCATCAACGGGAATCATCGTGTCGCGACCGTCGCGGCTGGTGAGAATAAAATGGCCCTGCGGATTAACAATCACTTTATGCCCGCGCATTTCAGCGACAGCCGGTGGATCGAAATCGCCGCCTGGATAATCACCGCCGCCATCGTCCCCACCACCTTGGCCACCGCCACCGGAGCGCGGTGGCTTAGTGATGAAATCGGTGCCGAACAGATTGGTGACATCGGTGTAATCGTACAGCCAGAATTTGTATTTCTGCGTTTCTTCATGGATGCGCGTACCGCGCCCAACCATTTGGTAAAACTTAATCGGCGATTGCAGGTAGCGGAAAAATACCACGGCATTCAGGCGCTCAATATCCACACCCGCTTCCAGCAAATCGACAGTGCAAGCGATGAAGGCGCGCTCGCCCGAGCCGCGCATCGGCTCGATCATGTCGGAGCCGTTGTTGGGGCCGCCCATACACTTAAAGGCGTAATGATCCTTCGGCGTTTGACCTTGTTCTTTGCACCAGCGCGTATAGAGATTACTCATATGCTGAACCACACGGTCGGCGTGAATTTCACGCGTGCAAAAAATGATGACTTTTTGTTCCGGGCCGCCGTGCCGACACAGCAATTTGAACAGGTCTTCGCACATTTTTGGCGTGCGCAGTTCAATGAACAGTTCGTTGTCGAAATCTTTCCCGGTGTACTCGTTTTTTGTCAGGTCTTCTTCGGCAAGTGGTTTGCCGGTTTTTATATCGCGCACACCGGCTTTTAAGATTTCCTCCTTGGTGAAAACGACATTGTCGATACTGGCTTTGCGTTTGACGATTTCACACGCAGCGAGATAGCCGTCTTCTTGCGCTTGGATCAGCGTGTATTCATAAACCGGTTCGCCAAAATATTTACGGTTGTTCGCGGTAATTTCCTGGTCTTCCGCGCTGGCGTTTTTCGATTCTTCCAATTTGCGCGGTGTAGCGGTCAGGCCGATGTGAATCGCATTGGGATTACGTTTTAACACTTCTGACCAGCGCCCCCACGCGGAGCGATGACACTCGTCGATGATGATGACGCTGAAGGCATCTTCGCCGTAATGCTCGGAAAGAAAGCTGGCAAAACCCTCCTCGTCATCGAGCCCCAATGTTTGATACGTGGCGATATGGATGCGGGCATTTTGTGCGGCGTTGCCACCGCGCTCTGTTTTGACGATGCGCGCATTGTCGCCAAACGCGGCCTTGAGTTTGCTGTAAGCCTGCTCGCGCAACTCGTCGCGGTCGCAAAGAAATAATGCAGGCTTGGGTAATTCCCCGGCCTGACTTAAACGCCACAGAAGGTTGGTGGCAATAATGGTTTTACCTGCGCCGGTGGCCAGCGTGAGCAACACGCGCGGGGCTTTGCCCGATTGGCGATCGAGAATTATTTTCTCGAACGCGGCGCGAATCGCTGCGTCTTGGTAGTAACGGCTTTCTGCCCAAGCTGGGCTGTCGGCCTGAAACAGCATGGCGGCTTCAGGCTGAGTGACATCGATGCCGCTGTCTTTGGCATAGCGTGCGGTGAAATCCTGATGCGGCGGGAAATCTGCGAAAGGAAAGGGCCCATTTTGCAGATGGGTGAAAAAATCGAACTCGCCGAATTGATGCCCGTTAGTGGCAAAGACGTATTTCACATCAAAGCGTTGGCAATCCGCATAACCCTTAGCCTGCTGCATGCCTTTGAGCGGGTCATCGCTTTCCTTCTTGGCTTCGAGCACGGCGATGGGCAGTGGTTTGGGCATGTCGCCCACCTGTACGCAAAGAAGGTAATCGGTGCGCCCTGGGCTGTTACGTCGACGCCCTTTGGCTCCGCTCGGCTCAACTGCGCGTGGCGTCAGAATGGTTTCCAGCGTGATTTGGTTCTGGCTGACATAGCCCTTGTTGCGCAACTGCGGATCGATTAAGTGATAGCGGGTGTCTGCTTCATTCATTGGCATTGCGCTAATCCGCCTCCCAGTGCGGTGATGGTTTTTTTATTTGCCGCTGCCGTATAAACCAACATTGATGAATATCCGCCGAGCGCTCGAAATCCATATCGCGCGACCAACGACTAACGTCTTCGACCGCGAATATTTCACCGAGCACCGAATCGAGTTGAAAACGGCGCTTGTTATTCGAGAAAATCAATAAGCCATCCGGTGCCAATAGCCGCATCGCTTGATGAATTAAATCGGCGTGATCGCGCTGAATATCGAGCGTATCGTCCATTCGTTTGGAATTGGAAAACGTCGGTGGATCGAGCAGAATCAAATCGAACTGCTGCTGACACTCGGCCAACCAACGGCGACAATCGGCTTGTATCAAATGATTGCGCGCCTCGCTCAAACCATTCAACGCCAAATTGCGGCGCGCCCAATCCAAATAGGTTTGCGACATGTCGACGCTGGTAGTCGTTTTCGCGGCACCGAGTGCAGCGTGCACACTCGCTGTTGCCGTATAACAAAATAAATTCAAAAACCTTTTACCGTGCGCGAGTTCGGCAATTTTTTTACGCACCGGACGGTGATCGAGAAATAAACCGGTATCGAGATAATCGGTTAGATTGATCAGCAAACGCGCATCGCCTTCGCGCACTTCGATAAACTCGCCGCGCTGATCGAATTTTTCGTATTGTTTGGTGCCGCGTTGACGCGCGCGCTGTTTTAATACGACGCGCTGCGGATCGATATTCAGCGCCACCGGAATCGCCGCCATTGCATCGCGCAAACGCAGCTCGGCAGCCGCTTCATCGATCGACGATGGCGCCGCATATTCGGCGACATGCACCCAATCGCCGTAGCAATCGACTGCGACTGCATACTCGGGCATATCCGCATCGTAGAGACGATAACAACCAATGGCCTGCTGCTTTACCCATTTCTGCAAACGCTTGCGATTTTTTTGTAGGCGATTAGCAAACATTTGTGCGCCAGCACTTAACTCCACTGCAACCGCAGGCGCCTGCATCGGCGGCTTGCTGCGATCGACAAAGTATTGCGGTTCGACATGAAACAATAACAACTGCGCCGGAATCGTACCGTTCCACAATCGATATTGTTTGTAGCTGCGCAACCCCATCGTTTTGCCGAGATCAGGATTGCCGGTAAAAATCGCCGCCTGCCAACCTTGAAAATGCTCGCGCAAACGCTCGCCTAAATGCGCATACAAATGCCGCAAACTTTCCTGTTCGCCTAAACGTTCGCCGTACGGTGGATTGGTAATGACCAAACCGACGTCGAGTACTTGATGCGTCGGCTTGACGAACTGCGCTAACTCTTTGCGCAACACGCGCACTTTACCGGTTAAACCGGCGCGCTCGATATTTTCTTCGGCGGCGCGAATCACCGTTGCACTCGCATCGTAGCCACGTATTTCAGGCCATTGGCGCTGCGCTGCATGCTCGCGACGTTGCGCAGCGTCTTGCTGTAGATGCTGCCAACTTTTGTGATCGTGCTGCAGCCAATTCTCGAACGCCCATTGTTTGCGCGCGTAGCCCGGCGCAATATCCATCGCCATCAACGCGCCTTCGATCAACAACGTACCCGAGCCGCACATCGGATCGAGCAATGCACCACCGCGCGCTGCGACTCCGGGCCAATCGGCGCGCAACAATAATGCCGCCGCTAAATTTTCTTTCAGCGGCGCCATACCGCCCTGCAATCGATAACCGCGGCGGTGCAAACTCTCGCCGGCTAAATCGATGCTCACCGTCGCATGATCGCGCCGCAGTTGCACATGCAAGCGCCATTGCGGATTGCGTAAATCGACCGAAGGACGTTTACCGCAACGCCAGACAAAGTGATCGACCACCGCATCTTTAACTTTTTGCGCGCCGAATTGGCTGTTATTGATGATGTCGTTGGTACCATTAAAATCGACGACGAAGGAATGCTCGGCACTGAAGTGATCGCGCCATTCGATGGCAGCGACGCCTTCGTACAATGCCTGCGCGCTATCGACCTTGAAATGTGCGAGCGGCAACAAAATTCGATTCGCCAGACGCGACCACAGACAGCAGCGATACGCGACTGCTAAATCGCTGCGAAAATTCACGCCGGCCACTTGTGGCTTCAACGGCTCGGCGCCGAAGCTACTCAGCTCAACGGCGAGCAATTCCTCTAAGCCCTTTGGGCAGCTAGCGAACAAATTTAAAATCTGGGTCATATCCTGAGTCACGCGAACGCTAGACGATGTGGGTATAACATTGAAGATGCTTAGCCAATCGGCGGACTTGCCTGTTTTCCATCCGGCCGTAACGCATTGAAACTACAGTAGCTATTACCGGCTATAACCTAAGATAGACAAAACTGCATGCCACTAGAAGACATTGGCCGTCGACGACCGGGCGGCGATTTTGTTTACATCTCAATGTCGAGGGGGCGCCATTCTATCACTGGGTGGTGCATTACTCGCAGCGTATTTAATCACCACTTACCAATTTATCAGGCGATCAATTTTTTCAGGCAGTCGATTTTTTTCAGGCAACTAGTTTTGATCAGACATGTAGCAGTAGTTTTGTCAGGCATCTAAATTTCTGTCAGGAGAGTACGCTCTATGAAAAAACAAAAACGCGATTT
>JAYVWC010000006.1:0-4103 GCA_043786385.1 Spongiibacteraceae bacterium | reverse complement strand
AACAAACCAAATTTCGCGGGCTCGGCAGCGCGCTCGGCTGGAGCATTCCGCAAGAACAAAAACTCGCGCTGAAATCGACTGGGCGGTTAAATTATCCGCTGCACCCGCTACAAATCGTTGCACCGACCAAACCGTATAACGTGATTTGGCTGGTTTCCGAATCGTTGCGCGCCGATATGTTGAATCCGGAAGTGATGCCAGCAACGTGGGCCTATGCGCAAAACGGCGTGCGCTTCACCAAACATTTCAGCGGCGGTAACGGCACGCGCATGGGCATGTTTTCGCTGTTCAGCGGTTTAGCTGGCAGCTATTGGTTCTCGTTTATTCACGAGGAACGCAGCGCCGCGGTGATGGATGTGTTGATGCAGCAAGGCTACGATCTGCATTTATCAACCGCGCAATCGTTTACCTATCCCGAATTCGATCGCACTATTTTTTCGCGTGTACCGCGCGATCGCATGCACGTGGAAGAACGCGGCGAAGGTTACGAGCGCGATCAGCACAACGTCGCCAGTATTCTCAAAACACTCGAACAGCGCGACGCGAACAAACCGGTTTTTATTTTTAATTTTTTCGAATCGCCGCACGCACGTTATTATTTTCCGCCGGAAGCCGTTATCCGCCCGAACTATCTGAAAGAGTTCAACTACGCGCGCATGGATGTGGCGGCGTTCAAACAAAATATCGATGGCATTCGCGATCGCTATATCAATTCGGTGCACGCGCTCGATATGAATTTAGCGCCGCTGTGGCAATACCTCGAAGCGCATCACATGCGCGATAACACCATCGTTATTTTTACCGGCGATCACGGCGAAGAATTTATGGATAACGGCCGCTGGGGCCACAACTCCGAATTCGTCAACGCGCAGGTAATGCCGCCGCTGGTATTATGGGTGCCCGGTGTTGCACCGGCTGTCGACAATCGCTTATCCGCGCATATGGACGTAACCGCGACGCTGATGCCACTGCTCGGCGTAAAAAATCCAGCCAGCGACTACTCGCTCGGTTTTAATTTACTTGATAAACCCGCACGGCATTACACGATATTGTCGGATTGGGATCGTGTCGCGTATATCGACGAAGACGTTAAAATCACCGTACCACTGTCAGCCAAAGCGTTTTTCCGGCAACGCGTCACCGACTTCAACGATCACACCATCGCCGACCCGGCAGCGATCCTACAGCGTAAAAACCCTGAAGTCGTACAAGTGATGAAAGACATCGGACGCTTTTATGGTAAGCCGTCAGCGATCGCGCTGGCGCCGCAAAATAACTAATCGATCCTCCGCAGCATTGCGTATAGACCCTTTCCTCGCAAGCGAATGACACCCCCCACCAAGTCGTCTATGCTAGCAAAAGTGGCTCCCCCCAATAATTAGGTCGCCGTATGCAGGTCGCAGCCCCCACGCGCAACGAACATGCCAGACTCGCGCTATTAAAAGCGCTGGCACTGCTCGATTCGCCCCCCGAAGAGCTTTTCGACCGGATCACGCGTATTGCTGCGCGCGTGCTCGATGTACCTATCGTGGCGATCTCGTTGATCGATCGCGACCGCCAGTGGTTCAAATCGTGCGTTGGCCTCGACGCCACCGAAACCCCGCGCGATATAGCATTCTGCGCGCACGCCATTCACCAGTCCGAGCCATTGATCGTCCCCGATGCGACCGCCGATGTGCGGTTTGCCGATAATCCACTGGTGAGCGGCGACCCGAATATTCGCTTTTACGCCGGCGCGCCAATTTTCTCATCGCGCGGTATCGCGCTCGGCACGCTGTGCGCGATCGATCGCCGACCGCGCGTATTCGATGCCGCGCAAATTCAGCTGCTGCTGGATCTCACCGAGCTGGTGCACCACGAAATCGTGCGGCGCGAAACGGCATTATTGTCGCGTACCGTAATCGATGCCTCGGTACGTGCGGTCGCCGATAGCGAGCAAGAATTTAAAGCCGTTTTCGAGCAGGCACCGGTCGGTATTGCCAAAATCGCACTCGATGGCCGCTGGCTACAAGTCAATCCGAAGATGTGCGAAATCACCGGCTTTTCATTCGTCGAGTTAATGTCAGAATTTTCTAGCGTCAACCACCACCCCTCCGATGAACATATCGGTCGCGATCGCGACTATCAATTATTGCGCGGCGAAATGTCCAGCTACTCGATAGAAAAACGCATTCTGCGCAAGGACGGTAGCTCGCTGTGGATCAACTCTACCGTGGCGCTGTTGCGCGATAGCGCTGGCGATGCAGTGCATTTTATTACCTTTTGCGAAGATATTCAGGCGCGCAAAGACACTGAGTCCGAACTGTTCGAGTTACATTTTGAGCTGGAGCTTAGAGTCGAGCAGCGCACCGCCGAACTACAGGCAGTGCTCGACAATTCAGTGGACGCGGTAGCGATGGTCGATTCGAATGGCTTAGTTACACGCTGGAATACGCAGGCCGAAAGCGTGTTTGGTTGGCTTGAGCACGAAATAGTTGGGCTCAGCCTCATCGACACCATCATTCCACACGAAGCGTACGAGCAAGCAAAAACTGACGAAGCTCATTTGCTGGCTACCCGCGAGCTCCAGACCGAACTTGTTCCTGACGCGGATTTACAACGCCGCGATGGCAGTCGCTTCTCCGCCGAAATAGCCAATTCAAAATTCGCCGATCTAAAAAACTCTGGCTATTGCGTATTTATCCGCGACATTAGCGCGCGCAAATTCACCGAATTGCAATTGCGCCGCAGCGAGGCGCGGATGCAGCAAATTGCCAATAGCCTGCCGGTGTGTATCGCTTACGTCGACGCAGAATACAACGTGATGTTTGTCAATGAGGCGTATCGCACGCACTTCAATATCGACCCGAACGATATGATCAATCAATCGATCTACCAAGCCATTCCCGCTGAGGCGCGCGAAATAATACGCCCGCGCTTTGAAGCAGCATTACGTGGCGAGCGCATCCAGTTTGAAGTGTCGCTGAAAGTTCATGGCAACATCACTTATTGGGAGGCCCATTATCTGCCGGATACTCAAGACGGTGTCGTGCGCGGCTTTCACGCGATGATGTACGACATCACCGCGAGCAAATTATTAGCCGAATCGCTACAGCGCGATGCAACACGCGATGAGCTTACGCGTTTGCCGAACCGCCGCGGCCTGCTCGAAAACCTCACCGCAGCGATAGCGCGCGCCGAGCGCTCGGGCTTAGCGCTCGGCATTCTGTTTCTCGATCTCGATGCATTCAAACAGATCAACGACAACTACGGCCACCAGGCCGGCGATCAAGTGTTAATCGATTTCGCGCAGCGTCTGCAACAATGCGTACGCAATACCGATACCGTTGCACGTCTGGCCGGTGACGAATTCATCGTCGTACTTGAAGCACTGCAACACGCCGACACCGATGTCGCAGCCGTCGGCCAAAAAATTATTCGCGCCATGAACGAACCCTTCGACCTGAATGGAAAATCAATCGTACTCAGCACTAGCATCGGTGCGCATATTCACAATGCCGGCATACAAAAATCACCGGAAGAATTACTTTCAGCCGCCGACCAAGCGATGTACACCGCCAAAAAGCGCGGCAAAAATCAAATCAACGTGGCGTAAACTGCATCAATCCCCCGCCTGCCACCCCGAAGTAATCGCTGGCGGCACGCGCCGCAAATTTTTCGGCCCGGTGCTCAATTACAGTTGCCGATCCACCTCGACGTGCAGGTGCAAAACACGCTCGCTAGCTTGGCTAATACCAAGGACGTTGACCTGTCGGTATTTGTGAATGATTTGCTCAAGAAGGATATCGAGCTGATTCAGATGGCGCGCTAAACAGTAAAATCAATCAGCAGCTAAAAATAAATAGGCTCACGTTTTTTTACGGGAAGGATGATGGCAAAACGCAAGACTTGACCCCGTGATGCTCGTGATGCTGTGGATGAAATCGTCAACGTTATTGGCGACCATGCAGTTTTTAGGCGTAGCGTCGTCGTACAGCAGGCCTCGTGTCAGTGATGACAATGCATATGTGGAATCGTTATTCCGCACCTGTAAATACCGGCCGGATTATCCGGCGCAAGGATTTGCGGATATCGTCGAGGCGCGGGCCTGGGTGCTACAGTTT
>JAYVWC010000005.1:0-26237 GCA_043786385.1 Spongiibacteraceae bacterium | reverse complement strand
TAAATACGCATCCCGAATTCGCGGTGCGCGTCGCTGCGGAGATTGCTCGACTCACGCAATTGCCGTTTATTTCCGCGCCGAATAAATTTGAAGTGATGGCCGCCGCCGATGCATTGGTGTACGCGCACGGTGCGTTAAAAACGATCGCGGCCAGTTTGATGAAAATCGCCAACGATATTCGCTGGCTCGCCTCGGGCCCGCGTTGTGGCCTGGGCGAATTGTCGATACCAGAAAACGAGCCGGGCAGTTCGATCATGCCGGGCAAGGTCAACCCGACGCAATCGGAAGCGCTAACGATGCTGTGTTGTCAGGTTTTCGGCAACGATGTTGCGATCAACTTTGGCGGCGCTAGCGGCAACTTCGAATTAAATGTATTTCGACCGATGATTGCGCACAATGTTTTGCAATCGATTCGCTTATTGGCCGACGGTGCGCTGAGTTTTAATACGCATTGCGCGATCGGCATTGAACCGAATCGGCAGCGCATCGCACAACTGCTCGATGCATCACTGATGTTGGTCACCGCGTTAAATCCACATATCGGTTACGACAAAGCGGCGCAGATTGCCAAACATGCGCATCGCGAAAACATCACGTTGCGCACCGCGGCATTGGCATTGGGCTACGTCACCGCCGAGCAATTCGATACGTGGGTCGTTGCAGAAAATATGGTGGGTAACTGACGTTTTTTACGCCTCGTCGACCGCGTGTTCTGCCAGCGAGGTGCGATCGCGGCCGTGGTGTTTGCTTTCGTACAGTGCGCGATCGGCAGCGCGCAATAATTGCGCCGAATTGGTGCCGTGGCTCGGGTAGATCGCAACGCCGGCCGAGACGCTGATGCGATGATCGCTCGGTATGCTGGCGATGTTAATGTTTTTAACCGCCAGCCGGATGCTTTCGGCGCGCGCCAACGCGCGTTCGCGATCGGTATTGGTGAGTAGCACCACAAATTCTTCACCGCCAAGACGGCACGCGATATCGCTTTTTCGCACCAGTTGCTGCAACAGCTCGGCCAGCGCCACCAGTACTTCATCGCCGACTTCGTGGCCGTAGCGATCGTTAAATGCTTTGAAATGATCGATATCGAGCAGAATCAGCGCGAATGAAGATTGACTGCGTTCGTAGAGCGCCATTTCCTGCGCCATCATTTGGTAAAGAAAGCGCCGATTGTAAAGACCGGTTAATGGATCGCTGGTCGATTGCTCGATCAATTGTTCGAGCAACGCTAAATTGCTGAGCGCCAACGCGATGTGATCGGCGAGTGCGCGCACCAGTTGGCGTAATTTGTCGTCGGCGAGTGCGTCGCCACTCCAGAAGGGTTCGTGTTGGACCAACACCAGCGCGCCGATGCCGACGCCGCGCAACTGTAGCGGTGCGCATAAAACAAAACCGTTTGCGGTTGCCACCTGCTCGGCGTGCCAATGCTGTTGTTCGATGCCATCGGGAAATAATTTTCCTTTGCCCAAGGCCGCGAGCGCATCCGATTGCGGTTGCCACGCCAGATCATCGCGTTCGCCCCACGCGCATTCGACCATGCACAGTTGATCGTCGCGCCACTCGAACAGCGCACCGCTTTCAAACGCAAAAAAATTGCTGCAGCTTTCCGCGAGCACTTGCAATAGTTCGGCGCGAGTGTTGCTCGCGTGTAGCAATTCGTTCAATTCGTTAAGATGAGTAATATTTTTATTATGCCGCGCCAATTGATACGACAGCGTATTCAGTTGCTCGTTGCTTGCTTTCAGCTCCTGCTGCATGTATTCCTTGGCGACTACTTCGCGCGCCAGTTCCAGATTGCTTTTTTCGAGTTCCTCGGTGCGCTGTTGCACGCGCCCCTCTAACTCGCGATTCAGTTGTTGCAGGCGTTGATCGAATAACACGCGCTCGCTGATGTCGGCAATCACGCAGAGGTGGCTGTTTATATGGTCTTGTGCATCGTGTAGCGGCGACGCGGAAACGATGGTATAGAGCGCGCGGCCATCTTGACTGCGAAAGCGAAACTCAAATTTTTCTTTGATGCCGGCAGCGCCTTGGCGCATATGAAAAGCGGCTTCCTCGCGCAATTCGGGATCGACAAACTCCATCACATTGCGACCGATGATTTCCGTCGAGCAGCCGAACAGTTCAGTGAGTGCTGCGTTCGCGAAGGTGGTATTGCCGTGCTGATCGAGAATCCAGATGCCTTCGGCGGAGGTCTCAACCAGCATGCGATAGCGTTGCTCGCTGGCGCGCAGTTGCGCGTTTTGTTCGGCGAGCGCCTGGTTGGCGGCATCGAGCTGCGCGCGCTTGGGCCGGGCGAGTAGATGTCGCATAATGCCCAACAACACGCTGGCGCAAACCAGCGCTAAGGTGAAGGCGGCCCAATCGGAATGGCTTTCAATCAAATGCTGCAATGCAATGAACATCGCGGATGACTCCTGCTATGCGCCGACCAACTTGTCCGCTAAGTTGTATTCGCGATCGAATGGCGCACGTAAATAGCTTGTTGCGGCTGTAACCAAAACTGCAATTGTAATCGCCGCAGCACGGCTGCGCAGTTAACGTACTACCGACGCGACATATTGTCGCAGGCTGCCGCGAATAATTGCGTGATGCAAGTCTAACCGCTGATGGCGGCTCGGCCACCTAATACGTAATCGATTGACGAAAAATAGTTTATTTAATAAGAAATTAAGTTGCGTGGTAATAGTGGATCTGTATATTACCGACATAAGTTAACGAGCGGTAACACAAGCATGGTAAATCCCGAGTTGAGAAAGCGCCTAGTACTGATGGGGCTATTTCTATGCGTGCTGTTTGGCGGTCTATTTGGCTTTGATTTATTCCGCAAAATACAAATGGGCAAGTCGTTTGCCGCGTATCGACCGGCGCCGGTGGCGGTTGCCGCCGCGCCTGCAGAAGCCGGTGCGCTGCCGCGCGTGCTCGATGCGATCGGCACCTTAGAGGCGGTGCGGCAGGTTACGCTAGCGGCCGAGGTCGATGGTCGGATTACCCGCTTATACCTGCCGCCGGGTGGCATGGCCAAAGCTGGTCAGCCGTTGCTGCAATTGAACGACGGCCCCGAGCAGGGCGATTTGCAGCGGTTGCGCGCGCAGGCCAAATTAGCCCGCATCAATATCGATCGCTCGAAGCAATTGCTCAAGCTCGCCGTTTCGCAAAGTGAACTCGATAGCCAGCAGGCAACACTCGATGCAATCGATGGCGATATCGCGCGCACCGAAGCACTGATCGCACAGAAATTGATCCGCGCGCCGTTTGCCGGTGCGCTGGGTGTACAGCGTGTGCATCTCGGGCAATACGTCAAACAGGGTGAGTCGTTGGTGACGCTAACCGATTCGCAGTCGCTATTTGTGAATTTGACCCTGCCCGAACAAACTCATTCGCAGTTAGCGCTGGGGCAAGTTGTAGAATTTTCGGTCGATGCACTGCCGCAGCAAAAATTTATCGCAAAAATTATCGCAATCGAACCGCAAATTAGCGCCGATACGCGCGCGATCAAATTACAGGCGCAGCTCGCTAATGCCGATCATGCATTGGCGCCCGGCATGTTTGCGCGCGCGGCGCTGCAATTGGAGCCGGAGGCGAATGTGGTCAGCGTGCCAGAGACCGCGATCGATTTCAGCATTCACGGCGATTCGGTATTTGTGTTGAGCAAACAAAAATCCGAGCAGGGCGAAGCGTGGATCGCCGCGCGTGCGCTGGTGCAAACCGATGGCCGCGTCGGCGATCGTGTGATCGTGCGCAGTGGCGTGAAGGCGGGCGATTTGATCGTCACGGTCGGCCAGCTGAAATTGCACGATGGTGCTGCGGTGCAAATTGTCGACAGCACGACGCTCGATGCGGCGGCTGCAAAAATGCACGATCGGCCCGAGTGACGGACCCGAGTAATGAAGTAATGGAGTAGCACAGCGCGATGGTATTTACCGATTTATTTATTCGCCGGCCGATTCTCGCGCTGGTCGTCAATACGCTGATTTTGCTGATCGGTATCGCCGCACTGCGCAGCGTGCCGATTCGCGAATTTCCATTGATGGAAAACGCGACCATCACCGTCACCACCAATTATCCGGGCGGCACCGCAGAAACGATTCAAGGCTTTATCACCACACCGATTGCGCAGGCGATTTCGAGCGCGGCCGGCATCGAGTATTTAACCTCGTCGTCGATGCCGGGCACCAGCTCCGTCACTGCGCGCTTAAAATTAAACGCCGACTCGAATCAGGCCATGACCGAAATCATGGCCAAACTCAACGAAGTGAAATATAAATTGCCGCGCGATGCGTACGACCCGGTAATCGAAAAAACCACCGGCGATCCCACTGCAATTACCTACATCGGTTTTACCAGCGAACAATTAAGCCTCGCGCAGATCAACGATTATGTCGCGCGCGCGGTGCAGCCAGTAATCAGCTCGATCCCCGGCGTATCGCAGGCGCAGCTCGCCGGTGGACAGACGCTCGCAATGCGAGTCTGGCTCGATCCTCGACGCATGGCTGCACGCGGACTTTCCGCGGCCGAAGTCTCTGCGGCGATTCAACGCAATAATTATCAGGCCGCGCCGGGCCAGGTGAAAAGCGCGTTCATTATTTCGAATATTCGCGCCGAAACCGATTTGAAAAGCGTCGATGATTTCAAACAGATGGTGGTGCGTGCCGATGGCGACACGCTGGTGCGCTTGCAGGATATTGCGACGGTCGAACTCGGTGCGCAGAATTACGATCAAACCAGTTTGATGGATAACAAGCGCGCGATTTATATCGCCGTATACGCGGCGCCGAACGGCAATCCGCTCGATATCGTGCGCACCATTCGCGCCAAGCTGCCCGATATTCAACGCAATTTGCCGCCGACGATGCGCGCGGAAATCAATTTTGATGTCGCCAAATTTGTGCAGGCGGCGATTTCCGAAGTACGTAAAACGTTGATCGAATCGGTGCTGATCGTCGTCGTGTTGATCTTTCTATTTCTCGGTTCGTTCCGCTCGGTATTGATTCCGGTATTGACGATTCCGCTATCGTTAATCGGTACTGCGGCGCTGATGTTGGTGCTCGGTTTTTCGATCAATTTACTGACATTGTTGGCGATGGTGATGGCAATCGGCCTGGTCGTCGACGATGCGATTGTCGTTGTCGAAAATGTGCATCGGCATATGGAAGAGGGATTGTCGCCCGCCGATGCGGCATTGCACGGTGCGCGCGAAATCGTCGGGCCGGTAATCGCGATGACGATTACGCTCGCAGCGGTGTACACGCCGATCGGTTTTATGGGCGGGCTCACCGGTGCGTTATTTAAAGAGTTTGCGTTGTCGCTCGCGGGCGCGGTGGTGATATCGGGTGTTATCGCGCTGACGTTATCGCCGGTGATGTGCGCGCTGCTGCTGAAGCGCGAATCATTGAGCGGACCGTTTGCAAGTCGCGTCGATCATTTATTTTCGCGCATCGCCAATGGTTACGGCGCACGCTTGCAGGCATCGCTCGCGTATCGCCCGGTGACGTTGTTGCTGGTCGCCGTAGTGATTAGCAGTTTGTGGTTTTTGTACACCGGTTCGCGCAGCGAATTGGCACCGCCCGAGGATCAAGGCACGTTGTTGATTTCGAGTAAAAGCCCGCGCTCGGCAAACCTCAATTACACCGAAGCGTTTATGCACGATGCCACGGTGATTATGGAATCGCTGCCGGGCGCGTATACGACATTCGGTCTCAACGGCATGGAAGGGGCGAGCACCGCATTCGGCGGCGTGCTGTTCAAACCGTGGGACGAGCGCAAACTCAGCACGCAGCAGGTATTGCCGCAATTGCAGGAAAAACTGAACGCGGTGGTTGGGCAAAGCGTGTTTGCATTTTTACTGCCGTCGCTGCCGGGCTCGACCGGCGGCCTGCCGATTCAGATGGTGATCAATAGTGCCGCGCCGTATACCACCATCTACCAGACGATGGAAAAATTAAAAGATGCCGCGCGCCAAAGCGGCATGTTTATCGTCGTCGATAGCGATCTTGCGTTCGACAATCCGAGCACGCGCGTCATTATCGATCGCGCCAAAGCGAACGCGTTAGGCATCGATATGCAGGCGATCGGCGATACGCTGACGCTGCTAATCGGCGGCAACTACGTCAATCGTTTCAACCTCGATGGCCGTTCGTACGATGTGGTGATGCAGGTGCCGCGCTCGTATCGTTTCGCGCCCGATGATCTCGCGCAGTTTTACGTGCCGACCGCGAGCGGTGCGCAGATACCACTGGCAACCGTGGTATCGATCAAAAATGAAATTCAACCGAATGCACTAACGCAATTTGCGCAGCTCAATTCGGCAACGTTGCAGGCGATTCCGGCACCCGGCGTGACGATCGGCGATGCGGTGAGTTTTCTCGAAGCACAAACGCAGACGATTTTGCCGAGCGGTTTTACCTACGATTGGCTCGGCGATTCGCGCCAATATGTGCAGGAGGGCAATCGCCTGGTCGCGACGTTTGGCATCGCGCTGGTGGTGATTTTTCTGGTGCTCGCCGCGCAATTCGATAGCCTTCGCGATCCGCTAATTATTTTAATCACGGTGCCGCTATCGATTTTCGGCGCGCTGTTGCCGATTTTTCTCGGTTTCGTCACGCTCAATATTTATACGCAGATCGGCCTGGTGACATTGATCGGTCTAATCAGTAAACACGGCATTTTGATGGTCGACTTCGCGAATAAATTGCAGCAGCAACAGCAGCTCGATAAATTCGCGGCGATCGTTAAATCTGCGCAGGTGCGGTTGCGGCCGATTTTGATGACCACCGCAGCGATGGTGGTCGGCTTGATTCCACTGCTACTCGCCAGCGGTGCTGGCGCCGATAGCCGCTACAATATCGGCCTGGTGATCGTCTGCGGCATGTCGGTCGGCACGTTGTTCACATTGTTCGTGCTGCCGGTAATTTATACGTTGTTGGCGCGCGATCATCGCAATCATTCCCAAACCGCGACGATAACCCTACAATCGCTGAGTACGTGAATAGACGTGCTCGTCCATCGCACAATACGGTTGCTTCATATAAAAGGGGTCGGCTACTTTCATGATCGAGCTTAATTTCGGCAGTCTAGGCTTGGCGCAAACAAATGGCATAATCATCATCGCGTTGTTGGTTACGCTGTTGGTGTCGATCCGCAAAACCACCCACACCGATTTATTGCCGGTCTCGGTCTCGCAGGAACTAAAAGGTTTAGCGATTCTCGCGATCTTACTCGCGCATATCAGCTACATGTTGGTGACCGACAATCACTATCTGTATCCGCTATCGATTGCCGCCGGTGTCGGCGTCGATTTGTTTTTGTTTATGTCGGGTTTCGGTCTCACCGTCGGCATGCTAAAAAAGCGGATGCCCGCGTTGGAATTTTATCGCCGTCGCCTGATTAAAGTATTTATTCCGCTGTGGGTGGTTTTGATTTTACTGTTCGCAGTCGATGCGATTTTCCTGCACCATTTTTATTCGCTGTCGTATATGTTGCGCTCGCTGCTCGGTTGGTTTCCAACTGCTGCCGCGTACGACGATGTCAATTCGCCGTTCTGGTATATCAGTTGGCTGCTGATGTTTTATATCCTGCTGCCGCTGCTATTTTCGGCACAGCGCCCGTGGCTCACTGCGATCGTGCTCGCGATTATCGCCAATGTCGTCGCAGTAACCGATCCGCTGAATTTACAAGTCGATTGGTTGCATCGCTTGCACACCAATGCTTTTTCATTAGGCATGATCGTCGCATGGGCGATTCAAGAGCCGAAGGATCGCAGCAATCGCTTGGCGGCGACGCTGAAAGCGTTTCGCAGCGATGCGATACCGTTCGTGCGTTATCCGTTATTAATCGCAGTGACATTGTTGGCTGGGTATTTCGCATGTCACAACGGCGCGGGCGATTGGCCGCAGCTGTCGCAGGTATTGCAGGCGGCGGGTTTCGATGCCAGCTTTTTTATCGGCCAGGCCACCAGCCTGCTGACGATGGCAGCACTGCTGGTGGTATTTTCGTTAAAGCGCTTTGAATTTAAATTTCTGTATCTGTTCGGCGTCTATTCGTTTGAAACGTATTTATTACATTGGCCGTTGATGGCACGCTACGATGTATTTTTCCACTACGCGCCGCCGTGGTTAGCACCGCTGCCGTGGCTGCCGACATTTATCGCGATCGGCTGGTTGCTGCAAAAACTGACGACGCCGCTCGGGCAGTGGTTCGATCGGCACTTGTAATTTTAATTTGTAATTTGTAACTGGTAAGGAGCGCGCTGATGCGGAGTTGTTGGCGTTATGTGCTGCTGGCGGCGTTGTCGATTGGCACTACGCGCGCCGATCAATTGCAAATTGCCGTCGCGGCCAATTTTTTGGGCACCCTGCAACAGCTCGCGCCGGAATTTGAAAAAGCGTCGGGCCATAAATTACTACTGAGCGGCGGTGCATCCGGTCAAATTTATGCTCAGCTTTCGCAAGGTGCGCCGTTCGATATTTTTCTGTCGGCAGATGCGGAGCGTCCGAAAAAATTAGTCGACGATGGCTTGGCGATACCCGATAGCCGTTTCACCTACGCGATCGGGCGATTGGTGTTGTGGAGTCCGAAAGTTGGCGCCGTCGACGAGCAGGGCGCGGTGTTGCAGCGCGGCAAGTTTCAATTTTTAGCGATTGCGAATCCGAAAGTTGCACCTTACGGCGCAGCGGCGCAACAGGTGCTCGCGAAACTGAATTTGTGGGATAAATTCAACGCCGACAAAAAAATCGTCACCGGCGAAAGCATCTCGCAGACGCTGCAGTTTGTAACGTCGGGTAATGCTGAGATCGCTTTTCTGGCCTGGTCGCAGGTGATCGGCGATGGCAAACAGGCTGCAGGTTCTTCGTGGTTTCCACCGCCAACGCTGTACGATCCGATCTCGCAAGATGCCGTGATTCTAAAGCGCACGCAACATGCGGTGGCGGCTGCACAATTTATGCGTTGGTTACGCACCGATCCGCAGGCCTTGGCCACAATTATCGCGGCGGGTTACACGGTTAATTAATTTAATCGCGCGCGGGTGTTTTGCTGGCACGCAAATCGCTGCATAATTCGCGCTTTCCTTATTTGTACTTTCCTTATCCACGCGGAGCCCCTGATGACGCAAATGCAAAGTTACACCTTCGATGAACTGCCGGTCGGCAAGAAAGCCACCTACACACGCACCGTCACCGAGCAGGATATTCAACTGTTCGCCGTGGTCTCCGGCGACGTCAACCCGATTCACTTGGATGCAGAGTTCGCGAAAGGCACGCAATTCGGCGAGCGCATCGCGCACGGCATGATGACCGGTGCAATTATTTCCGCCGCGTTGGCAATGTCGCTGACCGGGCCGGGCGCAATCTACCGCAGCCAGTCGCTGCGCTTTCGTCGCCCGGTAAAAATCGGCGATAGCATCACCGTACATCTCGAAATCGTTAGCAGCATTCCTGAGAAGAAAGTGTTAACCATCGATTGCGATTGCATCAATCAGCACGGCGAATCGGTGGCCAAAGGTGTCGCCGAAATTATCGCGCCGAGCGAGAAGGTGACGATTACTGCACCGGTGTTGCCGAAAGTCACAGTTTCTTAATCGGGCGAGCGTGCACCCATTTACGTTATGATCGACGCGAGCTAGTCGGCTCGGATTTGCCGGATCGTCCTCGATGATTTTAGCGTTAATTATTTTATTGCCTTGCTGCGGCGCGCTGTTGCCGCTGCTTGTCGGCCATGCGCGCAATCGCTGCGCCACGGCGGCGGCATTACCGCCGTTGCTGGCTTTGCTGCTGGTCGCAACGCAAATGCCGGCGGTATTCGCCGACGTACCGTTACGCGCGGTGTGGTCGTGGTTGCCGCAGTTGGGTTTTGATATCGCGCTGCGGCTCGATGGTCTCGCGCTATTGTTCGTGCTGTTGATTCTCGGCATCGGTCTGTTGGTCATCGTCTACGCACGTTACTATCTCGCTGAGCACGATTCGCTGCCGCGTTTGTATGCATTGTTGCTGCTGTTTATGAGCGCAATGTTAGGCGTCGTGTGCTCTGATAATTTATTGCTGCTGTTGACGTTCTGGGAGTTGACCAGTCTTACGTCATTTTTGCTGATCGGTTACTGGTCGCAACAAAGCGATGCGCGGCGCGGTGCGCGGATGGCGTTGACGGTGACCGGAGCGGGTGGTTTGTGTCTGTTCGCCGGTATATTAATACTCGGCCATATCGTCGGCAGTTTTGATTTGCAAACGGTGCTCGCTGCGCGCGTGCAAATTCAACAGCACCCGTGGTATCCGTACGCGCTCGGTTTGATTCTGATCGGCGCGTTCAGCAAATCTGCACAATTCCCGTTTCAATTTTGGTTGCCGCACGCGATGGCGGCGCCGACGCCGGTGTCGGCGTATTTGCATTCGGCAACGATGGTCAAGCTCGGCATTTTTTTATTGGCGCGGCTGTATCCCGCATTGGCTGGCAGCGATCTGTGGTTTTATGCGGTGGGCGGCACCGGCATGCTCACGCTGTTGCTCGGCGCGTATCTGGCAATTTTCCAATACGATTTGAAAGGTCTGTTGGCGTTTTCAACGATCAGTCATCTCGGTTTAATTACATTATTATTCGGTTTGGATTCGCCGCTAGCAGTGGTCGCGGCGCTGTTTCATACGATCAATCACGCGATTTTTAAAGCATCGCTGTTTATGGCGGCTGGCGTAATCGATCACGAAACCGGCACGCGCGATATGCGACGCTTGAATGGTTTATGGCATTACATGCCACACACTGCGGTATTGGCGATGGTTGCTGCAGCATCGATGGCGGGCGTGCCGTTATTGAATGGTTTTCTTAGCAAGGAAATGTTTTTTTCCGAAACGTTGGCGCTCGATCGACTGGGCTCGTATCGCTTGATCGTGCCGTTCGCAGCGACGCTTGCGGGCGTGCTCGCTGTCGCGTATTCGCTGCGTTTTATTCACGATGTATTTTTCAATAGCGGGCAGCTTGATATTCCGCGCTATCCACCGCACGAACCGCCGCGCTATATGAAAGTGCCGATCGAAATTTTAGTGGTTCTTTGTTTGCTCGTCGGCATCGCGCCGAATCTAACGATCGCGACATTATTGCATTCGGCTGTTGGCGCAACGTTGGGCACGGCGGCACCCGAATACAGTTTATCGCTGTGGCACGGCTTTAATTTACCGCTGCTGATGAGCGTGATCGCGATGGTTGGCGGCATACTGCTGTACGCCATGCGCAAACCATTATTTGCGCACCACGAACGGCTGCCGACGCACGATGCGAAATTTATTTTTAGCGCGGCGCTAAATACTGCGATTGATTTTACGCGATATGCGCTGCGTTGTTTGGATCGCGGCTCGCTGCGCAGTTACGTGGCGTGGTTGATCGCTGCTACGGTCGCAGTGGTGTTCTATTCGCTATGGCCGTCGTTGTACCCGGTGTTCGCGATCGGCGGCAACGTGCGTGGCAGCGCCGTTGATTACAACGCTGCACTGTATTTATCGATTGCCGGATTTACTGCAATGCTCGCGGTGTATTGGCATCGACAGCGATTGCGCAGCATCGTCGCGCTCGGCGTGGTCGGCTTGATGTCGGCATTAACTTTTGCGCGTTTTTCAGCGCCGGATTTGGCGTTAACGCAATTGGCGGTCGAAGTGGTCAGCACGTTGTTGCTGTTGTTGGCGCTGAAATTTTTGCCGCAAATAGCCGGGTCAGAAAAAATTGGTTGGCGCCAAGCGCGCGATGCATTGCTCGCGATTGGGGCGGGCGGGGCGGTTGCGCTATTAGCGTATGCGGTGATGACGCGCTCGGTCGATTCGATTGCGCAGTTTTTTATCGAGCACAGTGTACCCGGTGGCGGCGGTGCCAATATCGTCAATGTGATCCTGGTCGATTTTCGCGGTTTCGATACGCTCGGCGAAATTACTGTGTTGTTGATCGCCGCAGTCGGTATTTTTGCAATGCTCGAAGGCATTCATTTCGATAAGCCCATCGAGAGTAAAACCGCCGAAGCATCTCGCGCCAATCGCGATACATTATTTGCGGCGGTGGCGCGGCTGTTATTGCCGCTCGCGTTGTTGTTGGCGATCTATTTATTGTTGCGCGGCCACAACGCACCGGGCGGTGGTTTTGTCGCAGGCCTGGTCACTGCGGTCGCGCTATTGCTGTTATATCTCGCCGAAGGCCCGCGCTGGGTCGCGGCGCGTTTGCGAGTCGTGTATTTACGCGTGGCAGCAGGTGGCGTCGCGTTGGCGCTTGCCACCGGTGCGGCGAGTTGGTTATTCGATGCGCCATTTTTAACGTCGACATTCAGGCATTGGCAGATTCCGATATTTGGCGAAATCGAATTGGCCTCGGCGATGGTATTCGATTTAGGCGTGTATGCAGCGGTGGTTGGCGCGACGCTGACGATATTGACTCAGCTTGGCGCGCTCAGCGAAACGCGCGCAATGGAACATAAATAATGGAGCGCAGCTGATGGAGCTAATCCTCGCGATAACAATCGGCGTATTGATCGCCTGCGCGGTGTATTTAATGCTGCGCGCCAATCTGTTTTCGATTGTATTTGGGCTGACGCTGTGCAGCTATGCGGTCAATTTATTTTTATTTGCGATGGGGCGGTTGGCGATTAACGCCGCACCGATCATCGGACGTAGCGCGCATTACGCCGATCCGTTGCCGCAGGCGCTGGTGTTGACGGCGATCGTTATCGGTTTTGCGATGACGGCTTTTTTAATCGTATTGGTGTTGCGCGCGCGCAGTGAAAATAATTCGGTGACAGAAAGCGAATGAATCATTTATTGATTTTGCCGATTCTGGTGCCGCTGTGTTGTGCTTGCATATTGTTGGTGGTGCGACGCGAGAGCGTACCGGCCGCGCGCGGTTTGGCGCTGCTATCGAGTTTGGTGCAGTTGGTTATCGCTGCAATACTGCTCGAACAAACACGCAGCGGTGCGATTCAACTGTACACGCTGGGTAATTGGCTGCCGCCGCATGGCATCGTGTTGGTGCTCGATAAATTCGCAGCGCTGTTGGTATTTACCACCGCGATACTCGCGCTGCCGGCGCTGATTTTTTCGACCACCGGCGCAGACCGCCACGGTAAATATTTTCACGCGCTGTTTCAATTTCAATTGATGGGCATCAACGGTGCGTTTTTAACCGGCGACCTATTTAATTTATTTGTATTTTTTGAAGTATTACTAATCGCCTCGTATGGTTTGTTATTGAATGGCAAAGAGTTGCATGGCAAACAGTTGCACGGGAAAAATTCAGATCACCGCGACGCAGCGCGCACACGCGCCGGCGTGCATTACGTGGTGCTGAATTTAATCGGTTCAGCGCTATTCCTGATCGCCGCCGGTGTATTTTATGGTTTGAGCGGCACGCTGAATTTTGCCGATTTATCGGTGTATATCGCCGTCGCCGATGCCACCGATGCGCCGTTTATCGCCGCCGCCGGTTTATTATTGCTGGTGGTATTCGGTTTGAAAGCGGCGCTGTTTCCGCTGTATTTCTGGTTGCCACGCGGTTACGCCGCTGCCAGTGCGCCGGTCGCGGCGCTGTTTGCGATCATGACTAAAGTCGGTATCTACGCGATCGTGCGCTTAGCGACATTGTTATTCGGCGCGCACGCCGGTTTGTTATCGGGCTTACTGTTGCCGTGGCTGACGCCGTTGGCGCTGATCACATTGGCACTCGGTGCATTCGGCGCGTTAGCTGCGACTACGTTGAGCGAATTGATCGCGTATCTGGTCGTTGCGTCGGTCGGCACCTTGCTTAGCGCATTGGCACTCGATTCGATCGCCGCGTTGACCGCGCTGCTTTATTATTTATTGCACAGCACCTGGATTATCGGCGCGTTATTTTTATTGGCCGATTTAATCGCGACGCAACGCGGCACGTTGGCGACGCAGCTACGCAGCGGCCCGGCGATAAGACACGGGAATTTATTGGGCGCGCTATTTGTAATCGCGGCGTTGTCGCTGGCTGGGCTACCACCGCTCGCCGGTTTTATCGGCAAAATGATGTTGCTGCAAGCGGCGCCGCTGCCGACTGCGAGTAGTTTATGGATCGTGGTGTTGAGCGGTGGCTTGCTCGCGTTGATCGCATTGAGTCGCGCTGGCAGCGTATTATTTTGGCGCGTGGATGCAGTGCCGAGCGTTCATCTTCATTCCTCACATATCGCATTGTCGCGCAATGCACTCGGTGCAGTATTTCTATTATTGACAGCAAATGTTGCGCTCAGTATTTACGCGGGCCCGATCAGCGCTGCGCTACGCGACACCGCCGTGCAGTTGCTCGATGCTAAGCAATATAGCGGCGCAGTGTTGTCGTTGGTGCAAAATCCGGCGGAGACGACGCAATGAAGCGCGGATGGTGGCCGCGACCATTGCTTAGCATTACGTTGATCGTATTGTGGTTAGCGATGGTCGGTAGCATCGCGCCCGCGCAATGGTTATTGGCGCTAGTGTTTGCGTGGGCGTTGCCACAGTTGCTGCACAAATTTTTACTGCCGGTGCCGCGCGTGCAAAAACCATTATTATTGTTGCGTTTTATCGCGTTGGTGCTGCGCGATATCGTCGTCGCCAATGTGCAGGTCGCAATATTAATCCTGCAACCCAATCACCGCTTGCGACCGGCGTTTGTCGAAATGCCGCTGACGCTGCGCGATGAATTCGTGATCGCGGTATTGATGGGCGTGATCACGCTGACACCGGGCACGCTGTCGGCGCAGCTTAACGACGAGCGCAGTAGTTTGTTGATTCACGCGCTGCATACCGATGATACGGCAGCGTTGATCGCACAGTTGCAGCAGCGCTACGAACAACCGCTGCGGGAGATTTTCGGATGTTGATTTTCTTATGCTAAACACGGCGCTGCTGAATTCGGCATTAACATTGGCGACGCTGATGCTGAGCGCGGCGTTGTTGCTCGCCGGTTATCGGTTATGGCGCGGCCCAGCGCCGTGGGATCGCGTGTTGGCGCTCGATACGCTGTACGTCACGTCGATTGGCTTATTGGTGGTGCAGGGCATTCGTTTTAATACGCAGCTGTATTTTGAAGTGGCGTTGTTGATCGCGGCGTTGGGTTTTGTCGGTACCGTTGCGATTGCAAAATATTTGTTGCGCGGTTCGCTGATTGAATAGTTCTGCATTAGTTAGGCAGTACGTCTTTGGTATCGGGAGAGAAGAGTGGCAATATCGATCGAAATAGCGGTATCGCTCTGTGTCGTAACCGGCGCCTTATTTGTATTGCTCGGCGCGTTTGGCTTGGCGAAATTACCCGATTTTTATACGCGCCTGCACGCGCCGACCAAAGCGAGTACGCTGGGTATCGGCGGCATTATGTTGGGTTCGCTGCTGTATTTTAATACGCGCGGCGATGGTTTCAGCGCACACGAATTGTTATTGACGCTGTTTTTATTTATCACCGCGCCGTTGACCGCGCATATGTTGGCGAAAGCGGCGCTGCAAGCGAAGTAACGCTGAAAAAACGCTGGGTAAGTTGATCAAAGCAGCTGAGCGGGAGGCAAGTTATGGAAGTGCGTCTGCAACAAATTTTGAAAATTATCGCTGTGGCTAAAGTGGTGCCGGTGATTGCGTTAGAGCGCAGTGAAGATGCGGTGCCGCTCGGTAAGGCACTGGTTGAAAACGGTTTGCCGGTCGCCGAGATCACCTTTCGCACGGCCGCCGCCGCCGATGCGATCAGCAGTCTACGCATCGCGTATCCCGATATGTTGATCGGCGCCGGCACCGTATTGAATCGCGCGCAGATCGTGCAAGCGAAAGCCGCCGGTGCCGATTTTATCGTCAGCCCCGGCCTCAATCCGAACACCGTGCGCGCGTGCCGCGAGTTAAATATTCCGATTATTCCCGGCGTTAATAATCCCAGCGATATTGAACTGGCGATCGAACTCGGTTTAAGCGCGTTAAAATTTTTTCCGGCGGAACCTTCCGGCGGCATCAAAATGATCCAAGCATTGTTGGGGCCATACGCACAAGTGCGCTTTATGCCAACCGGCGGCATCACCGTCGATAATATTCGCGATTATCTAGCAGTGCCCGGCGTAATCGCGTGCGGCGGCAGTTGGATGGTCGAGAAAAATTTATTGCAGGCGGGCGATTGGTCTAAAGTCGGGCGGTTAGTGCGGGATGTGGTTGCGTTGGTTAAATAAGCGGTTCACCCCGGCGCTTACTGAACACTTAGATTTCTCAGCGCGCTCTTGCGCGAACCCTGAGTGCCACTATAGTATTACTTCATGCGAACCGAACTTGTTACTACCCTTAAGCGTAAGGCCACTGAACTGCTCTCGGATTTAGAGAGGGATAAAGAGCCCATTCTCATTACTCAACATGGTTTGCCAAGCGCCTATCTTGTCGATGTTGAAAGCTATGATCTGCTTCAGCAACGTATGCGCGTGCTGGAGGGGATCGCCCGGGGTGAGATGGCGGTGGCCGAGGGCAGGGTGGTTACGCATGCTGAGGCCAAGACCCGTATGGCCCGATGGCTGAAGTAGTCTGGACCGAGCCGGCGCTCAGTGACCTAGACGCCATTGCTGATTACATAGCGCTCGAAAATCGCGCGGCAGCCGCAGAGTTGGTGCGTCGCGTATTGGCGCATGTTGAGCAATTGGAGTCTCACCCGGAGAGCGGTAGTCGACCGCCTGAGCTGAAGCGCACACGCTACCGTCAAATCGTCGAACCGCCTTGTCGCGTGCTTTACCGCTACGATGGTCAGACTGCTTTTATTCTCTACGTCATACGCTCCGAGCAGTTGTTACGTAAGGGTCGTCTGGCTTCCCGCGAACGCCCCGGTATAATGCGAGCATGACTGAGCCGGCCCTGCATATTCTCAATACTGTTTACGGTTATCCGCAATTTCGCGGGCACCAGGCGGCCGCTATCGAAACGGTGCTGGCGGGGCGCGATGCGTTGGTGTTGATGCCGACCGGTGGCGGTAAATCGCTGTGTTATCAAATCCCTTCGCTGCTGCGCCCCGGCATCGGCATTATCGTGTCGCCGTTGATTGCGTTGATGCAGGATCAGGTCGATAACCTGCTGCAGCTCGGCGTGCGTGCGGCGTTTTTGAATTCGAGTCAGGAGTTCGAGGTGCAGCGCACGATCGAACAGGCGTTGCTGCGCGGCGAACTCGATATGCTGTATGTCGCGCCCGAGCGCTTGTTGCTCGAACGCACATTGCAATTTTTACAGCGCTGCCAAATCGCGTTGTTCGCGATCGACGAGGCGCATTGCGTTAGCCAGTGGGGTCACGATTTCCGCAAGGATTATCTCGGGCTCAGTATTCTCGCCGAGCGCTTTCCAGAGGTACCGCGCATTGCACTGACGGCAACTGCCGATACGCGCACGCGCCAGGAAATTGCCGAGCGTTTGTCGCTGCAACAGGCCGAGTGGTTTGTCAGCAGTTTCGATCGGCCGAATATTCGTTATCAAGTTGCTGCAAAAGTTGACGCCCGCAAACAATTGCTGAAATTTTTGCAAAATCATCGCGGTCACGCCGGTATTATTTATTGTCTGTCGCGCAAAAAAGTCGAAGCGACTGCCGAATGGTTGACCGAGCAGGGGCTGACTGCGCTGCCGTATCACGCTGGGCTTTCGAGCATTTTGCGCGAGACGCATCAGCGCCGTTTTTTGCGCGAGGACGGCATCGTGATGGTCGCGACGATTGCGTTCGGCATGGGCATCGATAAGCCCGATGTGCGCTTTGTCGCGCATCTCGATCTGCCAAAAAGCATGGAGGCGTATTATCAGGAGACCGGTCGTGCCGGGCGCGATGGCGAGCCGGCAACGGCGATGCTGCTGTACGGTTTGCAGGATGTGGTGCGCATGAAAGATATGCTCGCCACCTCGGATGCGCCAGAGCAATTTAAGCGGCAGGAGCGTTACAAACTCGATGCGCTGCTCGGCTGGTGCGAATTGACCGAGTGTCGACGGCAGGCATTGCTGGCGTATTTCGGCGACGAGTTATTTTTTAAAGAAAGTTATGGCGATCGCTGCGGCAATTGCGATACTTGTTTGCAACCGCCGCAAACCTGGGATGCCACCGAGGCCGCGCAAAAATTATTATCGTGCATTTATCGCAGCGGCCAGCGCTTCGGCGCTGCGCATGTTGTCGATGTATTATTGGGCAAGAGCACCGATAAAATACAGCAGCACGGCCATCAACAATTAAGCACGTTCGGTATCGGCAAAGGCTTGCACGAACAGCAGTGGCGCTCGTTGATTCGGCAATTATTGATTCGCGGATTTTTAGAAATCGATGTGCAGGGTTTCGGCGGCTTGCGCATGACCGAACAATGCCGACCGGTGTTGCGCGGCGAAATTCCACTGGCGCTGCGCGTCGATGTCGCCGAAATTGGTAGTCGCGACGAGCGTGTGCGCGCGCGCCAAGTCGAAGTGCCGCCCGAATGCGAAGCGCTATGGCAGGAGTTGCGCGATTGTCGCAAGCGCATTGCGGAAGAGCAGGGCATTGCGCCGTTTATGGTATTTCACGATGCGACGCTGCGGCTGATGGCAGCATTGCAGCCGATTACCGCGAGCGAGTTGCTCGGCATCAGCGGTGTTGGCCAAAGCAAGCTAGCAAATTATGGCGATGCGTTTCTACAAGTGATTCGTGCGCAGCGTGAAGTGGGCTCATCGGTGTTTGGTGATATCGACGATTACCAGCCGATTCGCGCTTGATTATTTCGCCAACGCGTTGCGTAAATTTTTCGAGAACGGATTTCGTAAAATAGTTGAATATCTAACTGCCGGATAGATAAACGCGTGAATGCAAATTTTTCATACACAGTGAAATTGCAGCGACGCAAGACGCTGGGCCTGTACGTGCTCGCCGATGGCGCGATCGAAGTGCGCGCGCCGTTGCGCACCGCACAGAAAACCATTAGCGCGTTTGTCGAGCAGCGCGCCGATTGGGTGCTGAAAACGCGCGAGCGCCAATTACAGCGCCAACAATGGCAGCAACCGATCGCAGCCAATGCATCGACGTGGTATCTCGGTCGCGAATTGCCGTTGGATGTGCAAGCTGCCGACGCTGCAAAAATTTTTTGCGACGAACAACGCATCGTCGTCAGTCTGCGCGATCCCACTAATTTATCTTTATTGACTCGCCATTTGGATGCCTGGTATCGCGCGCAGGCGCAGCTATTGTTTGCTGAACGTCTACTACTGGTCTGCCAGCGCTTTCCGGGGATTTTAGCCGCACCGGAATTGCGGTTGCGACGCATGCGCCGCCGCTGGGGCAGTTGCAGTCGCGGCGGCCGCGTGACATTGAATGTCGATTTGATTAAATTGCCGCTGTCACTGATCGATTACGTTATCGCACATGAATTGTGTCACCTCGCCGAATTTAATCACGGCCAAAAATTTTACCGCTTGCTGCAACAGATAATGCCCGATTGGAAGCAGCGCGAGACGCTGTTGAAACAATTCTAAACCAGGAGAACTGCTGCTATGACGCAATGCCCATTCAATCCGCTGGTGAGTCGCGAAGGTTTTAAAAACGGTACCCCGCACGCTGAGATCGCGCGCCTGCGCGCTACGCAACGGATCGTTTGGGAGAGCAACGATTCGATCGCAGGCGGCCACTGGCTAGTGCTACATCGAGACGATATCGATGCGGTGCTGCGCGATCCCGCGCGTTTCAGTAGCAGTTTTGGCCCGCAGCTAGACGATATGCCAGAGGCGATGTTGCCGATGTTGCAGCTCGGCATTTCGTTTATGGATCCGCCCGAGCACCGCAGCAAGCGAGCGCTGGTCGATCACGCCTTTCGTCCGCAGGCGCTCGAAGCGCGCAAAGAAATGATGCAGAAAAAAGTCAGTGAAATTATCGATAGCATGATCGACAAAGGTCACTGCGAATTCGTACAAGATATCGCGATGCATTTGCCGGTGTATGTCACGTTTAAGCTGCTTGGCGTGCACGAAAGCGATTACGCACGCATGTTCGGTTGGCTCGATACGATCAGACTCGCCAGCGATCCCGATTCCGGTCATACGATCGAAGAGGCCTACGGGGCCTTTCTCGAAATATCTGTCTACGCCGCACAGCTCGCCGCCGATCATCGCAATAATCCGAGCGACAGTTTGACCACGACTTTGCTCGATACGCCAATCGATGGACACCGCATTACCGACGAGGAATACGCGACGCTATTTATATCGATCCTGATCGGTGGCGTTGAAACCACGCGCAATGTGTTGTCGTGGTTGTTTTACGAATTGATTCAGCATCCCGATCAATTACGGATGGTGCAAAACAATTTCGATTTAATTCCGAACGTCATCGAAGAAACATTGCGCTTTCACTCACCAGTGGCGTTTATGCGCCGCACCGCAATGGCCGCTGGCGAATTCGCCGGCGAGCAGATCAAGCGTGGCGATAAACTGCTGTGTATGTTCGCATCGGTGAATCGCGATCCAGCCCATTTCGAAAATCCCGATCGCTTCGATATTACGCGCGATCCGGTCAATACGCGCCGTACGATGCGTTCGTTTGGTTTCGGCGTGCATACCTGCCTCGGCCAGCATCAAGCGCGTCTCAACCTCGCGATGATGACGCGCGAAATACTGTCGCGCATGACCGATTTTAAATTGCCGGTAGAGCCGACTTATATTTATTCGGCTTTTGGCGATGGCATGCAGAAAATGCCGTTCGCGTTTACGCGGCGCGGGTGATCTCTCGCCAATTGTTTGAGTTACGGTTGTTGGTGTGGCCGCTCACAATAATTTCTGCAAATACGGCCACACGTTATCCAATAAGCGTTGCTGTGCCTCGGCGCGCGGATGCAGGCCATCGGCTTGGATCAGTTCCGGGTGTGTCGCTACGCCATCGAGAAAAAACGGCACCAGCGAAACGCCATATTGCTGCGCGAGCAGCGAGTAGCTTTGCGAAAAATCGGTGGTGTAGCGCAGCCCGTAGTTCGGCGGCATTTTCATTCCGATCAGCAATACTTTTGCGCCGCTCTGTTGGCTGAGTTTAATCAACTGTTCGAGGTTGCTGCGTAATTCGCGAATTTGAAAACCGCGCAGGCCGTCGTTGGCGCCGAGTTCGATCACGACGATATCCGGATGATGCTTTGCCAATAGTGGCGGCAGACGCGCGAGGCCACCTTTGCTAGTGTCGCCGCTGATGCTGGCATTGACGACATCGCTCCTCGTTAAATTTTGTTCATGTGCTAATTTTTTCTGTAGCAGTGCCACCCAGCCGCTCTCGCGCGGTATACCATAGGCGGCGCTGAGACTATCGCCGAGCACCAATATCGTGTGCGCTTGAGCACCGATCGGCGCGAGCAGTAAGCCTACGATCAAGCAAGCGCGCGTTATGTTTTGTGAATTGCTACGTAAATGATTACGTAGCAAGGCCAAGAGATAATTGGGTAAATAATCGAATACTGCCGACACGTTGTGGAATCTCCGATGCTGCGTACTGAACAACTGCAAAAAACTGTCGCGACCGCCGCTGGGCCGCTGCCCATCTTGAAAGGAATTACACTGCATATCAAGGCCCGCGAAAGCGTCGCGATCAGCGGCGCGTCCGGTTCCGGTAAATCGACGCTGCTCGGTTTGCTCGCCGGTCTCGATGTACCGAGCAGTGGGCAGGTCTGGTTGGGTGGGCGCGAGATCACTGCGCTCAGCGAGGATCAGCGCGCGCAAGTGCGCGGCGAGTTAGTTGGCTTCGTATTTCAATCGTTTCAATTATTACCGAGCCTCACCGCGTTGGAAAATGTGATGTTGCCGATTGAATTGCGCGGGCAACGCAATGCGCGCAGCGCAGCAGCCGAATATTTGCAGCGCGTCGGTTTGGGTGCGCGGCAAACGCATTATCCGCGGCAATTATCCGGTGGCGAGCAACAGCGCGTGGCAATCGCGCGCGCGTTTGCGAATACGCCGCACATTTTATTTGCCGACGAGCCGACCGGCAATCTCGATACCGCGACCGGTGCGACGATTATCGATTTACTGTTTGAGTTAAATCGCGAAGCGCACACCACGTTGGTGTTGGTGACGCACGAACAACGCTTGGCCGAGCGCTGCGCGCGGCGCATCGAAATGGCAGCTGGCGAAATTATTCACGATAGCGGTGTCGATACGGATACCAATACGACGTCGCCCGAATTGCGTTTGGTCGCCGCCGATGACTGAGTCGCGCGCATTATCATTGAGCCCGTTGTTAGGTTTAAAATTATTACTGCGCGATTGGCGCGGTGGCGAATTGAGTTTGCTGGTCGCGGCGTTGGCGATGGCAGTGGCGATCGTGATCGGCATCGCGGCATTTGCCGAGCGTTTGCAATTGAGCATCGTCGCCAACAGCAATCAATTTCTCGCCGCCGATCGCGTGCTCAGCGGCGCGTGGCCGGCGCCGAACGAATGGTTAGCGCGCGCCGAACAATTGGGATTGCGTCGCGCCGAGACCGTCGTGTTTCAATCGATGTTGAGCGTTGGCGACAACACGCAGCTGGCAGCGGTGAAAGCGGTGTCGACGGAATATCCGCTGCGCGGTCAATTGAAAATTGCCGATGTTGTATTTGGCGCTGCACGCAACATTGCGCACGGTCCGGCGGCGGGCGATATTTGGCTCGATGCGCGCTTGTTGCCACAATTGAATGTTGCGATCGGCGAGCGCGTTGAAATCGGTGCGACCACGTTGCGCGTCGCCGCAGTATTAGTCAGCGTGCCGGATAGTGGCGGGGGCTTCGATAGTTTCGGGCCGAAGGCGTTGATGGCGCGCGCCGATTTGGATGCGACGCAAATTGTGCAGCCGGGTAGTCGCGTGCGGTTTAATTATTTATTCGCTGGCAACGAATCGGCGCTCGAACAATTGCAGCAGTGGCTGTTGCCGCAATTGCAACCATCGCAGCGTTGGCTCGGCATCAAAGATACGCAGCCGCGCATCGGCAAAGCATTGCAGCGCGCGCAACAATTTTTATTATTGGCCGGTGCGTTGGGCGTAGCGCTGGCAGGTTTAGCGATTGCGTTAGCGGCGCGGCGCTACAGCGAGCGGCATTTCGATTATGTCGCGATGTTGAAATGCCTCGGTGCCAGCGGGCGCCGCGTGTTCGGTATTTATCTACTGAATCTATTGGTGATCGGTGTGCTCGGCACGCTGTTAGGTGCGTTAATCGGTTACGCGTTGCAGGCATTGTTCGCGAATTTGCTCGCAAACTATTTAGAGCACGCCGCACCGCCTGCGAGTTGGCGGCCGCTGTGGATCGCACTGATTACCGCGCTGGTGTGTTTGTTGGCGTTCGCGTTGCCACCGCTATTGGCGCTGCGCGATATGCCGCCGCTGCGCGTGTTGCGGCGCGATTTAACCAGCGAGCGCGGTCGCGGTTGGGGAGCGATGTTGTTGGGCGTATTCAGCGTCGCCGGATTGATGTGGTTTTACAGCGGCAATTTGGTGTTGACGTTAACGGTACTGGCCGGCGTTGCATTGGTGTTAGCGTTGGTTGGTTCGGCAGTGTGGTGGCTATTGCGTGGCGTGCGTGCAGTGGGTATGCAAGCGGGTAGCGTTTGGCGCTTGGCACTGGCTGCATTGCAACGGCGGCGCGCGCAGAATGCCGTGCAAATCGTTATTTTTTCGCTGGCGATTATGTTGTTATTAATTATTGCATTGGTGCGCGGTTCGTTGATCAGCGAATGGCAAATGCAATTGCCTGCGGGCACGCCGAATCATTTTCTAATCAATGTTGCGCCGACTCAAGTGACTGCGCTCAATGAATTGTTCGCGCAACGCGGCGTGCGTGCGGAGGGGTTTTATCCGATGGTGCGCGGGCGCTTGATCGCGATTAACGGCGCGTCGGTGCAGCGTCCTACCGACGCTAACGATACGCGCGATGTCGATCTCGATCGCGAAATGAATTTGAGTTGGAGTGCGCAATTACCGGCCGACAATCAACTCGCCGCTGGCACTTGGTTCGCTAGCGATGATGTGCAACAAGTGTCGGTCGAAGCGGGGCTCGCCAAACGCTTGAATTTGCAATTGGGCGATAAGCTAACGTTTCAACTCGGCGCTGAACAATTCGATGCAACGGTGCAAAGTCTGCGCACGTTGAATTGGGATAGCATGCATCCCAATTTTTATATGCTGTTCGCGCCGCAGGTGTTGCGCGATTATCCCGCGACCTACATCACCAGTTTTTATTTGGCGGCGCGCGATAAGTTATTTTTGAACGAATTGGTGCGAGCTTTTCCGACCGTGACGGTATTGGAGATGGACGCAATTATCGCGCAGGTAAAAGCGATCATCGATCAGGTCAGCTTAGCGGTGGAGTTAGTGTTGTGGTTGATCGTCGGCTGCGGTTTGCTGGTGCTATTTGCCGGCGTGTTATCGACGCTTGATATTCGCATGCAAGAGAACGCGATATTGCGCGCGCTCGGTGCGCAGCGTCGTTTAATTATCGGCAGCTTGGTGATTGAATTCGGATTGATGGGCGCGTTAGCGGGTCTATTGGCCGCAGCGGCAGCCGAGTGTTCGGTGTGGCAATTGCAAACGCGGTTACTCGATATGGCATTCGCACCGCACGTGTGGGTGTGGCTGGCCGGCCCGCTGCTCGGTGCATTGTTGATTGGCGCTGCCGGTTATCTCAGTTGTCGCAAAGTGGTCGACACGCCACCGTTGCAGGTGTTGTATGCGCTGTAAAAAACTATCGCATAAGTAGGTTAGATTCTCTGTGAATTTTTTAGCCTAGCTAAACATTGTAAAAATAATGATATTATCCACCACACTTTTTCCATACAGGATGTGGGTCGCATGAATAATCAGCGCGTCGCACCACGCTATAAAAATATCGCACTACCTTTAATCATGCTGATGGCCAGTATTCTACCTTCGCCAGCCTGGGCGATGGCCGGCATGGAAGAAAAAATAGCCGACGTGATGGTTTGGGTGGTGATTCTGGTTATGCCATTCGCTGGCATTTATCTGTTTTGGAAGCTGCACGTGCTGCCCGAGGTGTTTGCCGAGAAACATAATCATCCGCAAAAGCACGCGATCAAATTGCTGTGCCTGTTGTCGCTGGCGGTGGGTGGTTTGCTGTGGCCGCTAGCATGGCTGTGGGCATTCACCAAACCAACCGCTTATAAATTGGCCTACGGCACCGACAAGCACGATGATTATTTTCTAAAGCCCGATGGCACGCACGCTAACAAGCCGTTGGATTTGGCCATCGTCGATGATGAGCTGTTGCTGCTGCAAGAAAAGATGGTTGGTCTCACTAAAAAACGTGAATTGCTTTTATCCAAGCAAGGGCCATCCGTAACGCTGCCGATCCATTCTGCGAAAGACAAAGCTGCGGAGAATAATAATGCTTGAGATAATTCTGGGCGGTTACGCATTTATTGTTTGGCTGCTGTGTATCAAACTCAAAGTGATTCCGTGGAATATCAATACTCAGGTCGGCGCAGTGGCCGGCGCGATCCTGCTGATCGCAAGCATCATTTTTACCATCAATGTGGTAACGCCGGTCACCAGCGATGTGCGCGCGATTAATTATGTGGTCGAAGTGGTGCCGCGCGTCGCCGGCACCGTGACTCGGGTGGCCGTCGAAGGCAATCAAATGCTAAAAAAAGGCGATATTTTGCTGGAGATCGATGCCACGCCGTATCGACTCAAAGTGCAGGAGCTGGAAGCCAGGCTCGCCGATGCGACGGCTTCGGCGAAAACGTTGTGGCAGGATCTCGATAGCGCTAAAACGGACATCAGCGCCGCCCAAGCGCAATTGCTATTGATGCAACAACGCCTCAATGAAGCGCAGGAGTTAGCCCATGCCGGCGCGGGCAATCAATACGATGTCGAAAATTTTGTGAGCGAAGTGAAAAAAGCCGAAGCCGGCTTGGCTCGCGCTAATACCGCAGCCGCCAAAGTACAAACCAAATTGAAAGGCGTAGTCGGTAACGATATCGCTGCTGTCGCGCAGGTCAAAGCGCAATTGGCAGCGGCGCAATACGATTTGGATTCGACCATCATTCGCGCGCCCGCCGATGGTTACGCGGTCAACGTAGTGGTGCGCCCGGGTAATTTTCTAGCGGCGATGCCGTTCCGTCCCGCGCTGAGTTTTGTCGAATACGAACAGCGCATCGTTGCTTTCTTCGAGCAAAATGAATTGCGCTACGTCAAACCCGGCGACAAGGCCGAAATCGCTTTCAAAAGTTTGCCCGGTGAATTGGTGCATGCAAAAGTCGATTCGATTATCTGGGCCAACGGCCAAGGTCAAAGTATGCAAGGCGGCGCCGTACCCA
>JAYVWC010000004.1:0-68905 GCA_043786385.1 Spongiibacteraceae bacterium | reverse complement strand
GCTCGGGCGAATAACTCTTCATCACTCACTACTTGCCGCCCCCGATCTGTGTTTTCATCGATCAGTTGACGCGACAACTATCCTGACACCGGGGGCTATTAGGCGCAGAACCTGACATGACAAAAGCCAACCCGCGGGTCCACCAGATCGAGTTGCGCATCACCCAGCTCTCGGAGCTGTTCAACTCGATGGATCCCACGCCGTTCCATCATCGCAACCTCGATGCCGATGCGGAGGAGTTTCTGGAAAATTGGGCGCTGGAGTTTCAGCAGAACAGCCACTTTCGCATCATTATCCATATCGAGCAGATGCCAGCGGAGGATCCCACTCCGCTGATCACTGAGGCTATTCATAACTACTTCGATTACAAATCGGTGCGGTCAAAACGCAATTTGCGGCTGCTGCTGTTGGAGGGGCGCACCAGCTTGCTGATCGGGCTGGGCTTTCTCGCGTTGTGTCTGGTGGGTGCCGATATCCTTGTCGCTTTCTCGAACAACACCCTTCTCCGACTGCTGAAAGAAAGCCTGCTGATTGGCGGGTGGGTAGCCATGTGGCGCCCGATACAAATTTTTCTATATGGTTGGTGGCCCATAATTCGAAGGGGTAGGATATACCGCAATTTGAGCCGCGCCATCGTGCAGGTGACCCCCGTGAAGGGTTAGCGCTTGGCACGTTGATGCAGGTGCAGCAATCCCTATGGGGTATCGCTACTGCGAGCGTTTTGAACGATCAAACCTAAGGGGTCGTCTGTGAGATTTTTTGTTTTATGTTGGTTAATGTTGACGAGCAATCTCGCCTTGGCACACGGCATGTCAGCCGAGGATCAAGCCCGCATAGTTAATGCAGGTTATCTCGTATACATCCGTTTGGGCGCCACCCACATGCTGACCGGTTACGACCATTTATTGTTTTTGTTTGGCGTGCTATTTTTTTTGACGCGTTTCAAAGATATTTTGGTTTTGATTACCGCTTTCACGGTGGGTCATTCCATTACGCTGGTGGGCGCAACCCTCGGTGGTATTCAAGCGAATTACTATCTCATTGATGCAGTCATTGCACTGACGGTCTGCTATAAAGCGTTTGAAAATTTCGACGGCTTTACAAAATATCTACAGACTCGCTCGCCGAATTTGATGGGGATGGTATTTATCTTTGGTCTTATTCATGGCTTCGGTTTATCGACGCGCTTGCAGCAATTGCCGCTGGGTGAGCATGGCTTGGTATTAAAAATATTGTCGTTCAATTTGGGAGTCGAGCTCGGCCAAATTGTGGCGCTGAGCGTTATCTTCGTTTTGCTGGCGGGGTGGCGTAAGACTGTATCGTTTCAGAAATTTAGCATGGCGGCCAATATCCTGCTGATGATCGTCGGGGGCCTATTGTTGTTGATGCAATTGCACGGCTATCAGCATTCACGCTACCCCGACGATTTCCCCTTAAATGCGGACGATCATTTTCATATACACCAGGCCATGAACGAGTCATCGCCGCTATCCAATTATCCGAAGCGGTTAAAACTCGATGCGACCGAAGAGGTAACTGAAGAGGACTCGCATTCCCATGACGGCGAACATTCTCACTCTCACTAATTTTTTACGTTACCAAGGAAAAAATCATGAACAAACTGGCGCCCCTAGTATTGATTGGTTGCTTGAGCTTTACCCACCAAGTCTTTGCGCATGGCGATCACGCGCATGCAGCCATCACCGAAACAGAAGCCATTGGGCTCGCGCAAAAGACTGCCACGATGTTCACAAAAAAAGACAGCGGTTTAGGGTTTGGTAAATTACCGGCGAGCTGGTCAAGTTTGCCGAACGAGAAAATAAAAATGCATAAAAGCGGTAAGGGTTACTACATCGTATCGGCCATCAATAGCGCCGAGGCCAAAACTCTCTATGTGCTCATGTCATCCGAGGGCGAAGTTTACGATGCAAATTTCTCAGGTGAGTTTAAAAATCTGGATCAATAGATTTATGCGGTCATAACGCTGTGAAATTAAGGAGGCATATCGTTGATTAACTTTAAAGCGCAGCGTTACGCTCTCTTTGCGTTACTCGCAGCGGCATTGTTTGGGGCAAGCACTCCATTTGCCAAATTGCTCCTCGGTCAATCATCACCGTGGTTATTGGCGGGGTTGTTGTATCTCGGCAGTGGCCTGGGATTAACGTTGCTGTATGCGCTGAGGCAAAAAGGCAATAACAGTGCGCGGCTGGCTAACGGTGATTGGCGTTGGCTAGCCGGCGCTACTCTAACCGGCGGTGTCATTGCTCCCATATTGCTGCTCTGGGGTTTGTCGGGGACGCACGCTGCTTCCGCATCGTTATTGCTTAATCTTGAAGGCGTCATTACTACCGCAGTCGCGGCATGGCTGTTTCACGAATCAGTATCGCGACGGGTATGGCTCGGCAGCGCAGTGATGTTGGTTGCGAGGCTGATGTTGTCCTGGCAAACAAGTACGGTTATTTCTCTGCCTGCACTCGCCGTCGTGGGTGCATGTCTGTGCTGGGCCATCGACAATAATTTAACGCGCCGAGTCTCTACTAATGATCCCATTTTGATTGCGATGATCAAAGGTCTGGTCGCAGGCAGTGTGAATACAGCGATTGCAGTAGCACTCGGCGTGCACTTGCCGCCCGTGCCAATCATTGCGGGGGCGCTTGCACTTGGATTTTTTAGTTATGGCATCAGCCTTGTACTCTTTATCGTTGCCCTTCGTCATTTAGGCAGCGCTCGTACAGGCGCGCATTTCAGTACAGCTCCCTTCATGGGTGCAGGCATCGCGCTGCTAATTTTTTCAGAATCAATTTCGTCAGCGTTTTGGCTCGCATTGGCATTGATGACTATTGCTACGTGGCTCGTGCTCAGCGAACAGCATGACCATCAACACACGCATGAAGTCATCACGCACACCCACACGCATCGACATGATGAGCATCATCAACATAGCCTCGATACGATGCAGGATGCGCCGCATAGTCATGTACACACGCACGACCCACTCACACATAACCATGCCCACTTGCCCGATATTCACCACCGGCATTTACATTAAATTGAACGGATCCCTGGGAGACACTTTGTGAACGCTGGAACGATCCCCCGTTGCGCTTGTTATTCAGGCATCGCAGCGAACCTGAATATCCAGTGCCTTTGTCCGCAACAAGGATTGCAAATCGCCCCCCAATTACAAATTGCCGCAGTGCCGCTTTTTGTTGCGGCGTCCGACTTTGATAAAATGTCTAGCGTGATTCACGCCATCGACGCAATCGTTTACTCGCCCGCATGGCAACAACACGTGCTTGCTTACGCTCCCGCCATTGCGCATCACGATGCGGGCAACGCGGGCATACTGTATGGCTACGATTTTCATTTGAGTGAATCAGGCCCGCAGCTTATAGAAATAAATACCAATGCGGGCGGCGCATTAATTGTTACCCAAATTCTGCGCGCGCAATCCGGATGCTGCGCGCGTGAAAACGAAGCATCACCGTCATCTCAGGCGCAGGCTGCTGAGTCTGACATCATCGATAGCCTCCTATCCGATTTCTCAATGGTACGGGGACACCGGCAGCCTGGACTAATCGCAATTGTGGATAGCAACCCGCTCGATCAATATCTCTATCCCGAGTTCCAACGTTTTGCAGAGCTTTTGCGCGCACGCTCTTTACCCGTGGAGATATGTGATCCGTCTGAGCTATTCGCGACACCCGACGGTTTGACGCTGCGAGGGGCGTCGGTGGATTTAATTTACAATCGTCTCACCGATTTTTATTTCGACGCTCCTGAGCTGTCCGCGCTGCGCAGTGCATATGCAAGTGGCAGCGTTGTGGTAACACCTAATCCTCGCCATCATGCTCTGTACGCAGACAAACGTCATTTAGCCGTATTGACCGATCCGCCGCGTTTAGCGGAATTGGGTGTAGCTCCCGCACAGCAACAGATTTTGTTTAGCAGCATTCCAGAAACACGACTTGTCGATCACGAAAATGCGGACTTACTCTGGCAGCAGCGGAAACAATTTTTCTTCAAACCAGCCGCGGCGTATGGCGGTCGCGGCACTTATCGGGGCGCTAAACTAACTCGCGGTACGTTTGAGCAATTAGTAGCTGCAAATTACGTTGCGCAACGCGAGGTCGAGCCGCCACTGCGTCGTGCGCGCGTGGGGGGAGAAACCACGGAGTTGAAAGCGGATGTGCGCTGTTATGTTTACCGCGGTGAAATTCAACTGACTGCAGGGCGTCTGTACAGGGGCCAAACCACCAACTTCCGTACACCTGGCGGCGGATTCGCAACCGTCAGTACGACGGCAAAATAGTAGAAGGCTCTCGGGGGGGGGCGCCGCACAAATAACCCCTTCGCATTGCTTGAAGCACAAGATCGTGCGCTCGTTGTTTCATCCACCCCTCCTCAGTTGCAGAAAGACGATTTCACCATTAAGGGCGAATTCGCCGATGACTCAGTGTTGTTTTAATGTCAGCTGTCGGAATTTTTCCCACTGCGTCGACTCAGAAATATTTAGTCTTACCTCATTTCCCTTCAACGTACGCTGGCGCACAGACGCTGTTGTTCTCGCGACGCATAGTCATATTGCGTCGCGCAGAGTTGTGAGCAACACCTAGGTTAATGCGTACAAGTTGATCCGCATCAATACTGGCAAGCTACGAGTGGTTTATTGTCGCAGCTCTGAATGGTGGCACATGTGAAACTGCTTGATGCGCGTAAACCTGTTGGCTAAGGCACTCGATACTACTGTGGATACCGTGCGTTATTACACGCGCATTGGCTTGCTTCAGCCCGTCAAAGACAAAACCAACGGGTACAAGGTGTACCGAGATACTGACGAACAGCGCCTGCGATTTGCTTTGCGAGCCCGGCAGTTGGGATTCAGCGTAAATGACATCCTGGAAATCGTGTCTATGGCTGATCAGGGGAGGTCGCCGTGTGCTCATGTGCGCACGTTAATCCAACAGCGACTCTTAGAAATCGACAAAGGATTTCGGGAAGCGCAACAGTTATATCAGCGCATGCACAAGGCTGCGTCGGTGTGGGAAAAAATGCCAGACAAACAACCTACCGGCAAGATGATCTGTGCGTTGATCGAAGCGTGGGATCAATAAAGCGTGTTACTAAACGTAAGCCGATCAGCTTGTTATGTGGAGCTTCAGCGTAACGGCATTTCGTCAGCACTGCCTCTGATAACACCTGCAGAGGTGATATTTCATGATTGCGCGCTGTATTCGTACACTTTGTTGCGACGGAGCCAATGTCGAAATCTAACCTATTTGTTGTGTGTAAAAACCTAGGTTCTTAAACGCACTTGTTTGATCCAAATCATGAAGTCAAGCAAGTGATCGACGTAGCATGGCTCTGTAGACACGGAAAGCACGCAGGAATACGCGATGTTCGAAACACCAGCGTTGAAGCAACTCGTGATGTGTGTACATCACAAGCAAAAACCCCCAACCCGCAAGGAGTACCGCCATGAAAATACGAAACGTTGTATCCAGCTTGTTGTTAGGCGCAGTCATTTCGATGCCTGTGTATGTTCATGCTGAAAGCAAAGACGATGCAGTCCTGAAAGTACTAACAGATTTCGCCGACACTCCTGCGCAGCATGCATCCCTCGCGCAGTACTACAAAGAGCAATCGGACACAGCTAAGAAGAACCTTGCTCTCCATCAACAGATGAAAACTAGATATGTTAGTTATTCAAAAATGACAATGATGCCCAGCACCATGACGACTCATTGCGATGAATTAATTAAATTGGATGAGGCCACTATTAAGGAGTATGACAAGCTGGCTGGTGAGCACCAAGCAGCTACCAAAAAGTAATTTATCAAGTGATAGCCAGTAGATTCATGTAACCAATGTGAGCATCAAGCAGTGGGGCTGCAGTTGAGCCCCACAAATTTCCAATGCATCCACTGAATCAGCTTTTGATTGCAAACAGCGCTTTTTTCCATGCTTGAAGGTTTGCTAAAAATGAAGATACAGTTTTTGTTGGCTTTTCTCTTTCTCAGCGTAGCGGTCGTGCATGCTGCCGAAGACGAGCTTGATCTTCAGACGTTTGTGTTTCAGGTTTCCGAGGCTAATCCAGCTATTCAGGCGGCGCAGAGCCGTCATTCCGCATTACAAAACCGTATCAAGCCAGCGGCCTCACTGGATGATCCTTTTATTGCGGCCGGAATTGATGAGGTGCCTTTTGGTGAACATAGAGCTCAGGTATTTCGTTACCAAGTGAGTCAAGCAATTCCCTTTCCGGGAAGGTTAAGTGCGCGCGAAGCGATTGCCAAACACAGAGCGGAGTTCGCTGAGCAGGGTACGGAAACTCTTCGCCGCGAATTAACGGTAATCGCAACACAGTATTTCTATAGGGCGCACTATATCGATGAGGCCATTACATTAAACCGAGAATTGCGCCGGTTGGTTGATAGCTCTGTACTGAGTGCGAAGGCGAATTATCAGTCCGGCGGTACAGACCACCACGACTGGTTGCTGGGAAAAATCGAAGCCGCCAACCTCGATGTGGAGCACAGCAAACTCAGCAGAGAACAAAATTCAATTCGCGCGTTAATGAACGAGCTGCGCGGTCGTTCTCCCGATGAACTCATTGGACGCATGGTGTTTCGACCTCCGGCAAGCGCCAACGATGCTGAAAATATCGACATAAAAAACCAACCTGAATTAAAGGCTCTCGACTATCAATACGAACAAGCGGAAAGCGAATATAAACTCGCCCAGCTTGCCTATTATCCCGATTTTGTTGTGCAGGCCATGGCGATGGAACCCAATGGGGGCGGCATGGACGCAGCAGCAGCGAGTTGGGGAGTTATGGTAGGGGTCAATGTGCCCCTGTATTTTTCCCGCAAACAATCAAAGCTTGCTGCCGCCGCACAAGATGAACAACGCGCCGTCGAAATGGACCGGCGCTACCTCACCAACAAGTTGAACACCGAGATAGTTAACGCCAAACAGCAGCTGGCTTCCGCTAAAGATGTTGTGCGCCTCTATGAAAGCGATGTAATCCCCGCTACCGAGCTTGCTCTTTCCGATGCGAAATCAGCCTATGCAGCGCAGAGGCTGGAGCTCAAACGATATCTGGATATTTTAAAAATATACCAGACGCAGAAACTCGAACTGGTCGCCGCCCATGCCGATATTGAATTGGCGAGGATACGCCTGAAAGAGCTTTTGTCGTCGCCACCGCTGATGAAAATTGCACCGAGTCGTCCGAGTCTATTTGGTGGCGGCGATATGGGCGCAGCGATGGAAGGCTCCGATCCGGCCTCCATGGGCGGCGGTATGACCGCTGGAAAAAATGTGGAAAAGAATTCGAGTGCGCCTACATCGAGTGGCAGCTCCAGCATGGGTGGGATGTGATGAAGTCAGTGGCGAAATGTATTTCACTCTTTGCAATGTTGATGAGCGTTGCATCGGTTGGTGTAACTGTAGAACCCGGGCACGAGCATGCGCCAAAAATCTCCGAGGGCGTGCCCGAGGAAAGGGTTCCTGTCACCGTATCCATCACCGCACAAGCGGGGGTCGGTTTGAATACACAAACTGTTTCTCGCGAAACCCTGGTCCATACGATTCGAACGGTCGGCAGCATTACCACCGATCAGACCAAAGAAGCGCGCGTTAGCATGCGTATCAATGGCTGGATTGAAAAAATACATGCAGATTATGTTGGCAAGTCGATAAAAAAAGGCGCGCCGCTTTTTGATCTCTACAGTCCGGAACTGGTCAGCACGCAGAATGAATATTTGTCCGCCATCAAGCAGGGCGGTACGTTGGCGAATGAAGTGGCTGAAACTGCGCTGGAGCGCCTGCGCCTCTGGGGCGTTTCTAATAGTGAAATTTCAAAACTGCGTACGAGAGGAAAAGCGCAGCGGTCGATAACATTTTACGCCCCGGTTGATGGCGTCATTATTAGTAAATCAGCCATTTTAGGCTCCTATGTCACGCCCGACACCGAACTTTATTATTTGGCCGATTTGTCCAAAGTGTGGGTGCTATTAACGCTCTATGAGTCCGATGTATCGCTCATTCACGTTGGCGATAAAATCGAAGTCACACTGCCGTACGACAAGTCCAGGCATTACATCGGCACCATAAACTACGTCTACCCCGAACTGGATCCGGAAACCCGAACGGCAAAAGCGCGTGTCGAAATCAGCAATGCCGACGGATTTCTACGTCCGGGCATGTTCGCCAATGTGGAAATTAAAAAGGCGATGCCAGATACGTTGGTGATACCCGATGACGCGGTGATTGATACTGGCGTTCGCAAACTGGTTTTTGTAAAAACCAGCGAGGTTACGTTTGAGCCACGCCAAGTAGAAATTGGGCCGCGTATTAATGGCCAAATCACCATCCTGTCCGGGTTAAAGATGGGCGAAGCCGTGGTCGTCAGCGCCAGTTTTCTAATCGACGCAGAAAGCCGTATGCAGGCAGCGCTGCGCAAGGGGAAGACCGCGGCACCGGGTCATGGCGAACATGGAAAAAAGTGAGCTAATGTATGATTGAAAAAATCATTGCATGGTGCTGGAACAATTCCAAGGCGACTCTGGTGGTTGCATTGTTGCTCAGCTTGTGGGGCGGCTATTGCCTCAAGAACATCAAGGTCGATGTGCTGCCTGACCTGTCAGAAACCCAAGTAATCATATTTTCCGAATGGATGGGGCGAAGCCCCGATTTGATCGAGGCGCAGATTACTTATCCGCTCGTCGCCGCTTTGTTGTCGGCACCGAAGGTTAAAGTAGTCAGGGGCTTCTCGATGTTCGGGATGTCATTTGTCTACGTCATTTTCGACGATGACACCGACGTGTATTGGGCGCGATCGCGGGTACTGGAATATTTGTCAAAGCTTAGCGGCCAATTGCCCGATGGTGTCGCGCCTTCGATTGGTCCCGATGCATCCGGTGTCGGTTGGGTTTTTCAATATGCCTTAGTCGATAAATCCGGCCAACATAATCTCGCGGAAATTAAAACGTTTCAGGACTGGTATCTCAAGTACTGGCTTAGTGCAGTGCCGGGCGTTTCCGAAGTGGCCAGTATCGGCGGCTACGACAAGCAGTACCAGGTGGAAGTTGATCCCAATAAATTGGCAGCGCTGAATCTTTCGCTCGATCGAGTCATTGCTGCGATTCGCAGCAGCAACAAGGATGTCGGTGGACGCACACTCGAAATTTCCGAACGAGAATATTATGTCCGTGGTTTGGGGTACGTAAAAAATCCCAAAGATATCGAAGAGATTGCGATTGGTTTAGGCCCCAATGGAACGCCGCTAAAAATTTCTGATGTCGCGCGCGTCTCACTCGGACCGAATATTCGGCGCGGAATTGCCGACCTGAATGGCAACGGCGACACGGTGGGTGGCGTGGTTGTTATGCGTCAGGGGGAAGACGTTTCGCGTGTTATCGCCTCGATCAAGAAAAAGCTCGAAGAAGTCAAAGGCGCGTTCCCGCCGGGTCTGGAACTGGAGATTGTCTACGACCGCTCGGATTTGATTGCGCAAGCAGTAAAAACGCTGCGCAACAATCTGATTGAAGAAATCATTTTGGTTTGCCTTGTTATCGGCGTATTTCTTTTCCACGTGCGCAGCACGCTGGTCGTCGTGATTACGTTGCCGCTGTCGATTCTGATCTCGCTGATACCCATGTATTACCTCGATATCAGTCTCAATATCATGTCCTTGGGCGGCATCATATTGGCCGTCGGCGATATCGTTGATGGGGTTGTGGTATTTATTGAAAACACGCACAAAAAGATCGCTGCGTCGGATGGCTCTCGCTCGCGAGCAGAGCTGACGCTGGAAGCCTGTCGCGAGTTTGGCCCCGCTATATTCAGTGCGCTGTTAATTATCAGCATTTCGTTCCTGCCGATATTTGCCTTGCAGGCACAGGAAGGCAAGTTGTTCCATCCGCTGGCGTATACCAAAACCTTTGCCATGATCGCGGCGGCGCTGGTCTCCATCACGATCACACCCGTTTTGATCGCCTTCTTTGTGAAAGGAAAAATTCGCGGCGAATTGGAGAACCCGGTGAATCGCTGGCTGCAAGCCGGTTACAGACCTTTGCTCGCGTGGTCGCTGCGGCATGTTAAATCAGTCGGCGTTGGAACCCTTGTTTTAGTAGCATTTTCGGGTTTTGCGTTTTCCCGCCTCGGCTCGGAATTTATGCCCTCATTGTGGGAGGGCGATTTGCTGTATATGCCAATCACTGTGCCGGGTATCTCGGTGACATCGGCCGCTGATCTTCTGACGCGGCAAAATCAGGCGATTAAATCGATACCCGAAGTCATTTCTTCATTTGGCAAGGCGGGACGTTATGAGACAGCGACGGATCCCGCCCCAATGTCGATGTTTGAGTACACCATTCGCCTGAAACCTGAGTCGGAGTGGCGGCCAGGATTGACCCAGGAGCAACTACTCAAGGAGCTGGATGCTGTCGTCACTGCGCCCGGCTTAAATCGCGCCTGGACTAAACCGGTACGCGGTCGCATCGACATGCTATCGACCGGCATTCGAACACCGGTCGGCATAAAAATATTCGGCAAAGACCTCGCCGTCATCGAATCGATTGGCCAACAGATTGAAGCGGCGCTTGGTGAGGTTAAAGGCACGCGTAGTGTTTACGCCGAGCGCATCATTGGGGGTTATTACGTCGATTTCGAACCGGACAAGCAGGCGCTGGCACGTTACGGGTTAACCGTGGGCGATGCGCAAATGGTGGTGGAGAGCGCCATCGGCGGCATGGATATTTCAGAAACAATCGAAGGCAGGGAACGCTATTCCATTAATGTCCGCTATCCGCGCGAGCTGCGCGATAACCTGGAAAAAATTGAGCGCATTTTGGTGGCGACGCCCTCGGGGATGCAAGTTCCTCTGGGCCAGCTTGGCCGGTTGGTTACGCGAATGGGGCCACCCATGATGCTCGATGAAAGTGGTTCGCTGGCAGGTTATGTTTACGTGGATCTGGTGGGGCGCGATCCGGGAAGTTACGTCAAGGATGCTAAAGCGGCGATCGCGAAATCCGTGCAAATTCCGCAGGGTTATTTCATCACCTGGACCGGCCAATATGAATATTTAGCGCGCATGCAGGAACGCATGAAGTTGGTGCTGCCGCTCACGCTGATTCTGATCTTTGGATTTTTATTCTTTAGCATGCGCTCGACGTCGAAGAGCTTGATCATCATGGCCTCGGTGCCGTTGTCGCTGAGCGGCGGCATCATTTTGATGTGGGTTCTTAATTACAACACCAGCGTTGCGGTGTGGGCAGGCGCTATTGCATTAATTGGGGTAGCTGTCGAAACGACGTCGATCATGATGGTCTATCTCGATCAGGCCTGGAGTCGATGGCGTGCCGAGGGTCGGCTAAATTCCGCCGACGACACCTTAATGGCCACTATAGAAGGCGCGCAGAGTAGCTTCCGCTCCGTGTTGATGGCAGTCGCAATGAATGTGTTTGGCCTAGCCCCGGTAATGATGGCAACCGGTCTGGGCGCGGATGTAATGAAAACCCTCGCCACACCGATGTTCGGCGGATTGTTGTCACTGGTGCTGCTGACGATCGTTGTCATCCCCTGCGTGTATCGCAGCGCTTACGGGCGATCTCTGTCAGCGCAAGACACGGCTGTGACCGGAACGGCGAAATGAACACATCGACAACGGCCACCGCAAGCGTATCTCGCCCCTGGCACAGCGAGGCTGCGGAGGCCGTGCTGAGCGAGCTCGATACATGCACAACTGGTCTGACTGCACAGGAGGCCGCGCGACGTTTGGCGGCGAACGGGCCTAACACGCTAACCGAAGGCAAACGCATCAGTCGGGTGCAGATATTCCTAGCGCAGTTCAACAGCCTGATCGTCTGGATTCTGATTGCTGCCGGCGTCATCTCCGGCCTGCTCGGCGAAGGTGTAGACGCAGTCGCGATTCTGGCCATTGTCGTCTTAAACGCGATCATTGGTTTTTATCAAGAGTCCCAGGCAGAACAGTCTATTGCTGCGCTCAAGAAAATGACCGCACCGCAGGCCAAAGTCAGGCGCGACGGGGCGGTCACCGTGATCGCCGCCGCCGATATTGTCATTGGTGACATTCTGGTGCTTGAGGCCGGCGACCTGGTTGCCGCCGACGCCCGATTACTGGAAGCGGCTTCACTGAAGGGCGTTGAATCTGCGCTGACCGGTGAATCCGAAGCAGTCACCAAGCAGATCGCGGTGCTGCCGTCAGGCGAAATCGCCCTGGGCAATCGCAATAACATGCTTTTTATGGGTACCGGCGTCGCTACGGGTACCGGCCTCGCTGTTGTGGTGGCGACGGCGATGGAGACCGAGCTGGGGCATATCGCCGGCCTACTGAAAGACGCAGGTACCGATGAAGGCACGCCGTTGCAGCAAAAGCTGGACGCCGTTGGTCGTATCCTTGTGTGGGGCTCGCTCTTCATCGTCGCATTGATGTTTGTGCTGGGCCTGCTGCGAGGCGACCCACTGCTCGAATTGTTTATGACATCGATCAGCCTGGCGGTAGCTGCCGTACCTGAAGGATTGCCGGCAGTCGTCACTGTGGCGTTGGCACTCGGCGTTTTGCGCATGTCGCGTCGGCGCGCCCTGGTGCGCAAACTGGCAGCGGTCGAAACATTGGGCTCGACCACTGTCATCTGCACCGACAAGACCGGGACGCTGACCGTAGGCGAAATGACCGTGCGTGCACTCTATGTCGCGGATCAGCGCTTTCAAGTCACCGGCGAGGGTTATGGGCCCGGCGGCGCCATTCTTGTGGAGAATCGTGTGAAGGGTCGCGTGGAGGGCGCTCCGGTAACTGCGCAGCACACGGCACCGTTGTTCATGCTGGGGAACAACCTACTCGGCTGCAACAACGCGCATCTGGTACAGGAAGACGGCGCGTGGAAGGTGATTGGCGATCCGACCGAAGGGGCCATGCTCGCCGCTGGCATCAAGGCGGGGGGCGATCTGGCGCGTATCGACCAGGAGCAACCGAAACAACACGAAATTCCCTTCGATTCCGACCGCAAACGCAGCACAGTGATTCGCCGGCTGCCCGACGGGCAGTTGCGCGCCTACGTGAACGGTGCGCCCGACGTGCTGCTACAACGCTGCACCCAGGTTTATACCGGTAACGGCACACAGCCATTAACCACCGAAGGTCAGCAGTACATTGCTGAGCAAAATGCCGCGATGGCGCAGCAGGCTCTGCGCGTGCTTGGCTCGGCGTATCGCGACTTGGGCGACAGTTTGCCAGACGATCTCGGTGCTGAATCCATTGAGCGTGACCTGGTGTTCGTTGGGTTGACAGGAATGTACGACCCACCGCGCGCAGAGGCCAAAGTGGCCGTCGCTAAATGCCGCGCGGCGGGTATCCGCGTGGTGATGATTACCGGCGACCATCCCCATACCGCGCTAGCCATTGCACGGGAGCTCGGCATTGCAACGAAAGATGACACGGCGCTGTCCGGTATTGAACTAGACCAGCTGTCCGACACGGAGTTACACGCGCGCGTGCCCCAACTGGCCGTTTATGCGCGGGTCACGGCGGCGCACAAGTTGCGCATCATTCGCGCCTGGAAAGCCAATGACGCAGTAGTCGCCATGACCGGCGACGGTGTCAATGACGCGCCCGCCATTAAAGGCGCCGATATTGGCATTGCCATGGGTAAGTCCGGTACGGAGGTGACCAAGCAGGCGTCGGATATGATCATCACCGACGATAACTTCGCCTCCATCGTCGCGGCTGTCGAAGAGGGCCGCGGCATCTACGAGAATATTCGCAAGACGCTGCAATATTTGTTGGCAGGTAACACCGCCGAACTGGTGTTGATGATTCTGTGTGTCGTTGTAGGGCTGCCGGTGCCGCTGCTGCCCATCCATCTGCTGTGGATCAACCTCGTCACTGACGGGCTGCCCGCGTTGTGCCTGGCCACCGATCCCGTCGATCCCGACGTGATGAAGCGCCGTCCGCGTCAGCGTGCCGAACGCATCACCAATCCCAGTTTTCTGACAAACATGTTGATTACTGGCTGCCTGACCGCTGGCGTTTCGTTCGCGGTTTACCTTCATGCCTTGCAGACAGGCAGTGAAGAGACGGCCCGCACCGAAGCCTTTGCCGTACTGGTATTTGCCGAATTGCTGCGCGCCTTTGGCTGTCGCAGTGAAACCAGGCCGATATGGCGTATCTCACTACTCACGAATCTGAATCTCGCCCTTGTCGTTGCGATTTCATTCAGTCTTCAGGTGTGGAGTCATCACAACACCGCGCTCGGACAATTTCTGAAAACATCAGCGCTCCCGCTGAGTGATTGCCTAATGCTGCTTGCGATCGGTGCAATTCCACTGGTGGTTTTAGAGCTGATAAAAGTGATTCGCAATATTCATTTCGGCAAAAAAACTGAACACGTGTACTGAGGGGGCAGTTCATGACGGCAACTAGAAATAAAACGTTAGTCGCATCGGCGGCCTCGAATGCAAAAGTGCGTAATGCGCTGTCCGAGCGCGCGGGGACTGACGACAAAAAAGAATCTTCGCTTTGTGTGTTCGATGCAGCTGGCCTGCTTACGACTGCATGGTCAGCTCTTAATTATTACCTCGATGCGTGGCAGCGCAGCGTTCTGTATCTCGATGCATTGCGCCAGCGCGCAGACAATATGATTGACCACGAAAAAAATGGGATGCCACCATTGCTCGACTTTGCTTACGAGACTGTACTCGACGGCCGTACACTGAACCCCCCAGCAAATTACGCATTGCTGGAAATTACTGAGATCGAAAATGTCTGCGCGATGGACTGTGTCGATCCTCAGAAACCGCCCATCATCATTGTTGATCCCCGCGCGGGCCATGGCCCTGGGATCGGCGGTTTCAGGCGTGAGTCTGAAGTCGGCATGGCAATACATGAGGGGCATACTGTTTATTTTGTCGTTTTCTTTCCTCAACCGGAGCCGCATCAAAAAATAACCGATGTACTTAACGTCTTGCGGGTTTTTGTGGAGGAAGTAAAGCGGCTGCACGGAGACAAGGATCCGATCTTGTATGGCAATTGCCAGGCCGGCTGGATGTTGACCTTACTTGCCGCTGACTGTCGAGGCGTTGACGGCCCGGTCATTATCAACGTTTCACCTTTGTCGTACTGGGCGAGCGGTGAAGAGCTAAGTCCCATGCAGGTAACCGGCAGCCTCGCTGGCGGGGTCTGGTCAGCCCGTCTGCTTGCGGATCTTGGCAATGGCACTGTCGACGGTGCGTGGTTCGTACAGAATTTCGAAATGCTAAATCCTGCCAATGCCTGGTGGGAAAAATATTACAACCTGTTCGTGCATGTCGATACCGATCGCGACAACTTCCTGGCATTCGAGCGCTGGTGGTCGGGGTTTTACAGTTTTAGCGAAGAAGAAATCACCACTACTGCGGGTGATCTTTTTATTGGAAATAAATTGGAGCGCGGCGAACTCCAGCTGGGGAATTGCTGCAAGATTGATCTGAAGCGGATGAGAAATCCGCTACTCATTTTCGCGTCAAATGGCGACAACATCACGCCACCCCGGCAGGCGCTGCACTGGATCCGCCGCATCTATCCCACCACTGAGGCCCTAAAGGCTGCCGGACAGCGCATTGTTTTTCTTATCAATCCCGATGTCGGTCATCTGGGGATTTTTGTTTCAGCGAATGTAGCCAATCTGGAACATCGCGCCATTATCGAGCAGGCGCAAGCGCTCGAACAGCTGGAGCCGGGACTGTATGAAATGAAAATCATCAACTCGACCGGTGAACTTGATTGCCGTCTCGATCAGTACGTTGTGCATTTCGAGCCACGTCAGGTCGAGGATTTAGGTGAAAGTATTTCCAGTAAGCCATTCGAAAACGTTCGCCGCATATCCGAATGGGGTGACGCGATTTATTGCAGCACGCTGCATCCGTGGCTGAAGTTGATGGTTAATCCCCACAGCGCGGCGCTGTTGCGTGCACTCCATCCCATGCGCGTGGAACGACTTGTTTTCTCTGCACGCATCAATCCCTGGATGTGGCCGACGATGATGTTGGCTGCGGCAGTTTCCGTAACGCGCACCGAGGCTCCCCCGCGTACCCCCTTCCACGATATTGAAAAAGAGCTGGCCGATTGGACAAGTCTCTGGATACACCAGTGGAGCGGCGGTAGAGATTGGCTGGCGGGCAAGCTATTCAAGAAGCTGTTCGGTTGAAGGCACGTTGGGCTGTGATTCTGCTATTCATTGGCTTTTAATTCATACCCTGCTCGGCCTGAAAGGCGACCCACATTTCGATGTATTTCATATCCTGAGCAACGTCTTTATTTTTTGCGGCTTTCTTATGCTGTCGAATGCCTGGCACACCTTGTGGAAAGCACAGCGTCAACACCGGCTCGCGCAAACGGGTATTTATGCCTACATGCTCCATCCACAGTACGTCGCCTTCGTAAGGAAGACATGATGATCACTCCAGCACCGTGGAAAACTGGGTTCACTCTCGCCCTCACATGTACCGAACTGGGCAATCCGGCTCCAAATCCACGCTCCATCGCTATCTGCGAGATTGAAGACGAGCTTGGCGCTGGTATGTGCAGACAAGCGGCTGCAAGGCTTCTTGCGTTGACACTCTCCGTCTTTCGCTTTAACGTCAGCACAGCTTTTTTTGGAACAACTGTTGATGTCCATCGCCCGCCACTTACTGCTGACGCTGCTTGTGCTCTGCGTACCTTTGCAAAGCACATTGGCGCTCGCCGGTACGCACTGCCGCTCGATGTCGGCTACCGCAGCAACGCAGGCCATGCCGACGATGACGGATCATCATGACCACGCGGCAATGATGTTGGCCGCTGAACACAATACCTCGCACCACTCCGATCAAAATCAAGTCACCAAACACCCAGCGGGCGGGTGCGAGCAATGCTCGCATTGTCCGGCGTGCTCGGTTTCGACCGGCATCAATGCGGTCTTCACGCTGCCGATGTTTCACTCGGCAACTCCCGCAACGCCGCGCGCTACTGAAGCGCTCGCGTCGCTCATCCTCGATACCCCGCAACGACCTCCAGAAGCTGCTTAACCGCTGATTTACTGTCGGAAGCGTTCGACAGCGCGGATAGGCGTTCCCTTTTGAATTCCGTATTGGGCTTGCTCTGAGCGAGCCACTATTCGCGCCGTGATGCTTCCTCTTGTTTTGCATCGTGTAGATGCCGACGGGGAGGAAAACCATGTTCTTGAATTTTACGCATCTACTTTTGCGGAGGGTGCGACGTGACGATTAAACCCTTAGCCCTTATTGTCGCCGCGCTCGCCTTGGGGGGCTGTAGCACGGCTCTCGTGAAAGACGACGGGTCAGCGCAGGCGACCGCATTGCAGCGCGTCGGCCTCGACCCCGCGCCCCAAGCGGCGGCCTATTTGCCATCGTCAGATCTCGCGGCGTTGAGCGCGCAGGTTGAGCAGTTGTTGCAGCAACCGCTGACAGCCGATACCGCTGTGCGTCTGGCGCTGCTGCAAAATTCGCAACTGCGCGGTCAACTGGCTGAGCGTGGCGTGGCGCGCGCCGATCTGCAGCAAGCCAGCTTGATCAGCAACCCGACGTTGGTAGTAGGTGGCTTGCGGCCTGAAGGGGGCGGCCGTTGGCAAATGGATTTTGGGCTGTCACAAAGCCTGCTCGATGTGCTGACGCGCGGGTTGCGGCGCTCGCTCGCCCAGACTGAATTTGCGCGTACTCAGCTTGAGGTGTCTGCGCGGCTGACCGACGTTCTGCTGACTACGCAGCAGCATTATTACGCAGCGCTGGCTGCTCGCCATCGCACGGCCATAGCCGAACTCGTCGCCACGGCTGCCGAAACCCATGCCGAGTTAGCGAAGGCCTATCAGCGTGCGGGCAATATCACTGAGCTGGAGGCTTTGACTCAAGTGGCCGAAGCGCAAGTCCGTCGACTGGAGGCGGATACCGCCGCGCTCGACGCGCGTCAGGCTCAGGCAACTCTCGCCGCTGATTTAGGGGTTGCCGATGCGACTCGTGTGCAACTGCCCGAGCAATTGCCGCTGCCGCCGGCGGAAACGCTGGAAACGACGACGCTCATCGAGAGCGCACTGCGCGATCGGCTCGATTTGCAGGCGCTACGGCAGACACAGTCCCAGCTGAATCGGGATTTAGCGCTGCACCGCAAAACACGTGGCGTCACCACATTCGATGCCGGTGTAAAAACCGAGCGCGATTACGAAGGCTCCACCAATGTTGGTCCCGAGGTCAGTCTATCGCTGCCCATCTTCGATAACGGCAGCACCCGAATCGCCGCCGCACAATCGCGCCTCGACCAAGGCGCCGCAGCCATCGCCGGCCTCGAAATTGCCATTCGCAACGAAGTTACGCAAGCGCAGGCCGAGATGGCCTTGCTGCGCCAGCGCGCGCAGCGTTATCGCGATACGTTGATCCCGCAGCGCGAACGCATCGTCGCGCTCAGTCTGCAGCGGACCAATTACATGTTGACGGGTCCCTTCGAAACGCTGCTCGCCAAACAGCAGGAATACGCAGCCTATCTCGAATACGTCGACGCGCTCGGTGGCTATTGGCGCGCCCGCGCGGATTTGGCAAAAGCATTGGGCCGGGCCTTGCCGGGTATGGCAACGGAGCCTGCCGCGTTGCCGAAACTAGACGATAACGCTGCCATGCCATCGATGCCGGGCATGTCACACGGCACGGGCGATATGCCCGCTATGGACATGCCGGGGATGGATCACGCCATGCCGACGCCCGCGGCAGAAAAACCTGCGGCTTCTCATCAACATCATCCTGCAGGACCGCCGCAATGAAGCAACCTTCAAGCGCAACCGCGTCTTTTCTTTTTATCGCCCCGCCGGCGGCCGAGCCATGCGCTTGGTCCGGGCGGCGCTCTTCCCGAGGATGGTTAGCATGATCAATCGAAGAGATTTGCTGCAACTCTCCAGCAAAATCGTCGCTCTTGTCGGCGTGGGCGCCGGCGCGCAACGTGTTATCGCGCAAGAGCCCGCTCCGCATCAACACCACACTGCGGCGCCGACGACAGCAACGGGGCCCGCGTCGTCAGCAGTAACTGCGCAAGGTTATAGACCTGTGAAAGCGCTCAACGGCCGCACGCTGCCGTACCGGCTGCGCGACGGCGTAAAAGAATTTCATCTGATTGCGCAAGAAATCGAACACGAGTTTGCGCCGGGCACCACGGTGAAAGCCTGGGGCTACAACGGTTCGACACCGGGCCCGACGCTCGAAGTGGTCGAAGTGGTCGAAGGCGATCGTGTGCGGATCTACGTGACCAACCAGCTCAAAGAACACACGAGCGTGCATTGGCACGGACTGATTCTGCCGAGCGGCATGGACGGCGTGGGTGGGCTTAGCCAGCCGCACATCCAGCCCGGTGAAACCTTCGTTTACGAATTCACGCTGCAGCAGCACGGCACTCATATGTATCACCCGCACGCCGACGAAATGGTGCAGATGGCGATGGGCATGATGGGGCTTTTCATCATTCATCCGAAAGATCCGAGCAACGCGCCGGTCGACCGCGACTACGCAATCTTGCTGCACAACTGGGCTGTGCATCCGGGCACCTGGCGGCCAGACCCGTCGGTCATGGTCGACTTCGATCTGTGGACGATGAATAGCAAAGTGTTTCCCGCTATTGAGCCGCTGCTCGCACAGACCGGCGACCGCGTGCGCATCCGCTTCGCCAATCTGTCGATGTGGAATCACCCGATGCATTTGCACGGCGTGCAATTTCAAGTCACAGGTTCCGATGGAGGTCGCTGGCCGCAGTCACTGTGGCGCCCCGAAGTCACCGAAATCGTCGGCGTCGGCCAAACCCGCGATATCGAATTCACCGCGGTACCGGGCGATTGGGCGCTGCATTGTCATATGTCGCATCACACCATGAACGCGATGGGCCATGGGATTCCCAGTGCCATCGGCGTCGATCAAAGTGCCGTCGAAGACAAAATGCGCGCCTTGCTACCGGGCTATATGCCGATGGGTAAAAACGGCATGGCCGAACACGGCGAGCATGTGGCCATGGGACATATGCAAGGCCCGGAAAATACGCTTCCGATGATGGCGGGCAAAGGCCCTTACGGAAATCTCGAAATGGGCGGCATGTTCACGGTCGTGAAGGTTCGCGATCATCTCAAAGGCAATCGCGACCCCGGTTGGTATCAAGCCCCGAAAGACACCGTGGCTTATCGAACGCGTTCCGTGCCGAAAGGCTTACCGGTCTGAATTCACATCCCCATATATAGGTGTGCCATGAACACAGTAACGCCGTTACCAAATGAAGAGAGCCACGCAACACCGCTACCGACTGTCTCCGTCATGATTCCGGTATTCAACGAAATCGAAGCGTTACCGCTCTGTTTGCAACGTCTCACCGCAGTTATGGATAGCACCGGCGAATCCTACGAGTTGGTATTTGTCGATGACGGCAGCCGCGACGACAGCGCGGCCTATTTGCAGGAGGCGTCGCGCACCTGCTCCACGGTCCGGCTGATTCGCCTCAGCCGCAATTTCGGCAAGGAGGCCGCGATGACCGCCGGCATGGATCAGGCACGCGGCCAGGCCCTCATAGTGCTCGACGCCGATTTGCAAGACCCACCGGAGTTGATCCCAGACATGTTACAGGGCTGGCGCGATGGCGCCGATGTCGTGCTGATGCGTCGGCGTTCGCGCGCGGGCGAGTCCTGGTTAAAGCGCGCCAGCGCTTATGCGTTTTACCGCGTCTTGTCACACATGAGCCGCAGCGAAATTCCCGAGGACACCGGGGATTTTCGGTTGCTGAGCCGGCAGGCGGTACAAGCCCTTCAGCAACTACCCGAAAGCAATCGTTTCATGAAGGGCCTGTTTGCCTGGATCGGTATGGAGACGTGCATTCTTGTTTATGATCGCGCGCCGCGTGTGGCAGGCCGTACCAAATGGAATTATTTTCGGCTGATGGGCCTGGCGATCGAAGCCATCACCTCATTTTCTACTTCACCGCTGCGCTGGGCGAGTGTGATGGGCATCGTTACCTCGGGATTCGGCGCTGTGTTCGGCACAAGCATTCTCGTTGAAATATTGTTGACCGACGAGCCGCTCGATCACCATCTGTCCCTGATCGCTATGCTGGCCTTCATCGGCGGCGTGCAGTTGCTGACGATCGGCGTGCTCGGCGAATACGTCGGCAAAACTTATATCGAATCCAAACGGCGCCCGCCGTATCTGATCAAGGAGGTCATTGGCGCGGGCCACCCGAGTCGTCGAGGCCGTCATCCATGAAGGCGGTAACAGAAACTTCGCTGAATCAACATGCGGGAAGCTGCGAGGGAGCTGAAATCGCGTTTCCGACCAGCGCAGCCCTGGCTCCAAGAACAGCGCCCGCACGCGCCCTGCGGCGGATTGCCTTCATTCGGGCCTGGCTCAAACCGCTGCCGTTGCTGCTGTTTGTGACGGCGGGAATTTTTATTCTGATGACGTTCAAACAGCACGGAATCAGCAATGACGAGGAGGTGCAGCATCACTATGGTCGGCTGCTTCTGCGATTCTATACGTCAGGTTTCTCCGACCGGAGCGCCTTTGACTACCTCAATTTGTATCTGTACGGCGGACTCTTCGATGTCATCGCCGCCAGCCTTGAGCCGTGGGTGCCGTTGCCGCTCTGGGATTTACGGCATTTACTGTCCGCAGTATTTGGGCTTGGCGGCCTAGTCGCGACCTGGAAACTCGCGCGGTTACTGGCGCAAGAGACGACGGGGCTGGTGGCGGTGATGTTATTGGTGCTCACGGGCGCCTGGTTCGGTGCCATCTTTACCCACACTAAGGACATTCCGTTCGCCACGTGCATGGCCTGGGCTTTGTATTACACCACGCGGATCGCCCAGCACCTGCCCAGGCCTCCGCGCCCGCTCGTGATCAAGCTGGGTATTGCGATCGGCTTGGCTTTAGGCCTGCGGGTGGGCGCAGTGTTCGCTGTTTTTTACCTGGTCGTCTTGGTGATCGCAACGGCCCTCTGGGCACGGCCGCCTGGATACGGCAAAGTCCGTTTCCTGTGGCACGCGATGGCCGCCCTGTTGCCGGCAGGCGGGATCGCTTTCATCCTAATGGGCTTTTTTTGGCCTTGGTCCGTGATGGGCCCGACCCACCTGATCGCGGCCGCCACCACCTTCTCCCATTTCACCATGGACCTTCACCTGAAAACGCTGTTTGACGGCGCCGTCATCGACGTGGGAGATACGCCCCGGGCTTACCTGCCCATGTACCTCTGGTTGCGGCTGCCTCACATCATGCTGTTGGGTCTTGCTTTCGTAGTCATCGCTGCCATGTGTGGGTCGTTTCAATGGAGACGGGCGCTGGGTGGTGAAAGGGGATTGATCTGGATTCCTGTCGTCTTGGCGGCCACCGTTCCGCTGGCCTATGCATTGATCACCGCACCGGCGCTCTACAACGGGATGCGCCACTTCCTGTTTATGGTGCCCGCGCTCGCAGTGCTGGGCGCTGTCGGATTCCGGTGGGCTTGGCGCGAAGCATTGCGGTGGCGGTATGGCTCCGCGGCGTTCGTCGCCCTCAGCACCGTGTTAGCCCTCGATACCGCGACCGTTTTAGTGCGTTTGCACCCCTACCAGTACGTGTTCTACAACCGATTTGCCGGCGATTTCAGCGTAGTCCCGCACCGATGGGAGCTCGATTATTGGTCGAGCAGTCTGCGCGAGGCCCCTTCTATGCTCAATGATTACGTGAAGACACAGCGTCTGTCGAAGACGTCGAGATTTCAGGTCGCGGTGTGCGCCGAGACGATTCAGGCCAGCACGTATTTAGGCCCGGCCTTTCAGGTCACCAGGGACTGGAGCCAAGCGGATTTCTTTTTGTTCTCGACGCAATTGGGCTGCGAAAAAGCGCTGCCGGGACCAACGATTGGTGTGGTCCGTCGCTTGGGTACTCCCTTAACGATTATTCGCGATCTACGGGCTGTGCCGCCATCGCGTCGATTGCACTGAATAAACGGGGGGCAACAGTTTTGGCATGGGGTAGCTGCTCGAGCCAGATTTTTTTAGCTAAAAGGAGCCTCAAGATGCAATGACTCTCACTCAAGGCTGGGACGCGGCGCTAGCGAGCCCGTACCGTCCGTTCATCACTGCGCCCGGGCATGTCGGCAGCCCATGGCGCCATAAATATCCGCCCGGCTATTTTTAATTATCAGGAGAACTACATGAACATTCGATTCGCTCTCATCGTCACCGTTGTCGTCGCGGCGCCGGCCTTCGCTCACGATCCCAGCCAGCACAAACCGGGCGATGCCAAAGACCCCGACTGCGCGCAGATGCAGAATATGGATATGAGCAAGATGGACCCGAAAGATCCCGTCATGAAAGCTATGCACGACAAATGCATGGGCGCGATGAAGCATGATCCTGACAATCGCGACCCCGCGCCTGCCAATGCAAAAGACAAGTCAAAATCAGACAAACCCGTTGCAGACCCGCACCAAAATCACAACGCCAAGTGATGCCATTGCGCGCTGGTTTTTTTGAGAACAGCGCGCACCGACTTTGACGCTGGAGGACTATGACAATGAAACACGCTCGCGGCTGGATGCTGGGTTTACTCGGGCTGACCCTATTTTTAGTGGGTGGTGCGGGATTTATTTACAGCGGTATCTACAACATCGGCGCCGATGATCCGCACACGCGCTGGGTACACGGCGCCGTTGAAACGCTACGCGATCGCTCGATCGCCGTACGCGCCAACGCGATTGCGGTGCCGCCGCTCGACGATTCGGATTTGTTGCTCTCCGGCGGCCCCGATTACGCCGAGATGTGTGCGGGTTGCCATCTGCAACCGGGTGTTAAGTCATCTGAGTTGCGCGATGCGTTGTACCCAAAGCCGCCCAATCTGACGCAGCCTTCCCAGAAAAATCCGGCCGAAATGTTTTGGGTAATCAAGCACGGCATCAAGATGAGCGCGATGCCCGCGTGGGGGCCGACGCATACCGACGAACGTATGTGGGCCATGGTGGCATTCATTCAGCGCTTGCCGGAGCTCACCCCGGCGCAATACCAGATTCTTACGGCGCGCGGCGCCCAATCAGGAGAGCACGATCATGAATAAACGATGAGTTGTGCTGGAATTGCTGCGCCAATTCTCGCCGGACTTTTGCAGGGGCGGAGACCTTTAACGCAGTTATGGAATCCGCTCCATCATTGAACGCCGGTTCCCGACATCGTGCCTGCTTGTTCGCCTAGTCACCTTTGATGAAATGACAATAAATAAAACTCTGTTCGGCACCGGAGGGTGTCACGTGCCGTTCGTTGGCGTGCTCCAACAGTTGAAACTGCGGTCCTAATTCTTTCTGTAACGCTTCCGCTGAATATTGCACGATCGGTAAACCGCTACACCGTGTCGGTCCGTTCAAACCGAATGTCGCTATAATTACATGACCCCCTGGCTTTACAGCATGAAGGAGTTGTTGCGTATAAGCCTGGCGCTCGGAGTGCTCCGTCAGAAAATGGAAAACGGCGCGATCATGCCAAATGTCGTACGCGTGTTGCGGCAACGCGGTGGTTGTCACGTCGGCCTCACGCCAAGTGACTTTTGCCGCATCAGGCCCTAACCGTTTTAACGTGAGGTTGAGCGCGGCGCCAGAAAGATCAAGTATCGTAAGATTCTGGTAACCCGCAGCCAGCAAATCATCAGCGAGTGTGGAAGCGCCGCCACCCACGTCGATGATCGCGACGTCTCGCGCAACACCCAGACCCTGGATCCAATCGAGCGATAATTTCGCGTGCGGTTGGTACCAGCTAACCGATTCGGAAGCCTTGGTAGCGTAGACCGTTTCCCAATGTGACTTTTTAACGCCGCTCACGCATTACTCCTCATAAATTTTCGGACTCTACGTAATTACTGCCCACCTCGTTTATCAGATCGAAGTACGCCGCAGCCGCAACGCATTAGTAATCACAGACGCGGAACTCAGGCTCATCGCCAACGCGGCAATCATCGGCGACAGCAACCAACCGAGTACGGGATAAAGAACCCCGGCCGCGAGCGGCACCCCTAGCGCGTTATAGACCAGCGCGAAAGCAAGGTTCTGCCGCATATTGCTCACCGTCGCCACCGATAAGGCATGGGCTCGCGCAATGCCGCGTAAATCGCCTTTCACCAAGGTCACCTGCGCACTGTTCATCGCCACGTCGGTTCCGGTGCCCATGGCAATACCGACATCGGCTTTGGCGAGGGCCGGTGCGTCGTTGATACCGTCGCCGGCCATCGCGACGCGCCGGCCTTCCCGCTGTAGTCGCTCGACCAGCGCAAGTTTGTCCGCCGGTTTCACTTCGCCATGGATCTCTTCAATGCCGAGCTGGGCGCCGACTGAGCGCGCGGTAGTGAGGCCGTCGCCGGTCGCCATGATAATGCGCATCCCGGTAGCTCTGAGTGCGGTTAATGCCTCCGCGGTGCTGGCTTTGATCGGGTCGGAGACCGCAATCAAGCCGGCAAGGCGCTGATCGACCGCAAGGTACATGACGCTCGCGCCGCGCTGACGCAGCGTTTCCGCCTCGGCCGCAAGCGCATCCACTGCCACACTTTCTTGCGCCATGAGCGCGGTATTCCCCAGCACTAATCGACGGCCGTCGACACTGCCACGCACGCCGATCCCCGAACTCGATTCGAAATCGTTGGTGGCTGTGAGCGCCAGACCCTGTGATCTAGCCGCTGTGACAATCGCCATCGCGAGCGGATGTTCGCTGCCTTGATCGAGACTCGCGGCGAGCGTGAGCACCGTTTTCTCATCGAAATTGAGCGCCGGAATAATGCGCTCGAACACGGGTTTACCTTCGGTGAGCGTGCCAGTTTTGTCGACAATCAGGGTATCGATCGTGCGCAAATGTTCGATCGCCGCCGCATCGCGGAACAGCACGCCGTGCGTCGCCGCTTTACCCGTCGCGACCATGATTGACATCGGCGTTGCCAAGCCCAGTGCACACGGGCAGGCAATGATGAGGACGGCCACTGCGTTAATCAGTCCATAGACCCAGCTTGGTTCGGGCCCCAAAAAGCCCCACACCAGTAGGCTGGTCAACGCGATTGCGACGACACCTACCACGAAATAACCCGAGACGACGTCAGCCATGCGCTGCAGCGGCGCCTTTGAGCGTTGGGCTTGCGCCACCATCTGCACGATCTGCGCGAGCATCGTTTGCGAGCCGACTTTTTCGGAGTGCATGACGAGACTGCCGCTGGTATTGAGCGTGGCGCCAATCAAGGCATCGCCGACGCGTTTGCCAACCGGCATCGGCTCGCCCGTGAGCATCGATTCATCGACCGAGCTACTGCCGTCGATAACAACGCCATCAACCGGCACCTTCTCACCGGGACGAACGCGCAAGCGGTCGCCAATATGAACATGGTTGAGCGGCACGTCGGTTTCCGATCCATCGTCATTGATGCGCCGCGCCGTTTTGGGCGCCAACCCCAACAGCGATTTAATGGCTGCCGAGGTCTGCGAGCGCGCTTTTAATTCCAGTAACTGGCCAAGCAGACTGAGCGAAATGATCACTGCAGCCGCTTCGAAATACACGCCGACGCGGCCGTGCATTTGAAAGGTGACCGGGAAAACTTGCGGCGCGACGGTGGCGATCACGCTGTACCCAAACGCGGCCCCGGTACCGAGCCCAATCAACGTCCACATATTGGGGCTGCGATGCGCTATTGATTGCGCGCCGCGCGCAAAGAACGGCCAGCCGGCCCACAGCACCACAGGTAGCGACAACACGAGTTCGACCCAGCTTTGCGTCGAAGGCGCAAAGAGCGCCAGGCGATGGCCGGCCATCGCAAGCACGAGAACGACAATCGTAAAGGGCAAGGTCCACCAAAACCGCCGCCGAAAATCGGCGAGTTCAGGATTTTCATCCTCGTCGAGCGAGGGCATTTCCGGCTCCAGCGCCATGCCGCATTTCGGGCAGGCGCCGGGATGGCCCTGCCGTACTTCAGGATGCATTGGGCAGGTGTATATCGCACCGGGTACGGCGATAACGGGCTCCGCAGAAGCGGGGGCCAAATAGTGGACAGGATCGATGGCGAATTTACGCTGGCAGCCCGCGCTGCAAAAGAAATAGGCCTTGCCGTCATGCTCATGACGATGCGGCGATTCGGTGGTTACCGCCATGCCGCAGACTGGGTCGGTCAGCCCCGATGGAATCGCGGGCTTTTTATGAGCGCAGCCGGAGTGCGCATCGGTGCGACTGGCATGATGAGTCGAGTGATTATCAGCGTGAACCATGTCCGAACTCCTTGCAGGAAATAGAAAGCACAACCACCATACACTCTGTAGCCAACCCCAGAGTCAAGCTCCGATGAACACGCCGACCCTCACGATTGGAAAACTCGCCCGCGCGGTCAATGTCGGTGTCGAGACCGTTCGGTATTATCAGCAGCGCCAGCTGCTTCCAATACCTGCCGCACGCGGTGCGTTTCGTCATTACCCGGCCAGCGCTGTTGATCGCATTCGCTTTATCAAACGCGCGCAGGAACTCGGTTTCACACTCGATGAAATCGCTGAATTATTGCGTCTGCAGGACGGCACAGATCGGGCTCAGCTGCGCGAGCTGGCCAGTGCGAAAGCCGAACAGATTGCGCAAAAACTCGCTGACCTTGAGCGCTTGCATGGCGTGCTCGTGCATTTAGTCGATGCCTGCGCACGCACGGAAGGCGAGCATCCCTGCCCAATCATCGAAACGTTGGCACGTGATAGTCGTGATGGGTTTTAAGCGGAACACAGCTGATATAGACCGCAGCTTTGACGCAGCAAGCGCAACACCAATAGCATCCAATGTTAATGCGGGCCAAAGCTCCTGCTGCAATGCGGCCTGTGCGAGCTCTGCTCTACTTCACGGATCCGCACTAACAAAAGCCATGCACAATTGCCCGAAAACTTTGCGGGACGTCTACGGTTCATTTTGGCACGCTTGTGTTGGCGGCGCTGAACTTAAAAAAACAAATAGCGTTTGATCCTAGCCTTCGCACGGCGTCCGGTTTTCCACACCATCTCTTTTTCGCAATGACCGCCATGCCCGAGTAGCAGACATCGACTTCATCAACACGAACGGCCTTACTGCGGCTACGTCGGCGCGAGGCCTCTATAGCACCACAAATTTTAAAGCCTTCTCGTAGAGATGCCAATCATCTTGCTGAACGGGATCGACCAATCCAAACCGCAATAAACTCCACTCACTATTTAACTCGATACGGCGCACGCGAATACCTTGATGCGCGAGTTTGCCCTCAATCATCACTGCATTTTTCGCCGACAGTTCCAGCGTGTTAAACAATGGATTGCACAATAATTTTTTTTCTGCTGCCCACGCGGCATTTTTTAATAAATCGGCATTCACTGCACTGATCGTCCGCAGTTCTGCGCGCATATTGTTTTGCCAATCGCGATCGCGCAATGCTGCCGTTGCAATCGCAAGCGTTGGCCCGGACACCGCCCACGGCCCAACCGCTATGTGCAATTGAGTGCTGATCTTCTCGTTACAAAATGCGTAACCGCAGCGTACACCGGCGAGGCCGAAAAATTTACCCAGCGAACGCAACACGATTAATCCCGGCAATTGGGTATGCGCTGCCACGCTGTGCTGCGGCAATGGATCGATAAACGCTTCATCGACGATCAGCCAGCCATTATTTTTTTGTAGCTGGGTATGCCAAGCGAGTAATTTTTCCGGCGCCGTAATTAATCCCAATGGATTGTGTACATTGATTACGATGAGTACATCGATTGCTGTTGCAGCCAGCAACGCATCGATGCTGTCCGGTTCGCGCGGATCGTAATAAATAATTTCGTGACCTGCCCAACGCCAACGAAATGCGTGTTCGCTGTAGCCGATGCTCGGTACCGCGATGCGGCCGTTGCATTTTTCAAACCGCGCATACACTAGCGGAAACCACTGAATTAAAACTTGCGAACCGGCGGCAACCACTGGCAGCACTTCAGCGTTGCAATAATTTTTTGCCGCAGTGCGCAACGCAGAATCGTCGCACGGTAAATGTTGGTAGGCTGTAGTGTCGATCGCACCAATCGGATACGCGCGCGGATTGATGCCGGTCGAAACATCGAGCCAATCGGCAATCGGAATACCGTAATGCCGACTCGCAGCCGCCAGATCGGCGCCGTGCCGCGGCGGTGTTAGCAACGCATCGGCGGCCATCAAATCATCCATCGAGTTACACCCGCAATGATCAACAGAGCTAACAGCCACAACAGCAAACTGCGATCGAGCAAAGTCAGCGCACGTAAAATATCGTTAGCGCGCGCAGGCCTACCAAAACCTAACGGTGGACGTTGCTCCATTACGCCGTGATAAATCGCCGCGCCGCCGAGCTGTATTTCTAATGTGCCCGCGCCCGCTGCCATCACCGGCCCGGCATTCGGGCTCGACCATTGCGGCGCTTGCGTGCGCCAACAGTGCAATGCCAATACAGCTTTTCCGCTCAACGCGTAAGCAATTGCCGTTAAGCGTGCGGGAATATAATTCAGTACATCATCGCAGCGCGCTGCCGCCCAACCGAATTCATGGAAACGCTCGTTGCGATAGCCCCACATCGCATCGAGTGTATTGGCGGCGCGATGTAACACCACACCGGGAATACCGGCGATCACAAACCAGAACAGCGTGGAAAAAATAGCATCGCCGCCGTTTTCCAGCACGCTCTCCACGGCTGCGGTGCTGACTCCCGTTTCGTCCAGCGCACTGGTATCGCGCGTGACAATCATACCCACTGCGCGGCGCGCATCAAAAATATTGAAGTGCGTTAATTTTTCGTGAATGGCGCGCGCGTGTGCAATTAAACTTTGCCGACCCAGTGCGAGATAAACCACTAGCGCTTCAATGATGATACGAATAATAATCGGACCGGCGAGCAATGCCGTGTGCAAAATAATCGCGACAATTACTGGCACACCGACCATGAATAGCCAAGCCCATACACCGCGATAATAACGCGCTTGCCCCCAACGATCGCCGCGATTTAATACGCGCTCGATACGATTCGCAATATTGCCAAAGCCCACCAGCGGATGAAACCGGCGCGGCTCGCCCAATAGCTGATCGAGCACCAGTGCTGCGATTAAAATAATTAGCGTAATCCACATCGCGTTTATTCACCGCCCAACAACCAGCGGGCAACGCGCGCTGGATTCGATGGAAAATACCAATGTACATACGAGGCGATGATCGAATCGATTTGATACACCGCTTCGCCCGCGCGACCATCGGCGGTCACTGCGCGCGATGCTGGTGTCATGCTGGTGTTGAAACTGGAATAGTGAAACGTATGCCCGCGAATCGTCGCATCATCCACCACTAACTGCTGCGGACCAATCGATGCGAGGCGATTACCCATCGTCACTTCACCCGGCAGCAGACCGAGCATCTCGAAGGAGTTGCCATTTAAATCGATCAACACATCGGCGAGATACAACATGCCGCCGCATTCGGCGAGCAGTGGTCTACCGGCATTCACATGTGCGCAAATTTGATCGGCCAGCGCGCGATTGCTCGCTAATTGTTTGGCGTGTAATTCAGGATAACCGCCGGGCAAATAGATCGCATCGACCTCCGGCAATTGCACATCATCCAGCGGCGAAAAAATATGCAGCTTCGCGCCCATGCGCTGTAACCATTCAAGATTCGCTAAATATAAAAAGCAAAATGCTTGATCGCAGGCGACGGCAATCGCAACACCTTCGAGCAAGCGCTCGACCGGTTGAATATGTTGCGGCGCAGGAAAATTTACCGCTGCTGGCAATATCGCGAGCGGCGTATCTTCGAGTAGATCAGCCAACGCATCGATGCGGCTATTGAGATCATCGATATCGTCGGCGATATGCAAACCGAGATGACGTTCGGGCAAATTCACGGCATCACTACGCTTGACCACAGTGACCGGCAGTGCGGCGGGCAACCCGGTGCGCAATAATTGTTCGTGGCGCGGCGATGCGACGCGATTCGCCACCACACCCGCGATGGTCAAGCCCGGCCGAAACGTGGCCAGCCCGTGCAATACTGCGGCGAAAGTTTGCGCCATCGATGCGGCATTAATGACCGGCAGAATCGGCAAACCGAATTGCTGTGCTAAATCGGCGCTGCTCGGTTCACCATCGAATAAACCCATCACGCCTTCGACGAGAATTAAATCGCTACTTTGCGCTGCTTCAAACAATAAGGCGCGGCAATGCTCCACACCCATCATCCAAATATCGAGATTGTATACGGCTTGACCCGAGGCTTGCGTCAGAATGGTGGGATCGATAAAATCCGGGCCGACTTTGAAACAGCGCACGCGCAAACCGTTGCGGCTATGGAAACGCGCTAACGCTGCGGTGATAGACGTTTTACCGTGACCGGAGGCCGGCGCCGCCACCAATAGAGCAGGACATGCAGCCTGCACCAACAACACTTTTTGCACAAATAACTCTCTCAATTTTTAACAGGTCGAGCATTACTTTCGCCTATCATAACGCCTGGCCCTCCCTTAATCTCACACAATTGCAGGCACACAATTGCAGGCGCGCAATGTATCGGTCGCCCTCCTCTAGCGTCAAGGCAATGGGGTCAAGGCAGCGAAAAGTATTGGTGAGAAATATTAGCGAGCAACATTCAGGCACGTAGAGATTCGGCATGACGACAACATTGATGGTACAGGGCACCACCTCCGATGCCGGCAAAAGTACGCTAGTAACCGGATTGTGCCGGGTACTCGCGCGGCGCGGTATCAAAGTTGCGCCATTCAAACCGCAAAATATGGCGCTGAATAGTGCCGTTACGATCGATGGCGGCGAAATCGGTCGTGCGCAGGCGGTACAAGCGCAGGCGTGTTTTCTCGACGCGCACACCGATATGAATCCGGTATTGTTGAAACCGAACAGCGATACCGGCGCGCAAGTCATCATTCATGGCAAAGCGATCGGTGCGATGCGCGCGCGCGAATACCACGAGTACAAAACTATCGCGATGCAGGCCGTGCTCGAATCGCATCGGCGTTTATCCGCACTCTACGATGTGATCGTCGTCGAGGGCGCGGGCAGCCCCGCTGAAATTAATTTGCGCGATCGCGATATCGCTAACATGGGTTTTGCCGAGGCCGTCGATTGCCCGGTATTGCTGGTGGCCGATATCGATCGCGGCGGCGTATTTGCGCACTTAGTCGGCACCTTGCAATTGTTAGCGCCGAGCGAGCAACAACGCGTGTGCGGTTTTGTGATCAATCGTTTTCGCGGCGATATTAGTTTATTGCAACCGGGGCTCGATTGGCTCAAACAATATACTAAGAAACCGGTGCTCGGCGTGCTGCCGTATTTAACCGATTGGCATTTGGAATCCGAAGACAGTATCGCCACGCAACAACAAGTGCAAGCCGATACACGAATATTAAAAGTTGTGGTGCCGGTGTATCCGCGCATTAGTAATCACACCGATTTCGATGCGCTGCGTTTGCATCCGCAAATCGATTTGCAATTGATACGTGTCGGCGAATCGCTGCCCGCGTGCGACTTAATTATTCTCCCCGGCTCCAAAAGTGTACGCAGCGATTTGCAAACATTGCGCAACTGCGATTGGGATAACGCCATCGCTAAGCATCTGCGCTACGGCGGCAAAGTGCTGGGTATTTGTGGCGGCTTTCAAATGCTCGGTCAGTCCATTGCCGATCCGCTCGGCATTGAAGGAACACCGGGCGATAGTGAGGGACTCGGATATCTCGATACAACAACAGTGCTCGAACAAGAAAAACAATTGAAGCGAGTGACCGGCAAATTAATTTTCGATAATGCATCGGTTTCTGGTTATGAAATTCATGCGGGCGTGACGCACGGCACTGGCTTGCAACAACCGCTGATCCATCTAGGTGAACACACCGACGGCGCGATATCCGCCGACCGCCAAGTCATCGGCACTTACCTGCACGGCATTTTCGATGAAACCGCTGCGCGTAATGTGCTACTGCAATGGGCCGGCTTACACGCGACAGTCGACTTCGATTATCACGCGCGCCGCGAAGCCGATATCAATCGTTTAGCCGATTGCATCGAAGCGAATATTGATTTCGCGGTAATTGAACAGCTCATGAAAAATAATCAGGCATGAAATGACTAATCCTAATGCATTTTCTGTGGATGAACGCGCGGCGGTTTATCGTGCAATTGCCGAGCGTCGCGACATCCGTCATTTTAAAAATTGCCCTGTCGATCCGGCCGTACTCGCCCACTTATTGGCAGCCGCGCATCAAGCACCGAGTGTAGGATTGATGCAGCCTTGGCGCTTTATCCGCATTACCGATCCCGAGTTGCGCGCCAGCATCCATGCGTTAGTGGATGCTGAACGCCGCACTACTGCCAATATGCTCGGGGAGCGCGAAGCTGAATTTATGCGCTTAAAAGTGGAGGGCGTACGTGAATGCGGCGAATTATTGGTCGCAGCGCTGATGGATCAGCGCGAGCCACATATATTCGGCCGCCGCACATTGCCACAAATGGACTTGGCATCGGTGGCCTGCGCCATTCAAAACTTATGGCTCGCCGCACGCGCCGAAGGTCTCGGCATGGGCTGGGTATCATTGTTTGAACCACAAGCCCTGGCTCAGCTGCTACACATGCCTTCAGGCAGTGAGCCAGTGGCCATTTTATGTTTAGGACACGTCGAGCAATTTTATCCAATGCCTATGTTGCAGCTAGAAGGCTGGCGTCAGCCCGAATCACTCGATAACTATTTGATGGAAAATTTTTGGCGAGAATGTAAACCCCAATGACCGGCTCACATAACCTATAGCACCCTGTCGGCGCGCTCGATTGTTGTTCTGGTCAAGCACTAACGGCACAGCTCCATGCAGGGCAATTTGGCTGCATCTTTGTCGAACGTTACCGTCGTCGAGCAACCCGCTTGCTGATTGATCCGGCTCAACAAACAATCCGAAAAATCAGCCGACGATTTTTTGAAATCTTCCAGCGCGTGCCAGACCGTCTCGCCCTGCTCCACAATTAACTGCTTGGTCTGCAATAGTTGCTCGATGACGGCCGCCAATGCGCTCTTATCCGCGTTATAGCAGGACGATAAAACCCACGTCAGTTCCACCAATACCAAATGCGATACAAAGGCGGGAGCATCCACCGTGCATCTATCGATAATCCGCGTAGCAATGCGCGCTTGTTTCTCATCGTCTTCGACGATGTAGCGCGCGAGTACATTGGTATCGAGTCCAATCATCTACCCGCACCCCGCTTACTAATAGCGGCGTTCATCGCTTCAATCGTTACGGGTTTGTTAGGCCGCTTGATCAAGCCCTTCAATTTTTTTGCTTCCTGAGTGGCAGGGATCACAATGAACCGTCCGTTTTCCTCGATAAATTCAACCCGATCGCCCGCGCTCACGCCGAGAGCATTTCTCACCGTGACGGGAAGAGTGATTTGACCTTTGCTGGTCAGTTTTGCCATGGACATGGTGGCGCCCTCACAGATAAGCCTTACTACTAAGTAAGGAATATTACTATAGGTAAGGTTCTTTAAAAAGACAATCTATGGCCACCGGAAAGGAAGCGCCCAGTAGAACCCCAAACGCGCCAATGAGTGACAGCGTACGGAGCAAATCGATGAGGGGAAATGTAGACACTTTGTAGACAGAAAAAAGGGCTGCAATTGCAGCCCTTTTTCTTTACTTCTTACTTCAGTTGGTGGCGTTTTGTGGACCCCCAAGATTAAAATCAATTGTGCGGGATTGCTGCGAGGGACGGTGCGGGTTTGGCTTCAATTTTCGCCCCTTTCATTAGCCATCCGGTAGCCCATCGCCCGGTATCCGCGCTGGCGTTTTTCCCACATCCGCAGCAGTGCCGGGTGACCGGTATCGACGAAATCAATGATGCGCACATCGGTCTTGGTGACGTGCTCGCGGTGCAGTCGGCCCGCGTACTGCTGCAATGTGCCTTTCCATGAAACTGGCATTGCTAGCACCAAAGTATCGAGCGGCGGATGGTCGAATCCTTCACCGACCAGCTTGCCTGTCGCCAGCAGAACGCGCGGGGCATCGGGTGGCAACGCGTTGAGTTCCGCAATCAGGGTGGCGCGCTGCTTCTTGGCTATCCGTCCGTGCAGGACAAATAACGATGGAATCTTGCCGTCCAAGGCGGTTTGGATGGCATCGAGATGTTCGGTACGTTCGGTCAGCACCAGCACCTTGCGACCCTGGCAGTAGGCGTTGATGACCTCGGCAGCAATCGCGTCTGTTCGGGCTTGGTCAATGGCAAGGTGCCGAAAAACATCCTGAATCCCCGCTTCCTGCGGCAAATCAATCCGCGAGTGCAGTGTGCACGGTGTGACCGCCAGATCATGCGGCGCACCCGTGGGCTTGGCGGCGGTGTGGCGAGTTGGCCCGCATTGCATGAAAATAATCGGCTGCTGGCCATCGCGGCGAATCGGCGTGGCAGTCAGGCCGAGCACGTATTTGGCTTTGGCCTGCTTCAGAATCGCATCGAAGGACGCCGCGCCGACGTGATGGCATTCGTCCACGATCACGTGACCGTAGTTTTCGACTAGCGAACTCACTTCACCCTGCCGTGACAGCGACTGCATGACCGCGATGTCGATTTTGCCTGTGGGTTTCGCCTTGCCGCCACCGATGGTGCCAACCACGCCTTTGCCGACGCCCAGGAATGATTGCAAGCGTTCTTGCCACTGCTTGAGCAGTTCGGTTCGATGCACCAGCACCAACGTGTTCACACCACGGCGCGCAATCATCGCAGCGGCCGTAACCGTTTTACCAAAGGCAGTCGGCGCGCACAGCACGCCTGCATCGTGATGCAGCATGGCGGCCACGGCAAATTCTTGATCAAGCCGTAAGGTGCCGGCAAATGTGACGTCCAGCGGCGACCCCGCGTATCGCTCGTCGATCAGCTCGCAGCCAATCGCGTTGTCACGAAGCAACTCCAGCGCGGCATCCAGGCATCCACGCGGCAGGGCAATGTGATTTGGATAGTTTTCGGCACAGCCAATCACGCGAGGTTCATCCCACACCGAAAAGCGCATCGCCTGCTTCTTGTAAAACTCAGGATTCTGGAAGGCCGCCAAACGAATCAGCCGGTTGGCCAGCGACTGCGGGAGTTGTGCTTTCTCGAAATAGATCAGGTTAGCCAGCGTCACCGTAAGCGACTTCGGCATCGGTCCGACCAGCTTCTTGCTGACGGCTGCGGATCGTTTCCACGGTTCCTTTTGATCCTCCTCATCGATGAAGGTTACATCGAGCGGGTGCGCGTTGCCTGTCGCTCTAAGGATGGTGGGCTCGATATCGTGTGCAGGCATCGGCAGGATGGCTGCCAGGAATGCCCACTGATCTCGGTAAGGCCGCAAGTCACCGTCCACGAACACACTGAATCCCTTCTCACGCGGGTGCTTCTGCAGTGGCAGCGCGATCAGATTGCCGAAACCGCCCTTGGGCATTGAATCCTGATTGGGGAACAGCCGGTCATAGGATTCGAGCTTGAGTTGGCGAGTGCGGGCGCAGGTGTGGCTGATGATGGCCGTACCGAGTCGGCGCGCATCCCGAGCCGATACGCTGCCGGAAAAGAAAACCCAAGCATGCGCACCGTTGCCGGAGCGCGATATCTCAAGGGCGACCGGCACACCCAGTTCGTGACACGATTGGTAAAACGCCTTGGCATCCTCCCGCCATTCCGCCTCGTCGAAATCAGCCGCGAGAAAATGGCAGGTGTCGTCACTCAGGAGCGGATAGACGCCGATGGTGCGTTTGCCTATAAGGTGCTCGTAGATCACTGTATCCGTCAGCGGGATCAGCAGACGGTTATTGCACTCTCCACATTTGATACGCGGCTTTTCGCAAACACCCGCCAGCCACTCATTGCCGCAGGCCGGTGCGTAGCCAGACTTGCCGGTTGTTTTGCTTTCCCAGCGGATTGGATAGACGTCGGTGCGGCCTCGAAACAACCGACGAAATATCGACATTTTTTCGGCGGGGGAAAAACGGGATGATTCTGGCTCCGGCGCGGGCGGCGCTGGTTCCGGCGGGATTGGCTGAGGCGTCAAACGCCATTCGATGCCGCGCCCGTCCAGCAGCGCGATCAGGCGGGCGTTTTCGGCTTGCAGCGTGGCCAACGGATCGCGTTCAATCATCGGCCCCATATCCGCTATTCCTCGGCGGTGTCTGGTCGGCTGCCAGACTCAATCTGCTTGATCACCCGATCAAAGTCACTCTGGAACAAACGGTCTTGCACGATGCGGTATTTCTCGAATTCGCTTTCGGCGTGGGCTTTGGCGATTTCCGCTGTCACCTTGCCCGCGTCCTGCAGCACATCCCGGTTCCAGAGTTTCAAGAAGCCGCCAAGGCGCTCTTCCCAGTCCGCCATGGTCATGGGCATGCGGCGCATGGCTTGAAGTTCTGCCATATCGAGATAGGCCGAGACAATCCGCTGCATCTGTGCCAGTTCGAACTCCGACAGGTAGTTCTTGGCAATCGCGACGTCGTATTTGTGGACCTTACCTTGGGGCGCGCCCTCCCAACTGGTCAGGCCCATGTTTTCTTGTCTGTGATCCGCCCGATCCACGATCACCTCGGCCGCTGTCTGGCCGTGGATAGCGTAATGCAGCTTGTTTTGAACCGCCGCAAAAAAACGTTTGGTCGCCGTGGCCGACGTGTCGTAATCCAGCGCCGTTGCGTAGATGTCAGTGATCTTTTGGTAGAACTTGCGCCCGGAAAGGCGGATTTCCCGGACTTTTTCCAGCTGGCGCTCGAAGAATTCATCCGTCAGCACGCTGCCGCCACTCTTCAGGCGTTCCGCATCCATTACCCAGCCCTGAATCGTGTAATCCTTGACGATCTGGTTGGCCCACTTACGGAACTGCACCGCGCGCTCGTTTTCGATCTTGAAACCGACGGCAATGATGGCCTGCAAGCTGTAGTGATCCACCTTGCGCTGAACTTCGCGCTCGCCCTCGGTTTGAACCATTAAGTACTGCTTAACAGTTGCCTCGCGCTCCAGCTCGTTGTCGGCATATATGCGCTTCAAATGCTGGCTGACGGCGGGCACCGACACATCGTAGAGCGTGGCCATCATCTTCTGCGTGAGCCAGAGGCTTTCATCTTCGTAGCGCATTTCCACGCTGCTTTGCGCGTTGCCGGTTGCGGCCACGAAGGTCAGATATTCGGCCGCTGAGGAGCGGACGATGGAGACTTCGTTTTTTTTGGGAATTGGTGGTCGTTTGCTTTTGCTCACGACTTAAGCCCTCTGCGCTAGCCCGACCGCTACATCCCTAAACGACGCCAAGGCAGCTTCGAGATGCTCGATGATCTCCTGCTGTAATACATCCGGTGGAGGCAGATCGTCGAGGTTGTCCAAGCTATCGTCTTTCAGCCAGAAAATATCCAGACTCGCCTTATCGCGGGCCATCAAATCGTCGTAGCTAAAATATTTGAAGCGTTCCGTCTCAACGCGCTGGTGCCGATTGTCTGGGTTGTAGCAGGTAATAAAATCCTGCAAATCGTCAAACTTGAGCGTGCGGGTCTTGAGCGTGAAATGTTTGTTGGTACGCAGATCATAGAACCACACACCTTTGGTGTGAATCTGCCCATCCTTGGGTTTTGCATCAAAGAACACCACGTTTGCTTTCACACCCTGCGCGTAAAAAATCCCGGTGGGCAGGCGCAGCACGGTGTGAACATCGCAGCTCTCCAGCAACTTCTTGCGAATTTTTTCGCCCGCGCCGCCTTCGAACAATACGTTATCGGGCAACACCACGGCGGCTTTGCCGTCTGTCTTCAACATGCTGACAATGTGCTGCAAAAAGTTGAGCTGTTTGTTTGACGTGGTTTCCCAGAAATCCTGCCGCTCGTAGGTGAGCGCTTCTTTGTCTTCCTCACCTTCTTCATTGGTGAAGGTCATGCTGCTTTTTTTGCCGAAGGGTGGATTGGCCAAAACATAATCCACCTTGCGTTTTGGCTCGGTGATCAATGCGTCGGAGCGCTCTACTAATGGCTCGCCATCGAGTTCGCCAATACTGTGTAGGAATAGATTCATCAAGCACATGCGGCGCGTATTCGGCACGATCTCATTGCCGTGGAATGTTTTATCGCGCAGAAATTCCTTTTGTGATTTGTTCAGCTTTGCACCAGGTCGCGTGAGCCAGTTGTAGGCGCCCAAGAAAAATCCACCCGTACCGCAGGCCGGGTCGGCGATGGACTTCATCGGCTCAGGCCTAACGCATGCCACCATCGCTTCAATCAGCGCGCGTGGCGTGAAATATTGGCCAGCGCCGCTCTTGGTGTCCTCCGCATTTTTTTGCAGCAGCCCTTCGTACAAGTCGCCCTTGGTGTCAGCGTCGAGACTGATCCAGTTCTCAGCGTCGATCAATTGCACCAAACGCGACAGCTTGGCCGGGTCTTGAATCTTGTTTTGCGCCTTGAAAAAGATCGCCCCCAACATACCCGGTTCCTGCCCCAGCTTGTGCAGGGTGGCCAGATAATGCGCTTCCAGCGGCTCGCCGACTTTCGGCGTCAGGCTGGCCCAGCCGAAACCTTTGGGAATGTGTGTGTCACGCTTATACGGTTCTTGCGCGTATTCATGCGCCAGCTTCAGGAACAGCAAATAGGTAAGTTGTTCGAGGTAGTCGCCATAACCCACACCGTCGTCGCGCAGGGTGTGGCAGAAATTCCAGACTTTCTGGACAAGGGAGGATGTATTCATTTATAGCTCACTATTAAATTGCCCAATGGCCCGTTGATAACCTACAATTCGCCGCAAGTGGACTGGGAGAACCCGGTCGGCGCTTAGCCTCGGTGAGTTCACCGGGGCTTTTCGCTTTCTGGGGGAGGGTAAATTTTCAGCCCCCAGTTCTCGAAGCCTGCTCCCACTTTGTGTCGACCGCCGCTGCAAAAAAACTTGCGTGTCAGCACATCAAAAGCGCGGTTCTCCTGCTCTGGGCGCAGAACGCTCAAGCCAATCGGCCTTGCGACCAAATCAGCCAACTGCAACCCGGCCGAGTTGGTTTTCTTGTTGGCAAAAATAATATCGAACGGCAGCGGCTTGCCCATGCGGTTTGCACCATCGCAAATGCGCCGGAATTCCAGCTCCAATTCGTTATCTTCTTTTTTACCACGGCACTCAACGATCACATGGGTCTGTTTATCATCCTGCTGTTTTTCCTGCAACAACTCGTACAAGGTTTCCAGGCAAAACCCCAGCGCGAGATGGTAAGGGTTATCGGGAATTGCGCCGCGTTGAAGCAGACGAGCCTTGTCGATCACACAACTGATTAGAATGAAATTGCTGGTATCGATGATCGTGGTTAGCTGATCCAGAAAAGCGTATTTCTGTTGCCGGTTCGCAAAGCGAAACGCGCCGGTTTCCTTGCGAATTTCTGTTTCATGCAGCACGACAATGTCGTGGCCAAAGTGGTTGAATTTGAATTTCTGCAACGCAGGCACCACCTTCTCGGCATAGTGCCCCTTGTAGAACACACAAAAAGCCAGCACAAACAGGGGGTAGTTGGGGTCAACGGTCTGCAGGCCGTGATCACCGCTTTCGTCGACATAGACCACAAAATTACTGAACTTGCCGTGTGGCGTGACTGATTGAGCTAGGGTAGCTTCAGTGTCTGCCTGGTTATCGAATAACGAAAACTGTTGCTGGTCGCTCATGCAATGTCCTTCACCTTGCAGCCGCGCGGTTTTTTTATCGCGTCACGTTCAGCCCGCTCGGCGCGAATGCGTTCCAGCAAAACGCTGGCCGGTTCGTCGTTGGGGTCTTGCGGAACCAGTTGGCCGGAGAAGGCAGCTTTGAGAATGTTTTTGCGTTGGGCGGTGGATTGTTTGAGGGAGAGTTCAATTGATTTCTCCTGGTCTTGAATCGACGTAACTTGGGTGTTGATTCGCTCAACAATCATTTGCTGTTCTTTGATAGTTGGCACTGGAATTTCTAACGTAAAAAATCTGTCTTGAGTCAGGTTTAGACCGCTATCGCTGATACCTGTTTTCATTTCATCAATGCGTTGAACTATGTGGGGGGTATTCAGGACCAACTCCAGAAAGCTTGGATCTATTCGTTTTTCGTCGCATCGAATGCGATAAGCCTTATCGCAAAGGATTAGTTTTGGTCTGGTTGTCCTCACCAAGCATGTAATCCCGACTCGGTTTCTTGGGCCTGCACGCGTGACGAGCAGGTCACCTGACTTCAGTTCTAAATTCACCCTCGGCTTTAAGTCGGCAGGCAGCGCCTTGTTATGTGCCCCATCAAACGCTAAAGGCTGAATGGCGGTTGTTTTCATGACTGCCCATTGCTCATTGTCCGTAGCGGGCTCGCGCTCACATCTTGGGCTCCAGCCTTGTCCGATTGATGTAACGAGTTCACCCAATGTCAGTTTCAGATATGGTTTTCCGGAATCTGAACCTTCAACAGCAGCTTTCAGCAGCGATTGCCGGTATTGCCCCAGCTTTTTCTGCGCGGCCTTGAGTTCGGCTACGCCGGCATCGAGATCGGAGAGCAGTTCTTCGAGTTTTTCGACGATGTGGGTTTGTTCAGCGGCAGGGGGCATCGGCACAAGAATCTGCCCGATGCGCTCTTGACCAATATTGCGCATGGAATCTTGATTGCCAGACGCCAAAGACTGAATTTGTAGGCGCCCTTGGTCACTGCGCAACAAATTAAGAATCCAAGGTTTCATTGCATCTTCAGCGAATTTAAAACGAAGAATCTTGTCGCTCAGCATCACGTGTAATGAGACTTTTCTTGCGATGACGCACGCACCTACAAGCTCAATCGTGTTTGCACGCGAAAACAAAAAATCACCGGGCTGGATATACAACGCAGGGTTGATTTTTTGTGGATCAGTACAGGTCTTACTCTCAGCCTCTTGGTACGTGCCCCAAGTCACCGCGCTGACCTTAACCACGCCAACTTCATCTGACTGCGGTGGACGCTCATCACATTTGAAGCTCTTCCCAGTTTCAATTCCAAAAAGCAATTCACTAAGTGGGGCTAAAACCCATCCAACTGGAAGTACGTGATTCATCACGCCACCAACTCCCCATTCATCTCATCCATCAACCCATCCAGCTGCTCACCAAACACTGCCCACACTTTCTGCAACCCTCCTTTACCCGCCAGTTCGGCGTAATCAAAATCATCGCGGTTGATACTGCAACTATTGGCGATATGGTCTTTCATCAGCCGCAGCCATTCGGTTTGCTCTGCCGTAAACGCCGTGGCGCGCTGGGCGTTGTGGCGAAATATCCATTCCTGAAAGCGTTTATCCACTTGTTCGCTGAACGGTTTGAGTTCGGTTTCCATGCCCAGGGCAAAGCGCACCAGCGACACCAGATCAGTAAGCTGGCGTTTGCTGTCGGTGCCTTTCACCTGATTCGCCTGCACGCGGGCATAGGCGCTCCACAGGCGTTCGGTGGTTAACATCAGCGGCGGGCGGCTAAGGGCTTCGTGCAGTTCTTCGATCATGTCGAAAGTGAGTGCGCGGCGCTGATAAGGTTGTTGGTAAAAAAAGCTCAGTGCGGCGATTTCGTCTTTGTGCTGCGCGATATAGCTGACAAAATTTTCAATGACTTTTTTCGCTTCGGTTTCGGCTTGCGCGCTGAAACCGGAAAAGGTCACCTGATCCAGATTGATATGGTCGATCAGCTGCTCACGTTCGCGGCGCGCGCTTTCGATTTCATCGCGCAGTTCGGGTTGATCGAAGGGCGCGCAGGCGGCGGCAACACGTTCGGCACGGGCGGCTTCGATTTCGGCGGGCAGCAGCGTGTCTTCGCTACGGGTAATGCCTTTGGCTTTCGCCGTGGCCAGTGCAGCGGCGACGATGGCGTCGGGGTTGAGTGCAGTAATCAGATTTTTGCCCAGTGCTGCGACCGAAATGCCGCCAGTCATTTTTTCGATACGCGCCTGCGCTTTGTCGTCGAGTTGCTTACCTAGCCGAATCAGGCGGTTGGCGAGCGAGAGCACCGTGTCGTCATCGCGACTGCCCATGGCAATGCCTTGCAGCAGGTCTTTGAGCGCCACACCGGGCTTTTTCTCCAACGGGCGACTTTCGGTTTTCAGCGACTTTTCCACGCCCACGGCGTCGATCAATACAAAGCGGGTTTTGGCGCCGTCGGCGCTGTTGCTGACACGTTTCAAGCTGTCGCCATCGAGCGAGCGCACGCCACGGCCTTTCATTTGTTCGTAGTAACCCTTGCTGCGCACATCGCGCATGAAGAGCAGCACTTCCAGCGGTTTGACGTCGGTGCCGGTGGCGATCATGTCGACGGTGACTGCAATGCGCGGGTTGTAGTCATTGCGAAAGCTGGACAGGATGCTGTCGGTGTCTTCTTCGGCGCGGTAGGTGACCTTTTTGCAGAAGGCGTTACCTTGACCGTAAACCTCGCGCAGAATATTGATGATGTCGTCGGCGTGGCTGTCGGTCTTGGCGAAGATGAGGGTCTTGGGTACTTCTTTGCGCGCCGGATAAATTTGCGTTTCCACAGCGGTTTTCATGGCCTGAATTACTTGGCGGATTTGGCTGGTGTTGACCACTGAACGATCCAGCTCTTTGCCGGTGTAAAGCGTGTCTTCTTCAGTTTCGCTCCAGCGCTTTTTGCGGGTTTGGCGATCGCGGTGATCGATCCATTCTTTGGCTTTTAACTCGGCGCCTTTCTGGGTGATTTCGGTTTCGATCTCGTACACGTCGTAACCGACGTTGACGCCATCGGCCACCGATTGCTCGTAGGTATATTCGGCGACGATATTTTCGTTGAAGAAACCGAAGGTGCGTTTGTCGGGCGTGGCGGTGAGGCCGATCAGGCTGGCATCGAAGTAATCGAGCACCTGCTTCCACAAGTTGTAAATGCTGCGGTGGCATTCGTCGATGATGATAAAGTCAAAAGTCTCTATCGGCACGGCGGGGTTGTAGCGCACCAGTTTTGCCTGGCTTTGGGTTTGCTGTACTTCATTAAGCGAAATGTCTTCGGCCGATTCATCAATCGGCTCGCCGCTCAAGATGGAGTACATGCGCTGAATGGTGCTGATGCACACCTGCGAGTGCGGGTCGATGCTGGGTGACGCCAGCCGCTGCACGTTGTACAGCTCGGTGAATTTGCGGCCATCGTCTGGCGGTGTGTAGGCCATGAATTCCTGATGCGCCTGCTTGCCGAGGTTGCGGGTATCGACCAGAAACAAAATGCGTTTGGCGCCGCCGAATTTGAGCAAGCGGTACACCGAGGTGATGGCAGTAAAGGTTTTGCCGGCGCCGGTGGCCATGTGTACCAGGGCGCGGGGCTTGTTGAGTGCCAGTGATTTTTCCAGCCCGGTGACGGCGCTGATTTGGCAGTCGCGCAGGTTGCGTTCGGGTAAAGCGGGTATCTGTTCGGCCAAGCGGCGGCGAAGAGAGTGAGATTGTGCGAACCAGACAGCCAGTGTTTCAGGCTTGAAGAAATGGAAAGTTTCGCGCGAGCGCGGCGCTGGGTCACGGCCGTCAGTGAAGCGAATGATCTGGCCCGTCGCTTCAAACAAAAATGGCAACGGTGCGCTGTCTTTGCGCCACTTGAGAGTGGCGTTGGCATAGCGCTCGGTTTGAGCTTCATGGTCAGTGATACTTTCTGCCGCTTCATCGCGTTTGGCTTCGATCACACCCACCGCATTGCGGTTGACGAACAACACATAATCCGCCAGGCCGCTGTCGGTAGGGTATTCGCGCACGGCCACGCCCATGCCTGCCGCCAGATTGAGTTGCTTCATGTCCTGGATGACCCAGCCGGCTTGTTCAAGCTTCTGGTCGATCAGTTGGCGTGCCTTGGTTTCTGGCGTCATGCGTGCTCCTCTCTCACGGTGAGTGGGTCTATCGCCCTCTCTTTATCGCCTGTGGTCGATAGAAACCTCTGATTCATTGGGTCGGTGCCGACGTATCGTCCACCGTCTATCGCCCAGTTATTGCCGATAGGGCGCACGTTGTCAGATAGCCTCATGACACGGCCCCTGTTTGTTCCCATTTGGCAGCACGGCCTTTGCCCGTTGGCGTGATCAGCCCCTCGGCCTTCATGGCACGCAAGACGACGCGCACCATGTCGCGACTGATACCGGGGCAGGCTTCTTCGATTTCCGAAATCGAGAACGGCAAGTTTCTCTTGAGGATTTCCGCCCGCACTCTGTCGCCTTTGGCACCGCGCCCACGCTCGATGGTGCCGACACGTTCTTCGAATTCCTTATAGGCGCGCAGCAATGCGCCCCAGAAATAGTCGAGCCATGGGGCGATATTGTGGGCGCCCTCGTGCCAGCTCTGCGAGCTGGCCTCTAGCGTTTCGTAATAACTCTCCTTCGACTCTTCGAAGATGCGTTCCAGACTGATGAAGCGGCCCACGGTGTAGTCGGCGTGGTAGAGCAGCTGTAAGGTGAGCAGCCGAGCCATGCGGCCGTTGCCATCAGGGAATGGATGCACGCATAAAAAATCAAGGATGACCAGCGGTACCAATACCAGCGGATCGGCCAGATGTTGATCGAGTGCGGTGCGGTAGCGCGCAATGGTGTCCGTCATTGCCATTGGCGTGAGGTGCGCCGCTACAGGCCGAAAGCGGATGCGCGAGCTGCCGTCCGGGCGACGTTCGATAATGTCGTTGTTGGTGGCCTTCCAATGCCCACCTGGTTGCGGCATATAGCGGTATAGAGTGCTGTGCAGCTGCAGGACGGTGCCTTCTACGAAGGGCATCTGCTCCCCGCTTTCGTGAATCAGCCCCAAGGCATCACGGTAGCCAGCGACTTCTTGTTCGGAACGGCTCTTGGGCGTGGCATTTTTGAGCACCAGCGACTTGAGCCGGTGGGCTGCAACCACTACGCCTTCGAGGCGGTTGGAGGACTCTGTCGATTCGACGACTGCCACTTGCCGCAGATCACTCAGCACCTCTGGCGACTGGGCGACATATAGAAGTTGCTTGCCCCGGCACTCGCCCAGCGCGCGCAGCGTTGCCAGTTGCTGCGTGTCAAAGCGCAGCTTGGCGATGTAGTCTGGCGTCAGTGAGTGCATGGCTCGTAGGCGATTAAGGAAATGGGGTAACTTTAATGCACATTGGGGTATTACGATACATAATTACCCCTTTGTTTTTGTTGTTACCCCATTTAATAAAGGCCGAGAGCTTGGCCTCCTGATCAAACAGCGCGTGAATGGTGGTGTCGTTAATCAACCACGGAGCCCACGATGAACACCAAGCCAACCGCCCTCGACGCCTATCTCGCCCGCACTGCCGCCACCAATCGACGACTCCCCTGCACACGATAGCGTTCAGCCCTGTCGCCCCGGCACCAAGCTGGCGAAAGTGGTGGCCGCCTTGCAGAATCCAGACGGTGCGAGGATCTTCCAGCTGATGTGCTGCACGGGCTGGCAACCGCACACGATTCGGGGCGCGTTGTCCGGCATGGTAAGGAAAAAGCTCGGGCTCAACGTGGTGTCCACCAAAGCTGCCGGTGGCGAGCGGGTCTATCACATCGCCTGACAGGTGACTGCGCAAAGGGTGTCAGTTCAATTGACACCCTTTTTTCCGGCCAATTTCCTCGGTGGCCGTTTTGCCTATTTTTCGCGTCGAAATCGGCGGAAAGCCTCGTCAGCAATGGCTTTTCAAGGGGTGGCCGTTTTCGATTTAAAGGCTGTGAATTTAACGCCCACCCTTGCCGAGGTGCAAACCGCAAACCCTGCAAACCTCGGTTTGCACTCTGACGGTAGCGCAATGCTGCGCTGTCGCCTCCCGTATTGGAATCTCGCCAGGAAGGACCCCTTTCGCCTGGGCGAGAGTCAGATGTTTTCGGGTTCCTGCATCCATGCCGGGATGTCGCGCTGGCCGTGCAGCACGCGCCAGACATCAATGTGCTCTGGACGCTCGACATAGAACACAAGATGGGGATAGCGCGCCAGCGGCCAGAAACGCAGGCCGGGCAGGTTCAATTCGTGGGCGTAGCGTGGTGCTCCAGTAGCCGGATGGCGACTGATGTGCGCATAAGCCTGCTCCAAGGCGTCAATGAAGCCGAGTGCCGCTTGCTCAGCGTTTTCGCTGAGGCAGTAGGCAATCGCATCGTCAATGTCCCGGTTGGCCAGCTCACGCGGAACGACAGGCTTGGCCGTCACCCGCGAGCGCCGTCCTTAGCCGCCTTGCGCACCCGGTCACGCAGCCCTTCAAAGTAGGCCGGATCGGCTGGGGCAGCAGGTGCAGACGCAGCGCCTGCGAGCAGGAGGCCGCGCAGGTGCAGGCGATCCTGATCCTTGCGGATCAGCTCGCGCACGTATTCGCTGCTGGTGCCGTAGCTGCCTTGATTGACCTGCTCATCCACGAAGGACTTGAGCGTGTCGGGTAGGGATATGTTCATTGTGCTCATGGTTCAAGGTTAGTCCGTTTGGCAAAATTTGGCAAGATTCATGTTTGTGTCTGACCGACCAGTTCAACCAGCCGAGTGAGTATTCCCAATGCTCACTCTATCTTTAGAGGAACCGGGAAGCCGGGAACGATTGCTGAGGTCTGGGAAGGATCACGCACCGTCCTTCATCCCCGGCTGGGAACGGCTAAGGTGCCCGGTGATGAACACAGCCTCGCCACGCGCGACCGGCCCATCCTGCACGTCCAGCCACTTGACCAACTTTGAGCCCTCGGCTGCCCCGCGGGCAATGGCGATCTTGAGCGCGGGGTGCAAGTCTGCGTCGGGCTGACTGGCGCGCACCAGTTCGTGGCTGCGATCCACCAACAGGCCCCGCGTGTCGCGCAAAAAGGTGGCGACCTTGAGGTTGGCGCGGCCGTTGGCCTTGACCACGCCGCCCATCACTACACGGCCACGCTCGAAGGATTCGCCCAGCGTCTTGCAGATGGTCTTGGCATCCATCTCCTTCGGGTTCCACAGGGCGTAGACCGAGCGCACGCCATCGACCAATCCGCCCGTGCCCCGAATGGCTTCGCGTGCTTGCTCCGGCGTGGAGGCATCACGCTTGGCAAAGTGGTGCGACACGATCACCGAGGCACCGGTACTGGCCGCCAGCGCCGCCAGACGCGAGCAGACAAACTGCGCGTTCTCCGGCACGTTCAGATCCAGCGCGCACAACGGTTGCAGCGGATCGAGGACGACCAGTATCAGCCCAGCCATCGATTTCAATTGCTGTTCCAGCGCGGCCCATGCAGTGGTGACGGACGGGCCGCGCGTTGCTGGATCGGGAGCAAAGAGCGCGACGGCACCACCGGCATCGGGCAACAGCAGCACGTACAGCCGTTCCGGAATTGGCCCCAGCGTGCCCACTGTGCGAGCATGGCGGGAATATCGCGGCACGATCGCAAAGCAGGAATAGTTATCGGGCCAAACTAGCATCAGCAGATCGAGCCCGGTTGCATCGGCTTCGAGCGCCCAACGCAACACACGCGCGCGGATCGAGTCGGGATATTGTGCGAGAGAGTGAAAGGGCGACAGTACGCGCGCCGATGTGTAGCACGAAACCACTTCGGCATCAGGTAGCGGGATGGGGGCGGCGAGCTTTTTTTCTTTAACTAGGCGATAGAGCGTTGAGCGTGCTAAGCCAGTAAGTGACTCGACCTCTTCGCGGCGCAGCATTTTAAGCGGTGTGGATGTGTTCATTCTAGTCTCTCGCGGTTGCAGTGAGTTCCGGGAGACTTTATTTGATTAGCAGCGGATCAATATAGACGGGATAGCTACCTAATTAGGGGGGGCAGCATTCTCTAACGCATGCGCCAAATCAGTAGATAGTTTTTTATGTTATCGAGGGCGGCTTTGATTTGTCCGACGGTTGGTTGGTCTGCGAGAAATTTATGAATGCTTGCCCACTCATCAAGACACCTCTCCATCGCATCAATCGAAGAAGTATCGAGGTGCTTAGCCAGAGTTACTTTTTGCAGGTCGCTAAAGCGCATAGTGTCGCCAATCATGACGCCTATTGCCTCCTCGAACACGGGTTTGGTTTTTCTTGTCAAGCGCACCCCCTACAGTGCTTTTCTCTGTTTCAAAATCACAGCACCAATCCGCAAGTAATCGGGTTTTCGTATGCCGATTTGAATGCTGTTGAATTTGCGGAAGACGATTTGCTTGCGCTGCCACTGCAAATTCTATTGCGATCCATCACGGGCCGCAGCAATCCATCACGGTTTTATTTTCTGTTCCCGTTGTTCGCAGTACCATTTTCGTGGGAACACAAAACAGGAACATAAATAGTCTTTTAATTTCAATAAGTTGCGCACCCTGTTCCCGTGTTCCCGTTGTTCCCGTGATTTTTGAGGGGGTGCCGGAATTGGCAGCTATGCGCGCGCGCTAAAATCAACCGGACATTGCTGCCGGTTTTCAAATGGTCGAGATAATCGGCCCAACCCTGCATCATTTTTTTACGGCCTTCCAAATGTGCGGTGCGATTGTACGCTCTGCCGTTCGCATCTTTTACCGCATGTGCTAACTGGTGCTCGATCCAATCAACGCGATAACCCAGCACTTCATCCAGAATGGTGCGCGCCATTGCTCGGAAACCATGCCCGCACATTTCTTCTTTACTGATACCGGAGCGCCGCAGCGCAGACAGCACCGCGTTATCGCTCATGGGGCGACGTAGAGTGCGGGGAGATGGGAAAACAAATTCACCGCGCCCGGTGAGTGGCTCTAACTCGCGCAGAACTTCAATTGCTTGTTTGCTTAGTGGAACGATGTGTTGTGATTTCGTTTTGGTGACGAAGTAGCGCCACTCGCCTGCATCGAGGTCGATATCTTCCCAGCGTGCGGTGCGCAGCTCGCCAGGTCGAACAAAGGTGAGCGCGGAGCGGAGCAAGACGCAAAGCAGCGCGCACAACGGGAGTTCCTTGATAGGTTTCTATTGAGTTGAGCAACGGCCCTACAGCGGCAGGATTGGTGACTGCAGCGAGATGTTTTTTCACTGGTGCAGCGAGTGCGCCTTTCAAATCTAGCGAGGGATCACGCTCAGCTCTGCCAGTGGCTACAGCAAAGCGAAACACTTGTCCGGCCACCTGTTAAACACGCTTCGCGGTTTCGATCGCTCCACGGTTTTCTATGCGGCGAAGTGTGCCGAGTAATTCAGGTGAAGAAATTTCAGAGATAGGGCGCGCGCCAAGCCACGGAAATAAATTCTTTTCGAGCATCCATTGCACCTTCGTCCAATGGTTTTCAGCCCATGCGGGTTTTTGTTTGGAAAACCATTCCATCGCTACCGCCTGAAAACTATTTGCAGCCGATTCGAGCTGAGAAACCTTTTTCAATTTGCGTAGCTCGCCGGGATCGACACCGTTTTGCAATTGTTGCCTGGCTTGCTCGGTGAGTGCTCGCGCCTCTTTGACCGTAACGCGCGGATAGACGCCGATCGCTAACAGTTTCTCTTTTCCGGTATGGCGATATTTGAGACGCCAATATTTGCTACCGTTGGTTTTCACCAGCAAGAACAGGCCAGCACCGTCTGCGAGCTTGTAATCCTTGTTTGTCGGTTTGGCTTGGCGGGCGGCGGCGTCAGTAAGTGGCATTTGGGGGTATCTGCTTCGGGGGTGCTGGCATGTACCCCTAAAAATACCCCCTTTTATGGTGGCTATCTATGGAATATGGCGGACTGCTGTGGACGCTGCACAAACAAAAAACCCACATTTCTGCGGGTTTCGTGGACTTCGGTGGACTTCGGTAGATCATCTAGTGGTGGAGGCGGCGGGAGTTGAACCCGCGTCCGCTAGTTCGCTGCCATTGGCTCTACATGTTTAGATTCCGTCGATTAATTTAGCGCTTAACAGCCCGACGGGCAGGACGTTAATTGCGATCCCGTAGGTTTTAGTAGCTCGGCACCGGGCAGGCCTTGCTGCGAGTCAGATGAAATGACAGTTGGTTTCTCTATCTGACATCGATCACCAACTGCAAGCAGCCCTTAGGCTGCGAGAGCGTACGTTTCGTCGTTTGCGACTATTTTTTTACAGCTTTGGATTTACGTGATTCGCTGCCATCACGACATGCACCTCAGGTTTTGTTACCAACGTCGAATCCAGATCGCCCCCGAACTCGGTTTTACTATTCGTGTCAGCTACACGGTATCTGACACAGGAATGCGGTAGGTGTTGCGCCTACCGCATTCCTTTTCCCTTCGCCTGGAAGGGGGTAAACGGTACAAATAAATATACCGTGAAGCCACTATGGGCGCGTCGCGCTCGAATTTCAATGGTTCTGTTAGAGAATGTTTCTCTAACTGTGCTTTCGCGCTATTTTTGCGCTGTATAACGCAGCGCTGGAAAATGTCTATTTTTTAGCGTCGTGCCGCACGATGCGCTGTTTTTCGCGACCCCAATCGCGCTCTTTTTCGGTTTGACGTTTATCGTGTAGCTGCTTGCCTTTAGCCAACGCGATTTGCGCTTTCACCAAATGGCCTTTCCAATACAGCGATAAAGCGATGCAGGTGTAGCCCTTTTGTTGCGTCGCGTCGATTAATTTATTCAACTCGCGCTGCTTTAACAGTAATTTCCGCGTGCGCGTCGGATCGGTCACATAATGCGTCGAGACAGTCTGCAGCGGCATGATCTGCGCGCCGATCAACCAGGCCTCGCCATTTTTCAGCAGCACGTAGCAATCGGTGATCTGCGCTTTGCCGGCGCGCAGGCTTTTCACTTCCCAACCCTGCAACATCAGGCCCGCCTCGAATTTCTCTTCCAACTCGAAATCGAAGCGCGCTTTTTTGTTCTGCGCGATGGTATTGTTTTGCGGGGCATTTTTTGTCATGGGCGCGCATTATAGAGGCCGCCCCCCGGCTTGAGTATGGGCACGGGAAAATAAAAACCAGCGGGAGCGATCTTTGGCAACGGCAAGACAATCGATTCACGGCGGCTGGCGCAGCCAGTGGGTGTTCATCGCAGCGGCGACCAGCGCCACCATTGGGCTCGGCAATTTGTGGCGCTTCGCGTATCTCGCCGGCGAAAACGGCGGCGCCAGTTTTATCCTGGTCTATCTGCTGTGCATGGTGCTGGTCGCAACGCCGGTGCTGGCCGCCGAGGTGGTATTGGGCGCGCGTGGCCGCAGCGATCCGATTCATGCGATCGAGGCGGCGCTGCTCGAATCGGCATTGAGCCGCCGCTGGCGTTGGCTCGGTTGGCTGAGCTGCGGCGTCGGGTTATTGATTCTGTCGTATTTGAGCGTGATCGGCGGCTGGTTGATCGCGTACTGCAAATGGCTGTACGAAGGCGATCTAGCCGCGACCAGCGCGCGTCAAGTCGGCGAATTATTCGGCCAGTTGCTTGGCGATGGCGCTCATCAAGCCGGCTTACACGCGCTGTTCATGCTGGCGACGTGGCTGGTGGTAGCGCTCGGCGTCAAACGCGGTCTCGGCTTGGTGTTGTCGATCATCGCGCCGCTGCTGCTGGTGTTGTTATTGACGCTGGTGTTGAGTTCGATTCGGATGGGCGATGTCGCCGCCGCGGTCGAATTTATGTTCGCACCGCACACCGAAAATCTGCATGCTGACGGTGTATTGGCTGCGCTCGGCCAGGCATTTTTTTCGCTCGGCATCGGCATGGGCGCGATGATCAGCTTCGGCGGTTACGCGCCCGAAAAACGCTCGATTACGCATATGCTCGGCGCAGTAGTGGTGTTGCATGTAGTAGTCGCGCTGCTCGCCGGTCTGGCGATTTTTCCGCTGGTGTTTGCGCATCGCGTGCAGCCGAGCTTTGGGCCGGGGCTGATGTTCGTCACGCTGCCGTATATTTTTGGCAATCTGCCGTACGGCTCGATGCTCGGCACGGTATTTTTTGCGATGGTATTGCTCGCGGCGCTCGGCTCGGCGATCGCCTTGCTCGAACCGTCGACTGCGTGGTTGGCGCAACGCATGCGCTGGTCGCGGCCGCGCGCTGCGTTCGCGCTGGCGACGCTGGTGTGGCTGCTCGGGCTGCCGAGTATTTTTTCGTTCAGTTTATGGCCGAATTGGCGACCCGGAGGTAAAAGTATTTTCGCGTGGATCGATTGGCTCAGCGCGGATGTGATGTTGCCGATCGCCGCGCTGGCAGTAGCGATTTTTGTAGGCTGGCGCATGCGCAAAGAGGCGATTCGCGATGAATTATTGGCCGCGCATCCGCGTCTGTTTGCGCTGTGGCGAGTATTATTGCGCTATATTGCGCCGCTCGCGATTGCGATTATTCTGCTCGCCGGGCTCTATCGCCAATGGCTACAGCTGAGTTCACAGTAATTTATTGCAGTAATTATCGATGCCGATTATTCAACGCAGCGCGCTGGTGCCGTACGCGGCCGAGGCGATGTATCAGCTCGTCAACGCGATCGACACCTATCCGCAATTTATGGAGGGTTGCGTCGGCGCGCAAATTCTCGCGCAAACTACCGAATACATGGATGCGCGCCTCGAACTCGCGAAAGGCGGCATGCGCTACAGCTTCGTCACGCGCAATCGCTTATTGCCGCCGGAGCGCATCGAATTGTCGCTGATCGAAGGACCGTTCGATAAATTCTCCGGCTATTGGGCTTTTCAAGCGCTGCAACAACACGCCTGCAAAGTGAGTTTGCATTTGGAGTTTGAATTGTCGAGCCGCTTATTGAGTTTCGCGGCGCGCAAAGTGTTCGATGGTATCGCCAATCAAATGGTCGATGCTTTAGTGAAACGCGCGCACGCGTTATACGGTGCGAAATAATGATTCGCATCGAAGTAGCGTACGCGCTACCGCAGCGGCAAACGATTATCGCGCTAGATGTCGAAGAGCATTGCACGGTGTTGCAAGCGGCACAGCGCTCGGGCATCGATTGCGCCGTTGCTGCGGTCGATGGGCTAGAAATCGATTGGACCAGCGCGCACTTCGGTATTTTTAGTAATCGCGTTGAAAATCCAGCGACGCAAATTGTGCGCGCTGGCGATCGCATCGAAATTTATCGGCCGCTATTGATCGATCCGAAAGCGGTGCGACAACAGCGCGCCGATCACAAACGCTCGATCGATAAGCAGGCCGCAAAAAAATAAGCGCGGCGAAGAAATAAAGAAGAAAAAAATCAGTGGGTTTGGGTGGCGGGTGCGACAGCCGCAGGTGCGCCGACCTCTTCTTGTTGCGGTACGATATCGCCGCTGAGACGGCTGAGTTTATCGTCGACAAAATACACCGCTAAATGTTGTTCGGTGCGCTTGCCTTTTGAATCCTGTAGCGTGTACACGTAATCCCAGCGATTTTCGTGAAACGGATCGGCGAGCAGCGGTGAACCCATCACGAATTGCACCTGACTACGCGTCATACCCGGCTGTAGTTTATTGACCATCTCCTGAGTAATGATATTACCCTGGTCGATTTTGAGCTTGTACACCCACGGAAAATCCAGATTAGCGCAACCCGCCAACAGCGCTAACGACAGCAAGGCGACAATATGCGAGCTACGACGATATGACATTGGGCGGTGAATTCCACTTGGTTACCAGGCGTGAGATAATATCGCAATCGATCGAGCAAAGCGAAGGGGCACCGCAATAATGACGGGGGAAAATCAGGAACTGCGGAAGGCCGGCCTCAAAGTCACGCTGCCGCGCGTCAAAATTCTACAATTGCTCGAACACGCCGAAGCCAACAATCACCACCTCAGCGCCGAGGATATCTATAAACACCTGCTCGAAACGGGCGAGGATGTTGGCTTGGCGACAGTCTATCGCGTACTCACGCAGTTCGAGGGTGCCGGCTTAGTAACGCGCCACAACTTTGAATCGGGCCACTCGGTGTTCGAGCTGGCGCAAAGCCAGCACCACGACCACATGGTGTGTCTCGATAGCGGCGAAGTGATCGAATTCGTCGACGAAGTTATCGAAAAGCGCCAGCGCGAAATCGCCGCCAAGCACGGCTTTGAAATTATCGATCACAGTTTAGTGCTGTACGTAAAACCGAAAAAATAATTTACGAGCGTGATACGCCTTCCGTAACGGTCAAGGTATAAGCAAAACTTAATGCGTAAAACTCAACATCTCCTTCGCGTGCGCGCGGCTTTGCTCGGTGACGGTGATGCCGCCCAACATGCGCGCGATCTCTTCGATTTTTTCCGCATCGATCAATTTGCGCAATTGCGTGCGCACCGATTTTTTCTCGGCGATTTTTTCGACGTTGAAATGATGATGACCTTTGCTCGCCACTTGCGGTTGATGCGTTACGCATAACACTTGGCCGCGACTGCCGAGTTCGCGCAATAAATTGCCGACCACTTCGGCGGTGGCACCACCGATGCCGACATCGACTTCGTCGAACACCAAACTCGGAATCGCCGTGGTCTGCGCAGTGATCACCTGAATCGCCAAACTGATCCGCGATAATTCGCCGCCCGACGCGATGCGATTCAACGCCTGCGGCGCGCTGCCGGGATTGGTGCTGATTAAAAACTCGATCTCTTCGCCACCATACGGATGCGGCGTAGCGCCATCGCGTGCATCGCTTGCTCTCGGATTGAGCGCCACATTAAAACGACAACCGCCCATCGCCAGCGCCTGCAATTGTTTCTCGACCTGCTTCTGCAATTTCTGCGCGGCCTGCTGGCGACGCCGGCTCAATTCGCCAGCATTTTTTTGATAGTCATGGTGCAACGTTGCCAATTCGGCGCGCAATTGTTCGAGTTGCTCGGCACCGCCGATCACGCTATTTAATTCGGCGCGCAATTGTTCGTGCAATTGAGGCAATTGCGGCGCTTGAATGCGGTGTTTACGCGCGACATCGTAAATCGCATCGAGCCGATTTTCGAGCGCGGCCAAGCGCGCCGGATCGAGTTCGAAGCGATCGAGATGATGCTGCAATTCGGCGCTCGCCTCTTCGACTTGAATCAGCGCACTATTTAACATCTGTTCTGCATCGAGTAATGTCGGCTGTTTAGTGCCGAGTTCGCCGAGCGATTTCAATGCTTGATTCAGAATATTGACGACATTGATTTCGCCCTCGCGACACAGCGCCAACGCGTGCTGACTATTGCGCAGAATTTGCTCGCCGTTCGCCAGCGCGCGGCGCTCATCTTCAAGCGCATCGAGTTCGCCTTCGACGAGATCGAGCTTATCCAATTCGTCGACTTGATAGCTGAGCAATTGCACGCGCGCGGTTTGTTCATCGCGCGCATTGAGTAACGTATCGAGGCGCTCGGCGCCGCGTTGATAGTGCTGCGCTAACACTTTCACTTGTTCGGCCAGCGTTTCGGTGCCGGCGAACGCATCGAGCAAGATGCGCTGCTGCGCACGTTGCAACAGCGATTGATGCGCGTGCTGGCTGTAGATATCGATCAGCAATTCGCCGATCGCTTTTAAATCCTGCAGCGTCGCGGGCTGGCCGTTGATGTAACCGCGCGAGCGGCCTTCGCTGGTGATCACGCGGCGCAGCAGACAATCGTCACCGGCGAGCAGCTCGCGCTCGGTGAGCCAGCTTTTAGCGGCAGCAATAGTGCGGATATCAAAGGTCGCGTGAATTTCGGCGCGCTCGGCGCCGCTGCGCACCACCGACGCATCGGCGCGATCGCCGAGCGCAAGTCCGAGCGCATCGAGCAGAATCGATTTACCGGCGCCGGTCTCGCCGGTCAGCACGGTCATGCCGCGATCGAATTCCGCTTCGAGATGCTCGGCGATGGCGTAGTTATCGACACTGAGATGAACCAACATGGGCGAACTCCATTGACGATCTGTTTATGGCTGGTTATTTGTACAGTAGTTATTTATACCGCACCGCCTCGATACTGGCAATAGGAAAGGCAATCGCTTGGCGCGCGGCAAAACCGTTACAATGCCGCCTTTCGTTTATTTTCAAGTCCTCAAGGTGGTCATCGATGGCGAACGAGCTGATTTCTGAGCGCAGCCAAATGCTGCTCAAGGCTCTGATCGAACGCTATATTCGCGAAGGCCAACCGATCGGCTCGAAAGCGCTACTGGAAGTGAGCGGCCTGCCGATCAGCCCCGCCACCGTGCGCAATATCATGGCGGATCTCGAAGAGCTCGGGCTAATTCGCGCACCGCATACCTCGGCCGGACGGGTACCTACGGTGCAAGGCTATCGGTTATTTGTCGATTCGCTGATTACCGTGCAGCCGCTCAATCAAGATGCGATTGCCAGCCTGCAACAGGGTCTGCACCCGGATAAATCGCCGAAGGAATTGGTCGAAAGCGCCTCGCAGCTGCTCGCGCAAATCACCGCGCAGGCGGGCCTGGTGACGCTGCCGCGGCAACCGCGGGTGGTGTTGCGGCAGGTCGAATTTCTACCGCTATCCGATAATCGCGTGCTGGTGATTCTGGTGATCAACGAGCGCGAAGTGCAGAACCGCGTTATTTACACGCAACGCCACTACGACGAAATCGAGTTGCAACAGGCTGCGAATATGCTGAATCAGCGCTTCGCCGGTCGCCAGCTGGACGAGGTGCGCAACGCCCTAATCGAAGCTATGCACGCCGATAAAGCATCGATCGATCGCCATTTGCAGGCCTCGCTCGATCTCGCCAGTCGCGCGTTTGAAGTGCCGGCCACCGAGCCGCGCGATTACGTGATGGCCGGCGAAACCCGCCTGATCGGCAATTCTGGCCCCGCCGCGATCGACAAATTAAAAGGTTTATTCGAGGCGTTTCAACAGAAGCACGACATTCTCGATTTAGTCGATCGCTGCATCAACGCCGAAGGCGTGCAGATATTTATCGGCGAGGAAGCCGGCTACGAAGTGCTCGGCGATTTCAGCATGATCACCGCGCCGTATCAGGTCGATAACAATACGCTCGGCGTACTCGGCGTGATCGGCCCGACCCGGATGGCGTACGAGCGCGTAATCCCGATCGTCGATTTAACCGCGCGCATGTTGAGCGTCGCGCTGAAATCGCTGTAACTGCTCTTAAATACTTAGGTTCTTAAATACTCAAGTTCTTAAATACTTAGGCTCTTGAATTCAGTGCCGCCAACCCCATATAGGCGCGACCCGCTTTTGCTAGCGACCGAACAGTACGCACCGCGCGGTGCCCGCAAACCCGCGGACATGCAAATTACAAATAGATCCAAACGGAGAACCGTTGTGACCGAGCAAGACCAAGCCGCCGAGAACCAACCGATCGAGTCCGATGCCGAGCACGCCGTTAGCGAGCCGCTCGACAGCGCCGCACTACAGGCCGAGATCGAACAATTGCAACAGCAGTTGGCCGAGGCCAAGGACCAGTTGCTGCGCACCGCAGCCGAAGCGCAGAACACGCGCCGCCGCGCCGAAAAAGACGTCGAAAGTGCGCACAAATATGCACTGGAGAAATTCGCCAATGCACTGCTACCGGTGGCCGACAATCTCGAGCGTACGCTCGAAGCCGCCGATCGCAACAACGATGCGATCAAGCCGCTTGCCGAAGGCGTCGAGCTGACCGGGAAAACGCTGCAAGACGTATTGAGCCGCTTTCAGATCGAAGCGGTCGACCCGCTCGGTGCGCCGTTCGATCCGCAGTTTCACGAGGCAGTATCGATCGTCGAGAACCCCAACGCCAAACCGAATAGCGTGTTGCACGTAATGCAGAAAGGCTACACGCTGAACGGTCGCCTGTTGCGCGCGGCGATAGTGATGGTCGCCAAAGGCGCCAGCAAACCGATTGATGCTTCGGCATAAGACAGTAACCACGGCGCGAGCACGAAGACTTAACGGCCGCGGAAACTTAATGACCGCAGAGACTTAATGACCGCAGAGACTTAACGACTAAGTATTAATCGGCAACACTTGAATTCGCAGCGAACGCGCCAATATAAGGCGACAAGATTAAACGGCTGACTCGCTAGCCTTGATGAGCGAACAGCAACCCCATTTGGCACTCGGAGAGAACGTTCATGGCAAAAATTATCGGTATCGATCTCGGCACCACCAACTCATGTATCGCCATCATGGATGGCGATAAAGTTAGAGTCATCGAAAACGCCGAGGGCGCGCGCACCACGCCGTCGATCGTCGCGTACACCGACAACGATGAAATCCTGGTCGGCCAGAGCGCCAAGCGCCAAGCGGTGACCAACCCCAAAAATACGCTGTACGCGGTGAAACGTTTGATCGGTCGCCGCTTTACCGACGATGTCGTGCAAAAAGACATCGACATGGTGCCGTATAAAATCGTTAAGGCCGACAACAACGACGCGTGGATCGAAGTCAGCGGCCGCAAAATGGCGCCGCCGCAAATCTCCGCCGAAGTGCTGAAGAAAATGAAAAAAACTGCTGAAGATTATCTCGGCGAGGAAATCAAAGAGGCCGTCATCACGGTGCCTGCGTACTTCAACGATTCGCAGCGTCAGGCTACCAAAGACGCCGGCCGCATCGCCGGTCTCGACGTCAAACGCATCATCAACGAGCCGACTGCGGCAGCGTTAGCGTACGGCATCGATAAAGAAGGCGGCGACCGCACCATCGCGGTGTACGACTTGGGCGGCGGCACCTTCGATATTTCGATTATCGAAATCGCCGATGTCGATGGCGAAAAACAATTCGAAGTGCTCTCAACCAACGGCGACACCTTCCTCGGCGGCGAAGACTTCGACATGGTGTTGATCAATTACCTCGCCGATGAATTCAAGAAAGACAACGGCATCAATCTGAAAGGCGATCCGTTGGCGATGCAGCGCCTGAAAGAAGCCGCTGAAAAAGCCAAAATTGAATTATCGTCGAGCCAGCAAACCGAAGTGAATCTGCCGTATATCACCGCCGATGCCACCGGCCCGAAACACATGGTAGTGAAACTGACGCGCGCCAAACTCGAAGCGTTAGTTGAGGATTTGGTCGATCGCACGATTGCGCCGTTGCAAATCGCGTTGAAAGACGCCGGTAAAAGCGTGCAGGAAATCGATGAAGTGATTTTGGTCGGCGGTCAAACGCGGATGCCGATGGTACAGAAAAAAGTCACCGATTTTTTCGGTAAAGAGCCGCGCAAAGACGTTAACCCCGACGAAGCGGTTGCGGTCGGCGCGGCAATTCAAGGCGCAGTATTGAGCGGTCACGTCACCGACGTACTGCTGTTGGACGTTACACCGTTGACGCTCGGCATCGAAACGATGGGCGGCGTCGCCACACCGTTAATCGAAAAAAATACGACGATTCCGACCAAGAAATCGCAGGTGTTTTCGACCGCTGAAGACAATCAAACCGCGGTTACGATTCACGTCGTGCAAGGCGAGCGCAAACGCGCCGCCGACAACAAATCGCTCGGCCGTTTCGATTTAGCTGACATTCCGCCGTCGCAACGCGGCATGCCGCAGATCGAAGTGTCGTTCGATATCGACGCCAACGGTATTTTAAATGTGTCGGCGAAAGATAAGGCGAGCGGCAAACAGCAATCGATTCGCATCACCGCATCGAGCGGTTTAAGCGAAGACGAAATCAAGAAAATGGTGCGCGACGCCGAGGCCAACGCCGAAGCGGATAAAAAATTCGCCGAGTTGGCACAGGCCCGCAACACCGCCGAAGGCCTGGTGCACGCAACGCAAAAAACGTTGCAGGAAGCCGGCGATAAAGTCAGCGCCGACGAAAAATCCAGCATCGAAGCGGCGATTAAAAAGGTCGAAGAAGTCGTTAAAGCCGAAGACAAGGAAGCCATCGATGCAGCGACGCAACAATTGACCGAAGCCTCGAGCGGCTTAGCGCAAAAAATGTACGCCGAAGCACAGGCCAAAGCGCAACCGCAAGGTGGCAGCGCGGAAGGCTCGGCGCACAAAGACGATGCAGTCGATGCCGAGTTCGAGGAAGTGAAAGAAGACAAGTGATGGCAGCGCCATCATCGAACGCGCAATGAATCGCCGCTAGTTATTGATTGGCGGTGAGCGATTCGCAACAAAACTTGCGCGTTATAAACAGCGAGGTCAGTATGGCAAGCCATGCTGACCTTGTCGTTTGTGCTAATTGCTAATGCGGAGCGATTCATTTGCATGCGCTGGCCGAGTGAAACGTTTGCATAAACGCACCGGGAAATTTTCCCATTAATTTTTCTTACTAACTATCACCATTAACTGCAGTCAATCAAACTCATGTCGAAACGCGATTATTACGAAATACTGGGCGTGGCGCGCGATGCCGCCGAAGCGGATATCAAAAAAGCTTACCGCCGGGTGGCAATGAAATTTCACCCGGATCGCAATCCCGGCGACAAAGAATCCGAAGAACGCTTCAAAGAAGCAAATGCCGCTTACGAGGTGTTATCGGATTCGCAGAAGCGCTCGGCCTACGATCAATTTGGTCATGCTGCAGTCGATGGCAGCGGTGGTGGTGGCGGCACTGGTGCTGGTTTCGGCGGTGGCAGCGCCAACTTCTCCGATATTTTTGGCGATGTGTTCGGCGATATTTTTGGCGGTGGCGGTGGCGGCGGTCGCGGCCGCGGCGGCCCGCAGCGCGGTTCCGATTTGCGCTACACGCTCGATATCAGTTTGGAGGAAGCCGTTAAAGGCACGACTGCAAAAATTCGCATCCCGACGCTAGTGCATTGCGGCGAATGCAACGGCTCCGGCGCCAAGAAAGGCAGCTCGCCGATCACCTGCACCACCTGTAGCGGCGTCGGTCAAATTCGCATGCAGCAGGGCTTTTTCTCGGTACAGCAAACCTGCCCGAACTGTCGCGGCAAAGGCAAAATGATCGCCGACCCATGCGGCAAATGTCACGGTCGGGGCGTCGTCGAAGAAACCAAAACCTTGTCGGTTAAAGTACCGCCCGGTGTCGATACCGGCGATCGAATTCGGCTTGCTGGCGAAGGCGAAGCCGGTGCTGATGGCGGCCCGGTCGGCGATTTGTACGTGCAGATCTCGGTGCGCGAACATCCTATTTTCGAACGCGACGGTAAGCATTTGTATTGCGAAGTGCCGATCAGTTTCGCCGATGCCGCACTCGGCGGCGAGTTGGAAGTGCCGACGCTCGAAGGTCGCGTGAAATTAAAAATTCCGCCCGAGACGCAGACCGGAAAATTATTTCGCCTGCGCGGCAAAGGTGTGGCACCGGTACGCGGTGGCGGCCCCGGCGATTTAATGTGTCGCGTCGCGATCGAAACGCCGGTCAATCTAAACAAACGTCAGAAAGAATTATTGCGCGAATTGCAGCAGTCGCTCGAAATCGAAGGTTCGCAACAATCGCCGCGCAAAGGTTCGTGGTTCGAAGGCATGAAAAACTTCTTCGGCGATCCGAATTAAATTTAGGCGCCGAATTAAAAATTAAATTTAGGTGTGCTCGAAAAATTTAGGAAATAGTTATGACATTGCGTATTGCTGTCACCGGCGCTGCCGGCCGCATGGGTAAAACGTTGATCGAAGCGATCGCAAATGCCGAAGGCTGCCAACTCACCGCAGCGCTCGAACTCCCCGAAAGCTCATTAATTGGCGCCGATGCCGGCGAGCTTGCCGGGCTCGGCAAAAATGGCGTGATCGTCAGCGACGATTTAAGCGCCGTGCTTGCGCAGTTCGATGTGTTAATCGATTTCAGCGTGCCAGCGGCGACGTTACAGAATGCAAAAATCTGCGGCGCCAACGGCAAAAAAATCGTTATCGGCACCACCGGTTTTAATCCCGAACAAAAGACCGCACTGCTCGCCTCGCTCAATGCAGTCGCCGCGTGCATGGCGTCGAATTACAGCACCGGCGTCAACGTGTGTTTTAAATTACTCGAATTAGCCGCGCAGGTATTGGGCGACGATTACGATGTCGAAATCGTCGAAGCGCATCACCGTCATAAAATCGATGCACCCTCCGGCACTGCATTAAGCATGGGCGAAGTCGTCGCCAAAGCGCTCGATCGCAATTTACGTGAAGTCGCCGTGTACGGACGCGAAGGCATCACCGGCGCACGCCAACGCGAAACGATTGGCTTTGCAACGGTGCGCGCCGGCGATATCGTCGGCGATCACACAGTGATATTTGCCGCCGATGGCGAGCGCGTAGAAATATCCCACAAAGCCAGCTCGCGCATGTCGTTTGCGCGCGGCGCGGTGCGTGCCGCCAACTGGCTCGGCGATAAAGCACCGGGATTATTTAGCATGCAGGATGTGCTTGGACTGCACTAACTCAACACCACTCTCGCTACGCGCAATGTGCGTCACTTCGAAAACTTATCTGTACCGGTAGACCGTCAGCCGTTAATCAGCGCGATGGCTTTGGCGCGAACAGCTGCCAGTTCAGCCGCCGATACCTTGCCTTTACGGCTGGCTTTGCGCGCTGCCCAATCCAGGCTTTTCACTTGGTCGGCCAATACCACACTCGCGGTTTTACCCGCGATCATGACCTCAAATGGATAACCTTTGATCTGTGTCGTCAACGGGCAGCACAGCATGAGACCGGTTTTGCTGTTATACGTAGCGGGACTGAGACCAGCGCCGGTCTGTGCCCCGCCTGCTCATGACCCGCTTGTGGCGTGAACTGTAACCACACAATATCGCCAGCATCGGGTAGATAGCGCCGAGCCATCAGAATACTTCCTTGCCAAGCGCCAAACCATAATCCAATTCGCTGTGCAGATTGTCTGCCGTAATACCTGCGAGTAACTCGTCAAGATCAAGCTCGGCTGGACGCACCGGCTCAATGATAATTCGGCCACCCTCCTCCTTCACATCAACTGCGTCATCCACATCGAGATTTGCGGCCGTCATCACCGCAGCCGGAATGCGCACCGATGCGCTGTTACCCCATTTTTTTACGATGGCTCGCATGATATGTTCCTCGGATATCGTCAAGCTCATTAGCCTAACGCAGCAGGCTCTATGTAGCAACATTGTTGATACATAGAGCCATACGTACGCCACTTTTTGGGGATAAACCTGCACGCCAGGACCGGCGTAGATGTTTTCACGATTGCAGAATTGACGATCACAATAAAAAAGCCTCGAATTAATCGCGGCTAAACTCTCGGATAAAAACTAACTAGCTTTTCGTCTACCGTATTCTCAATCCCGTCAAATCAATAAGATTGCTGCTGACGTCACTACTGAAAATACGGCTCCGGTCAGACTGATTTGATCGATGACTCGTCAATCACTCATTTTAATGCGCATCCGCGCTACGAAAATCAATCGTCTCAATATTCGCAGCAGCCGGCGTACTCAGTGCGTGCAGAATTGCATCTGCAACGATCTTGGTTGCCATCGGGGTGCCGCCTTTGCCGATATGTCCTGACTTGCTGGCGACTTCAAAAAATTGTTTAAAGGTATCTTTGCTCCAACCGCTGCTGAACGATGTGCCGCCCATCGAGCCGACGCGGAAGGTAATTACGCGGTTTCTACCTTGGCTATATAAATCGCCGCGCACCGCATTCAAAAAAGTTTCCATCCCCGCTTTCGCAGCGGCGTACAACGCTAACATCGGGAACGGATGGCGCACCGATTCCGATGATATGTATACCACGATGGCATCGGTCATCAGCGACGCGGCTTCGCGTAGGCAATACATCGGGCCGGCCATATTGATATCGAGCTGCGCGCGAATATCTGCATCGCTGATCTGCGCCAACAGTGCCGGCATCGCAACCGCGGCATTTAAAATTAAAAAATCGATGCCACCGAACGTGGTTTGAATTTGCTGAAATGAAACGCGTACCGATTCAGGATTTGCAATATCGGTGGTTAGCAATTGTATGCGCCCCGGAAAACGCGCTTGCAATTCGCCGAGCTGACCTTCGCTGCGCGCCAACACGGCGACGCGACATCCCGCCACGGCCAACGCGGCAACTACATCCACCCCCAAGCCTTTACTGCCACCCACCACCACTGCGCGCTTATCTAAAAAATTCATTCGCATCACCGCAATTTATTGGATTTAAAAGCGCTACATTTCTGCTCTGTCGACGGCCGGCATCGGCGGCCAGCGATACCGCAACGTCAGGCGATTGCCCCTGGCATTGCTACTCATCTGTTCGCACAGCGCCGCGAGCATCGGCAGACCGCGACCACTATGCCGCGCATCATCCGGTTGCACCGCAATGACCTTGGCGTAATCGAAACCCGGCCCGCTGTCTTCGCAGTCGATTTGAAAACGACCGATGCCATTTTCGACATAGCAACTCAATTCAAATTTTATATGGCCGGTTTGCAGTGCCTGCAAACGCTGTTCGCGCAGCGTGAAATATCCCATCAAGTCGTCGCCCTCTTCCTTCAGCGACGAATCCATACCGAGCAAGCCGTGATCCAACGCGTTGACAAATAGTTCGGTAATGATCACCGATAGATCGGCGCGCGCCGCGCGTACGATCGGATGCGCCGGTAGCGCGCTGTACAACAAATCGAGCGCCTGCTCCGATTTAATTTGCGCCACACAGAATTCGATTTGTGTACACCAACGAAAACCATCCCACTGCGAATAATTTTCGCTCGAACGCAAATCGGTGCCGTCACCAAAGCCGGTGTACAGCGCCGTGTCTAAGCAAAAGACCGTCGCGTCATCGCTAAGCAATACGCCATCCGCGTGTTGATACAGCGCTTCGGTCAATTTCTTAACAGAGGCTTCGCCGCTCGCACTACCGGTCAACGCGGCGATTAAGCGCTCATCGCCGAACATCTCGCCATTGCAGCTGCTCGTTTCGGTAATGCCATCCGTGTAGCAAAGCACGCGCTGCCCAGCCAATAAATCCAAACTGAAAATGTTTGCCTCAAATTCGCGCTTATTGAGCGCGCCCAACGCCATATGGCTGGAGGGTTGCAACCATTCAACATTGCCCTGTCGATCAAAAACAACCAGCGGCGGCATTCCGCCCGACCAAACCTGCAGCCTGCGGCCACCATCCATCACTGCCATCAATACGGCTGCACACAAAATATAATCGGGCATCCGCGCGCGGAATACGCTATTCATTTCGCGCGCGATATCGCCGATGCCGATGCCTTTTTGAGTCATCGTGAAAAATATCTCGGCAATCGGCATCGTGCCGAGCGCTGCGGGTAAACCGTGGCCAGTGATATCGGCAACCAGCACGTTGAAGCCTTCGCCGGGGCGCGGCGCCATCAATAGCAAGTCACCATTAAACGTTGAGATCGGTGAAAGGAAGGTGGAAATTCCTGCGATAGCGGATAAATTTTGCGAGAGAAAACGCGAAAACACATCGGTGGCAACTTGGTGATCGGCTTCGGTTTGCTCGCGATAACTTTCCAACTGCGCGTTGTGCAATTCGATTTGCGTATACAGCTGTCGAGTACGGCGCAAGGCCCACAGCTTAGCCAGCAACACCGGCTGACTAAACGGTTTGATAACGACATCGTCGCCGTAGCCCAACAACTCGACCAACGTATCGGTATCTTCGGTATCGCTGAAAAATACGAGTTGCAGATGGGGGCCGCGATAACTCTCGCGTATCTGTAGCGCCAGCATGCGAGAATCGATTCCGGTTAGCTCCGCGGAAATCAACACCAGACCGATGCTATCTTGTTGCGCCAGTACGTGCAGCGCCTCGCCACCCGTTTCGGCGAAATACACTTCGCAGCCGAGCTGATCGGCAGCGACAAAAAATAGCAGCCGAATCTCCGCCTCTGGATCGACTACCAGAATATCCATAGGGGCCTAATACTCATAGGGGCTTAATATTTTTAGGAGCCTAATATACATAGCGGCCTAATATTCATAAAAGCTCAGACCACTTGGAAGGTTTTATCGAAGCGCGCTATCTGGAGAATTTTGAGGACAGTATGGCTGGGGTTCAGCAGGCGTAACTTCGCCTCAGAGCCAAAGTAATTACGCATCGACAGCAGCATACCCAGCGCGGCGCTATCCATATACTCGACCCCCTGTAGATCGACATCGACACTACCTGGCTTTTCCGATAAATCCTTGTATGCCGAATAAAATTCTTTATAAATCGAAAAGGTAAAACGCCCGCTGATTTTAAGCGTTAGATGGCGATTATCCTGTTGCACGACTACTGCTACCATTGCCGTCTCTCCTGTGTCCGCGGGGCTACTATTTGGATGCTACTGAGTGTAGTCGCTAGCCATCGTTTCTTAAAGGCACCGCGCCGGTGCGCTGTTCGGATTCACCGCGCACCGATAACCGAGCACAGCGCGACGAAATGGCCGATATCTACCATACTGTCTAGCGGTATTTGCGTGGCACGGCACCAACCGCCAACAGCCCGACTCCATAGCCCCCACATCGATGGCTCAAAGCTATGCCCAAAGAGAAAATTTCGGTTCACCAGCTGCAGCCCGGCCTGTACATCGAACTGCCGCTGCAATGGAACGAGCATCCCTTTTTATTCGCTCGCTTTAAGCTTAAAAACAGCGGCGAAATCAAGCTAATTCGGCAGCTTGGCGTCGAAGAGCTGTGGTACTACCCGGAAAAATCGCAAACCACTCCGTTGGAGGCACCCGCCCCCGGCGCAGCTGTGGCCACGCCCGAGCCGGCCGACGACAGCTCCATGCAGGCGCTGTGGCAGGAAAAGAAAGAACACGCCGAAAGCTTGCAGCTCCGGCGCAAAGAAATTCAACACGTCGAGCGTCAGTACAACGAGGTGGTCGGCAACGTCAAAGATTTGATGAGCAAAATGGCCGGCACCCCGGTGCAGGCGATGAACGAAGCCGGCAAGGTGGTGGGTAGCATCGTCGCCACACTGCAAGCCGACAAAGAAACGCTCGTGCATTTGATGAACGCCAACAATCTCGACGAGAGTTTGTATTACCACGTATTGAATGTCTCGGTGCTGTCGCTACTGTTGGCGCGCGAAATGGGTATCACCGATACCGAGCAGATGATGACCCTAGGCCTGGCCGCATTACTGCACGATATTGGCCAGATCAAATTACCGCCGCAATTAGTCCGCAAAGCTACGCCGCTAACCAAACCAGAAAGCGATTTATACGAACGCCATGTGCGCTTCGCCGCAGAGATGATCGGCCAACACGCCAAATTAAAACTGACCGTCAAACCGGTTCTGCTAACCGTCATCGAACAACACCATGTAATGCTTGATGGCAGCGGCTATCCCAGTAATATTGTTGCAAGCAAAATGCTGCCACTCAGCAAAATTTTAGCGACGGTTAATTATTACGACAAACTCTGCAATCACATCGATCCGAAACAGAGCATGACCCCGCACGAATCATTGAGCTTGATGTTTTCCAAGCAGGTCGCAAAATTCGACAAAACCACCTTACAAACACTGGTCAAGCTGCTCGGCATCTACCCGCCCGGTACGGTAGTGCAATTATCCGATGAATCGATTGGCATTGTGATTTCACTCAATCGCAAAGAATTATTGAAACCCGGCGTGCTAATTTATTCAGCCGATATCCCCAAAGCGGAAGCAGTGATCGTCGATCTAAGCCAGCACACTGATTTAACCATCCGCAAAAGTCTACGCCCCGCTCAACTGAGCAAAGAAATTTTCGAATACCTTAATCCGCGCGAGCGGGTGAGTTATTTCTTTGCGGTGAATAAACCGGACGGCAAGGCAGCTACTTAGTCTAAGTGCAAAATGATTTGGGCCTAAAACGGCCCAGTGCAAGGCGCGGTTTTAAACTTTTCAATACCCGCAGAGCAAAGCCATTATGACTGATCAACTAAAAATATTAGCTGTCGATGATGAAGAGTTTAACTTAGATATTCTTACCGAATATCTAACCGATGATGACTATCAAGTCATTGGCGCGGTGGACGGTATAACGGCCTTGCAGCAGCTCGAAGCGCATGCGGATATTGCGGTGGTGGTTCTCGATCGGATGATGCCGAATATGGATGGCATGGAAGTATTAAAAAAAATAAAAGCTGACCCACGCTTTCAAAATATTCCGGTGGTTATGCAAACCGCTGCAGCAACCAACGAACAAATTCTGCAAGGTATCCAAGCCGGAGCCTACTACTACTTACCCAAACCTTACTCAAAAGATCTGCTGCTGGGTATCGTCAGATCAGCAGCCACCTCAAGCGTAGATAAACAAATCATGCGGGATGAGGTACGCCAGCATAAACACACGCTGGGCATGATGGAGCAAGCGCGGTTTCGATTT
>JAYVWC010000003.1:0-27581 GCA_043786385.1 Spongiibacteraceae bacterium | reverse complement strand
CTCGTTCGCGTTGATCACGGTGTTAGTGATGCTAATACGCGGGAGCTAGCGACTCTAACAACTGCAGCGAATGTTCCCATAGCAGGCGAGCGGTCTCCGGATCGGCCACGTTGGCATCAAAGCCCGACCACATGTGCGTGTCGGGTCCTACCGGTAACGCTTCCGCGCAATCTTCTAGCACCAGTCCGCCGCGTTGCTCCAACTCCGGTGCCGTAACGGCCCATACCGTGGTCGCTGCGGCTTGGGCGCTGGTTTTCATCATCGGGGCGACGTTGCCGTCTTCGTCGATGAAGCCGATCCGGCGCTTCAATTCCTCGCCGTGAAATCGTTGCAGACCGGTGAGTGCGGAGCCGGGTAGTACGGCATTGGCGAAAATGCCGTCGCTCGCCCAGCGTCGAGTAGCTTCCTGCGCAAATAAAATATTGGCGCTTTTGGATTCGGCGTAAGCGGCGCCTGCGTAATGTTTCCGCTTTCGCCATTGCAGGTCGTCGAGATGTATCGGCATGCTTTTATGGCCCGCCGAACTCAGCACTACGATGCGCGCACCGCGCGCCGCCATTTGGCGATGCAGCAGCTGAGCGAGCAGAAAGTGTCCGAGATGATTGGTGGCGAAGCGCACATCGAGCCCGTTGGGCAAATGTGATTCGGGTGTTAGCGAAACGCCGGCGTTGGCGATCAACGCATCGACCGGTCCGCTGATTTGCGCGGCGAACTGCGTGACTGAAGCGAGATCGCTGAGGTCGAGCGGCAGAATTAATACTTTGCCTTCGCTAGTGCTCGCGATATCGCCAAGAGCGTCTTTAGCTTTGGCGACATCGCGCACGCCGAGGGCGAGATTTGCGCCGGCTTGCGCCAGCGCGCGCGCAGTATTAATCCCGATGCCGGACGATGCGCCGGTTAGCACCACTTGCCGCCCGCGCAGGTTGGCCGCGCGAGCGACCTCTTCCGCGGTTGTGTTCCAGCCGAATGTTGTCACTGGTGTCAGCTCTCCTCAGCGCAATTCATCGGTCGATCCTGTGTAAAAAGCCGCTAATACTACACCGATTTTATCGGGAGATTGTTTTGGTCAAGCATGTTCTGGTCAAGCCTTGGCCTACAATCCTTAGCGGTGGATCGTGTCCCGCTTAGAATGGCAAGTTGTAGAGTTCCGCTGCATTGCGTTCGAGCACGCGATGGCGCACGTCGTAATCGTAACCGCCGAGTGTATCGACGATATGCTCCTGCACGCCGGGATATAACGATGTCGGATGTGGGAAATCGGTTTCAAATAAAACCTTATTGACGCCGATCGTTTCCAGCAACATTTTTGGCCCAATCGTTTCGAACCAGTAAGTAGCCCAAAATTGATCGCGGAAATATTCCCACGGCCGACGATGAAGTTTCCCCGTCTTGCTGGGCATCATTTCGTCGAACTGATGTTCGAGCGCTTCGAGCGCAAATGGAATCCAGCCCATGCCGCTTTCGACCAGCGCAATTTTCAATTTGGGGAATTGATCGAGCCGGCCGCTGACGATCCAGTTGCCGAGCGTGGCTGCATTGCCGATCGAGAACATCGTGGCCACCACCGACAGCGTTTGCTCGAACGTGAAGCCTTCCCAGGTCAGTGCATTGGGGTCCATCGCAGCATTCAAATGGAAGTTCAGCGGCGTGCCGGTGTCGTTACACATCTCCAGGAACGGCGTCCAATAATCGTGCACGTACGAAGGCACGCCAATACGTTCGGGCGTATCCGGCAGTACGAAACCTTTGAGGCCCATATCGATACAGCGGCGCGCTTCGGCTTCCATCGCTTTTTTGTCCCACAACGGCAGATGCGCCATGGTAAACAGGCGCTCGCCGGATTCTTTCTGCCGATCGATGGCAGCATCGTTAAATAATTTGATGATGGTGAGCGCGAGCTCATTGTCGCCCAGCGACATCAGTGTGCCGGCTTGGGTCACGCCCGAGTTGTGGTAACAGATCTGCGCCCACACACCCATATCGTCCATCGCCTGGAGGCGCGGTTTGATTTGGTGGCCGCCGGGATGCGATTCATCAAGGGTGGGAAACGCCAATCGGCCGAGCAATTTGTTATTGTCGTGGCGAATGACGTTGCCACCGGTCGGGCCGAAATCGCGGTCGCCCAAAAACCAGCGGTCGACGCCGTTCGTGCGCCGCACTTGCGGCACTTTGTCCTTCATCGACGCCGGTACGCGCGAGGTGAACAGATCGGGTGCCTCGGTGAAATGCGTATCGCAATCGACAATTTTGATGCCTTGCAAACTGGGATGCAGCCCTTGGGAGGCCGCTGCGTAATCCACCTCGCGGATGGCGCCGCCGGCGGCAAAGCCTTCGGCCATCCAATAGTTGCGGGCGGCACTCGCCATTTCAGGCGTATCGGGTTTCGACATGGTGATTTTCCTCGTTGCTTATCCGGTGGATCGTTAGGCGGCTGCTGGGTTTTGCGGCTCGCTGTTGATAACGCGAGCGAGCCGCCAGGCAATCTTTCTTGTTACTCTAATTTAATCCCTCTACGCGCGACCTGCGCGCTTCGGAAGGTCAATTGTGATACTTTGACGGCCAATATGAGCAATGACCTCCATCCCCAACTCATTACGCTGCGTAGCGCCGACAGCACCGTCCAGGCCGGCGCGCACAGCAGCGACGGTTTTGAAATCGAGACGCCGTGGCATTATCACGACTTTCACCAGTTGATTTATGCGTTTGAAGGCTCGGTGGAGGTAGAGGGCAAATTTGCCCGCTACAAGGTGCCACACCAATTCGCCGCCTGGATTCCCGCCGACACGATTCATCGCACGACGCTGCAGAAGATTCGCTCCGGCTCGGTTTTTCTCAGCCCGGCGATGGTCGATTGGCCGGTTCACGGGCTGCGCGTCATCCATGTGTCGAACCTAATGCGCGAGATGATTATGTATGCGATGCGTTGGCCGATCGACGGTGTCGACGACGATACCAGCCGCGCCTATTTCAATTGTTTTGCCAAGCTCTGCGGCGAATGGGTCGCGCGCGAGGCCAGGTTGGTACTGCCCTCCAGCGACGATCCGCGTATCAACGCCATCGTCGATCTTACTCGCGCCAATCTTGCCGCGGTAACGCTGCAAGATATCTGCAAGGCGGTGGGCATGTCGGAGCGTTCGCTGCGTCGCCACTTTCAAAAGGCGATGGGTACCAGTTGGGAGGATTTTCGTTTGCGATTGCGCATTTATGCGGCCATCGACGATCTAGATGCTGGGAACAAGCCCATTGGCGTGATCGCTGCTGCTGTCGGATACGCCAGCCAAACCGCATTCGCCAGAGCGTTTCGCGCGATTATCGGTATCGGTCCCACGGCGTACCGGCGCGCGCGCAAGGGGGCGGAGAGGGGTGTGGTAGCTGTTTAAAGCTGGACGAGAGACCGTAAGTCTCCTCGCCCAATGCGAGTCAAAGCGTTGGCGCCGTCGATGCCGACGACCTCACTTACGAGTTCGACTTCTTCATATCATCCAGCGCCACCATCACCGGGTAACCGCAGACTGCAAGTGCGTTCCCGTGACCGGTTTGGTGGATGTCGAAGACCGCCTGCGTGGCCGAGTAGAAACCCTGTACATCCATCGTCTGATTGACTGCGCGTTTGGCCTGCGCGAGTGCAAACGGATGCATCTGCGCAATTTCGTTGGCGAGTGCCATCGTTTCATCGAGCAGTTTTTCTTTCGGCACAACACGATTGACCATGCCTAATTTTTCAGCTTCCGCCGCAGTCATCGAGCGCGCGGTAAACAACATTTCCTTGGCTTTGCGTGGACCCATTTCCCATGTGTGAGCGTGGTACTCGACGCCGCCGATACCCATGCGTACTACTGGATCCGAGAACTTGGCTTCCTCGGAGGCGATGATCAGATCGCACGGCCAGCACAGCATCAAACCGCCGGCGATACAGGCACCTTGCACTGCGGCGATGGAGGGTTTGCGCACATCGCGCCAGCGCCGCGAATAGCCGATATAGCGGATTGCTTCCCACTCGTACAGCGCTTCGAGACCGCGTGTCTGCCAGTCCAATCCCTGCGATTGATCGGCTGCGGAAGGCTCGGCTTTTTCTGCACCGCTGAGTGCTTCGTCGGAGCCGGTCATATCGTGACCGGAGCAGAAATGTTTGCCTTCGGCTTTCAGTACGATTACGCGCACGTCGCGATCGTTGGCAGCCATCGTCCACGCCTGATCGAGCTCGTCGAGCATCGGGCCATGCACGGCATTGGCTTTGTCGGCACGGTTCAGTGTGATGACGCCGACGCGATCAACCTTTTCATATTTAATAAATTGCACGGGCGATACCTCTAATTAATATCCGCTAAATGGGAAATGCGACGGTTTTGGTTTCGAGATATTCTTCGAAGCCTTCAGGCCCCATTTCGCGGCCCACGCCGCTTTGTTTGTAGCCACCGAAAGGTGCATCCGGGCCGAGGAAGATGCCGCCGTTGACATTCACGGTGCCGACGCGCAGGCGACGCGCGACGCGCAGTGCGCGCTCGGGGTCAGCCGAGGTGACGCCACCGGAGAGGCCATAAATGCTGTCGTTGGCGATGCGGATGGCATCTTCGTCATCATCGTAATAAATAACGGCTAATACTGGGCCGAAGATTTCTTCGCGGGCGATGGTCATATCATTGGTGACATCGACAAACGCGGTAGGCTCGACGAAGTAGCCGGGTAGATCCGGCACACCGCCGCCGACCAATAGCCGGGCGCCTTCAGCCTTGCCTTTTTCAATGTAGGCTAAAACGCGTTGACGTTGTTTTTCGCTGATCAGCGGCCCCATCACCTGGTCGCGGCTATTGACGTCGCCGTACGGCATCATCGACAAATACGCGGTCAACAGGCCTTCGGCTTCGGCTTGACGCGAGCGCGGAACCAGCAGGCGAGTGGGGGTTGCACAGCCTTGCCCGGCGTGGAAGCAAATACCCAGCGCGCCCAATAATGCGGATGGCAGATCGGCATCGTCGAGAATGATATTGGCGGATTTGCCGCCTAATTCGAGGAACACTTTCTTAACCGTTTGTGCGGCGTTGACCATAATGCGCTTGCCGACGCCGGTCGAGCCGGTGAAAGAGACGACATCGATGCGCGGATCGGTGGTCAGAAACTCGCCGATTTCAGCGGGATCCGAGGAGGTTAAAATGTTGAATACGCCGGCCGGAATATCGGTTTCTTCTTTAATCAGGCGGCCCATCAAGGTCGCAGTCCACGGGGTGTCGGGCGCGGCTTTTAAAATCACTGTGCAGCCGGCCGCCAGCGCGGGAATGGCTTTTGCTAAATTAATTTGAATCGGGAAATTCCACGGGGTGATCGCGGCGACGACGCCGGCAGCTTCTTTCCAAACTTCGCGACGGCTGGTGCGCCCCATCGCCTCCATCGGGCCGATATCGCGCTCCCACTTGAAGTTCTCCATGAACTGCAGTGTCCAGCTGATGCTCTTTATCGGTCCGTCTACTTGAGCGCTTTCAGCGAGCATGCGAGTCGCGCCAACTTCGGTAATGGTTGCTTCGCGGAATTCATCGATATGTTTGAGCATCGCATCTTGCAGTTGTTGAATGCATTTGTGTCGGAAGGCGTGATTGCGGGACCAATCGGTTTCGTCGAAAGCGCGACGCGCTCCAGCAACTGCAGCCTCAGCGTCGGCAAGTGTTGCATCGGGTGCTACGCCACAAACCAGGCCCGTTGCCGGGTTGATGTTGTTGTACGTTCTGCCGCCTGTCGCGGGCCGTAATTCGCCATCGATTAATAACCGGTTTTCTGCATAAGAAGGTTGCATGATTATTCTGCCCATTACAAAGGATTGTAAGTTCGGTGACTTGTGTAGCGGTTTTATATTAGTGTACTATTTGGCTTCTTTAATAGTCAATTTCTTAATTACTTCGATAATAGCGATTGCCAAGTATTTTACGCTGAAGTTGGTAGCAAAGTTGCTGACGTTGTGATCATGCAATATTTTCTGATTTGATCTTTTAACATTGAAGTTATTGCGCATCGATCATCGACATTTTGCGGTTACGTGATCGTGTTGGCTCACGCTGAAAATTATTGACAACCTGCAGCAGACTGATAGCGCGATGTTCGTTTGAAATCCAGGCTGCATTTTTTGAAATCTAAATTTAGAAATTTTAGCTTAGAAGTCTTCGCCGTATTTATGAGGAGAACACGAACGTGAATGAAGCATGGATCATCGATACTTGTCGCACGCCGCGTGGCATTGGTAAAGCGGGCAAAGGTGCATTGTCGGGGATACATCCGCAGCAGCTCGCCGCTACGGTATTAAAAGCCATTGCCGAACGCAATGATGTGAATACCGCAGAGGTCGACGATGTGATCTGGGGCACAGCTAACCAGAGCGGTTTGCAAGCCGGTGACATCGGTCGGATGGGCGCGCTCGACGCGGGTTACGATGTTCGCGCTAGCGGCACCACGCTCGATCGTTTCTGCGGCGCTGGTATTACCGCGGTTAATTTTGCTGCGGCATCGATCATGTCGGGTATGGAAGATCTGATCGTAGCGGGTGGCACTGAGATGATGTCCTCCTATGGCAGCGGTGGCGGCGGCGGTAATCAATCCCCGCTCATCGACATCGGCAATTTGCGCCTACGGGCGCGTCATCCACAATCGAATCAAGGTGTATGCGCAGATGCCATCGCCACCCTTGAGGGCATCACGCGTGCCGACGTCGATGCACTCGCAGCAATGAGTCAGGAGCGCGCGGCAAAAGCAATCGAAGGCGGGTATTTCGCAAAAAGTTTGATTCCGGTTTATCGCGAGGATGGCACTTTGGCGCTGGATCGCGATGAATATCCGCGCCCCGGCACCACGCTTGAAACGCTCGCGCAACTCAAGCCGGCGTTTGCCGCTATGGCCGATTATCCGCTCGACGAGCAGGGCACAACTTTCGCGGGATTGATTCATCAGAAATATCCCGATCTCAAAATAAATCACGTGCATCACGCGGGTAATTCGTCGGGCGTGGTCGATGGTGCAGGTGCTGTACTGCTGGCATCGCCTGAGTATGCACGCAAGCACGGTTTGAAGCCGCGCGCCCGCGTGATCGCGATGGCGAACATGGGCGATTCGCCGACGCTGATGCTGAATGCGCCAGTGCCTGCTGCGCTGAAAGCTTTAAAGAAAGCCGGTCTGACGATCGCCGATATCGATTTATTTGAAGTCAACGAGGCATTTGCAGTCGTCGTTGAGAAATTCATTCGCGACTTAAAAATCGATCGCGAAAAAATCAACGTTAACGGCGGTGCAATTGCGCTCGGTCACCCGATCGGCGCGACCGGTTCAGTGCTGATTGGTACGGTGCTGGACGAGCTGGAGCGCAGAGGCCTGAAGCGCGCCTTGATCACGATGTGCGCTGCCGGCGGTATGGCTCCAGCGATTATTATCGAGCGTATATGATGCGTTGCTGATCATGCGTCAACCGGCTGCCACTGACAGTCCGTTGACGTTGACAGCGAACCAAAGCAGTTTTAACGTCGCCCCCGCAATTTCACCGATGGCTTGGTAAAAGAGTGTTTTATGCAGCTTAATTTATCTGATGATCAGCGCCTGATTAGAGACTCCTTCATCACCTTTTTTCGCAAAGAGGTGACACCGCAGCGTGTTCGCGCGGCAGAGGAAATCGGTTTCGATGACGGGTTGCGGATGCAATTGGTTGAAATGGGCGCGCCGTTAATTCGCGTATCTGCCGATGCGGGCGGCAGCGAAGTTGGGCTGTTAGAGGCGGTACTGTTAGCGGAAGAAGTGGGTCGCTATTTAGTGCCGACGGCATTGCTCGAAGAAATAGTCTGCGCGCGCTTGCTCAGTAATTTTGCTGAAACAGCGTTGCTCGATGCCATCGGCGCCGGCGAAAAAGTCATCACGCTGATGCCGCGTTCGGTAACTACTGGCGAGCATGTCGTGGTGCCGGGTATTGCTGCCGCACATGCGGTGATCGCGCTGTGCGATGGTCAAGTAAAATTGTTTGAGTTGGCCGCCGCGGTTGCTAAGCAAAATAATCTCGGCGATGCGCCGATCGCGCTGTGGCAAGTGCCGGCGGGTGGTCGCGTGTTGGGCGCTGAGCCGAGTCATATCGGCCTGTTCCAAGCGGCCGTGGAAGAATGGAAATTATTGGTTGCATCTGCAATGGTTGGCGCCGCACAAGCCGCGCTCGATATGGCAGCCGAATACTCGAAAGAACGCGAAGCATTTGGTCGCCCGATCGGTAGCTATCAAGGCATTTCGCATCCGCTCGCGGATTCCGCTTGCGATGTGGATGGCGCGCGGTTATTAATTTGGCGCGCGGTATTCGCGATTGCAAAAGGGGAGCACGCAGCAGCTTCGTTGGTATCGCAGAGCTGGTGGTGGGCTGGACAAGCGGCATCGCAGGCCACCCATCGTTCCGTGCGTACCTTAGGCGGTTACGGCCTGACGATGGAATACGATGTGCAATTATTTTTGCGTAAAGTGAAGACCTGGATATTGTTGTTAGGCGATCCCGAATTGGAACTCGATCGCGCCGCTTCGCGACTATGGCAAGGTGAAAACGTTGGTTTGCCCGATGCAGGCGACGTGCATATTGATTTCTCGCTCGGCGCAAAAGCTGAAGCAGCAGCGAATAAAGTGCGAGAATTTTTCGAAAAAAATCTTACGCCGGAATTAAAGAAAAAATCGCACCATTCGAGCTCGAATCACAATCCCGAGTTCCACAAAAAAATGGCCGCTGAAGGTATCGTGTTTGCTGATTGGCCGGTCGAAGAGGGCGGTCAAGCAATCGATGCGTATAGCAATCACGCAATGAGCTATGTATTCGAAGAAGTGAATTGGTCTAGTTTTATGTCGGGCATCAGCAGCATGGTGGCCGGTGTCGTGCGCTTGTTCGGATCGGACTACGCGAAGAAAGAAATTCTGACCAAAATTCGCGCCGGCGATGCGATTTGCGCGCTGGGTTTCAGCGAGCCGAGCTGCGGCTCCGATGTGTTTGCGGCTAGAACGACGGCAGTGCGCGATGGCGACGATTGGATCATCAACGGCCAGAAGATGTTCACCACCGGCGCCCAACTGGCCGATTATGTGTTGATGCTCGCAAGAACCGATCCCGATGCACGCAAACATGCGGGCATTACATTATTTTTGGTGCCGCTCAAAGCTCCTGGCGTCGAGGTTCATAAAGTCGACACGCTGATGAGCGAGCGCACCAACATCACCTATTACCAGGATGTGCGTATTCCCGATTCAATGCGGCTTGGCGAAGTCAACGGCGGTGCTGCGGTTTTAGTCAAAGCGCTAGAAACTGAGCACAGCGGTTCGGGTTATCACGTGGGTCAAGTTTCGCTGTGGCAAAATGCCATGCTCTGGGCCGATGCCACCGATGTCAACGGCAAACGGCCGCTCGACGATGCGCATATTCGGCGCGGCTTGGCGCGCGTTGCAACGCGCGTCAATGTATCCGAAGTATTGATGTTGCGAAGTCTGTGGGCCTCGGTAGAACACGCCGATGGTGGCCTGTTTGGTTCCAAATCGAAATTATTTGCATCCGAAAGTTATGTCACCAACAGCTGGGAATTAATGCAATTGGCAGCACCGTTCTCGCTGTTTGAAGGCAAGCATCCGCTCGGTTTTATCGAACAGGGACACCGTCGCTCTTACGGCACGACGATCTACGGCGGCACCAGCGAAATTCATCGCAGTAGAATTGCCGAAGAAGCATTGGGATTGCCGCGCACACGCGGTTAACAACTGAGTTAATGAATAAATTGACCGACTTCACGATTGAAAAAAACACCCTGCATGGTCCTTTGCATGCGCAAGACTATCATGTCGGCGCGTTAACGCTCGGCAGCTTTATCCTGGAAGTGTGCGAGCGTTATACCGACAATGAAGCGCTGGTAATTTACGATGCAGACACCAAAGAACGCATTAGCTGGTCGTACAGTAAGTTGCTTGAGCAGGCGCTGCAATTTGCGCAAGGACTGATTGCGCTGGGTGCGAATAAAAGTTCGCGTATTGGCATTGTCATGGGTACTCGCCCCGAATGCGTTGCCGCTATTTTTGGCAGTGCGCTAGCGGGTGCTCTGGTGGTGCCATTGTCGACGCTGTCCTCGCGCGATGAATTAAAGTATCTCGTGGGTCATGCGGATATCGATTATCTGGTAACGCAAACGGTATTGGGCGGCAAGCATCGCCTGCTCGATAGCATATTGTCTTTTTGTCCGGAAGCGATGGATGTCGATGTTATCCGCTCGACAACATTTCCGTACCTCAAAAAAATCATTGCCCTCGGTGTCACTGAATCGAAAGGTGCATTGATCGCATGGAATGAATTTATTGCCAGCGGCAGTAATATTTCGCGCGATCTGGTGCATGCACGGAATGCCAATGTTGCGCCGGCAGATCTTGGTTTAATTATTTATTCTTCCGGCACCACTTCGCAGCCTAAAGGCATGATGCATATTCACCGCGCGCCGACTTTGCAGGCGTGGCATCAGGCGCATCTTTTCTGTCGCACCGAATCGATGCGCGTGTGGAGCACTTTCCCGCTGTTCTGGACTGCCGGTTTTAATACGGTGATGAGTGCGACGCTGGCGGCTGGTGGCTGTTGGATTATGCAGGAGCTGTTCGATTCCGCCGAAGCGATCGCCTTGATCGCGCGCGAAAAAGTTGCCGAGCCCTATTCGCTGCAGCATCTCACCGCGGTTATGGAAGAACATCCGGATTGGTTGGGCGCAGATTTTTCAGCGGTGCGTTGCGTCAATCCCAACACGCCGTTTTCGCGGCATCCCAGCGTTACTAATCTCGATCTCGAATGGAATGGCGTGCAGGGTTACGGCTCCAGCGAAACGTGTGCACTGAGCGTCAGTCATCGTGCGAACGCACCATTGGCGATAGCCAATAGCAGTATCGGTCGTTTGCTCGCTGGCAATATTTTGCGCATTGTCGATGCGGATACCGGTGATATCTTGGGCCCAGACCAGCAAGGCGAGATGTGCTTAAAAGGCCCGACCTTGATGGAACGCTATGTCAAAAAGCACAAGGAGGAATGTTTCGATGAAGATGGATTTTTCCATACCGGCGACAGCGGGTTTTACGATGCCGATGGTTATGTGCATTGGACGGGTCGCTCGACTGAAATGATTAAAACGGCCGGTGCCAACGTATCGCCGGCAGAGCTAGAAAAAATTATTGTCACCGAATTTCCGAACTTGAAAATCAGCAAGGTGCTCGGCGTCGACGACGAACGCTTAGGCCAGATGGTGGTGATGTGCGCGGTATTGCAAGACGGCGACACGCTCACCGAAGAAGCCGTGCGTCAGCGATTACGTGTCCATGTAGCCGCGTATAAAGTACCGAAGCGCGTGCTGTTTTTTGACGAGCACGAAATTCCGATGACGGTTAATGCCGAGAAAGTCAAAACCAAAGAATTAAGAGAGCTGGTAGAGCAACGTCTGGCCGCCGAAATCAGCTGATCAGTTTTATATTTATTAAGAGGAGATGAATTATGACCGAAGTAACGCTTAAAAGAAGAGAAGATGGTCTCGTCGAGTTGGACGCCAGCGATCTGGACAATTGGATGGGTCAACCCATGGATCTGCAGATGATGCGCGAGCCGGTAGCGGTTAACGATATTCGTCGCTGGGTGCAGGCGATGCATTACGCTAATCCATTGCACTTCGATGAGAAATGGGCAGAGCAAAGCCGCTTCGGAAAAATTGTCGCGCCGTATTCATTCACCGTTACCACCGATACCGCGCATGGTTGCATGCCTTCGAACATGGGCTTTATTCCCGACTCGCATTTGATCTTCGGTGGCGATGAGTGGTGGTTTTTTGGGCCGCGCATTTTTGCTGGCGACCACGTGAAATGTTATCCGGTGCCGTTTGATTACAAAGTCACCGACACCAGTTTTGCCGGCCCCACCTGCTTCCAGCGCGGCGATACCACCTACGTGAATCAACACGGCGATCGCGTAGCAATGCAGCGTTCGACCGCGATTCGCTACTGTGTCGAAAACGCGCACAAGAAAAAAGTATTTTCGCAAACCGAAGATCGCGATTGGTCGACCGAAGAGTTGATGAAGCTCGAAGACGTCAAGCAAAAATTTATTCAGGAAATACACAATTTAGGCCACACCAAAAAATTGTATGGCTCTGTTGAAGTCGGTCAGGTTTTGACGACTAATGCACTGGGTCCACACAGCCTCGCATCGTTCACCACCGAGTGGCGCGCCTATCCGCAGTCGACCTGGTTCGGCGGGCTGCGCTCGGAAGCGCGTCAAGATGGCAAAGGCTACACGCCGGAAATGTCAGGTTTTGAAGGCGATCCAGTGATGGAGCGCTTCAATCCTGAATTGACCGACGGCGCTTATTACGGACCGTCGCGCGGCCATTTGCAACCGAAGTGGGCACGTCACGTCGGCATGGGCCGCGGTTATGGTTACGGCGCATCGATGGGTGCGTGGATGCTCGATTATGCCAGCGCTTTCATGGGCGAGTGGGGCCAGCTGTTGCACGCTAAACTGCAATATCGCAATCCGGCATTTACTGGCGATGTGACCTTCCTGGATGGATCGGTAATCGCGAAAGAAATTGATCGCGATGGCCGCCCGATTATCACCGTCGAAATTTTGATGAAAACGCAGGACGACGCGGTAATGGCTAAGGGAACGGTCGAGATGTTGTTCCCGCTCGAATAATCGTTCGATGCATTGAGGTTGGATTGAGTGAGTCGATCGATGCCCGCTGGCGTTTCATTGCAAACGCGAGTGGGCACGCAATAAATGTTAAAAGTATTTTTAGCGAATCAATGAGGGGCTGAAATGGCAATTTTGAAAGCGGGCACGCGCCTTCGCAGTGCCGTATCTACAGTTGAAGTGATGATTACCAAAGCACCAGCGGGCGAAGTAACGCTTAGCTGTGGCGATAGCCCGATGATCGATATCAATACCGCAGGCGACCCCACCAAAGGCGCTGAAGGTTCTGTCGATATGGGCAAGCGTTACATCGACGCTGCCGGTACATTGGAACTGCTTTGCACAAAACCCGGACAAGGTAATCTGTCGTTGAACGGTGAAGTATTGCAAATTCGCGGCAACAAAGCTTTGCCATCGTCGGATTAGGTGCATAGATGAATATCGCAACATTGCTGCAAATGACGGCGGATGCATTTGGCGATCGCATTGCTATAACCGATGGCACCACCAAGCTGTCTTACGCCGAATGGTATGCCGCTGCCGAACGTGCGGCCGATTATTTTCGCGAAATCGATTGTAAATATGTAGCGGCGTTAGATGTGTACACGCCCGCGTTGCCGGTTGCATTGTATGGCGCTGCCATTGCCGGCATTCCGTATGTGCCAATCAATTTTCGTCTGACCAATCCTGAAATTGATGCGTTGCTGGAACGTGTTCCCGGCTACTACCTGATTACCAGCGCGGATCGCGTTGCGAAATATGCAGCAGGTCGCAGCAATGCAGTCATCGACTGCGAAGCATTTTTGAAAAATATGATTAACGCAGCAGCGCTGGAGCACGAACCCGCTCGCATGGAAGAAACCGATCCAGCGCAAGTGGCGGTGCAATTATTTACCAGCGGTACTACCGGTACGCCCAAGGCGGCAGTGTTGCGCCACAAAAATATCGTCTCTTATGTTTTAGGGTCGGTTGAGTTTGGTTGTGCTGGCGAGGACGATGCGGTTTTAGTTTCGGTGCCGCCGTATCATATCGCCGGTATTTCAGCGGTAATCAGCGCAGTATTTGCGTGCCGACGCGTGGTGTTATTGCCGAGCTTTGACGCAGCCACCTGGCTGGAATTGGCGCGTAAAGAACACGTCAGCAATGCGTTCCTAGTGCCGACGATGTTGGTGCGAATCGTCGATCATTTAGAATCGACCGGTACATCACCAGAATTGCCGGCGTTGCGTGCGATCGCTTATGGCGGCGGCAAAATGCCTGAGACAGTGATTCGCCGCGCGTTGGAGTTATTCCCCAATGTCGACTTCACCAATGCGTATGGCTTAACCGAAACCAGCTCGACGATTACGGTGCTCGGCCCAGCAGAGCACCGCGCTGCTTTATTGCAGAGCGATCGCCCCGAAGTGGTAAGGCGTTTAACATCGGTCGGCGTAGCGCTGCCGGGTGTCGAAATTCAAATCCGCGATGCCGATGGCAACGTGCAGCCACCGAATCAACCGGGCGAAATTTACGTGCGCGGCGAACAGGTTTCCGGCGAGTATGTCGGCAAAGGCAGTTTGCTCGATGCCGATGGTTGGTTCCCAACGCGCGATGCCGGCAGCTTCGATGAAGAAGGTTATTTATTTTTAGAAGGCCGCGCCGACGATGTGATCGTACGCGGCGGCGAGAATATTTCGCCCGGCGAAATCGAAGATGTATTGATGTCGCATGCAGCAGTGTTGGATGCAGCAGTGGTCGGTATTCCGAGCGAGCAATGGGGCGAAGCGGTTGCAGCAGCGGTGCAGTTGAAAACCAATGCTTCGGTAACGGTTGTTGAATTGCAGGAATTGGTGCGGCAGCGGTTGCGTTCTTCGCGCATACCCGAGCATATTTCTTTCTTCGAATCGTTGCCTTACAACGAAACCGGAAAATTATTGCGGCGCACCGTCAAACAACAGCTGACCGCTGTTGTGGTTAAGTAAATAAAAAAGGACCGACAGATGAGCGAAGGCGAAGAAGCAACGGTAAGAAACATCAGCCATATTGTGCTGCATGTGAACAATCTGAAAAAAAGTGTCGCCTTTTATCAGCTGCTCGGTTTTGCGGTCGATCGAATTATCAGTCTCGACTTTAATAATCCTGGCGATATTAACGACATCGATACGGTGCCGCTGAATAAAACCGATGGCGGCGATTACTACTCGGTTGGTATGGGCTTGGGGCGCGATCCGAAGGCCATTACCAAACTCGAAATCATGCAGTTTGTCACGCCGCAAAAGCAGCCGAACTATGCAAACCCTTCCGATCACATTGGCGTAGTACGAATCGCGTTTACCGTGAAAGGGCTGGAAACCATCGTTGCCCGCGTCAAAGCGCAGGGCCATAAAGTCGATGCAGTCGAAAAAATCGATATTTCGCCGACACTGAGTTCAGTCTACGCACACATTTATGATCCGGATGGCAATTGGTTGACGCTGATGGAATGGATAAAAAAATAACGGTTATCCGCAATGCGTGATTAAAAGATAGCTTGAAGTTCGGCTTATGCAGGCAGCTCTGTGCTGCAGTCGGTTTCTGATGATGCGATGGATGTCCGCAGCTCGGCCGTAGCGGGCCGTCGACACTTCGACAGCATCTCCTCCGAAGCAGACATTGACGATAAACCGTGCGCGCGATCAGCCGAACTGAGCTTCCGCCGCGATTGAGCGCATGCATGTAAATTTGGGTAGTGCATCGGCGTGACCTAGCAGCTCTGTGCGAATGTAATAGTGCACAGAGGTTCTCGATGCATTATTGCAATCAATCTCTATTGTACAATGCGGCCTCCTTAGCTATGGGGATCGGCGGCTCAACCGCACTATCCAAACTCAGTGGAAATCCTGATCATTCTTGGTTTAATTCTGATCAATGGCCTGTTCGCCATGTCGGAAATCGCCATCGTCCCAGCCGCTTTCTCTCCACAATTCAGGTCGGCATCACACTGATAGGAATTTTCAACGGAGCCTATGGTGAAGCATCGCTTGTGGCGCAGCTTGAGCCGCAAATTGCCGGACTGCCCTTGGTTGGCGAATATGCACGCGAAATCGCTCTCGGTATTGTAGTTCTTGCCATTACGTTCTCATCGTTGATTTTCGGTGAGCTTGTTCCTAAGCGCATCGCTATGCAGTATCCAGAATCAGTTGCTTCGCTCATCGCCAAGCCCATGCAGTGGTTGTCGCGGATGATGGGGCCGTTTGTAAAGATCTTGACCCTCACCACCGATTTCATATTAAAGCTGCTAGGTCTTCACCACAAAAAAGACGACTCAGTGACGGAGGAGGAAATTGCAGGCCTGCTCAAGGATGGGGCTGATGCTGGTCTGTTCGAGAAGACAGAGCACGATATTGTTTCGCACGCCTTACGTTTAGATGATCAGCGTGTCGTAGCGTTGATGACACCTCGAATGGATGTGCACTACATCGATCTTGAAGACTCGTTGGAAACTACTTTATTGAACATAGCGGATAGCTCCTACCCCCGGTTTCCCGTATGTACGAAGGACCTTGGCCACGTCGTAGGCTTCGCCCACTCCGGCAGCTTATTTGAACAGCTGATTCGTGGACAGCCGATCGATATCCACGCAGTAATTAAGCCGCCGCTCTTTGTGCCGACGACGATCAGTGTGATGCAGTTGCTGGAAACACTGAAAGAAAATCGCGCTGAAATCGCGCTCGTCATCAATGAATATGGTGGTATTGAAGGCATCGTCACATTGAGTGATGTACTCGGCGCGCTCGTTGGTGATGTCTCGGTGATCGATGAAGATGTGGTGCGCCGTGAGGACGGAACATGGTTGCTGGATGCCTGCGTTACGTTTGACCGCTTCCGCGACGTATTTGAAACTGAAGCGCTCTTTCCCGAGGAGGCGGCGGGGGCGTATCACTGGCTGGTTTTGTATTAACTCAGTTGGGTCATATTCCCAAGGTTTCGGAACACTTCGAATGGAAAGGCTACCGCTTCGAAGTGGTAGACATGGATCAAAATCGAATTGATCGATTGCTGGTGGGCAGAACGGAGTCGAGTGATCCACAGTCATTGAAAAAGTAAGCAGTATCCCGACATAAAATATAGAGGGTGTAATAAATTTTGTGTAAACGGTCAACCGGCAGGATACTGCCCCTCCACGAGGAGTTACCATGACCGTAAGCAAGAGCGTACCAAACTTCCCCAACCCTCTGCTGAATTAGTGCAGTTAGCGGATAGCCTGCTGGCAAACTACCAGAAACCCGAAGATCTGATTGGCAAAAACGGTCTGCTCAAGCAGCTCACCAAAATAGCGATCGAGACCGTCTATCCAAAAGCCACTGTCCAGCTCTGCATTGTGCATATGGTGCGCAACAGTCTGAGTTTTGTGTCGTGGAAAATGAAGAAAGAAATCGCCGCTGATCTGAGGCTGATTTACACCGCCACCACTGTCGGAAAAGCGGAACAGGAGCTGGATGTTGCAATCGACCACTGTTGCGCCGCCATTACATCGCGCAGCAGTCCTTGCGCATAGGGCGGCGCAAACAGTAACCGCAACGATACGCCGACTATAACCAGCACAACACCGAGTATGATCAGGCGGAATTTTAAACTATGGGTATTTAGCATCGCGCAATGATACCGAAAACGGGCGCGCGCCCACATTAAACATTGGTAGGGTTTGCGCCGCACAGCGAGAAATTTATGGAACTACAAAATGTTATCGGTTATGCCGCCGCTACGTGTACCACGGTGGCATTTTTGCCGCAGGCTTGGGTCGCAATCAAAACGCACGACACCAAATCGTTATCGTTGGGTATGTATGTTATTTTTACGCTCGGCGTCAGCCTATGGTTAGCGTATGGCATGCTCAAAAATGATTGGGCATTGATCGCCGCGAACGCGATCACGGTGATGTTGTCGTTGACGATTTTAGTGACCAAGCTGCGCTACGATGTATTCGGTGCGTAAGCGCAGGTCGGCGACGATGCGGTGTACAATCGCGGCACGAATCAATCGATAGCGAGGCATAGGCGATGGCGCAAATGGCACAGCAGCGCGGCTTTAGCGAGCCGCTCTCGGCGGCGCAAACGATTCTGCTCGCGCAGCGCGAGGCGCATCGGCGGCAGCCGTTTATCGGCTATGCGGAGCGTATCGATAACCTTAAAAAACTCGAAACATTATTCGCCGCGCATACCGATGCGATCATCGCAGCGATCGCAAAAGATTTTGGTCATCGCAGTGCAACGGAAACCAAGCTGTTGGAAATGTTCGGCGTGTTGTCGGGGCTGCGCAGCGCGCGTCGCGATTTACGGCGTTGGATGAAGCCGCAGCGGCGCCACGTTTCGCTGTTATTCGTCGGCGGAAAAAATCGCCTGATACCGCAGCCAAAAGGTGTGGTCGGGATGATAATACCGTGGAATTACCCGGTATTTTTACTCGGTGGTCAGCTCACCAGTGCGTTGGCGGCGGGCAATCGCTGCATGGTTAAAATGGCCACCAATTCGAAACATTTGTGCGCGCTGCTGCACGAGTTGTTTGGCGAAATATTTCCAACCGAGTTAATCGCTTTTCTGCCGAATGTCGCGGGTAGCGAATTTGCCGCACTGCCGTTCGATCATTTAATTTTTACTGGCTCGGCCGATGCGGGGCGCAGCGTGATGCACAGCGCGGCCGAAAATTTATGTCCGGTTACGTTGGAGTTGGGCGGCAAAAGCCCGGCTATTATCGCCGACGATTACGATGTGCAAGAGGCGGCCGCGCGCATTCTGTACACCAAATTTATCAACGCCGGGCAAACCTGCGTCGCGCCCGATTACGTGTTGGTACCCGAACATAAACTCGCAGCGTTAGTCGATTGCGCGCGCGGTATCGTCAGCGCGCGCTATCCCGATATCAATCACACCGATTACACTTCGGTGATCGATGAGCGCGCGTATCGCCGCTTGCGCGATACGCTGGCCGATGCGATTGCCAAAGGTGCGCGCGCGGTGAAATTGGTCGATGGCGATTTCAACGATGCGCTGCGAAAATTTCCGCCGCATTTATTGTTGGATACGACCGACGATATGCGCGTGATGCAAGAAGAAATTTTTGGGCCGCTGCTGCCGATTAAAAGCTATCGACAGCTCGACGACGCGCTCGATTTTATCAATGGTCGAGATCGCTCGCTGGGGTTATATCTATTTAGCAACGATAGCGCGCTACAGGAGAAGGTGCTGTACAACACGTTATCGGGTGGCGTCACGTTGAATCACTGCGCCTTTCATCCGCTGCAGCACGATCTGCCGTTCGGCGGTATCGGCTCGAGCGGTATGGGCCATTATCACGGCTACGAAGGTTTCGTCGAGTTGAGTAAATTGCGACCGGTGTTTACGTATCCGAAGTTCGGTAAGCCGGATTTATTTTATCCGCCGTATACACGCCTACACGAATGGATATTCGCGTTGGTTAATAAATTGAAATTGTAGTGGCATAAAATAGTGGCAGAAAATAGTAGCAGAATAAAATTTTTACCGACGGTGCTTAATAATTTGCGCGGGTGCGCATTCATTGAAGCAGAGTGATTGCCGGTTGTAAGCAGAGCGCTTAAACCGGCAAGCGACTTACAGTGCAGCTAATTCGGCGTCGATTGCAGCCAATTTTTCTGGGGTGATTTTGCCGCCCGAAAAACCCGCTACCATTTTCAGAGAAAAACCTTTTGCCATGCCGAGTTGCGGATTGCTGGAAAAGCCTTCCATATGTTTATCCAGGATTGCTTTAACTTGATCGTTGGCGAGCAGATCGCCTACTTTTGAATCGGTATTAAATGCCATGTCGATGATCCTCTTTAATTTTAAAATACGGTGTTGAAACGACGGTTAAAACGACGTTAGCTGCTGCGTAACCGGTGAAATGACGGACGGAGCTGGGCAAAGCTTATGACAGCTCTTCAAGGTCGGCAAGTGAAATATTTGTCATTTTGAAGGGCAATGGCGACGATTACGGATAGTGTGGCGAGATGTATGTTGCGAGCCGTATTCACCAGCGTGGCACTGGTTTGCGATGACCAACTAAACGCGTTACAGTAGCCGCCGGTTGGCGGGGTTGCCCGCATTTTCGTTACATTCTTTCGTACGTTCCTTGCGTATGTTGTGATAATAGTAGGATGTTGCAATGAGTTTGTTCATTTCCGAAGCGTTCGCTCAAACCGCCGGGTCGGCCACATCGCCCAATAGCGCGATTTTTCAGATGGTATTTTTGGGCGGGTTGTTTGTCGTATTTTACTTTTTGGCGATTCGTCCACAGCGCAAGCGTCAAAAAGAGCACACCGATATGGTGTCGAGCCTTGCGAAAGGCGATGAAGTGGTGACCACCAGCGGTATCCTCGGTAAGGTCACAAAAGTCGAAGAGGATTTTTTGATCCTGCAAGTCGCCGACAATGTCGAACTGAAATTTCAGAAAGTATCGGTGCACGCGATACTGCCAAAGGGCACTCTCAAATCGATTTGAAGTGCGTAATCGATTTGCGCATTGAGCGCCGGGTTGTTAGCGAAGTCGCCGAACAACGGAGCACAGCCCATGACCGCGTACGTTTTTCCACCGCGTTTGGCGTTAGCATCGACGCCAACGCCGCTACAGTTATTGACGCGGCTATCGGCCGAGTTGGGTGGTCCGCGCATTTGGGTGAAGCGCGACGATTTAACCGGCTCGGTGCTCAGCGGCAATAAAGTTCGCAAGCTCGAGTTTGTGTTGGCGCAGGCGCTTGCCGACGGTTGCGATTCGATCATCACCTGCGGCGGTTTGCAATCGAATCATTGCCGCGCCACTGCATTAGCGTGCGCGCAACTGGGCCTGCACTGTCAATTGATTTTGCGCGGCAATACTAAGGCGCCTTACGATGGCAATTTATTGCTCGAATATCTCGCCGGCGCCGAAATCTCGATGTATCAGCCGTCGATTTATCAATCGAAACTCCCGCTGCTATTCGCCGATGCCATTGCGCATCAGCGCAGTCTTGGCCGTAAACCATTTATCGTTCCGACCGGCGCCAGCGATGGCATCGGGCTATGGGGTTATATCGCTGCGTGTCGCGAATTGCGTGCTGATTTTGCCCAGCACGCAATCGATCCGCAGCATATTGTCTGCGCCACTGGCTCTGGCGGCACACAGGGCGGGCTTACCGCGGGCGTTGCGCTGGAGGGCATCGACGCGACGGTGTGGGGCATCGCGGTGTGCGACGACGCAGCGTATTTCCAACAGAAAGTGCGTAGCGATTTGCGCGATTGGCGGCGGCGTTACGCCGTAAAAATTGATATCGAACAATTGCCGATTCACGTGCTCGATGATTACATCGGGCCCGGTTATGCGAAGGCCGATGCCGAGGTATTTGCGACGATTAAACGCGTTGCAAGTAGCGAAGGGTTGGTGCTCGATCCGGTCTATACGGGCAAAGCATTTCACGCGCTGTTGTGCGAATTACAACGCGGGCGCTTTGGCACCAGCGGGGACGCGGTTTTTATTCATACCGGCGGTGTATTCGGCGTATTTCCGCAGCGCGGGCAATTTCTTTACGCTTAACCGGGCATCTAAATACATCTTCCTGATGTATTTAGATTTCGCGGCTGAAGCCGCATACAACGCATCCTGCGTTAGTTATTCATACGCTATATTCGCGTCGGCGCCATTGTAGTCGCGCGGCACGCGATTGCCGATCGAGGTAAATAATTCGTAGCTGATCGTATCCGCATACTCGGCGACCACCGAGGCTGATAACTGCGGCCCCCACAATTGCGCGATGTCGCCGATGGCGATTTGAGTGCAATCGGTTGCATCGACGGTAATCGAATCCATCGATACGCGGCCAACCAGCGGCAAGTATTGGTTGTTGATCCACACTGGCGTGCCGTTTTTCGCGTGGCGCGGATAACCATCGCCGTAGCCGATGCCGAGCGTCGCAATCAAACTGTCGCGCGCGCTGATCCAGGTACGGTTGTAGCCGACCGCTTCACCAGCGGCGATTCGTCGCAGCGCAATTACGTGCGTGCTCAGCGTCATCACCGGGCGCAGCGACAACGCGTGCGTTTTCGCGACCGGGTTTTCGCCGTACAACATAATGCCGGGGCGTACCCATTCATTCGCGGCAACGGCTTGCGTAATCAGCGCTGCCGAATTCGCGATGCTCGCGGCGTTGTCGGCGGTCGAGCGCGCTGCAGCGAATACCGCCAGCTGTTGCTCGGTGCTATCGGATGCCAATTCCTCTGCGTTGCTTAAATGCGTCAGATACAACAATTCGGCGATGCTGGGGGTCGCGCGCAGCGTGCGATCTGCAGTCGCGAATTCATCGGGCGACAAACCGAGTCGATGCATACCCGAATCGAGTTTCAGCCAGACGCGCAGTGCACCGCGACGTGCCGGGTTGGCGATACGCGCGACGGTGGCGAGATCGTGCGCTGTGACATCGATGTGTTGCTCGGCACATAGCGCAAGATCGCTGTCGTCGAGCAAGGTGCCGAGTAGTAAAATGCGCAACGCAATGCCGGCGCGACGCAATTGCAGTGCTTCATCGAGCCGCGCTACCGCGAAACCATCGGCGCTGTGCAATGCGCGCGCGACCGGCAACAGGCCGTGGCCGTAGGCATCGGCTTTGACCATCGCCATCACTTTGCTGGTCGGACATAGCGAGCGTACCAGCGCCAGATTGTGGCGCAGTGCGGCGAGATCGATATGGGCGCGAGCAGTATTGTGCATGCGAGACGAGACGTTGTGAGGACGCGAGATTGTACTCAGTGCAGGCGTTGGAATACAGCGGCATTGGCGCGATGACAGCGATTCGTTATAGTCGAAGTCGATTTGAATTAAGGGGCACGCCATTGAGCGAAGAATTGATAACTATTCATTCGGCCGACTATCAACCGGCCAGCAGTCAATCGACGGGCATGCCATCGCCCGATGCCGACGCCGCGAATAAGAAATTAGTGATCGCGATTTCGTCGCGCGCATTATTCGATCTTGCCGATAGTCATCGCGTGTTTGAAGAGCAGGGGCTGGAGGCATTTCAGCGTTATCAGATCGAACACGAGGAGCAGCCGTTGGCGCCGGGCGAAGCGTTTCCGCTGGTGCAAAAATTACTGCGTCTGAACGAATTGCTCGGCGCACCGCGCGTCGATGTGATTTTGTTGTCGCGCAATAGTGCCGATACCGGTCTGCGTGTTTTCAACTCGATCCAACATTATCAATTGCCGATCAGTCGCGCCGCGTTTTGCGGCGGACAGTCGCCGTATCGCTACGTTGCCGCGTTCGGCTGCCAATTATTTTTATCGACCGATCCCGAGGATGTGCGTTCTGCGCTCGAGCAGGGCGTGGCGGCAGCGACGCTGCTGCCGTCATCGCGCCGCGAAGGCGTTGGCTCCGAACAATTGCGGATCGCCTTCGATGGCGACGCAGTGGTATTTTCCGATGAAGCCGAGCGCATTTACAAATCGCGCGGGTTACAAGCCTTTGCCGATAGCGAACGCGCCGCCGCGAAGCAGCCGCTCAGCGGCGGTCCATTCAAAGCCTTTTTGCAGGCGCTGCATGCGTTACAAGCCCATTTCTCTTCTGAAGAGTTTCCATCCGAGCAATCGCCGATTCGTACCGCCTTGGTCACTGCGCGCTCGGCGCCCGCACACGAGCGCGTGATCCGCACATTGCGCGCGTGGAATATCCGCATCGACGAGGCGCTGTTTCTCGGCGGCATGTCGAAAGGCGAGTTTTTGCGGGCGTTCGAGGCCGATGTATTCTTCGACGATCAGCAGGGCCATTGCGATTCGGCCAGCCAACATGTCGCGACCGGACACGTGCCGCACGGGGTCGCTAATAGCCGTTGAGCGTTTGTTGTGTATAAAACTCGTTTTTTTTGTATAGATGCGCTATGTTTGGGCATAAGGGATGGCGATTTGGTAACCAATCAAGCAGGAGTGATTGTCCAGGAGTGGTTGTCGTCCAGATTAGGTTGGTCAGAGCCTAAGAATATAATCACCTACCGATTATTTTGGAGCGAGCTATGAAGTTACAACAACTTCGGTATATCTGGGAAGTCGCTCACCACGAGCTAAATGTCTCGGCCACGGCGCAAAGTCTCTACACCTCACAGCCTGGTATCAGTAAACAAATTCGTCTGTTAGAAGATGAGCTGGGCGTCGAAGTATTTTCTCGCTCCGGTAAGCATTTAACCCGTGTTACACCGGCCGGCGAAGCGATTTTGAAAACCGCTGGCGAAATCCTGCGCAAAGTCGAAAGCATCAAACAGGTCGCCCAAGAATTCTGCAACGAGAAAAAGGGTAGTTTGTCGATCGCGACGACCCACACCCAGGCGCGCTATGCGCTGCCGACGGTAATCAAATCGTTCATTAAAAAATACCCCGATGTGTCGCTGCATATGCACCAGGGTACGCCGATGCAAATTTCTGAACTGGCCGCCGACGGCACCGTCGATTTTGCGATCGCCACCGAAGCGTTGGAGTTGTTCAGCGATTTGGTGATGATGCCGTGCTACAAATGGAACCGCTGCATTATCGTGCCGAAGGGGCATCCGTTGGCCGAGGTTACGAAGCTGACGCTTGAGGACGTAGCGAAATATCCCATCGTCACGTACGTATTTGGCTTCACCGGCCGCTCCAAACTCGACGAGGCATTTTTAGAGAAAGGTCTGGCGCCGAAGGTGGTATTCACCGCTGCCGATGCCGACGTGATTAAAACCTACGTGCGGCTCGGTCTGGGCATCGGTATCGTGGCGCAGATGGCGGTCGATGCCGAATTGGATACGGATTTGGTGGTGCTCGATGCCAGCCATTTGTTCCAGTCGAGCATCACCAAAATCGGTTTTAGGCGCGGCACTTTTTTGCGTGGTTTCATGTACGATTTTATCCAAATGTTTGCGCCGCACTTGAAGCGCGAAGTGGTCGAGGAGGCATATCAACGCCACACCAAAGCCGATCTTGACGAGTTATTTGAAAATATCCGCTTACCCGTTTATTGATAATCGGTTGACCATTTGCCCGGGTTGGGTCTCTTGCGCCTGACCCGGAGCTTCAGCAGTATTTTCGCAGTAGCATTTCTAGTTCGTTCGATTGCCTTCGGGTAGCGTTCCCGGTAGTCTTGCGCCCTGATTTTATCGCCGATTTGGCGCCCGCTTATTAACCCGACATTCGAATAATGTCGGGTTAATAACTAACGCAGGATGCGTTTCATATTATTAATAGGAGCATTCTGTGGAAATCGCCTGTCTCGACCTGGAGGGAGTTTTAGTTCCCGAAATTTGGATTGCCTTCGCCGAAAAAACCGGCATCAAAGAATTGCGGGCGACCACGCGCGATATTCCCGATTACGATGTATTGATGAAGCAGCGCCTGCGCATTCTCGACGAGCACAATTTGGGTTTGCCGGATATTCAAGCGGTCATCGCCGAAATCAAACCGCTCGATGGCGCCAGAGAATTTATCGATTGGTTGCGCGAGCGTTTTCAGGTGGTGATTTTATCCGATACGTTTTATGAATTTGCACAACCGTTGATGCGTCAGCTCGGCTTTCCGGCCTTGCTTTGCCATAAGCTCGAAACGAACGATCAAGGCCGCGTCGTCAATTATCGATTGCGCCAGGCGAACCCGAAGCGCCAATCGGTGCTGGCATTTAAAAGTTTGTATTATCGCGTGATCGCTGCCGGCGATTCGTACAACGATACGACGATGCTTGCCGAAGCCGATGCCGGTATTTTATTTCATGCGCCGGACAATGTGATTCGCGAGTTTCCGCAGTTTCCGGCCGTGCATACCTTTCACGAATTAAAACTCGAATTTATCAAAGCCAGCGTGCGCCCGTTAGCGTTGTAGATGTAACAGCGCTTGCAATAACGGATCGATTTTGCTGCGCGTTTCGGCGAGTTCATCGTCGCAATTTGAATCCGCGACGATACCGCCGCCAGCCCACGCATACATTGCATTCTGACAGGCGAGCAGCGTGCGAATCGTTAAATTGGTATCCATGCGGCCGTCGACGCCGATATAGCCGATCGCCCCGCAAAATACCGAGCGCGGCTGTGGTTCCAATTCGTCGATGATTTGCAGCGCGCGAATTTTCGGTGCGCCGCTAATCGAGCCGCCAGGAAAACAATCGCGTAGCGCATCGAGCGGATGCACATCGGCGCGCAATTCGCCGCGAATGCTACTGACCAAATGATGCACGGTGGCGAAGCTTTGCAATTCGAATAGTTGCTCGACAGCAATACTGCCGGGGCGACAGCTGCGGCCCAAATCGTTGCGTAGTAAATCGACGATCATCAGATTTTCGGCGCGATTTTTTTCGCTATTGCGCAAACTCTCGGCGAGCGCGCGATCGACCTCGGGATCGCTACTGCGCGGTGCGGTACCTTTAATCGGCTGCGTGAACAAGCGGCCGTTATCTGCGGCTAAAAAGCGCTCGGGCGATAGACATAATACCGCGCCTGCATCGCACTCCAGATACGCCGAAAACGGCGCGGCAGCAATCGCGCGCAGACGTTGATAAGCGCGCCACGGATCGCCGCGGTACGCGTTAGAAAAGCGGCGCGCAAGATTCACCTGATAACAATCGCCGGCCTGAATGTAGTGCTGCAGTCGCTCGAATGCCTCTGCATAGTGCGCGGGTGGGAATTCGTCGCGCCAATCGCCAGCGAGTTGAAAATCCGAATGCGGTTCGATAAAGGTACCGCTCGTGCGTTGTTGCAATTCAGCCAATAGCGGTGCGGGTGTTTCCGAGCGAATTAATAGCGCAGTGCGACGATTCAAATGATCGCTGACGATTGCCCAGCTGTATATCCCCACCAGTAAATCAGGAAACTCAGGGGCCGGACGCTGCTCGGTCAAACGCGCTAAACGTCGTCCCAATTCGTAGCCGAACAAACCGATTGCACCACCGACAAACGGCCACTCGCTGTGCGGCGAAGCAGTAGGAAAATGTTCGGCAGTTGGAAAATGCTCGCGTAGCGCTGCTTGGACGCTCGCGAATGGATCGCGTTGCTCGGTGCGAAGAACAGCGAGCGGCGCGGCGCTGATAATGTCGTAGCGGCCGCGTTGACTGTAGGGCTGCGCGCTATCGAGCCAGACCGGCATTCCAAGCTCGCGCACACGCGCAAACCAATGGGCGCAGTCAACGCTATAGGGCAGCGCTAGTTCGATGAGCGAAGATTGGTTGGGCAATGCGATAAATCCTGGCGGGAGGCATGTGGCGGGCCAGCGCTGTTGGTGGTAGGTGAAATGTCGATTGTCCGGATGAGTTGTCGGTTGTATTAGTGAATTGTTGATTGTATTAGTGAATTGTCGGTTGTATTAGTGAATTGTTGATTGTATGCGCGAATTGTCGGCGGTCTATGTGAATTGTACCGGCGAGTCGCTACGCAGGGCCACTACAGCGCGTTCCCGCAGGGCTGGCTAGAGGCTCTTTTTCATTGACATTAACGGGTTATCAAATTAATGTTACGGGCTTTTTTAAGGCTCGGCAAAGCCTGTTTACGCACACTGCGCGACGCAAATTACCGCTTTCGGCAAGCCGCCGGATTACGGTGTTGGCAGCGCGTGGCGCGCTAAAGTTTGCTGGCCGAGTTCATGCATGGCAAGGGCGGGCTTAACGCACACCTTGAACCCACCACCGTTAAATACGTCGAGACGACATCGAGTATGACCACAAATAACGCAGCAGCACCCGCACCCTCGTTAGACAATCCTTTTACCGAAGCAAAGGATGTTGAATTTACCGTCCCCGGCCAACTCGGCTACCAACCGGGCCTGTACGAAACGGCGCTGAAAGCCGGCTACGAATTGTTGCAACGCCCGCGTAAAGCTGCCGGCGTGATCAATATCGAAAAGCAGCACCAGAAAAAGCGCATGACGGTGTGGGAGCGTATCGACGTATTGAAAGA
>JAYVWC010000002.1:0-79057 GCA_043786385.1 Spongiibacteraceae bacterium | reverse complement strand
GACGCGTCTGCATTATCCCTCAAAAACCTACATCAACAGACGAGTCGGGTTCATCTGGCAAAAGCAGACGCGTCTGCATACTAAGTAGTTAAGTGCTTGGAGGCGCTATGCGAAGTAAATGGAAGCCTTTATGGTGGAGAAGAAAAATTGATTTACCGTTATTTATTTTAAAGAAGCGCACCCACCCAGTTGTATGGTTTCTTTTGTTCTGCGTGTCTGTTTTTATTCTGCCACTAGCGCTTGCATTTAAAATCGAGCTTGCAGGGTCTGTTTCATTTTTGCTGCAACAATTTATTTCCGGCCCTACACATCATTGGCAATTATTAGCCGCCGCTGGCATCATTGCCATTTACGGTAGCCTGTTTATGTTTTTCGCTAATGGCGCGTTTGTTTTTCTTCGCATTATGGCCGGCTATTCTGCTAGGCGTAACAGTTCAATAGCCAAATGGCTTTATTACAAAGTTCGTGCGAGATACTGCGACAAAAAATGAAAATCAACTTCGAAACGCACTTAACAAAACACTCAAGTTCGCTCCACTTCGTTCCGCCGGACGTCGCTACGCGACGCCGCTTAGTTAATCGTTAGAGAAAAATAATGAAATTCAGTTGCGACATAACTATGAATGAAACATTTCCCTCTTATCTCGCAAAGACCATATTTTCTCTTTTCATTCTATTTGCGCCCCTTGCAAGCAAGGCAAGCTGCTCAGGTGGCTGGCTTGAAGCCGAAACTAGTCAGTTTCTTCTTTGGGTAGAAAGTGATGATGATTGCCATGGAAAACTCATGATTAGCTGGTGGGTAAAGAAAATTATTGATGGGAAACCCACGGTTGTTCCTACAGATGAACAGACTGTTGTTCCGTTTGATCAAGAATGCGTAACTGCGTCACAGAATGGCGAAGCTACAGACTTTTCTTGTAAGCCCGGCATAACCCCTATATCCGGAGCTAAATACAAGCGCTTTCGCATAAAGGATTATCAATGCACAATTGATGGAAATACTTTTCCGCTTCCCGCTTACGCGTATAAATGTATCGACGGTTGCAAGGAAAACACCTTAAAAATCCTGAAGCAAGTGGTTGAAGCGTGTGACTAAAAACCGTGGCATCGTTTTTTCTCTAATCGGGTAGCCGAGGGTCTCTAACCCTCAGCCCCCACAACACCCTGCGTGCGGGTCCGCACAGGGCGTTTCCTGAAAATATTTAAAATAAGCTGGCCGATTAGCTCCGACTTACTCCAATGCTGGTTTCTGCTTTTTGCGCCAATGTTTCTCAGCCCGGTCGGGCATGAAACAATTGAGCTGCACAGGCTCCTCATTGATCTTCAGGTTCAGGCCTTCACCGTGTCTCACCCATTACGGTGAGCATTTGGCTACTATGCCGTCTGCTGACTTCTGCTTAATCACCGCAGGAATTACTTCCCGCAGCGCTATCGGTTTCATCGGGTTTGCTCAAATAAAATGATGAGTTTTATTTGCCGAGCTTGTTTTATCCAGTAGCTGAAAACTGGTTAAGTTACCGATCGCCTGTTAAGCAGATCTCCCCAGATAAGAGCATGAACTGTCCCTGCGCAACTGCATCATTTACGGTGGCCGTTAGATCACGTGGCTTCGTCGTCTTGTGCCAACTCGCCTTCAGCCTACGCCTCGTATGATGTTCTTGTTCATCAGCTCGCAGTTTTGCTAGCGGCTTCCTCCAGACAAAACCTCGCGGTGATGCCCTTGCCATTCGCTAGTAGTTATCATCTAATAACGATCATAAATCGCTAAGGATGGTGACCTTCCTACAGAGGACTTTCACCTCATTAGTTCATGCCCATGCTGGGCGTACACAAGCAAAGGCAGCCGATCGCGTTGCGCCGGCTGCTTTGAGCGTTAAGCAAAAATGGAGTGCCGCAGTGCAAATCGATGAAATAAAAATCCACGATGCGGAGGCAACCCTTTTTTCTTCGGCCGCGAGACTGCTCGGATCCGCGGGCTTTACTGAGCTTAAATTTGATATAGGCGGTAAAAAATCGAGGCGAAGATATATATCGGCGCTCTCAAAAAGTGGAGAGGAGATTAAAATATGGGTTAAGTCGGCAAGAACCTGGCCCGGCAAAGCTGATGCAATCTTGTTTCCTTGGAAAAAATACAAAGAAGCACATTCCGGCTACCACTCGGTTTTATTTTCATGCGAATCCGCAAAATATAAGGGTGTTACTCACTTGTTAGCGGTAGCTGGAGATGAACAAACAGGCCAATTATATTTTGCGCAGCTTTATTCAATAGATGAAATTCCCGAGCTGGTTTTTCGCCAATCTGAGGCTGTGGAGAATCGTTTTTATAGCGCGCATTCTTCGTCACTCGTAATTTCTTCTTATGCGCCTGAGTTCGACGAAGCAGCAAAATTTTCTGTAAATTCAGGTAATGACATACTGTCATGCAAGTCAGATAAATATTTTGAGTCGACGTCCTCTGCGCTAGAAGAAAAAATCGTTCGACGCTCTGGTCGTGCGTACAAGCGAGATCGAAAAACTAGAGAAGCTATTTTATCGTTAGCCCAGGGTGTTTGTGAGTGCTGTGGAGAGCTTGGTTTTGAGACGGATGATGGTTCTCGATACTTAGAAACACACCACATTATAGAGGTGTCAGCACATGGGCCTGACGACATGACTAATGTTGTGGCTGTCTGCCCAAATTGCCACCGCAAGGCTCATTATTCTAAAAGCCGTTTGTCCGTCGAGCGAGCTATGATAACAGCCATACGTCAGCGGGGATCCAAAAATGCTTAACAATCACGCGCAGCACGCCATTGCCTGCGGCAATGGCTGGACCGCAAAAAGCTGCGCTTTTTTCGTCCGCTGGCGTGGGCGTTAGATGTCTCAATACTCATTATGTGCAAGTACCAAATAGTTGCCATTTGTTGGAGCGGTCTGAACTTCGCGCTTGCGTCGTTTCTTCCGATCAAAGGCTCGTTTCCTTGGCTTCCAGTTGCCTCGCTTGCCGTTCTCCCGCTCTTGTTGATCTTCTTCGCCGACCAGATTGCTGCAAATCTTCGTCACGGCGCCATGGAGTGCTTTGCACGTGATCGAGATGAACCACAATCACCTCTTGTTGTGATGTTTATAGCCTGGATCGTATTAGCCTTGCAGACAACGGACCTGGTAGTCATGCTCGCGTGATGTGGTAACGGCCTTCAATGACCGATTACGGATAACGATGTTTTGCGATGACTAACCAGACCCCGATCGATTCCCTCCTACGCCCAAGCGTGTTGCATTTGCCGCGCGGAAATTGGACGACAGTGCTCGATTGTCTGTGCGCGCATTTCAGTGCGATTGAGCGCGCGCAGTGGCTCGATCGCTTTGCGCGTGGTCGCGTGTTGGATGAGCGCGGCGTGGCGATCGATGCGCAGCATCGTTATCGCGAAGGTCTGCGCATTTATTATTTTCGCGAAGTGGATAATGAGCAACCGATCGCGGCGCGCGAAACGGTGTTGCATCTCGATGAACATTTACTCGTCGTCGATAAACCACATTTTTTGCCAGTGCAGCCGGCCGGCCAATACGTGCAAGAGACGTTGTTGACGCGTTTGGTGCAGCGCTTCGTTAATCCCGATTTGGTGCCGCTGCATCGCATCGATCGCGAAACGGCGGGTCTGGTTTTATTTTCGACGCAGCGCGCAAGTCGCGCCGCATATCAAGCGTTATTTCGCGAGCATAAAATTACCAAACGCTATGAAGCGCTGGCGCCAGCGTTGCCCAATATCGTATTTCCGCTGTACCGCGAAACACGTCTTGCCGTCGGCGAGCCATTTTTTCGGATGCGCGAAATTGTCGGCGCGGCCAATAGCAAAACGCTGATCGATGTGATCGATAGACGTGGTGCAAACTGGCATTACGCATTGACTCCGATCACTGGAAAAAAACATCAATTGCGCGTGCATATGGCCGCGCTCGGGGCGCCGATTTGCAACGACACACTGTATCCTCAACTGCACGAGCAACGTGTTGACGATTACGCGCGGCCGCTGCAATTGTTGGCGCGCAGTCTGGCCTTTCGCGATCCATTGAGCGGTGAACAGCGCTTGTTTGAAAGTCTGCTCGCCTTGCGCATTCAGCTCGCGTTAAGGTGCCGGAAAGCATAGTGGCAGCGTCTGATTCACAGATGCGCCGCGACACAGCAGTAACAGGGTCGGTCGCGAATTCGCAATTTGCCGGCCGCCTTGCGAGCGACCAAAGGATTTTCAAGTGCTTACCCAGCAGGATGTTCGTTTACAATTGGATGCCATCGCCGATGAAGTGGCGAAATCTCCCAATGTGTATTATGAATTGTTTTCGCGATTATTTTCGGAGCGCGTGCAGCGCTGGATGCGCTCGGTGCCGCGTACCGAAGCGAGCGTTATTCGCAGCGTTGTCGAACGCGATCCCGATTACTCGGCGAATTTAGCGACGTTAGCTAAGCAGTCGTTGTTGTTTAATCCCGCGTGGGATTTCGATTATTAGAAAATTCAATCATACGCGCATCCCTGTTCTTCGTGCTGCCAAAAAGTATTAAATGAAGCGCGCTGTGTCTCGAGTTTTTTCCGCTCGGCGCACTCGGTCGCTATTGCTGCTGTACTGGCGGGGTACATCGCCGAGTAAATGCCCATGACTTTCGCTATCGGTAAACGCCGACCTGATACTAAAAATTTGGGATCGCTACAGCGTACACACCGATGAGCCGCGAGCTCGGGGTGCGGGTAAAATAACTTGATTAGGGCGTTGTAGGCGACTGAAAATTCGATTTGGCGGGTCTTGGGTTATGCGCCACTTCGCGTAGCGGCAGTTGTAAATGCTGCGCAATTTTTTCGAGTAGCTCGCGCAGGCGGATTGGTTTTTGAATGTAATCGTCGCAGCCTGCAGCGAGCATTTCTTTGATCGTTTCGTTTGATACGCTGGCCGAGACCGCAATGACTTTAGTGGCGCGCAGTGCGGAGTCTGTTTTGATGATCCGCGTTGCGGTTAAGCCGTCCATCACCGGCATGCGCACATCCATCAATACCAATGCATACGATTTTCGTCGCAGTGCCGCGATAGCTTCCTGACCATTTTCTGCTTCGTCGGTGGCCAAGCCGCTAGCGCGCAGCATGCTCATCAACACGTGGCGATTAATCGGGTTGTCGTCGACGACTAATACAATAAAGTGTTGCGTGTCGAGATCGATAACGGGGTGGGTGGCGCGTAGTGGCCCCGTCGTTTTTATCGCTTCGCCCAATACCAGCGGCAAACTCAGGCTGAAACAACTGCCTTCGCCAGCAGTGCTTTGCACCAGCAGCATGCCGGCCATTGCCTCGCTCAAGCGTTGGCTGATCGAAAGACCTAAGCCGGTGCCGCCAGCGGAGTGGCCGATTTGTCGAAAGGGCTGAAAAATTTCCGATTGTTTTTCGGCAGGAATGCCGATGCCGGTATCGCGCACTTGAAACAGCAATTCGCGATTTTCTCTCCGGGTTGATACGTGTAACGTAATGCTGCCGTACTCGGTGAACTTGACCGCATTGCCGAGCAGGTTAACTAAAATCTGGCGCAATTTAACATCGTCGATGCGTACGAACGGCGGTACGGTCTTGTCGATATCAAGGCTGTACTCTAGACCTTTACTGTGCGCGCGTTGGCGCACGATATCGCTAACATTTTCGAGCAAATCGTAGAGGTTACAATTTTTTTCATTGATTTCGATGCGGCCGCTTTCGATTTTGGAAAGATCGAGCACGTCGTTGATCAGCGCGAGTAGATGCTGGCCGCAACTTTCGATCGCGTTTAATGGGTGCTGCTGTTCGGTCGACGTGTTGGGGTTTCCTTGCAGCATTTGCACGTAGCCGAGTACGCCGTTGAGCGGGGTGCGCAATTCGTGGCTCATGCTCGACAGAAATAAACTTTTGGCATGGTTGGCATCATCGGCGGCGATGCGAGCAGCGATCAATTGCTGTTCGATGGTTTTGCGCTCGGTGACGTCGGTCGCAGTGCCGCGTGCGAGTAGCGGCGCACCGCGCAAATCGTAATCGACGATCCCGCCATGAAAATTAAACCAACGGTACTCGCCTTTGCTGTTGATTAATTGCAATTCGATGCCGGGATCAGCCAGTTGCTGGAGCCAGCTATTATTGGCAAGTGCATCGGCTGGCAGATTGCCTTCGACAACCCACTCGCGCCACGTAGCCAAGTCGAGCGTATGCGCTGATTCGTCAACACCGAGGTACTGCAGTAAACTTTTGTTCGGCACTAAGTTTCCCGTGCGGAAATCTAAATCCCATACATGACTGTTCGATGCTTTGAGCGCTGACTGCAAGCCTTGCTCGCTGAGGTGTAGTGCGCGAGTAAGCGGGCGCACGCGTGCGTATATCAGCAGTATGCCCAGCGTAGTTAGTATTAGCAGTAGCGTAGCGGTACGATTGAATTGTTGCTGCATTGGCAGGTAGAGCGCTTGTGTGTCGGCTTTAAGAATAGTGATCAACCCGTAATTTTTCACCGGCCCAAACGCCGCAACGACACTGAGATTATGAAAATCGCGCACGGTTTTGATTGCGGCTTGATTGCGTAGCGCGCTAGCGGCGAGTTGTTGTCGATCGGTGGAGGTGTCGGGCAACACATAGGGGTTGCGCTCGCGGGTGGATGGGAAGCAATGCACCACCTGTTGCTGCGCTGCGCACAGCAACAACTCGTTGTCGCCCCCCCATTCATTGTTACTTAGTATCGCGGTGTTGAGTTCTGCGAGCGATTGTTCTGCGACGATCGTTCCTAGCTCACCTAACTCATCGTGCACAGTCATGCGCCGACGCAGATAAAAGCCATCGCGCCACATCAGATCCGAACTGCCTTCAAGCAACGGTACTGATAAAGCAGCATTGTCGAGCAGCGCGCCGTTACGCACGAGTTCGCGACCATTAAGGTCGTAAACTGCAATGGCGGAGAAACCGAACGGTTCAAAGCTGCGCAACACGGCTAAAATATTGCTTTGAGCTTCGCTCGAGCGGGGCTCGGTATTGAGCACACGCAAATTTTTTAGTAGGTTGGGGCGGTTTGCGAGAATCGCCGCGCGCGTTGAACGCGATTGTAAAATCGTGGCGATTTGTTCTGCGCGCGCGAGCCGTGCCAGCTGCAATCCATTACCCAAAACTGCGACCAAATGGTGGCGCTCGGTTATCCAGCCGGCGATGCCGACGCTCAGCGAAGTGCCCAACACTGTTGCGATCGCAATGGCGACGACACCGCCATCGCCGAATCGAAACCCCGCCAGAAAATTTTTGTCGACGTAGCACAGGCCGCAACCCAGCAGCATCATGCCGAGCGCTGTGTGTGCAGCCATGTATTTAAAGGCGTACCCGTGGTAGAGCGGTTCGAGCGCAAGTGCGTAACCAAAAATTGCAACTGTGCCGATTAATAAAATTGCTGCGCCGAATAATTTGATGAGCCGATTCGCGTAGCGCCACTGCGCTGGAATGCACAATGCTGCTGCACCGAGCAGAAACGAGATTGAGGTTGGCACCGACATGCGCACCGGCAAGCCGGTGCTTTTATTGAACCACGCGTGAATTCCTCGCCAAATATCAATATTAGACTTCGACAATATTGTGAACGTAATTAAATTGAATAGCGCGATACCAAAAATCGCGAGACCAAGCAGCAATACCACGCGTCTTAGGTGCTGGCTCCGCGTGCGGAGAATGAGCGCGCTGCCGATCAGCGTAAAACACAGCGCGGTGGGAAACGACATTGCCGCCAGCTCCGGCAATATCTGTACGACTGTTGTGAGCTGCCAGAACCAGCCGATGCCAACCGCGGAGCCGACGATGAGCAGCACGCTGCCAGTGAGAAGGGGGATAATTTGCAGTTGATCCATTTTCATGCGCGATCTCCTGATCACGGAAACTTGTACGCTGCCAAATCGGCTCTACTATGCAAACAACACCGCGCATAGAGTCTACGTCACGTATTGCAGTCGATCAAATGTATGCTTTTTTGATACCGATTTTTTTGATACTAACTTGTTTGATACTAACTTGTTTGATAGCAGTTTTTTTGATGTCAACAGCTCTGGCCGTCAGCGCAACTGGCGCACGTCGGTTTAAAAATTATTTCGTTCGCTATTCATCATCATGAAGTCATAGACTTGATTCTGCTGTTAGAATCGACAAAATTTTTAACTAAACGTTACTTAAAAAAGAGAGGCCTCATGTCAGATAAATATGCTACCGTCGAACTTCGCGTCAGCTACGGCGTAGGCCGCCAAATGGGCGAGCAATTAGCCGCCAATCCATTTGACGGCGTTGATGCCGAAGCCGTTGCGCAAGGCTTAATCGATGTACTAACCGGCAAGGATAGCCAGGTACCGCGCCCCGCATTGGAAGAGGCTTTTCGCACTGTCAGCGCGCGCATGCAAGAAAAGCAAGCTGCGGTTGGCGAGCTATTTCTTGCAGAAAATGCCAAGAAAGACGGCGTCACAATCACTGCATCGGGTCTGCAATACGAAATTATTGCGGCGGGTAGCGGCGCCAAGCCGATCGCTACATCGCGCGTAAAAACGCATTACCACGGCACGTTGATCGACGGCACCGTGTTCGATAGTTCCGTCGTGCGCGGCGAGCCGATCGATTTTGCGGTGGGTGGAGTCATCGCCGGCTGGACTGAAGCGTTGCAATTAATGTCGGTTGGCGCGAAGTGGCGCTTATACATTCCACATCATCTCGCCTACGGTGCGCGCGGTGCGGGTGACGACATCGCACCCTATTCTGCGTTGATTTTTGATGTGGAATTATTGGAAATTGTTGAATAAAAAATTCTCGAAACTCGGTGCACTGCGTGCAGCTATCAACCTAATGTATGGCATTCATTTCAGAACATGAGGGAAAAATGATGATAAAAATTTTGGGTTATGCCTCGCAGTCAGCCGAAACTCCCTTGGCGCCCTTCCAGTTTGAGCGTCGCGAACCGCGTGCGGACGATGTGGTAATTGAAATACTTTACTGCGGTGTATGTCATTCGGATTTACACGGTGCGCGCAATGATTGGCACATGAGCCGGTACCCGATGGTGCCGGGTCACGAAATCATCGGCCGCGTGCTCAGCGTAGGTGCTGCGGTGACGCGCTTTAAAACCGGTGACGCTGTCGGCGTGGGCTGCATGGTTGATTCTTGTCAGCGCTGTGCAGCGTGCGAACAAGATCTCGAACAGTATTGCCAGGCAGGTTCGACGTTCACTTACAACAGTATGGATCGGCGCGATCAGCTGCCGACCTTCGGTGGCTACTCCGAAAAAATTGTCGTTACCGACAAGTTTGTTTTGAAATTGCCCGATGGCTTGGATCCAGCAAGTGCCGCGCCGTTATTGTGTGCGGGCATTACGGTGTGGTCGCCGCTGCGTCATTGGAAGGTTGGTAAAGGCAGCCGGGTGGCGGTCGTGGGTCTAGGTGGCCTGGGTCATATGGCATTGAAGCTGGCGCGAGCATTGGGCGCCGAGGTTACGCTATTTACTCGTTCACCGGGCAAGGAGCCGGATGCCCGTCGTTTGGGCGCGCATCAAGTTGTGCTATCCACCGATCAAACGCAAATGGCAACAGTAACCGGGCAATTCGATTTGATCATCGACACCGTGCCCTCTATTCACGACATCAATCCATACCTGCCTACGCTGGCCCTAAACGGCACGCTGGTGCTCGTCGGCTATATCGGTAATCTAGAGCAGCTCAGCACCCCCGCGATGATTTTTGGCCGTAAATCGGTGACTGGTTCGCTGATCGGTGGAATTGCTGAAACACAGGAGCTACTCGATTTTTGCGGCAAGCACGGTATCACCTCCGACATTGAAATCATCAAGATGAAAGATATCAATGTGGCATTCGAGCGCATGCTCAATAGCGACGTGAAGTACCGTTTCGTGATCGACATGGCCACGCTTGGGGTTTGATCGATAAGCGCCACGTACTCATCTTCGGCTTGCTCATGCGTTGGCTCTTTGCTGCTGTTGCGTGAATACGTCGCCCAATAAAAAACCCGCCAACTTTTACGTGGCGGGTTTTAATGGGTGCGGGTATTTAAGCTGGGCGGTGAGTGCGACGCATTACCGCAATACCAATTAAGCCGATAGCCAATAATGCAACGCTGGCCGGCTCTGGAACGCTCGCGCTGACGGTGCCTTTTTCGCCGGTTACAGCCAGCTCGGAAGAGTCGAGAAAGAAGCTACCAAAGAGGCTGGTGACTGAAACCGATAGCTTGCCGGTATCGGTAAGGCTCAAAAGGCCTGCGTACGAGTCACCAAGTTTCACGCTGGCAGTTTTCCAGTTGTACAGCAGTGCACCGCCGTCAGTAAAAATATTGCCAGGCTGGTCGATATAAACCACATCTAGCTGGCCTCGATCATTAAGCAGATTAATAGTCAGGCTATAGTCGCTGATGGCATCGCTGCCCAGATTAAATCCTACCCCGGGAGCAGTTAAATCGTGCGTAAAGCTATAGGTGGTAAGGGCGTTGATTTGTGGATTTGGGTTAAAGTCGATGGTTTGGTTCCAGGCGTAAGCGTGTGCCAGCGCAGGCAGGGTGATAAGTAGGGCGGCTAAAAATGATTTCATGTATTTGATCTCCATCGACTAAAGCATTTAATTTCCGGTTTGCCGGAAAGCTAAGAATTCAGTATTTGCGCCCATTTCGCCGATCCTGGTTCGATAGCGGCACTTAGTAACGCAAAATACTGCTTGGTATCGGGCCCAGTTCCTAAAGCAATTGGCGGGCCAATTTAAATATCTCTTTAATATCAGTGCGATAGCTGCGCTTGGCGGAGGGTTGAGTGGCGCGGCTGTAAATTTTGCCGACTGCCTCGTGGCGCACTGAGGGGATAGTTTTGCGTCAGGGCATCCTTGTTGTTAGCGCTGATTTTAAAAACATCCCGGTAAAAGAGCGCGCGCATTCTGACAGCTGTTCTGGCGTTCCGCTAGCGATGATTTGCCCGCCGCCACTGCCGCCCTCGGGGCCTAGATCGATTACCCAGTCGGCGGTCTTGATGACATCCAGATTGTGCTCGATAACCACTACGGTGTTGCCGTGATCGCGTAAGCGGTGCAGAACGTTGAGCAATTGCTGAATATCGTAAAAGTGCAGGCCAGTAGTCGGCTCATCGAGGATATACAGCGTTTGGCCGGTGTCGCGTTTGGATAGCTCGCGCGATAACTTAACGCGTTGCGCTTCGCCACCCGACAGCGTGGTCGCAGCCTGCCCCAGTTTGATGTAAGAAAGTCCGACATCGATTAACGTCTGTAGCTTTTTGGCAATGCTCGGCACATTTTCAAAAAACGGATGCGCCTCTTCGACGGTCATCTCCAGTACTTCGTGAATGTTTTTGCCCTTGTAGCGAACCTCTAACGTTTCGCGGTTATAACGCATCCCTTTGCAGATATCGCAAGGCACGTAAACGTCGGGGAGAAAATGCATTTCTACTTTGGTGACGCCATCGCCCTCGCAGGCTTCGCAGCGACCGCCTTTGACGTTGAAGCTAAAGCGCCCCGGTTGGTAGCCGCGCGAGCGCGCCTCTTGCGTACCGGCGAATAATTCGCGCACCGGCGTGAAAATGCCGGTGTATGTGGCCGGGTTGGAGCGCGGCGTGCGGCCGATCGGGCTCTGGTCGATGTCGATACATTTATCGACTTGTTCAAGCCCGAGGATTTCTTCGTAAGGTGCGGCTTGCAGTGTTTCGGCGCCGTTGAGCGCGGTCGCAGCGAGCGGATACAGCGTGTTGTTGATCAACGTTGATTTGCCCGAGCCTGATACGCCGGTAATACAAGTCATCAAACCCAACGGCAGCTCCAGCGTGACCGATTTGAGATTGTTGCCGGTGGCGCCTTTCAAAATTAATTGTCGCGCAGGATCGCGCGGCACTCGCCGCTTCGGAATCGCGATCGATTTCTTGCCGGATAAATATTGGCCGGTCAGCGATTTTGGATTGTCGAGAATATTTTGCAGGGTTCCCTGCGCGACGATGGTGCCGCCGTGAACCCCGGCGCCCGGGCCGATATCGATAATGTAATCGGCATTGCGAATAGCGTCCTCGTCGTGCTCGACGACGATCACTGTGTTGCCGAGATCGCGCAGATGCGTCAGCGTTTTCAGCAGGCGCTCGTTGTCGCGTTGATGCAAGCCGATCGATGGTTCATCGAGAATGTACATCACGCCGACCAGCCCCGCGCCGATTTGGCTGGCCAGACGAATGCGTTGCGCCTCGCCACCGGAGAGCGTTTCTGCCGAGCGATCGAGCGTTAAATAATTCAAGCCGACATCGACCAGAAATTGCAGGCGCTCGCGAATTTCTTTCAGAATTTTTTCTGCAATTTTGCCTTGTCGGCCTTTCAGTTTGAGCGCTTCGAAATAACGCAACGCTTCGCCAACCGGCAGTGTAGTGATCGACGGTAAATTGCGCGTTTTGATAAAAACGTGGCGCGCCTCAAGCCGCAGTCGCGCGCCATTACAATCCGGGCAGTGCTGTGTGCTCAGGTATTTGGTCAGCTCCTCGCGCACCATTTGCGATTCAGTTTCGCGGAAGCGGCGTTCAAAGTTTGGCAGGATGCCTTCGAAGCTGTGTGTGCGCTGATACACATCGCCGCGATCATTGACGTAGCTGAAGCAAACTTGTTCGCTGCCACTGCCGCGTAAAATGACTTTCTGATATTTTTTGGCGAGCTTTTCAAACGGCGTATCGATATCGAAGCCGTAGTGTTCGGCGAGCGAAGTCAGCATATGAAAATAATACACGCTGCGTCGATCCCAGCCGCGAATTGCACCGGCCGCTAAGCTGGCCTCCGGGTGTGCGACGATGCGCGACTCATCGAAAAACTGTTTGACGCCGAGGCCGTCGCAAGTGGGGCAGGCGCCGGCCGGATTATTGAAAGAAAACAAACGCGGTTCGAGTTCGCTGATACTGTAGCCGCATTGCGCGCAGGCGAAGCGCGATGAAAACAGCATTTCTTCGCGCTTTTCGTCCATGAAGCTCAGCATCGCGATACCACTGCTGAGCTGTAGCGCCGTTTCGAACGACTCCGCCAAACGCAATTGCAAATCGGCGCGTACTTTGAAGCGATCGACAACCACTTCGATCGTATGTTTTTTGTTTTTATCGAGCTGCGGCGTATCGTCGAGTTCGGTGACGATGCCATCGATGCGTGCGCGCACGAAGCCCTGACTACGCAGTTGCTCGAACACGTGTAGGTGTTCGCCTTTGCGCTCGCGAATGACCGGCGCGAGCAGCATCAGGCGCGAGTTTTCCGGCAGCGCGAGTGCGGCATCGACCATTTGGCTGACGGTTTGTGCGGCCAGCGGCACGTCGTGATCGGGGCAGCGCGGCTCGCCGGCGCGCGCAAAGAGTAGGCGCAAATAATCGTAAATTTCAGTGATGGTGCCGACCGTCGAGCGCGGATTGTGCGAGGTCGATTTTTGTTCGATTGAGATCGCCGGCGACAAGCCTTCGATATGATCGACATCGGGCTTTTCCATCACCGATAGAAATTGGCGTGCGTAGGTCGATAACGATTCGACGTAGCGGCGCTGGCCCTCGGCGTACAGCGTATCGAACGCGAGCGAGGATTTGCCGGAGCCGGATAGCCCGGTGATAACCACCAGCTTATCGCGCGGAATCTCCAGATCGATATTCTTGAGATTGTGCGTCCTGGCGCCGCGGACAACGATCTTTGCCATACATCACCATCATTACAAAACCCCGTAGTATAAGGTGAGCGGCGATCGACGCCCAGCATCAATCTGTCTGCGGCACCAAGTCGGGTTACGGAACTCGCCGCTACTGCGCGGCTTCCGGTATAGTTGCGGATACTGTCCATTATTTACCGAACACTATTTTCCATATTGAAACTTTTTATATTAAAGCAGGGGAAAACTCATGGCGCGCGGAGTCAATAAAGTAATTCTGATCGGTAATGTAGGGGCGGATCCCGATACCAAATACCTGCCCTCCGGTGGCGCGGTTACCAATGTCACTTTGGCCACCTCCGAATCGTGGAAGGATAAGACCACCGGGCAGCAACAGGAGCGTACCGAGTGGCATCGCGTGGTGTTTTTTAATCGACTCGGTGAAATCGCCGGTGAATATTTGAAGAAAGGCTCTAAGGTGTACGTCGAAGGTAGCCTGCGCACGCGCAAGTGGCAGGATAAGGATGGCGTCGATAAGTACACCACCGAGATCGTCGCCAGTGAAATGCAAATGCTCGACAGCAAAGGCGGCGGCGGAGCTGGCGCTGGCAATTATGAGCCGCAAGCGCAAGCGCAGTCGCGTCCGGCGGCCAGACAGCCATCCGCGCCAGCTAACAACGATGCACCGCCACCGGCCAATTTCGACGATTTCGACGACGATATTCCGTTCTAACCTGCACGAGCGCATCGCGCCGTGAACGTACTGGTCATCTATAACGAGGCATCTATGGAGCATGCGCTCGGCCCGCAGTTGCAGCAGCGCGGGCATGCGGTGCGTTGTATTACGCCGACAGAGTTGGAGTGCGATTTCGCGGCGCCATCGACTGCGGCCGATGATGCCGAAGAGCACCTGGTAATCGATTGCGTCAGTCGCCAGTTCGCGGCGAATGAGACACCGGTGTTGAGCGAGCAATTATTTGCGCGGTTGATTGGTCACTGTCAGCAGCGGCAAAAGCGGTTGATATTGCTATCCGACAGTCGCGTATTTCCGAGTGGCAACAAGCAGCGCTATCGGGAATCGGATAGCGTGCGGACCAGCAGCGCACCCGGTCTGCAACTGGCACAGCGCGAGCACTATGTGCGCGAGCATTTACCGCAGCACATTATTTTGCGCAGCGGGCCCTTGATCGCCAGCAGCGGCAGCAATTTGTTAACCGAATTATTGCGATTGTTTCGCGCAGGTGGCGTGGTGCCGGTTTCGAGCGAGCCGCGGTTTTGCCCGACGCCGGCGGCCGATATCGCGCGCGTGGTGTCGGGTATTTACGATCAACTCGATTGCGCCGCGCAGTGCTGGGGTACGTATCATTATCACAGTTCCGACGCCGCCAGCAGCTACGAATTTGCCGAAGTGCTATTGGCGGCAGCGGCGCAATACTGGGATGTCGGTGGCAATCATGTGCAGCTATTGGCCACGGCGGAGCATCCGCTCGGTGGTTTATTTCCGATTCTGAATTGTCAGCATATTCGCGATACCTTCGGCATCCAACAACTGCCGTGGCGCAAAGTCATTCCGCAAATGCTGAAAATTATTTACGCAGGTGAATCGCCATGAGTTCAGCGAGCGCAGATCAAACGACGACATTAGGTGTTGCGGTGCTCACCGTTTCCGATACGCGCAGCGAAGCGAACGATACGTCTGGAAATTATTTGGTTGCAGCTTTGCAAGAAGCCGGTCATCAGCTGCTCGATAAAAAAATCGTCATCGATGACATCTATCGAATTCGCGCGGTGCTGTCGCAATGGATTGCCGATACAAATGTGCAGGCGGTATTGATCACCGGCGGCACCGGCTTTAGCGGCCGCGATTCGACACCGGAAGCGGTGTCGGTGTTGTTCGATAAAAGCATTGATGGTTTCGGTGAATTATTTCGCGCGTTGTCGTACGACGAAATTGGGACCTCGACGATACAATCGCGTGCACTCGCCGGTTTGGCGAATAACACCGTTATTTTTTGCATGCCGGGTTCGACCAATGCGTGTCGCACCGCGTGGGAGAAAATTATTCGCAGCCAACTCGATAGTAGTTATCGACCGTGCAATTTTGTTGGCGTGTTGCAAACGCGTAATCGCGGTACTTGATGCGATGGCGCTGACTCCGGTCGATACCGCGCTGGCGCATATACTCGCCGATGCCAAACCGGTTTCTGCAATCGAAAATGTAACGCTCAGTCGTGCGCGCGGGCGCATTCTCGCGCGCGAGCAAATTTCGATGATCGACGTGCCGCCAGCGGATAACAGTGCGATGGATGGTTACGCGCTGCGTGCAGCGGATATCAGCGCGCACGTTGCACTGCCGATCAGTCAGCGCATCGCTGCCGGTGCGATCGCTGCACCGTTGCAGCCGGGCACGGCGGCACGTATTTTCACCGGCGCTGAATTGCCAGCCGGCGCTGATACGGTGGTTATGCAGGAAAACTGCGTCGTTGACGATACTGGTGTGGTCATAAAAAGCACGGTAAAAGTCGGCGAAAATGTGCGTCCGCGTGGCCAGGATATTCACCGCGGCCAATCGCTTGCAACCTGCGGGCAGCACTTATCGAGCGCGGCGATCGCATTGCTCGCTGCCGCGGGTTGCGCCGAACTGCCGGTGTATCGGCGCATCAAAGTAGCATTGATGTCGACCGGCGATGAATTGGTCGAAGCGGGTATGCCGATTGGCGCGGCGCAAATTTACAATTCGAATCGACCGCTCTTGATTGGTCTGTTGGAGGAGCTCGGTTGCGAGGTGCTCGATTTCGGCATCGTTGCCGATACTGCGCAAGCCACCGCCGCTGCGCTGCAACGTGCGACGCAAAATGCCGATTGCGTGATTTCCACCGGCGGTGTTTCAGCTGGCGAAGAGGATCATGTGCGCGTGCAATTGCAACAACACGGCGAGTTGCAGTTGTGGAAATTAAATATCAAACCGGGCAAGCCATTGGCTTACGGACGCATGAACGGTGTACCGTTTTTCGGTTTGCCGGGTAACCCTGCGTCTGCGTTCGTCACATTTTTTTTAATCGCGCAGCCGTATTTAAAATACCTGCAAGGCGCAAGCGAAATAGCACCGACGTGTTGGCGCTTGCCTGCGGCTTTCGACTGGTTGCAATCGGGTGCGCGACAGGAATATTTGCGCGCGCGAATCGTCGCCGATAATAGTGGATTGCAAGTAGAAATTTATCCGAATCAAAGCTCCGGTGTATTGATGTCGGTGGCGTGGGCCAATGCGTTGGTGGTGGTAGCGCCGAAAACGGCGGTGCGGCGCGGCGATCTTGTAGATGTATTACCGTTTTTGTGAAAAAGGCAGGCTCGCTGCGGGGGGGGGGGATCACACACAGTTCATTGTTGCCGAAAAGCGAAGTGCAAAGCCTCGATAGTTTCGCGTCACTAAAAAATGTTATCGCTGGCCGTATGCCTGTGCTCGATGGTTTGCGTGGGCTGGCGATACTTGCCGTCGTTTGGCACAACGTAGCAGCCCTGCTTGCGGCTTAAACGCTTTTTTGTCAATGTTAAGCCGGTTGCGGCATAATTGAGATCGATTGGTCGTGAATAAGTGAGTTTGCCTTCAGCGAGAGGCGATGTGTTGGCAGATGCGCGCGATAACTTCGGCTCTTGGTCTAGCTATTGAGAACGTGTGATTGCTATCTGCTATAAATTGCACTCGTATACGACCGGCTTTGATAGCTTTGGTTGTAATGTATTTCGCGCCGGTCATCAATAGCTCATAACCTGGATCATTGCTCGCGATAAATAAGTTTAGCGATCGTCCGTGACTTAATAACTTACTTAAATCCTTCGCCAATGGCGACGCTGTTTTTGGAAAGAAACGCTCGCGCAAGGATTGTAGCTTTGAGCTTATCAGTATTCGTAGCTGTGAACTCGTGAGCCCTAGCAGATACCACAAATTGACTTTACCGCGTAGCAATTTCAGCCAGCTTTTGGGGTTGCGAGCAGAGCTTTTATACCAGGCAACCTCGAGAAAATGTTGCGTGGTTTCCAGCGACATGCCTTCGGCCCAGCGATACGTTAATGGATTTATTGCGATCACTTCGGCGATATCGTATTCGCTTAACTCGATGCCTGCATGGAAAGCAGTGTGCGCACCGGAGCATAATCCCAGCAATATGAAATGCGAGCATCCAATGGTGTCGCGCAGATAGCGCAGCGCGCGCTCGGTATCCGATACCGCGGAATCGGGATAGGGGTGATTTTCTCGACCACTTTTATACAGTACGCTATCGCCTAATCCCTCTAAGTCGATGCGCATACAGGTATGGCCTTGCGCAGCTAGCTTGCGTGCCAACGTGACATATAACCGATTCGGTCCAACACGATGTACAGTGCCGGAGTTTAACAGCAAGACAGCGGGTTTGTTCGCGGCGTGCGCCGCAGCGAAACTAACAATGCCGAATAGATGGTCATCGCTACCGAAGCGACAGGGTTGCTCCGATAATGGTATTTTTTTTCCGTTCTCGTCGGTTTGGGCGAAGGAGAGAGCGGTAGTTGTTGCAGGCATATCGATGTTGCGTGTTGCAGCCAAGTCGCTTGCTTGACGAGTTAGCCAATCGACAATGGCGATAATGGCCGTCGTGGGGACAATTGTGAATTGCGGTTCAGCCATCATGTCGGCGTAGCCGGGCAGTGCTATTTGATCGACTGCGATGGACGTGGATAAATGTTCGAATAGTGAAGTGTCTTCAGCGAAATCATCGCGCGCAATGATTAGCGCGCGCCGCTTCACTTGATAGTTTTGCTGCAATAGATTGATCGATTTAATTGCAGTAGCGGTTTCTTGCGACATTAAAAAGCCAGCGCTTTCGATGATTTCTGAATGCTGAGCGTCGTGATGTGCGGCGGTGGACGCAATCGCCTGCATTTCTCTGATATAGCGCCTGCCGTTTGTGCAGGGACTCCATAGTATAAGAGAATCCACTATGCGCTTGCTGGCAACGAGTGCAGCGAGCGTTGCGCCCATGCGAATACCAAGCAGACAAATTCGATCGCATCCGGTCGTTTGTAACGCAAACTCGATTGCGGCGTGAATATTTTGCTGCCAGCAGCGTAAGCGATCGGCATCCAGATCGTTGCCGGGTGAATCGCCAGTGCCATGATAGTCGAAGCGTAGTGTCGGAAAGCCCGCAGTGGAGAGCTGATCCGCTAGGTGTCTGATTGCGCGATGGCTGTGGGTGTATTCGTAACCCATCGGATTGCAGATAACAACCGCGCAGTTTTTTTGTGGCTGTTGCCGCAAATAATGTAACCACCCAAACAATGCGCTCTCGCCGTCGGGAATGTAAATCTGCGAACGTTGAATGTCGGCAACTTTTGGCGGCGTGATCGGCGCTGTTTGCGTTGTAGTCTCTTCGAACAAGGAGTGATCCATGAGTTATGTTCGATCCACCCGCAGCGTTAGCGAGTCGCGATAATTGAGTGCGCTCAGATAAGCTTTGAATTTAGCGGTGCCGCCATTCGCGGCGGTGAAATAAATGCGCTTTTCGCGGTTCGGCGCAAGGTGAAAGTAATTGTCGTCCGGTGTAAAACCATCTGCCGGCACCGCAACCGATTGTAAGAAAACATCGCTTTGCAATGTGACCATAACATTGCCTGCATTATCAAAACACGCGGCGGTGCTGATCATCGCATTGTCCTGCTGCGGTAGCGCCAACCCGAGCGGAAAATAAAAATCTTCGCTCAATACCGCGCCGTGGTCTGCATCCACCAAGCGCGCGATAACCACATCGTGTTTCGCGGGGCCAAACCGATAGGCATAAGTGGTATCGTAAAAATGGCCAAGCAAGGCATCGCCGCTCACGGTTTGCGCACAGCGTGCGCCGATGTTTAACGTAGTTGTCGCATCGGCAATTTTGGTTTTGCCGTATTGATAGATTTCGAGTTCGATGCGCGCGTGCAATGACGCGGCGGTTTCGTTAATGCAATGCAGTTGCAGGCCATCCAATCCTGCGTCGGTAATCGAAAGCATTTGCTTGGCCCAGGCGCGGCGTAAATACCAATACACCGCTTTGGGTCGATTGGTGCTATCGACAATCCCCCAACCGGCGCCGGGCCACAAATCTTTGTAAAACCAAATCAAACCGCCGCCGCAAACGCTGTTGGGCTTGCGCCATTCGGCAAATACCGTTTTCATCACTTCGCCGCTGACGACGCGCGACAGGGCGTAATAGCGATCGAGATCTGTGCGGCGCAACTCGACCGCGTCGACGCCAAATAATACTTTCAAATAATGATTGCGCGTATCTTCAAAATCCCAGCTGGCGCTATTGTCGCGTGGTACGCGCGCTTTCCAGCGCGGATGATGCGGTGCCGGCGTTGTGCCATCGAGCAATAATGCCATCGTCTCGGCGTCGGGCACATTGGCGAAAGCCAAGCATTCGGAAGCAAATTTTACGGCGGCGTGCTTAACGTCGTCGAGTGGGCGCTGATAAGCGCCGACACCGTAGTAGTGCGAAATTCCGGTCGCGATATGAAACGGCAGTACACCTTCGCACGGTGTCGACGGAAAGTACGGAATATCGCGATGCGCTTGCGCACACAATTGCGGTAGCGTCGTCGCAAAAAATTCGTTCGACCATTCGCTCTTCGGCAAACCTAACATCGCGGCTTGTTGTTCGATTTCGCTGCCGCCGCAATAAACCGCAATGCACGGATGTTTTTGTAGGCGATTTAATTGTTGGGTAACTTCGCGTTCGATTTCACTCGGAAATGCGGCATCGCTAAATGGATAATCCATATTGGCGAACATAAAGTCCTGCCATACGAGAATGCCGAGCTCATCGCAAAGCGAGTAAAAATCATCGGATTCGTAGACCATCGTGCCGCCGATGCGCAGCATATTGAGTCCGGCATGTTGCGCGAGTTGCAGCGCGGTGCGCAATTGCGCGGGGGTGCCGGTCAGCGACATAAAGTCGTTAATGGTCCAGCACGCGCCGCGGCAAAACACCGGCGTGCCGTTGATTTGAAACTGGACTCGGCCATCGTTGCGATTTAGCGCGATGTCTTTAAAGCCAATGCGTCCGCAATCCAGCGCGATTAATTCTGCGCCACTTGTTAATTCAATTCGACACGCGTGCAGGTGCGGCTCGCCGTGCGTATGCGGCCACCATAGCGCAATATTCGGCAATGAAAACTCACCGCCCAGTGTTGTGTGTTGTGCATCGTGGTGAATGATTAAATCAAAACTGTGTGCGCCGACGTGCAGTGTTGCGGTGTCGATCGCTTGCGCTGTGTTCGGTAATAATCGAGCGGCGATGCGAATATGTCCGATCTGGTCGCGCGCACTGGTTTGCAAATCGAGCGTTTCAATTGTGACGTACGGCAGTATCTCCAGCGCAATCGGGCGCCACGGCCCCACCGGTGTAATCGGCGGCGACCAACCGGGGATGCGACCTAATAATGTAGTGCGCTGCCAGCGCAAGTTCTGCTGAGAGACTAGCGCGGTTTTCCAGCGCGGACGCGGTTTGCGTGCGACCAACTCGGTATTCAGCGCTCGAAAACAAATCACCAGTTCGTTGCTGTCGCGCAATAGCTGCGTTACATCGCAGCGCTGTACAACAAACATATTGCGCGAATCGAGAATCAGCGAGTCGTTCAGCCACACTTGCGCCAGCGTCGCGAGGCCATCGAGGCGCAGAATTTTTTGCGCGCCTGCCGCGCTATTCGTCGCGGCAAATGTGCAGCGATACCACCAGTCTTCGGCGTCGTAATTGCCGATGGTATTGAAATCTATCGCGAGACTTTGGGCGACGGTGCCCGGCACGATCGCCGCGCGCCACTGCGGGTTTTGTGCCTGCAATTGTTCGATAGTCGCAGCGCTGCCCGGCGCGCTGGACGCAAGCTGCCAATCTTCGTTCAGGGGTTGTGTTTGCTGAGCTTCGCGGGCGTTGCTGGCTGGAGAGTTGGTCATCGAAATGCTTAACGGAAATGCTGGATGAGTGTGCTTGCAGCTTTATCCCACTGAGTAGCCATATTGTCGAGCGGCGATAGATCGAGCGGTTTTTTTCGCGCCATCGAGCGCGCCAGCTGAAATTGAAATGCTTTGGTGTTTTGCGAAATTTGCATATACGCATCGGCGGCGATGGCGACGTTATCGATACGCTGCTGCGCCAGCCAGCGCAAATAAGTTTCCGCGAGCTCGAAGCAGGCGCCGTATTGGCGCAGCGTTGCAAACGAATACGCGTGAAAAACATCGATATCGGCTTGCAACAGCCACTCTAAATCGCTATTAAATTTTTCCTTGAATGCAAAGAATGGATTTTTCTCTGGCATTTGCTGTAACTGTTTTTTCAGTAAAGCTAGCGATGTATCCAGTAGTTGCGCGGCGGTCAACGGTTGGAAATGTGGCGACTTTTTCACGAATTCGATATACGGCGGTAGCATGCGCTCGTGCACTAAGCCATCGAGCTGAAAAATATCGGTGAAATCCTGGCCGTCGAGGTGGTAATAGCCCTGGTTGTGGAAGTAGCCGAGATGGCGGCGCTCGATATCGATTTCGTTGACGGCAATAGTGGTTTTCATATGCGCCAGTTTGTACGCGCTGCCTGCGGTATCCGGCAGGTACCAGGAGTCGAGTTCTACCAGTACCGGATGATTTTGTGCGACCTGCCCCTCGATATGCTGCACCAATGGTCGCCAGGGGGCGAGCTCGTGGATATCGAGCCCATACAGTGCCTGTATGTCGCCATCCGGGAATTTGAAAAAAGTCCATTGATCCCCTTCGAAATCGATGGTCAACGTGAACGGTAGCGCCGCGATGGGTTCGTGTCCCAGGCCATGCAGCAACTCGATGATCACATCGGTGTAACAGTTGGTTTCAATCCACGTGCGGTTTTCACCGTGAATTAGATGGCGCTGATACGTGGCCGGATTTAATGGGACAATTTGTTTCATATTCATTCCATTTCTGCGGAGGTCAATACCACCATTTGCGGCGCTATGACAACTGCAGTTGCGTGCGCACGCTCTCCGGCCACATCCGGGTATTCAGGCCGTGGTGTTTGAACAGCGCCAGTGCGATCCGCTCCAAGCCAAAACCCATGCAGGCGGAATGTGCAACCTCGCCATCGGCGGTTTTGATATGGAATACCGAGCCAAAATGATCGAGGTGATAATTGCACGAAGTGATCGCGGTTGGCTTTTCTTCGGAGCAGATCGGCACGACCAATTCGTATTTTAAATTTTGTTCGCGTTGCGTTGCCTTCATGACGCGACCGCCGCGACCGAAAAACGGATCGTTGGCAACCACCGGCTCGACATTAAGGCCGATCGATTTGAGGATTACCTGGGCTTTTTCCAACCAAAATTCGCGGTGATCGAACGCCTGTTGCGGCGTACCTAAGCGAACAAATTCGTGCATACGAAACGATTGCATGCGCGCCGGATCGTCGGATGGCTCGTGGCGGAACACAAAGGATTTGAGATCGACCAGCCGCCCGCCTTCGGGTAATGTGCCGGTCGCGGAGGGATAGAGCGGATAGCACGCTGCGGGAGCCAGCATCACTTCGGTGGCACTTAGATCGTGCGCCCAATCTTCGTGGTGCTCAAATTTATGCAGCAGCTCAGCATGTTCGGCCTCGCGCCCGGTAAAGCTATGCACCGAGCCCATTAAATCGGGGAAATTATAGATATGGTCGGTACCGCAATAATGTGCGCGGTTAAACACGGGCGGGAAGTGAATCACTTCGGCGTTCAGTGTTTGCGTTTCGCGCGCGACCAAATTTTCAAATTGATCGATCACCTGTTCAAAGGCGCCCGAGCGACCATATACACCTTTGACGCCGGAGGGGATTAGCAAGCCGGCGGCAATGAGTTCTGCGAGATACGTTTCATAGGCAAGTTTGATGATGGCATCGGTGCTCAAGATTTCAGTCTCCTCTTTGCATAATTTGCATGGTAGAACTCTGGCCGAGAATTCGATCGTTATTGACCATCAGCGCAGCACCGTAAGCGTCGCGCAGTTGGCGATTCAGCGTGAATTTGGAGTCGTTGCGATAACCCGCGATACCGCAAATGATCATTGCTTTGCTGACGATATCAACAATCAGCTGCGACGAAGTTACTTTCAAATTGTTGATGCGAATACCGAAGCTAAAATTCGACGCGAATGCATCGGGCAGATTGTCGATCAACATTTGATGATATTCGGCGATGGTTTGTTGCACGCCTCCGCGCATCGAAAATAATACCGTATCGACTTCAGCTAAACGCAATGCCGAAGGTGGTGGTGTGCCGGGCGTTTTGCGCGCTTCGGCGCGTACAAAGCTGCGTGCACGGCTTACCGCTTCGGTGGCGATACCAAGCCATAGCGAACTCCACACGCTATGCGAAAACGGATGCATGGTTTTAGCGTGAATTTCTGCGTACGGCACTGGCAGAATTTGCGCTGCGTCGCCGCTTGAAGTCAATGCAAAACCCAAACTACAAGTGCCTCTAAAACCCAGCGTGTCCCAATCCGATAACGGTTTCAGCGTGCAATCCTGTTTTTTAATCAGCACGTGCGCCTGATCGTTGCGCCCGGCCTCGGGCGATTTGCGGCAGGTGACTAAAATCGCATCGGCGGCGGCGCCGTAGGAGATAACCGGTGCTTGTTTCTCGAGCGTAAATTTTTCGCCTTCGACATTGACTGCGCACAGGCTTGAGCGCACATCGCCGCCAATTCCCAATTCGGTGGTGGCCGAAGCGAGCAGATATTGTTTATCCACGAGCTCGCGCACATAGTTGCGGAAATACTCCGACGACAATGCGTGATGCACGATGCACGCAACTTGAATTTGGTGCATCGCAAAAATCATCGCGGTCGAGCCGCAGTAGTACGCCAGCGCTTCGCAAATTTTTGATAAATCGGAAATCGAGAAACCCATGCCGCCGTATTCGGTGGGCACGTAGCAGCTCAATAGTTTTGCAGCTTTTAACGCATCGAATGCTTCGCTCGGAAAGCGCGCATCGCGATCGACGGCCACGGCGTTGGGGGCGATGACTTCGCGCCCTAGGGTATGTACTCGCTCTAACATGGCGGCGAGATCGGGGTGGTATTGTGTCTGTAGGCTTTGCATCAATCTCTCTCCGTAGAGCCTAAGGAAAATTGGGTTTACTTCAGAATTTCTTCAATCGCTTCGGACAGTGACTGAATGCTTTCAAAGGTTTTGCGCCCCAACATTTTGTCGGGAAATTCGATGTCGAAATGATCTTCAATCGCGAGCATTAAGTTCACGGTGGTCAACGAGGTTAAACCCGCAGCGTACAAATCGCTGGCATCGGACAGTTGGCTGACATCGGTCGATAAGCGCGCGTGTTGAGCAACGATGGTGCGAATTTGATCCTGGTACATATATGACTTCCTAGCGCAGAGTTTTTTGAGACGTAAAAACGTCGCGGATGCTGTTGAATGACTATCCCATAAAGCCAGAGCTATAAAATCTGGGATAAGCGCAGCAAAGTAAATCATGGAGGCCTTTTTATAGTCTAACAATCACCGCGTGACAATATGTCTTCAGTGCATCGTCACCGGTATAGCAAGTTGTTAGCGCATTAAAAAGTACCGGCGCGAACCGCGCCGGTGGGATCGCAGCGGGGTTTTAACCCGTGTAGCTTTGCAGCGCTAAGCTGGCGTTGGTGCCGCCGAACCCGAAGCTATTGGAAAGGACTCGGCGCAGTTCGACGCCATCTTGGCGGGTGCGAACGATCGGCACGCCTTCCGCTTCGGGGTCGAGCGTGACGATATTGGCCGAGGCAGCGATAAATCGGTGCTGCATCATCAATAGGCAATAAATGGCTTCATGCACGCCGGTGGCGCCGAGCGAGTGCCCGGCCAGCGATTTGGTCGAGCTGATCGGCGGCATGGTTGTTCCGGCGAAAGTTTCTTTAATCGCTTTCAACTCTTGAATGTCGCCGGCCGGTGTCGAAGTGCCGTGACTATTGATGTAATCGATCGGGCCGTCGAGGTTTGCCATCGCCTGCTGCATGCAACGCAGCGCGCCTTCGCCGCTCGGCGCGACCATGTCGTAACCGTCGGAAGTGGCGCCGTAGCCAACTAATTCTGCATAGATATGCGCGCCGCGCGCCTTCGCATGCTCGAGCTCTTCCAACACGACAATGCCACCGCCGCCCGAGATCACGAAGCCATCGCGATCGGCATCGTAGGGGCGCGACGCGAGCGTGGGGGTGTCGTTGTATTTCGATGACAGCGCACCCATCGCATCGAACAGGCAGCTGAGCGTCCAGTGCTCCTCTTCGCCGCCGCCGGCAAACACGATGTCCTGCTTACCCATCTGGATCAGTTCAGCACCGTTGCCGATGCAATGTGCACTGGTGGCGCAGGCCGATGAGATCGAATAATTAACGCCTTTGATTTTAAACGGCGTCGCTAGGCACGCCGAAACCGTGCTGCCCATGGTTTGAGTGACGCGATAGGGGCCGACCCGTCTTATACCTTTGGCGCGCAGAATGTCTGCGGCTTCGACCAAGTTGGCCGAGGATGCACCACCGGAGCCGGCAATGATGCCGCTACGAATGTTCGAGACTTCGGTTTCGCTCAAGCCCGAATCCGCGATGGCTTCTTGCATCGCGAGATAGGTGTAGGCGGCAGCATCGCCCATAAAGCGCAATTGCTTGCGATCGATCAGGCTGGCGAAGTCGATATCGATGGTGCCGGCGACATGGCTGCGCAAGCCCAGCTCTTTATAATCCTCGCGAAAGCGGATGCCGGAGCGTCCGGTTTGCAGCGCATCCAGCACGGCGGCTTTGTTATTGCCCAAGCACGATACGATGCCGATTCCGGTGATGACGACGCGTCTCATAATGCTGCTCCTACACGATTAACACGATTAAATTGAGTCTGCGGTATTTCGATTACGATTATCAGGCCGGCACTGCGGTGCCGGCTTGGATCAAGCCGACGCGAAGTTCTTTCGCGGTATAGATCACGGTGCCGTCGACTGCGACGGTGCCATCGGCGATGCCCATGATTAAGCGGCGTTCGATAATGCGTTTCAGATCGAGCTGGTAAGTTACTTTTTTTGCGGTTGGAAATATTTCACCGGTAAATTTAATTTCGCCAGCGCCGAGCGCTCTACCGCGGCCTTGGTTACCTTTCCAGGCGAGAAAAAAGCCCACCAATTGCCACATCGCATCGAGGCCGAGGCAGCCCGGCATCACCGGATCGCCCGGAAAATGACAGTTAAAAAACCACAGATCGGGATGAATATCCAGTTCCGCGCGCAACTCGCCTTTGCCGTAGGCGCCACCCTCCAGCGAAATATGCGTGATGCGGTCGAGCATCAGCATATTATTGGTGGGTAATTGCGCATTGCCCGGCCCGAACAGGTGTCCGTGACCACACTCGATTAACTCTTCCTTATTGAACGAATGCTGTGCGATCAACGACATATGTGGGTCCGGCTGCTAGGCTTGGGGCTGGCGGAAGCGCCTCCCACAAAAAAGAACGGCAATTGTAATAGGTCGCCGAGCTATGTCCAGCACTGAATGGCTGGGAACTATTGGCCAACTGGGATTTCCCAGTTGCGTGTCGTACCATATGAGGGGCGGCGCTCAATTTAAAAAACGTATTCAACTGAACGCATAAATTTAATCTGCGACGACTAAAATTTAGCTCATCGTTTAAAAATAGGAATGGAAGCGTGCATATTGCAGTGATTGGCACCGGTTACGTGGGCTTGGTGACGGGTGCTTGTTTTACCGAAATGGGTAACCACGTCGTGTGCGTCGATCTCGATGAGCAAAAGCTGGCGCGCCTACGTCGCGGCGAAATGCCGATTTACGAACCGGGTTTGGAGGCCGTCGTCGAGAGCGCGGTTGCCAATAATTTATTAGAGTTCACCAGCGATATCGGTCACGCCCTCGCCAAAGCGGAATATGTTTTTATTGCGGTTGGTACCCCGCCCGGCGAGGACGGCTCAGCTGACTTGCGTTATGTGTTAGCCGCCGCGCGCAGCATCGGCGAGAATTTACAGCAGTACGCGGTGATCGTCGATAAGTCGACGGTGCCGGTCGGCACTGCCGAGAAGGTGCGGGCAGTGGTCGCGGAAGCGCTGCGGCAGCGCGCCGTCGATATTTCTTTCGACGTAGTCAGCAATCCAGAGTTTCTGAAAGAGGGCGCAGCGGTCGAAGATTTTATGCGCCCCGATCGCGTGATCATCGGCAGCAACAGCGAGCGCGCGCAAGAAAAAATGGCAGAGCTGTACGCACCTTATCTGCGATCGAGCGATCGTTTGCTGTGCATGGGCGTGCGCGATGCGGAAATGACTAAATATGCCGCTAACGCAATGTTGGCGACACGCATTTCGTTTATGAACGAGATCGCTAATTTATGCGAGCGCATGGGCGTCGATGTCGAGCAGGTGCGCAAAGGCATCGGCTCCGATAAACGCATCGGTTACGCATTTATTTATCCGGGCTGCGGCTACGGTGGCTCGTGTTTCCCGAAAGATGTACAAGCGTTGATTCACATGAGCCATGCACACTCATTTACACCGACGGTGATGGAAGCAGTTGAGGCCCGTAATGCGCTGCAGAAACAAGTGCTGTTCGAGAAAATTCAGCGTTATTTCGATGGCGATGTGCGCGGCCGTAAATTCGGCATTTGGGGCTTGGCATTTAAACCGGGCACCGACGATATGCGCGAGGCGGCTTCGTTGGTATTGATCAAGGCGTTGGTCGAAGCGGGCGCAATCGTGTCCGCCTACGATCCGGTGGCGTTGGAATCCGCCGCGCGCGAGTTGCCTGCGGCGTGGTTGCAAGAAGGCAAAGTCGCATTGCTAAAATATCAGTACGATGTTTTAAAAGATGTCGATGCGATGATTCTGGTCACCGAGTGGAAGCGTTTTCGGCAGCCGGATTTCGATGCAATGAAAGATTTAATGCGCGCCCCGGTTATTTTCGATGGCCGCAATCAGTACGATCCTGCAGTCGCCGCCGAACAGGGTTTTGAATATTTCGGTATCGGCCGCGGTCGGCAAGACGTCAGCGTTAGTCAATAGGGGTTAGTCAATAAGTGATAATCAATAAAGGAAGATGAGGATGTTGATTCCGGTGGTATTGTCCGGTGGCGTTGGCAGTCGGTTATGGCCGGTATCGCGCGAGCTATTTCCCAAGCAATTTTTGCCGCTCGCAGGTAACGAGAGCCTGCTGGTGCAGACCTTGCGCCGCGCTGCGGCTGTGCGCGATGTCGGCGCGCCGATTGTGGTCTGCAACGATGAGCATCGATTTTTAGTGGCAGAACAATTACGGCAATGTGCGGTGCAGGCGGCTGCGATTTTGTTGGAGCCAGCAGGTAGAAATACCGCGCCGGCGCTGGCGGTTGCGGCGCTACAGGCGCAGACGATCGATCCTGCTGCGGTATTGCTCGTGTTACCTGCCGATCACGTTATTCAGCAGCCGCAGATTTTTGCCGAGGCGGTGCTGCGTGGTTTGCCAGCAGCTGAAGAAGGCAAGTTAGTGACGTTTGGAATTGTACCGAGCGCACCTGAAACCGGTTACGGCTATATCCAGGCTGGTGCCGCGCAAGCGAATGGCGCGTTGCAGTTGCGCAAATTTGTCGAGAAACCCGATCTGGAAACTGCGCGCGGTTACGTTGCCAGCGGCGAATATTTATGGAACAGCGGCATGTTCCTGCTACGCGCCGATACCTATTTGGCCGAGTTGGAGGCGCATGCGCCGGCCGTGTTGGCGGCGGCGCGCAGCGCGTTAGCGCAGGCTCGCACCGATCTGGATTTTATTCGCTTGGATGCGGCGGCGTTTGCCGCGTGCCCCAGCGATTCGATCGATTATGCGGTGATGGAGCATACCGACAAAGGCGCAGTAGTGCCGTTGTCGTGCGGCTGGAGCGATGTCGGTTCATGGTCGGCGTTGTGGGATGTCGAAAACAAAGACAGTGCGGACAATGTGATCAGTGGCGATGTGTTGTTGCACGAAGTCGGCACCAGTTACATTCGCAGCGAGTCGCGTTTGGTGGCAGCGATCGGCATCAGCAATTTGGTGGTGGTGGAAACCTCCGATGCGGTATTGATTGCCGATAGATCGCGAGTGCAGGATGTTAAACATATCGTCAATGCGCTGAAAGCGGCCAAGCGCACCGAAGCGACAACACACAAGCGCGTTTATCGGCCGTGGGGTTCGTACGAATCGTTAGTGACTGCACATCGCTTTCAGGTCAAACGCATTATTGTGAATCCCGGCCAGCAATTGTCGTTGCAAATGCATCATCATCGCGCCGAACATTGGATCGTGGTCAGCGGCACCGCTACGGTGACCTGTGGCGATAAAGAATATTTATTGCACGAGGATGAATCGACGTACATTCCGCTCGGCAATCGCCATCGCCTCGCCAATCCCGGTGTGATTCCGCTGGAGATGATCGAAGTGCAAACCGGTTCGTATCTGGGCGAGGACGATATCGTGCGCTTCCAGGATATTTATGGCCGCAACGAATAATTTATTATCGATGCAAATCGGCGTTGCGAATCGCTAACGAATTAGTAATTACCGTAGTTGCGAATAAGTAGTTGCGAATAAGTAGGCGCGAATAAAATTAATTGCCGCGTCGAAGCACGGCTACCACACAGTCGCCATCACACAGTCGTCATCACAAAACAGGACTCGATGTATGATCAAAAAATGTTTATTTCCCGTCGCCGGTTACGGTACGCGCTTTTTGCCGGCTACTAAATCGATGCCGAAAGAAATGCTCACGGTGGTCAATAAACCGCTGGTGCAATACGGCGTTGAGGAAGCGATCGATGCCGGTCTGCGCGAAATCGCGTTCGTGACCGGGCGCGGCAAGCGTTCGATCTCCGATCACTTCGATATCAGCTACGAGTTGGAGCATCAAATCGCCGGCACCAGCAAGGAAAAATATCTCACCAGTATTCGCAGCGTGTTGGAGAAAGGTACGTTCGCGATGACGCGGCAGCGCGAAATGAAAGGTCTCGGCCACGCGATCCTGACCGGCGAAGTGTTGATCGGTAACGAACCGTTCGGTGTTATTTTATCCGACGATTTGTGCATCAACGAAGGCGGCGAAAGCGTGATGGCGCAAATGGTGCGCTTGTTCAGACAGTTTCGCTGTAGCATCGTCGCGGTCCAAGAAGTGCCGATGGATCAGATTGAAAAATACGGTGTGATCGCCGGTCAATCGTTGAAAGATGGCTTATACCGTGTCGATAACATGGTCGAAAAACCTAAGGCTGCCGATGCGCCATCCAATTTGGCCATCATCGGGCGCTATATTTTAACGCCGGATATTTTCAATATTTTGCGCGACACGCCGCCCGGTAAAAATGGCGAAGTGCAAATCACCGATGCATTGATGACGCAGGCACGCAACGGCTGCGTGATGGCGTATAAATTTCAAGGGCGACGTTTTGACTGCGGTGCGGTCGATGGTTTTGTCGAAGCGACCAACTACGTCTACCAAAATATTTATCAGCCCGACTAAAAGTTAAGTGAATTCGATGAGCGATAAATTTCCATCCGAAAAATATACCTGCTTTAAAGCGTACGATATCCGCGGCCGCGTGCCCGATCAAATCGATGAAAACATTGCTTATCGTATCGGCCGCGCGTTCGCCGACGTTGTGCAGCCCGGCCGCGTGGTGGTCGGCCACGATATTCGGTTGACCAGCGCAGCGCTGAAAATGGCGGTTGCCAATGGCTTGCGCGATGGTGGCGTCGATGTTTTCGATATCGGTTTATGCGGTACCGAAGAAATTTATTTTGCGACCTCGCACGCCGTGGTCGACGGCAACAACATGGGCGGCGGTATCGCAATCACAGCGAGCCACAACCCCAAAGATTACAACGGCATGAAGTTCGTGCGCGAGCAATCCAAGCCGATCAGCGGCGATACCGGTTTGTTCGATATTCAACGCGTTGCCGAGCGCGGTGTTTTTGCTGAGGTTGTGCGCCGCGGCAATTATGCTGCACTCGATACGGCGCCTGCTTATGTGCAGCATCTACTGTCGTATATCGATGTGCCCGCGCTCAAGCCGCTGAAAATCGTCGTCAATGCCGGTAACGGCGGCGCAGGTTTAGTCGTCGATCGGTTGGAACAATATTTACCGTTTAAATTTATCAAAGTGCATCACGAGCCGAACGGCGAATTTCCGCACGGCGTTCCCAATCCGCTGCTGGAGGAAAATCGTGCGGCGACGATTGCGGCGGTGCGCGAGCATCGCGCCGATTTAGGTATCGCGTGGGACGGCGATTTCGATCGCTGTTTTTTCTTCGATGAAAAAGGTAATTTTATCGAAGGCTATTATTTGGTTGGCCTGTTGGCGGAAGCTTTTTTACGCAAGAGTCCCGGTTCGCGGATCGTGCACGATCCGCGGCTGACCTGGAATACCATCGATGTTGCACAGTTATTCGGCGGCGAAGCGGTGCAAAGCAAAACCGGCCATGCGTTTATCAAAGAGCGCATGCGCAAAGAAAATGCAATCTACGGCGGCGAGATGAGCGCGCACCATTATTTTCGCGATTTCGCTTATTGCGATAGCGGCATGATTCCGTGGTTGCTGGTGACGCAATTAATTTCTAGCAGCGGCACATCGTTGTCGGAATTGGTGCGCGAGCGCATGCAAGCGTACCCGTGCAGCGGCGAAATTAATCGCACCGTTAAGGATGTGCAATCGGTGCTAGCGGTTATCGAAAAGCGTTATGGCGATGATGCAGAAAATATCGATCGCACCGACGGTCTCAGCATGACGATGGGTGCTTGGCGCTTTAATGTGCGCGGTTCCAATACCGAGCCGGTGTTGCGCGTCAATGTTGAAAGTCGCGGCGACGCCGCGTTAATGCAGGCAAAAACGACCGAGCTGTTGCAGCTGATTGATGCGGTCGGTTGATGCGTTTGGTTGATCGGTTGCGTGCTGGTCGTGCGCGCTTCAAACTTGCATGGCTTTGAAATACTGCATTAGCTGCGTCGTGGATTCGTCGAACGGCGTTTCGTCAACGGTTTGCTCGGATTCGGTTAATGCATTATATATCTGCGTTGCTGATTGCTTGCCGAGCTCGACTCCCCACTGATCGAACGCATTAATATCCCAAATAATACTTTGCGCGTGTACTTTGTGCTCGTACAGTGCGATCAATGCGCCAAGCTGTTGCGGGCCTAACTTATCCAGCAGAATCGTATTGCTCGGTCGATTGCCTGCCAGCACTTTGTGCGGAGCTAGCGACTGAGCGACATGCTCGGCAACGCCGGTGGCGCGTAATTCGTCGAGTGCTGCGGTGAACGATTTGCCGGTTAACAACGCGCGGCTTTGACTCAAGCAGTTTGCGAATAATTGCACTTGCTGCGCATCGCCAACGCTTTCGCTATTGGCTACGGCGATAAAGTCGACCGGGATAAAACGCGTGCCCTGATGTAGCAATTGCATAAATGAATGCTGGCTGTTGGTGCCGGGCTCGCCCCAAATTACTAAGCCAGTTGCATGGTTTACGGCGTGGCCGTGGCGGTCGACCGACTTGCCGAGACTCTCCATCGATAATTGCTGCAAAAAGGCGGGGAATAATTGCAATCGATGCGCATACGGCAATACCAGTGCGCTGTGTGCCTGCCAATCATTGCTGTACCAACATTCCAGCATCGCGAGCAAGACGGGCATGTTGGCCTGGAATGGTGCGCTGCGATAATGCTCGTCCATACTCGCGGCGCCATCGAGTAGGCTGCGGAAGTTTGCCCAGCCGACCGCGATCGCGATCGGTAGGCCGATCGCCGACCACAGCGAATAGCGACCGCCGACCCAATCCCACATCGGAAAAATTAATTCTTCGCGCACGCCGAAAGCGATGGCTTTGGCGGGATTGGCGGTAATCGCAGCAAAGTGATTGTCGATCGCTTGCTCGCCGGCAGCGGCAGTCAGCCAACGTTTGGCGCGCAGACTGTTGGCGAGCGTTTCTTGCGTGGTAAAAGACTTCGATGCGGTAATGAAAAGTGTTGTTGCGGGATTCAGTGCAGCGAGCGTGTCGTCGATTTCGGCCGGGTCGACATTGGCGACGAAGTGCACGCGCAGTGTCGCGGTGTGCAGTGGTCGCAACGCGTCGACCACAAAGCGCGGCCCAAGATCGGAACCGCCGATGCCGATATTGACGATGTCGGTAATGCGTTGGCCGGAGAAACCTTGAATACGTCCGTGCGTCAATGCATCGACCAACTGCTCCATGCGTTGCAGCACAGATTGGATTTCGGCGTATTTCGGCGCGGTTGTTTCGTGCGCGCGCAACGCCGTGTGCAATGCTGGTCTACACTCGGTGCTGTTGACGACGGCGCCGTTGAATAATGCCTCGATTTCGGTGCGGAGATTGCGCTGCTCAGCCAGTTGCTCGAATAGCTGTAACGTTTTTCGGGTACAAAAGTTTTTCGAAAAGTCGAGTAGCAGCCCGCTCGCGGTAAGCGTGAAGTGCGTTGCGCGCAATGGATCGTCGGCAAATAATTGCAGCAATGACGTTTCGTTAAACATTGTTCTATGCAGATTGAGCGAATCGGTTGGGGGTGTTGTGCTGGATGTTTGCATCGAGTGTCGGCTAATAGGTTAGACAGCTTTCGGGGCTTGGGCGATAATTGCAAATTGTCTATTCGGCGCGTAGTGCCTCAGTAGCGTAATGCATCAGTAACAGTGCCAAGCAAGGGCCGCTTGTGAATCATATCAGGATATTTCGGCAGTACCTACCGGTCTACCTGCTCGTGCTGGTTTTCATCGAGTATTGGGCGATGGTCGGCGCAGTATATATCGGACATTTTATTCGATTTTCGTGGGGCGATTGGACGCTGCCAGCGGCACCTGCCGACTTGTGGGGTGGCCATGTCTACGCGTTGATCAACGTGTTGTCGATGATCGCGTTGGGTGTTTATCGGCCGCATACCAGCGAGGGTGTTATCGGCTCGCTACTGCGCGCAATGGTCGCGATTTTTCTGATCGGCACCACGTTGGTGTCGCTGAGCTTTTATTTATTTCCCGAACAGCGGCTGTATTTTGGGCGCGGTGTATTGGCCATCGCCAGCCTCGTATCGTTGACACTGATCGCATTGATTCGCTCGCTATTTCACCGCATTGCCGATGTGGCTGCGTGGCGTTGGCGAGTGTTGGTGATCGGCGCTGGGAAGAAAGCGCTGCGTCTCGAAGAGTCGTTGCGATCGTTTGCCGGTAGCGAGTTGCAGATAGTTGGATTTTGGCCGATTTCGGATTTGGGCCACTTCGTATCGCCGGAGCGATTAATCAACTATCCGGGTGCGCTGCAGGCGTATTGCGTACAGCACAAAATTCAGGAGTTGGTCGTCGCCGTCGACGAACGCCGCCGCTCCGACGAGAGCGGCTTTCCGCTCGATGACCTGCTCGATTGTAAATTAAACGGTATCGGCGTGACCGACGATTTAAGTTTTCTTGAGCGCGAATCGGGGCGCTTGGATATTCGCTCGTTGTCGCCGGGCTGGTTGGTATTTTCCGATGGTTTTTCATTTTCGCCGTTGCGCGATTATTTGGAGCGCGGCTTTGATGTGGCAGCGAGTTCGCTATTGTTGCTACTGACTTGGCCGCTGATGTTGTTGGCGGCTATTGCGATCAAACTCGAAGAAGGTATGCGCGCACCGCTGATCTATAGTCAGGAGCGCGTCGGTTATGGCGGTCGAATTATTCGCGTACATAAATTCCGCAGCATGCGAACCGATGCCGAAAAAGATGGTAAAGCGGTATGGGCGCAAAAGAATGACAGTCGGGTTACATGCGTCGGTCAATTTATCCGCAATACGCGCATCGACGAGTTGCCGCAGATATTCAATGTGTTTAAAGGTGAGATGAGCTTCGTCGGGCCGCGCCCCGAGCGACCGCAGTTTGTCGACGAGCTTGCGCAACACATTCCTTATTATCGTGAGCGGCATCGCGTCAAGCCGGGTATCACCGGCTGGGCGCAGCTTTGCTATCCCTATGGCGCCTCGGCACACGATGCCGAAGAAAAGCTTAAATACGATCTGTACTACATCAAAAATCACAGCTTAATGTTCGATTTATATATTCTCGTGCGCACCGTCGAGGTGATATTACTTGGCAATGGCGTGCGCTGATCAAACGTATGCTGTGGGGCGTGCAAGCGTAGCGCTGACTTCTGGTTGCTTCGAGGGGAAAGTGCTAAAGTTACGCACTTAATCGACGCGCTGCTCGTCGTCTACTCTCCCATGGGTTGTGGGGGCTTAATGAATGGATAGAGGTATCTTTTATGCGCTACGTAATCATCCTGTTAAGTGTGTTGCTGACGGCGTGTAGCAGCGAGCCATTGGAGTCGGGTGCGCCGCCCGCTGTGAACGAGTTTGCGCTGGATAATAATTATCGGATTGGGGTTGGCGATGAATTGCAAATCCAAGTGTGGCGCAATGAAGAGCTATCGGCCAAAGTGCCGGTGCGGCCCGATGGCAAAATTTCATCGCCGCTGGCTGGCGATATCACGGCTGCAGGGTTGACCACTCAGGAGCTGGCAAAATCAGTCACCGAAAAACTGGGTACTTATATTCGCAATCCAGAGGTGACAGTAATCGTCGCCAATCCGGTCAGCGCCGATTTCTTGCGTCGGGTGCGCGTCACCGGTGCGGTGCGTACACCGGTATCGGTCACCTACCGGCAGGGCATGACGGTGCTGGATGTTGTGCTGCAAGCGGGTGGACTTACCGAGTTTGCGGCACCGGCCAAGACGCGGCTATACCGCACCGTGGATGGGCGCACCAAAGTTTATCCGGTCAATTTGGATGCGATCCTGAAACGGGGTGATTTAAGCACTAACTACCCACTGTATCCCTCCGATGTGGTGACTGTGCCCGAGCGTAGTTTTTAAGCCGTAGTTCCTGAGTTTTTAGTTTATGGGCCTTAGCCGAGCTGGAGTTTAATGCAGACGTCGTTGATTCAAGATTGGACTTACGCGCTATTGACCGAACTAAATCGACACAAGGGAAAAGCGGTGATCGTTTTTTTGTTGGTGATCTGTTTAGTGGTTGTCGCCGGATTTATGTGGCCAAAACAATACGAGGCTAGTTCGATAGTTTTTGCTGACGACCAAAATATTATCAAACCGCTGTTAGCAGGACAGGCCGAGGTAACTCGACCTGAGTTGGTCGATCAGCTTATGGTGGTGCGACAACGTATAGCATCGAATCAGATCATCGAGCAGGTATTGCTCGATGCTAAATTGGTCAACGATGTCAGCGACAAATATAAAGTTCAACCGTTAGTGCGCTCGTTACAAGGTGGCATTTTAATTAGCGATGCCGGTAAGAATCACTACAAAATTGCCTACCGAGCGAAGGATGCCGCCACGGCTTTTTTATTGGCGTCGACGCTAACCGATGTATTTATTCGCGACAGTGCGCGCACCAAGCGCCAAGAGAGCGGCGAGGCATTTTCCTTTATCGACGCGCAAGTGAAGACGTACAAAGAGCAGCTACAAGCGGCAGAGGAAAAACTCAAGAATTTCAAAAGTCAAAATCCTGAGGGCAGTGAGGATACTATTTCGGCACGTCTTTCCGAGTTGCGTACAGCCATCGAAACGCAAAGTTTGGATTTGCAAGTGGCCAGAGCGCGGCGGGACGAACTGCGTCAGCAATTGACCCATGAAAGCGCCTATATTGCGCAAAGCTACAAGACCAGTGTATATCGCGATGGGATCGCGCAGGCGCAATCGAAGCTCGATACGCTGCGCTTGAGTTATCAGGAAAACTATCCCGATATCGTTGCGCTAAAACAGCAAATAGAGGATATGCAGCGCTCCATTGTCCAGGTCGAGAGTCAGCCGTCGAGCGGCAATAGCAGCGCAAGTAGTGCAAATCCCGTTTACCAAAAAATGAAAACCGATCTATCCGAGGCCGAGGTATCGGTGCGGACGTTGGAGTTGCGGTTGGCCTCCAGCCAGCGTTTGCTTGAGCAATCGCTATCGCACTCGCGGCAGGGTGCTGAATACCAGGCACAGCTTGCCGAATTGACGCGCGATTATGAAGTGACCCGGAAAATTTACGAAAGTATGTTAGAGCGCAAAGAAAAAGCGCGTTTGTCGGTGGCGCTCGATGTACAGGGGCAAGGATTAAATTACAAAATCCAAGAGCCGCCGGTGTATCCCACGGCGCCAGTCGGATTGCGTTTCATACACTTTTTTCTCGCCGCGCCGATCGCTGGATTATTAGTGCCGATCGGATTAATTATCGCGTTTGTGATGCTTGATCCACGTATTCGATTTGTCGATCGGTTGCAAGCCGCATTGCCCGACTCGGTGGTTGTCATGGCGGTTATTCCGCATATCAACACGGGCCAGGAGCGCCGTGAACTCGCCGCACAATGGCGTTACGTCGTTATTTTTATGGCAGCGGTGTTGTTGGTCTATGCGTTGGTGGGCACTGGTCGATTGCTCGGCTGGCTGGGGTGAGCTATGGCTTCTGAAGATAAAGGCAATCCCCCGCTAGTGTGGCCGCTCGGCGACAAGCCGGGCAATAATGTGCTCAATTTAGGCGCTAAACCGCCGATGGAAGAGGATGAGGGCGGCCGCGAAGAAATTCGTCGCATGGCCGAAATCGGCTGGCTCAGTTACGCCGAGTTAGACGATCTCAAAATTATTCATCCCGGCATGCGCAATCCTGCTGTGCTGAATGCATTCCGTGAATTACGCACCAATTTATACCAGCTTGCTGCGGGCAAAGAAAACTTTGTCTTGCTGGTTAGTTCGATTGCTCCGGAGGGTGGCTCCAGTTTTGTTAGTTTAAATCTCGGGGCAGTCATTGCACTCGACGAAAGTAAAACGTCGATCGTAGTGGATTGCAATATTTACGATCCGTCGCTGCACCGTATATTGCCGATCGAGCCGGACTACGGTCTAGTCGATTATCTGGAAAATATTACGCTCGATCTCAAAGATATTATCTATTCGACCGGAGTGCGCAGAATGCGGATGATTCCGGTTGGTAGCCGACGCCAGCCAGGCACCGAATTTTTTACTTCATCGAGAATGCGTCGCTTTTTACAAGAGCTACGCGTGCGTTATCGCGATCGTTACATCGTGATCGATGCACCATCGATCGGTACCAGTGCCGATGCGCGCATATTGGCTGAGCTATCCGACTATGTAATTTTAGTGGTGCCCTATGGCAAGGTTAGCGAAGCGCAATTGCAAGCCAGTATCGAGGCGGTGGGCGAGCAGAAATTAGCGGGCGTAATTTTTAATAAATGTTAATCGATAAAAATACCCAACGAGTGAATCGAATGGATCGCAATCGATCGGTAGCAAAAAAAATCGTTGTTAGTTTTGCGCTGCTAGGCGCCACAGGTTCTTCCGTTGCAGCCGATCAGTTGACGGTTGGTGGTCGCGCAAGCATGCAGGTGCACAGCAATGCTGCGCTAACCCATAACGACCAATCCGATGTGGTGCGTATTGCTGGCGCCGATATCGGCTATAAAAAGCCCGATGGCTCGCTAACGGCGGATCTCGATTATCATGCGGAGCGTCGTGATTATTTGCACGATACGCAGGGCGATCAGAATTCTATCGATGGCAAAGCCGCTTTTGGTTGGCAGATTCAGCCGCGGCAATTGGATGCGGTGTTGTATCACCAAATATCGCAGCAACTGATCAACCGACAAAATGCCAATGTTTCAAGTAACCGCGAAGAACGCTCGATTGTTACGGCTGGAGTTGATGGCTATTTACATTTATCGCCGGTTGATTCGTTGGTATTGAGCCCGCGTTATGCCGATGTCAATTTTCAAAATAGCACGCAGTCGAATTCGCAGCGCTCGACTGTCGCCGGTATCTGGGCGCATAAGTTGGGCGCGCTTGCGGCGCTGGATTTAACCGCGGGTTATGATCACGTTACGTTCGATCAAGCGCAGAGCGATTATGATTCTCCGAATATGATGCTGGCCTACCACGCTGCGTTGGCCCGGTTGAGCTATCAAGCAGGTCTCGGCTACAACCGCATCAATCGAGACCAGGGCGATGACTTTAATGGCTCGATAGTAAGGGCTGGTCTCGACTATAAAGGTGAAGAGGGATTCAGCGGTGGCGGTATTTTCGTGCATCAGCTGACCGACAGCTCGATTGGTCTTTCTAATGTCGGCTTATCAAACCAAGCTTTACAAAATAACGACAGCAACTTTGAGCAACCCAGTATCGTCGAGATGGATCAGTTGGATTTATATCTCGATCAGCATTTTAGTGTGGTCAGCTCGCTGCATTTTGGCGCGGGTTATTTGAGGGATATCTATAAGGATGCGGGGCAAAACCAAAACCCAAGTCAAAGCTCCAATCAAGATCAAACGGTTGCCTATGGTGCGCTCGGTTATCGGTATTCGCTAAATTCTTTTTGGTCGCTTGGCGCTGATGCACGGTTTGAGCACACCGATTTTCTCGACGACCCTAACAATTTAAATTACGACACGACGCGACTGTATGTAACGCTGTTCTATAAGCCGATGCGAGCATTGGAGCTAAGCCTTGCCGCCGGCCAAGATAAGCGCGATGCCAATGTTTCGGCGAATAGCTACACCGATAAAGTTGGAATTTTCGGATTACAATATCGCTTTTACTAGCGCAGAAAATAACGCACTTTCTCAATAAAATTTTTGTAACGGGTCTTCTGCCATGAGCTCCCGGACATATTGAGCCCAGGATACATAGAGTTTTAGTTCATCAAAGTCATTGGGAAAGGGCAGTCGAGGGATTACATAGCGGTAGTTTGGGTGGGCTTGGACTTTTTTACTGTCCAGGTAACCTGGCTCGGCGCTCAAGGCACCTGCTAGCTCATGCCGGCTAACAATTTTTATTGCGCGTCGATCAAACTCATTGATTTTCCCTCTGGGGTAGCAAAATACTTGGGCGGGGTGTTCGCACTCCACTGCTAGCCGGTTGATCGACTGTGAAATTTCGTGCTCTAGGCTCGCGTCGTCGAGGCTTGATAGTATGCGGTGGCTGACCGAATGCGCCCCAAATCGCATACCGAGTTTCTCCATCGCGCGAACTTCTTCCCAGGTGGTCGCACGCATGTTTTTAGGTGGTAGGGGTGGGATATTTATATTTGCAGCGCTGGCGATCAGCTGCACCACATCGTGAGCTAAGTTAGGTGCTACTTGGCGAACAAATGAGCGTAGGAGTTCTTTGGTTTCAGGGGTGCCCAGTTCGAGTTGATAGTTTTTATCGGCTATTCGAACTTCAATAATTTGGTGTGTGCTCTGTTGGGCTAAGTACATCAGCTGGTAATCCCATGGCCATAGCGTGCCATCCACAAAGCCTGTGATTAAAAAGCATGTAACAGGGCAGTTAAACTCGCGAAATATCGGACCGGCAACATTAATTTGCTCTGTGAACCCATCGTCCAGTGAAAACGCAATCCATCTTTTCTTTTCAAGACGATTTTCGATGCTGCGGACGATTGCATCTTCAATGGAGATGAATTCGAAGTTGCATTGTTGCAGATAGCGTAAACAGCGCCGCAGGTACTCTGGGTCTGTACCCGCAATGCCCATCGCCGGATTCGCCATGCGATGCAGCATAAAGACAGTAACCGACGGCGGCAGCCATTGGTTGGCAAATTTGTTCAGCGCATTGGCGGAAACAATTTTTTTTAAAAATCTTCTGCTAAGCGATGTCATGAGTCTCCGTGCTCAAAATGAAGCGCTGCGTTGCTACCCATTCCGGCCTTATAGTTATACTGCGATTTTAACGTGCCGCGCGCCATCTATAAAGCTCGAATTAAGGTAAATTCTTGACGATGTACGGGCCAATCAACCGAGTAACAAATACGGGTGTACGCTGCCAGCAGGCGATCACTAGTTTGAATTTAGGGCTATCAGGCTTGAGCGCCGGCAATTCACCGCCGCTGCGTAGCCAGTAATGCCAGTAATGCTGCACTGGTACTGCGCCCCATTGTTTTTTAAAGCGGTACGTACCCGAGTTCTGCGTTGAGCGACCAAAATCGAAAAACTGGTACTTGCGCTCTATGCAGAAGCCTAATACGGCTCGATACAACGCCATGTTGATGTTTAGTGAATTCACCGAGCGTAGTGTCGACGCCCAAGGGATCTCCATCATCTCGCGATAGCCGAGCAAAAATGCTGCGGCGACAGGCCGTCCTTGAAGGCGGATCACCACTAGATGCGATTGCTGCGGGAGTGCTGCGAGGATGTTACGGAAAAATTGCTTACCGTATACCGGGGTCCCAAGATCGCGCATATTGACGGCGAACACGTGGTAGAACTCGTCGAGCAGATCCAGGTGGCCAATCGCAACTGCGGGGCTTTCCTGGTGCGCACGATTGATTTGCGCGCGCACCTTGGCGCCAATTTCTTCATCGAGCGCTGCGCCGCTTGAGGGTAGCGCGCGAATCATCGAAACCTTGTCGGTGCGCACTGGCCAATCGTTAAGATTTTGTGTGGCGCGAATTTCCAAGTGATCGAGTTGCTGTTGTTCCGCGATGGCTTCGGCACAACTTAGCAATTGATTGGCGATATCGGCGTTATCGGCGAGCGGTCCGCCATAGTTAAAAAATGGCATCGATACCGCAAAATCGCCAAATAGTCGACTGGTTAGGCGCACCAATGGCAGCACACCATGCATGCCTCCCAACGTGTCGCGTGCGATCAGATAAATAGCAGCGTGCTGAAAGCTCTGTGCAATGACGTCGCGCCAGATATATAAATGGTAGAGCGAGCTTTGGGGGTGGGCATTAACATAGTCGTCCCAAGCGGTGCTGTCGCAGTCCTGAGCTTCGACAACATTGATGACTCCATCAAACGCGATTGTATAGTTATCAAAACGTAGCGGGGCGACGCGTGCAATTGCTTGCGGTGCTGTCAATAACACAATGATTTGTGTCTCGAGATCTTTTCGCTGCGCTTCGAGCCGTTCAAGTTCGCTGGAAATCTCCTGCATGCGCATTTTTGCTACGGTCAAGTCAGCACCGCTGGCTTTAAGCGTTCCGAAGCCGCGCGCGCATTCCTGCTTTTCAGCCTTTTTGCTTTTTAGCGAGGATTTAATTGCATGAATTTTATCTGCTAGCGCGGCAGCGGTTTGATAGTGTTTTTGTGCGAGCGTGGGGTCTGGCCAGCGCTGTGCACAATGGGCTGGCAAATCCTCAAGAATGACATTGATATCCATAGGAGTCGCTATCGGTTAGGTCGCGCTAAGGCGCACTAGTGCAATATCGGCTGCGTCTACTGAGCCTAAGCTTTCGCTGACGGTGCCGAACGGAAATTCGCGCAGCATATTTTGGAGGCGCGGTAGGCAGCGCTCTAAGTTGTTGTAATGACGAAAGCGCGAAAGCAAACTGGCGCCAGGGACGCGGGGTTGATCGGGATCGATCTCCCAGGGGTGCAGATAAAATATGGCCGGCTGGGTGCCGCCGTGCGTCGCGCGACGGAATAATGCGCGCGACAGCGCGTAGGGGTATAAACGGAAATAGCCGCCGCCGGCTGCCGGCATTGAATAGCCAAAGAGCTTGGCGGTGGTAAGCGGAAATTCAAGTAACGCTTTACCGCTGCGGGTTTCCACGCGATAGGGTTGCGTGGGCGAATCCGGAATGCCGTAGCGATCGTGATACACCGGGAAAATACTCGAATCCCACGTAAAACCAAGCTCTGCAAGAATATCCAGGGCCCAAAGCGATTTGCCGGTTATCGAGTAGCTGGCAGCGCGATAGCCGAGAATTGGACGCTGGGTAATGTCTTCGAGTAATTGTTTGGACTTCAATGTTTCCGCACGAAACTGTTCCGGAGTCTGCTTATAAACCAGCTGATGACTGTAGCCGTGCGATGCCGTTTCATGGCCGCGCGCGACAATTTCGCGAATTAAAGCGGTTTGTCGTTCGGCGACCCAGCCCAATACAAAAAATGTTGCCTTAATGCCATTTTCGTCGAATAGGTCCAGCAGTCGACGAGTGTTGCGCTCGACCGTAGAGGGCCAGTTATCCCATTGCGCCGGCGCAATCACTTTAGCGAAGGCGGACACGTGATAATAATCCTCCACATCGACGGTCATGGCATTGCGAGCGTTGGGCGCTGGTGTCGATGGCGAGGGAGTTATCATGAATTAAATAAACTACACTGTGAAAAATCATTGATTTAACGATACTAGCATAGACGTGGCCGCGAAAAATACCGCATGAAAAAGCTGATTGCTGGCATAAGTATATTGATGGTGCTCATTGCCTGGGCTGTATTGAATTGGCCGGCGCTGATTAGCCTACATTTGCGCTGGATTAGGCTGGACGACTCCTATGCGATTGGCTATCCGATCTGTGCTATCTCGATTTGGCTGATTATTAAGCAGTGGAAATCGATACGGCGTGTAGGCGTATCGCCGTCTATCGTCGCAGGGCTATTGTTTTTTCTGGCGATACTGGTTGGTCAGGCGGGGCGACTGGTGCAATTCCAAGTGTTGCAGCAAATGATGGTGCCGGTATCGCTGTGGTTAATTATTGTAACCGCGTGCGGGTGGCGCATCGGGCGACGCTTGTTGTTCCCTTTTGCGTTGGTATATCTGGCTATTCCGTTGTGGGATCCGATAGTGACTCCACTGCGGTGGCTTACCACAGTAGTTACTCAGCATGTTTTAAAGATTCTCGGAGTGCCGGCGTATATATCGGGCTATGAAATTGTGTTGCCCGCGGGAAAGATTATCGTTGAAGACAGTTGCAGCGGACTCAATTTATTTTTGACGGCCTCCGTATTAGGTTTTCTGCAATGCCATTTAATGACTCAGCGATTATGGCGGCGAGTTAGTGTGGTGCTATTGGCAATGATGATTGGCGTCGCAGATAATTGGATTCGTGTGATTATTATCGTTTTGATCGCACATGCCACGAATATGCAGAGTCCATTGGTTTATCACCATGGCAATTTGGGCTGGGCGGTATTCGTTGTTAGCTTGATCCCCTATTTTATTATCGCGCGCTGGCTGGAGCGTGGCGAGCGCGTAAAGCCGTTATCGACGATTGACATTGCCCAAAGCACTACTCGCTACGGACAAGCGATTCTATATACAGCAGTGGCCATATTAGGTGGGGTCGTGGTGCTAGCTTCGTCGCTGCTGCTAGAGCGACATGCCGGTAACGCTTCGCTGCTGCCAGCCCCGCCGTTAGCAACTTCGGTGCAGCCAACCTGGCTACCCGATTACAAAGGATATGATCAGCAACAGGCGTGGCGGGTTTATATGGATGGCGTCAGTTACGAAATTCTAGTGCTGACTTACGTTAAGCAGGCCGCGGATAAAAAATTGATTTACTACAGCAATCGAATTGCCGACGAGCAATATACTCTTGCTGCCGATAAGTTTACGGCGAGTGATTCGTTGCGCATTAACCAATCGATAATTAATGCCAATGGTCCACGCGTGGTGTGGTGGTTTTATCTGATCGACCAACACATAGTCACTGGCGGATTGGCGGCGAAATGGTACCAGTTCACTGGCTTGTTGCGTGGCGACCAGCGCGCCTCGCTGGTGGCGATATCGACGCAGTGTTTAGCGGCCGATTGTAGTGATGTATTGTTGCGGAGCGATAATTCGCTTGGAGTTCGTAAACTGCTTACCCGCTGGCTTTTTGATATCGGGGTTATCGGGGCGCTAGAGCCAACCCGATAAGCGAGCGCGAAAACGAGTGGGAGTATTGCTAACATCTTCGTGAATTCCAATACGCTGCAATTGATATGCTGATGCGTGCAAGGAGTTAATTCCGAATTGAGTGGTGACTGCTGCTGAATAATGTTGGCCGACTAATTTGGCGGCAGCCGCGCTGACATCGCCGTTAGGGTAGCAAAATAAGTTTACTGGTTTCCCCAATTGATTCTCTAGTTGCTTGCGGCTTTCCACGATTTCAGTATACAGAATTTTATCCGCTAGCCCCTCGACCAAACGGATATGGCGACAGGTATGCGAGCCGATTTCCACCAATCCGGTCGCTTGCATTTGATGCAGTTCAGACCAGCTTGCTAATGCGGGTTCAGCCGGCGGCAAAAGATTAATTTCCGCCTCCATTTGATCGAGATGGGTACGTAACTCGGGATCGGACCATTGCTTGCAGTGGTTGATCAATGCAGCGCTAGCCTCGCGCGTTAACGCTCCGCTGGATCGATAGCCTGGCAATGTTCGCAGCCACGCAAAGCTAGCTATTGCATCGCGCTCGCTCTGCGCAACGCTTAGCAGGCGAGCTAATCGATTGGGCCAGAATTGCTGCGTTGTACCAATCATTTCAGATACCGCGAACACCGTTGCGGGAACTTGCTCGGCCTGTAAAATCGGCAGCGCAAACTCGAAGTTATCGCGCCAACCGTCATCAAATGTAATTGCGCATGCGCGCGCTGGCAATGATTGGTTGGTAGATTGTCGCTGTACCCATTCCGAAAGCGGTATTACGGTGAAAAGCTGTTTGATGATTCGCAGTTGCTGGCGAAAGCTCTCTGGAGTCACTATCATTCCTGGCTCTTCATCGCGATAACGCGAATCATCGAATGGTAAAATACGGTGGTACATCAAGATCCATAGTTGGTTTTGTTGGTTGCCGCGGCGGTGCTGTCCTAACCGGTCTGCGATAAAATGCAGCGGGGCTTTAACCACCTGTTTTAATTGCATGCTAATCGGGCGCACAATCGAAGTCCTATTTTTAGGTATCGCCCATTCTAGGGAAAGCGCTCTGTAATATGAAGACAATCCTGCATGTTATCGATACCACCGGGCCTGGCGGTGCTGAGACTATTTTTATCGAGCTTGTTGATCGCTTGCGAAAGCATGGCTATCGTTCGATTGCGGTAGTTCGAGGTCCGGGCTGGGTATGCGACCAGTTACTGGCGCGAGGTATAACACCGCATATTATTCCAGCTAAGGGCTCATTTAATATAGGCTTTCTGCGTGCTCTAATTAACCTAATTAAAGTGGAGCGCGTTGATGTCATTCAATCGCATCTATTGGGGTCAAATGTTTACTGCGCCATAGCTGGGTTGCTGGTGCGGCGACCGGTGATCGCAACTTTTCACGGGCGGGTAGATGTAAACCCCAATGAGCGCCTGCGCCGGCTGAAGTTATTGTTGATGAACCTAGGTGTCGCTCATTTTGTCACCGTATCGAAAAATCTATGTGCGGAAATTCGTGCTGAAGGATTACTAGACCCAGAAAAAACAACGGCTATTTATAATGGGATTGATGTTACGCGCTACCAAAAATCCGTAGAGCGCCCTTTGCTGAAAAAACTTAAATTAGGTGCGGATACCATTCTGATCGGTAGTCTCGGCAATGTGCGGCCCGCTAAAGCATACGATGTTTTGATTAGAGCTGTTCCGAGTATTGTTGTGCGCTATCCAAATGCACACTTTGTTATTGCGGGCGATATCAAAACATCATTGATGCAGAAGTTAGAAGACCTTCTTAAGGAGTGCGGAGTGATGGATCGGGTGCATTTCATAGGTTTTTGTCATGATAGTGCTGCATTTCTTGGCCAGCTTGATTTGTTTCTACTCAGCTCACGCTCGGAAGGCTTTTCTATTGCCACGATTGAGGCGATGGCGACCGGGTTGCCGGTATTGGCGACTCGTTGCGGTGGTCCTGAGGAAATTATCACTGACGCCGTCGATGGTGTTTTGGTTGAGGTCGATAATCCTGCCGCCCTTGCTGCTGGATTGCTTAGGCTGCTTAAGGATGAGGATTTGTGTCGGCGTATTGCTCAGAGCGGAATGAGTCGCGCACGGGGAGCTTTTGGTATCGAGCAAATGATTGCAAGTTATTGCGCGCTATACAACGGTTAGCATTATTACTAGTGTCGCAACGCTTTTATATAGTGTTTAAATTCCAGCCAAGCTGGCCCGAGATCATTCACCCGATTGATTTCGTGACGAGTTTTGAAGAATTGCGGTGTGGAAAACGCGGCCAAGCGTTTCACTTTATAACGTAGCGAAAAATTCGGATCGCGCAAAACCAAATAGAGGCTATCTAAATCCCCTAGTAGCCAGCGGAGACGTTGGCCGATGCGGTATGAAGTGATCGCGGTTACCGATTCGCCGCGACTGATTTTCAACAACAGTGCAGGGAAGTCTACGCCAGAGTCGATGGCGAGTTGTAACGAGCCCCAGAAGCGTGTGTTCACCTCCATAAGATACGGTTTACCGCCCGGCGCAATGCGAAACTCCACCATTGCCACGCCGTGCCAGTTCGCCGCATCCAATATGCTTTTCGCCATGGCGTGCAGTTGCGGATCCAGAGCAGCACTTTCCGATAGCACGCTGACGCCGCCACCGGGTGGTTTTTCCCGCAAACGGTTGTGGGCAAAGAAGGTAATCGGGCGACCATTATCGTAGAGTGCGAATACTCCGGCGCCGTGACCTGGAATAAACTCTTGGAGCATGAAAGGGTGCTCGCGAAAGTACGAGGTGGAGCTGTATATTTCATTCAACTCGTCTACTGAGTGCGCGATTTGTACGGCAGTGCTAATCCATTCGGTACCGGTCCAAATGCGGGACAAGCAAGGTTTCAGCACGATCGGAAAACGTTGATTCGGTAGTTGTGTGAGAAGTGTGCCGGGTGCTATCAATTCAGACGCCGGATAAGGTACGTCGAGCCGATCAGCCAATTGCGTCAGTCGCCATTTGTCGGCCAGCGACATCAATACGTCATAATTGGCGAACGGCAATTTGATATCGTTAAGCTTACCGCGCTGTAGCAGTAATAGCTGGCTGGTAATTTCGGTAACTGGAAATACCCAATCAATTTGTTCTTTAATTGCTAAAGCATGTAGCCACTCGATAAACTGCGCGGGTTCCGTGCTAGGTGCCGGGGATTGTATGTAAGTCTCGGAGTGACGCGACGATCCTGCAAGTGCGCTCGAGGTGTTATCCGTGGTAATGATGCGGACGTCCGGTAGCCGGCCAAGTGAACGTGTTACTGCCAGTGCGCTGCGCTGGTTGGCATCGGTAACGAGAATGGTGCACGGAGTAGGCATGAAGTACAACCTTAAATCAATTATTAGCAGCAAGAGTAGAGCAAAAGGCAGCAGATGCTAAATTATATGCGAGATCGTATTAATGATACGTTCGGCTCCCGCCGTGGGCTAATCAATTTGGCGGCGACGCAATTGATGTACGGGTTAGGGGGCTATCGACAGTTTCAGAGCATTGAATGGTCGCGCGTTGAACGTTTGATTTTCGTTTGCCATGGCAATATTTGCCGCAGTCCGCTGGGGGAATATGTTGCTAAAGCTGCAGGTTTATCTGCGGAATCTTTTGGGCTATCGTGCGGCGATGGGTTTCCAGCCGATCCGCGAGCCATCCGCTACGGGAAAAGCTGTAATTTGGATCTCACGCTACACCGCTCGCGCAATATTGCGACTTATTCACCGCAGCGCAGCGATCTCATTGTGGTGATGGAGCCGGCTCATCTCAGTAAAACAAAAACTCACGTAGGACAGCACCCGCAGATTACTCTGTCGGGATTATGGCTAAATAGCCCGAGGTCATATATTCACGATCCATTTAGTACTAACGATAAATTTTTTGCGAGCTGTGAATATTTGGTAAGCACTTCGGCGCAGCGTATATCGGCAAGAGTCGCCGGCAGGTTTGGCTGTTGATTATGGAGGAGTTTTACGCACTCAATATCAGGGCGATTTGGGGCCATTTTAAAAAGGAGGGCTTCACGTTTTGGATGATTTGCGGGTATTTGTTTGTAGAATATGTGCGACCACAGTCGATTATTCCTGCATTGGATATTTTGCCATGGGGTAAATTTTTTGTTGTACTTTCCCTAGTTGGAGCACTTGCTGATCGAAAAATAAAATGGGTGGCTGATGCGGCCAATAAGTGGATGTTTCTGTATCTATTATTAGTGGTATTTTCTTGCTTTAACGCGTTTTATCCGGAAGTTTCGTGGCGGCATTTCGCTGATTTTTATGGTTGGTTTGTGGTTTATTTTTTGATAATTAATATTGTTAATACGCGCAAACGATTTTTTATATTTCTGCTGATTTTTTTAGTGTGTGCATTCAAGATATCTCTGGGGTGCGCTAAAAATTGGGCAATGCGCGGGTTCGCGTTTGCCGATTGGGGGTTGATGGGGCCACCGGGATTTTTTCAGAATTCGGGCGAGTTATCAATATTGATGTTGAGCTTTGGCCCTGTAGCATATCGATTAGTTAGTTTTTTAAAGACCAATACAAGTAAGCCGAAATTTTATGTGTTGCTGGCTATGCCGATAACTGCGGCGATGACGGTGATCGGCGCCAGCAGCCGGGGCAGCCAAATTGCACTGGTGGTTCAGCTTGTATTGATTTTTTTCAGGAAAATATCGATTCGATCGATCATTGTTTTATCGATTGTGGCTTGGTTAGGATATTCGTTGTTGCCGGAGGAGCAGAAGGCGAGATTCGCCGACACAGGCCACGATAAAACTTCGATGCAGAGGATTTTATACTGGCAGCATGGGCGCGAGATGATCAAAGAACATCCCATGTCTGGTGTTGGATTTTTCAATTTCGCTCCATATTACGAAGAGTATTTTTCTTACGATATGCTGTACCGCCATGCCGAGCTTCCACATAATATTTTTATTCAGGTGGGAACAGATTTAGGTGTGCCGGGACTTATTGTGTATGTAATGCTTATCTGGCGTAATTTTGCTGCGACGGTCAGCACGCGAAAATTAATACGTAAAAGCGGGAATATGCAGTGCGATTTTGCTTATTCACTAAGTGGTGGGTTCGATGCAGCATTTTGCGGCTTTTTAATTGCTGGGCAGTTTGTAACGGTGGGATACTATCCATTTATGTGGATTAATTTAGCATTGGTCGTTGCGTTACGGAATGTGGTGTTTTCCGAGCTGGATGCAGCCAAGTCTCGTTAGCGGTTGAGTTTTTGATGGCTGTCACAATGGGTTGTGACGATGTGGTCACACTATCGGGTTCTTTGCAGCGTCGATGTTGTTTATTAGGATATACTTTGCCTAGGATACCGATGTGGCTGGATTCTCAACAGCGCCTTTCGCTCGCAGGTCAACTCCATGAAATCTAATGTAATCAAATCGTTTAAGCTCTTCGCTGGTGCAGCTTTGCTAGTAGGCGCTCTATCAGCTCAGGCTACGCTTATCTGGCAGGACGTTGGTGATGTAACGCAGACCAATAGTGCCTTCGCATGGGGTGGTCACTCCTCGGCTGGGCCGATTTCACTGGTGCCGCTACCGACCCAAATGACGGTGTTGCCCACCGCCGTAACTACTGCGCTTAGCGTCTCCTCTTCGAGCATACAGTCGGCCATTGGACTCCATTACTTCCCCTCTACGGTTGGAAACGAAGCTGATGCCGAACAGCGTTTCACCTTTACTAATTTGGGAGCTGCTCCGACAGTGAGCCACAAGGAGCTATGGATTCGCTATAAGCTTTGGGTGCCAACCAACTATTATCATCGCGCTAACGGCGGCCACAATAACAATAAGTTCGTATATTTGTGGAGTGGTGATTACAATAGTTCAGATGGGAAGAATGGATACGGCACTAGCCCAAATATAACTGCATTTGAGACAACTCCAACCGCAAATGGAAGTTCACAATTGCAGTCATACGCTTGTTATCCCGGCAGCCCAGGATCCACAGGCGGTCATCGTTTCGATCCAAAAGATTTTAGCAACACCAATTACACCGGTGCGCCCGCTCTTGCGATTGATGTTACAACCGATCTGGGTAAGTGGATCGACTTCATAGTCCATGTTAAGGCCTCGACCGCCAACAACTCAGGTGCCTATCCAAGCAACTATGTCGGTAATGGCGTGCTTGAGCTTTGGAAAAATGGTACGAAAATCTGGAGTCAGCAAAACGTTGGAAATTATTACTATGGCACGACGCATCCGCAGTATAGCGGCTTCCAAACTGGCTATTTGCTAGGTTATGCAAATTCGGGCTTCAATCAACATACATACATGTATATTGATGGGATGACGGTTGGTACTACATCAGCGGATGTTGGCTTGGGCACAACCATTTCCTCCCCCCCTGCACCTCCTGCGTCCTTAATCGTAAAATAAGTGCAATAGTAATCGAACACATAATCGATAAAGCACCGAATAAAAAAGCCGAGCTATTTAGCTCGGCTTTTGCATATCTGGGCAACGGCGTGCGCTATAGATTTTCGATGCTCATATGTTGTCTTACCAAGTAACAAAACTCTGTTACTATTTGTGTGGTGGATTAGGGGCGTAGCTGCTTGAAACGCCAGCAACTAACTGCTCTAGCCATATCTTTCCTTACGTATTTCCTGGTGCAACCGCTGCACATTTTTGCTGTGTTGTTGGCAGTTCCTCGGATATTTAGAAGTGGCATTCATATATGAAAATCTTGTGGCTTTCGCATTTGCTGCCATACCCGCCAAAGGCGGGTGTCATTCAGCGCAGTTATCATTTAATCAAGCAATTGTCGGCAGCGCACCAAGTTGATGTTTTGGCATTTAATCAACCGGAGCTGATCAACCCGTTGGTTGCAAACCCCTCCGAAGCAATTGCTGACGCCTACGATCATCTCGGAAAGTTCTGCGCAATACGGGGTGTGTACTCGATTTGGTCCGATACTATTTGGGGCGGGCGTGCCGCGCTGGCTTTAAAAGGTTTATCGAGTCCGCTTGGATACACTATGAATTGGTTGCAATCAGTGGAATATAAAAAAGCCATGATGGAGTTATTGCAGAAGGAGCGTTATGACCTTTTGCACATGGATACAATAAGCTTCTTTCCATACTATCGCGCTACGCTGGAAGCTCCCGTGGTGCTCGATCACCACAATATAGAATCGCATATGATGATTCGCAGAGCGCAGCAAGAGAAAAATATTCTCAAGCGTGCTTATTTCCAAATCGAAGGCCAGAAGCTTCTAGACATCGAGCGATTATTTTGCGCTCAGGTTCAGCACAATATTACTTGTTCCGATCTTGATACGGCGCGTCTGTTAGAAATTGCCCCAAAATCGCTCGTGTCAACGATTCCCAACGGAGTCGACACTGAATATTTTAAAGCGGATAGGCAAGGTGAGACGGACGGCAATTTGGTGTTTATCGGCTCGATGAGCTGGTATCCGAATATTCAGGCAGTTGAGTTTTTGATTAAAAATATCTGGCCCGCGGTGAAGGCGCGTTTCCCAAACTTGCGTCTCAACATCGTTGGCGCTAACGCGCCCGACTATCTCACTAGTTTGGCGGGCAGCAATTCCGGGGTTTCTTTTCTCGGCTTTGTCGACGATATCCGGCCGTTAATGAATCGGGCTCTGGCCTTTGTCTGTCCGATTAGTGATGGGGGCGGCACCAAATTAAAAGTGCTCGACGCGCTCTCTATGTCGTTGCCGTTGATTGCACACCCGGTGGCTTGCGAGGGCATCGAAGTGGTAAATGGCGAGTCGGTACTGTTTGCCGAATCCCCGCAAGATTATGTGATTGCTATCGAAACTCTTACAGGATCTCCCCATCTGGCAAACTCTATCGGTGCAGCGGGTAGAGCATTGGTGGAGACGCGGTACAGTGTAAATGTTGTAGGAAAACAGGTGCGGGATCTCTACGCAACTATCGCGAGGGATTTCAAATTGGCGAAGCGGATAGGCTAACAGAATTATGTGCGGAATTGCTGGGGTTTGGAGTGATGTTGATCGACTAGGCATAAACGAAGCGCTGACTTCGAAAATGATGGATGCGATGTTACATCGGGGCCCCGATAGCTTTGGCCACTGGCTATCAGAAAATGGGCAAATATGCTTAGGGCATCGGCGTTTAGCTATCCAGGATTTATCGCCGCTAGGACATCAGCCAATGGTGTCGTCCTCGAGTAACTTCGTCATTGTGTTTAATGGCGAGATTTATAACTTCCTCGAGTTAATGGCTGAGTTGCAACAGCTTGGGCATATCTTTCGCGGCCATTCCGATACCGAGGTCATGCTTGCTGCATTCGAAATCTGGGGTGTCAGAGCGGCTGTGGAGCGCTTTCGCGGCATGTTCGCGTTTGCCGTCTACGATAAAGTCGCGGAGCAATTGTGGTTGGCAAGAGATCGCATGGGGGAAAAGCCCCTGTATCTGTTTTGCGATGGCGGTGATTTGTTTTTTGCATCTGAGCTGCGTAGCTTGCTGGCCGGACTTTCGCGCAAGCTGAGCCTGGATTGGCAAGGGATTAGCGAATATTTTCGTTATGGGTATTTCTCGCCGCAAGCGACACCATTTGCGCAAATTAAAAAGCTGCCACCCGCCACAATACTGTGTTTATCGTATTCACAGCGGCAAAATTTAACCTCCACTCTACAGTTGTTAGCTGGTGCCGAAGTTTATTGGCAGGCACCGAACAGCACTGTGCTGGAGCTGAGTGAGCAACAAGCGCTCAATCAATTTCGGAGCTTAATCGAGTCCGCGGTCGAGCAGCAGATCGTTGCCGATGTCGACGTGGGTGTGTTTTTATCGGGTGGTATAGATTCGAGTTTAGTGGCGGCCGTGGCTCAGGCCCGCTCGTCGCAGCCGATACGGACATTCACTATCGCGTTCGATCATCAGGCATATAACGAGGGACCATTCGCACAGCAAATCGCCCAGCATCTTGGTGCCAATCACACTCAAATAGATTTATCGATGGCTGCCTGCGTCGATGCGATAGAGGATCTTCCGAGGCTGATGGATGAGCCCTTTGCGGACGCTTCGTTGATTCCCACTTATTTAGTCAGCCGCGCGGCGCGTCAGCATGTGACCGTCTGTTTATCCGGCGACGGTGGCGACGAATTATTTGCCGGTTACAATCGTTATCGATGGGGAGAGCGCATTTGGTTCTCCGTCAAAACGATTCCAAAGCCATTACGCCTGCTTGCATCAAAGACGCTGCTTGGCGTTCCATCGCGCTGGTACGATGCGGCATATTACTTTGTTGCTGCTGTCATTCGTGCCAGCGGGCGCCAACCTGAAAAAGATTTGGGTGCCAAGATACATAAAATAGGCAGAGTCCTGGCAGCTGCAAATGGTAAATACGTTTATGCAGATCTATTGTCGTTTTGGTACGCCAGCCCACTCAATGTGAAGATAGAAAGTGGCATCGGTGCTTTAGCAGAATTTGATGAGGCGCGATTCGATGATGATTTTGTCGAGGCGGCAATGAATTGCGATCGGCAATTTTATTTGCCTTGCGATAATTTATTTAAAGTTGATCGCGCAGCAATGGCTAACTCATTGGAAGTCAGGCTACCATTATTGGATCATCGGATCGTCGAGTTCACGGCCGAGTTAGGCAGAAAATTTAAGTTGAATGGGCAAACAACCAAGTGTCTAATGCGCACGTTGCTGTACGAATATGTACCGAAGGCGATGATCGAGCGCCCGAAGATGGGGTTTTCAATGCCGCTTGCGGATTGGTTGCGCGGGCCGCTTTATCAGTGGGCAGTTGAATTGTTGGGTGACACCGAATTATTAGTTAGCTCTCGCCTGATTCCGGGTGTGGTCGAGAAAACCTGGCGCGAACATCAGGCCGGACAAGCCGATAACGCAAATGCTATCTGGACGGTGCTGGCTTATTTGTTGTGGACGCGAGCCAATAAAGCGTTCATCAACTTTGACCAAGCGCCAGCATGAAAGGTGTTCTGTTCGCATAAGTGGCGAGCAAGGCCGCGCGATACTCTTATTCTGCCGGCGCGATATATTTTTCATTCAAATACCGAAGTCGCTCCTCAATTGATTCAATACCTCTCTATGGTAGCGCTTACCATCGAATGCCTGTTCTGCTCGCAATCGGGCATTTAAGCCGAGCTGCTCGCGCAGTTGCTTATCGGTTATCAGCAGATAAAGCTTGTCAGAGAGAGCTTGTGCGTCCTTTGGCGCAACTAAAATGGCGTTGTTATCATCGCCGACCATTTCTGGAATGCCACCCGCGACCGTCGTAATAAGTGCCTTGCCAGCTGCTAGCGCTTCTGACACCGACGAGGGGCAAGCGTCGCCCCATGCCGATGGCACAACGACTATGTCTGCATTGGCAATCAGCGTGTCGGTGCTGGGTGTTTGACCGAGAAAAATAAAGCGATCGGTTACGTTGTGCGCGACCGCTAGCCTTTTTAATGCGCTGAGATCCGGGCCGTCGCCGGCATAGCGGATCAGAAAATCGTATTGCGTATCCATTGAGCACAGCAGCGCAGTCGCTTCAATAAGCGTATCAATACCCTTATGCGGCGATGCGCGACCTGCTACAAATATTTCTATCGTCTCGCTGGCGACAGTTTTGGCTTGCGGGCTAAACTTTTTTATATCGATTCCATTTAAAATTTTAACGACTTTGGTGGCTAGGAATCGGTTTTTTCGGACCAGCCGGTTTCGTACAAAATCGGATACGGCATACACCCTATCCGCACAGAAAAGACTGAGTCGGGAGAGAAGGTGTTTGGCGTATCCTCTTGCCGTGTAGTCCCACTGAGCGGGGGTATGGTCGGGGACGGAAGTTCTATTGTGGATCACAATTCTCTTTATTCCGATCACGCGAAACAGAGCAAAAAGCCAGTGATACGGCGCAAAGTCAGTCAAATAGATATAGCGTACGTTATTTTCTCTAATAAATTTTATGTATTGGATAAGCGCGCGTGCATCAAAGCCATACGGATCGAATTGTATGGCTTTGTAATCGACGCTGGAGCTAATACATTCAATGGGATATTCTAGTTTTGCGAAAGATACGCAGATCCCTTTACCCTCTGCGGCAAAAGTCACGGCAATTTCATTGAATAATCTATAAATATTGCTCCAGGCATAGCCGGTTCGATTTGAGTAGTTACCGACTAGCAATATAGATTCACGGATCATAAGAATAGCTTTCCTGAATACAGTTATGCTGAATTTCATTAGCTCCGGAGCGAGAAAAAATTCTGGTGCCGGTCGTCAGAAGATTGCTCCATTTTTGGGGAAGGCCGATTTTGGTAGCACAATGGCCCGTCGTGCGGTCGCAAGTAACTCTTTGCGAGCTGATGGCTGTTGCCCGATTGCTTGGACACCCCATAGCCTCTGCTGCGATACAATCCAGAGTTTACGCAGTGCGGCCATCGTTCGGTTGTCGCGCTTTCTTGCAAGCCAGTATTCGTAGCGCCGGCTGATCGGCCCTGCTAGAGATTGCTCCCAGCGATCTAACACCACCTCCCTGGTGAACTCGGACGCTCTCTTTCGCCCCTGCTCAACCATGTGTAGAAACAGCGAGGGATCGCTTTTCAACTCTAAAATAAAACGGAGAACTTCGCCTGGCGAATCGGTTGCAAAAAAATCCAGTTCGCTGCGTCTGAGTTCGGTATAGCCGGCCTCATTGCCGAGAATCGCTGGGCATCCCGCATGCCAAGCATTTACGAGCTTGCTGGCCGGCTTTATCGAAAGATAAAAAGGCGAGCCCTTACGAATCGCCAAAACGATATCGGCGCTTTGATAGTCCCACCAATTATTATCCTGTATACGGAGTTTCACGCCGAGCTTCGTCAATGCTTCTGTGAACTCTGGCGTCGAAAATGCATCGGCAAGGTGGCAAGCCTTCCCCATAAAAACTAGATTTTCAATCGTTGCAGCGCGCGCGGGGTCGCGGGGTATTATGCCCGGTTGTGGCCAATGCGGAATATAAATATCGGATTTTCGCCAAACTGAATGGCGGTTTTGTACTATTTCCATTTGTGTATCGAAGGACGGGTCTCTATCGGCCCTTATCGATACGATAAAAATATCATCAGGAATTGTTGCCGAGTCCAGATCTTCGCGATGTACTATATTAATAGCGCCCTCTTTATAGTCATCGGATAACTGCACGAGATGGCCGCGCTGGCGGAGCAAATGAAATGCTTGCACTCCCCAAACTTCGCGCCCCATCATTAGCCGGTCGGCGAAATTATCGATTGTGGTGTCAGTCGCGGTCGGCGTTGCGATATCCTGCCAGTTGCAAAAGCCCCTGTGGACAAAGTTTATTGGGTGTTGAAAGTGAGTTGATTCGGCTTGCATTTCCTAATGCCTATAAAAGTTGTTCGGTTGCTATTTAGTTCAGCCTAGTTTCGTCAAGATTGTAAATCGAAAACAAGCACTTGATGGCTGTCACCGAGTTACATTTAGCGTAATGGCTAGAAGCTGGTCGCGGCACCGATAACAGCTTATTTTCGACGGTGCTGGCAATACCTTACTCTCTTACTAAAATTTAGTAACTCTAGGTGGTCCGACTGGGTCCCGCTTAAAATATATTTCTGGCCGCCAACAGTAAATTTAAAATCGACGTCAGGAATTTGTCTGAATTTGTAAGGTTCACTATAGGCTCCGTTAGCTCGGTATAGTGAGCTTTAAAAAGCTCTCTATGGGCACTTTTTAATGGAGGGTCTAGCCGACGATAGATGCTGTAATCAAATCCGATTCTCTCATTGCAACCCACCATCCGATAATTGTGCAGATTAAGCTCGGACAGTATGGCTAATGTGTACGGAATAGGCCCTGTCAGTCGACGCACCCCGAGCCTACCGGTGTCATGAAGTACCGGATTGTAGCGCAATATATTTTTAAGCACTCTTTGGATAACCAATCGTAGAAATGGGTGGCCGGATACCGCTGCAATATGCCATTGTTGAAACTCACCATCAATCAATGCGGAAAGCTCTGGATACATGCCAAAGCCTTCAAACTCCTCTCCTGCTTTATTGCTCCAATGAGCCAGTAGATAGCGGTCGTCGGCTTTTAAAACTTCGTCTAAAGGGCGATTTATAGAGCTTTTAATGTCGAGGTAAACACCGCCGACTTTATAGATCAATAAGTACCGGAATAAGTCGGCACGGGCGGCTCCGTAGGTTGGATTGATTCGGCAATAATATTCTAGAACGCGAGAGCCATAATGCTCCTTGATAAAGTCGAGCATATCCTGGTCGTCATATAATCGATACTCCCATGTGGGATTTAACTCTTTCATGGTTTCGATATTTTTCAGAATTTCAATGGGCAATTCTTTTGAAAAATAAACTTGATGTATTTTTCGTGTTATCTTTTCCCCTTCAGGAAAGTTGGGGATAATATCGTGAGGAGGGTTTCCCTTGTAAGCGGTGATATTTTTCAAAATTTTATTGATATTCCTGGTGATCTAGAAGTTGAATTGGTCTAATAGTTTGTCGCATCGACTACGCAGCATAAATCTTTTCAGTGTGCTTATGCGCGTAATCGGAAATAACAAAAAATACGTCCACGCCGACGAAGCCACCGCTAAAGCCGGGTAAGCCAACGTGAAATACGACCACGATGGAGACGGCGATTGCCCTTAACCCGTCGATGTCGGGGCGGTAACTGCTATTGGAATCCTTTGTCATCGCCATGGGTTTCTATATATTCCCGATTTCCTAAAGATTTTTCAGAATGGCTTCAAGCCGGTCGACAAAAGTATCCATGCCGTATTTTTCGCGCACCCAGCTCTTGGCGCGTTGCTCCAGCTGCTCTTTAAGTTGATCGTCTTTTTGCAGTAGTTCAAGCGCCTTACACAATGAGCTGGGATTTTCGGCCTCGTAGTAGATAACATGCTCTCTGTCTTGAACGTATTCCTCTAATACCTGTGTGCGGGTCACGATAGTAGCTCTACCGAGCGCAATGGCTTCGAGTACAGCACGGATTCCAGAAGGGTATGTTAAGCCCGACTTTAACGGGACAACCGCGATCTCGGCCCCTGCATAAAGCTGAAATAACGTTTCATATGGAATGTATTCGAGTATTTCTATCCAAGGATAGGTTCTGGCTTTTTCCGGCAGTAAGTAGGGTAGTGTTACTAATTTTAGCTCCAGTCCTGTACCATCCATCGCCTCGATTAGGGTTTTAAAATCTCTGCCGAGATCTCTCCCAGTCGAGATTACGTAAGGTTTGGCGGGATTTATTTGCTGGCTTGGGGCATAAAAATTTGTATCAATACCGTAGTGAGCTAATGCGAGACGCGTTTTCGTGATTTTGAATGATTTTACCCATAGGTCTATTTGCGATTGAGAGAAGGCAATCGTTTTCGAGGCTAGTCGGATATTGACCGATGTAAAAAATCTACTCAAAGCTTTCTTTGGTAGAGCAAACATCGAGTCCATGTAGACTATTTTTTTGCCCAACAGGCGTGCGCATATTGTAAGCGGCGTTGAGTAGTCATCCTTAACAACGATCACGTCATACCTTGCTATTTTTTTTATGCTCTCCCAATCGATTAAGCGGATGCCATAATGCAAAAGCTTACGAAATAGCTTGCTGTTAAATCTGCTATCACAAAAATCAACCTTCCAGCCGCGATTTCGCAGCTCTACGAAGCCGTATAGTCGTTCTGAGGGTGCGCTGCTCGCTTCTATTTCGGCGAGGATTTTTGCAGCTGGCTGGGGGAAAAAAAACAAAACTGAAGGAGGCCGCTTAATTACTTGATTGCCATTCATTCCTGAATTCCCGGCATATGATTAAGTGCGTGGCACTAATGCCAATTGTTTAAATAGGTTAGGCTAGCTTAAAGGTTGTTTCGATGAATATTCTAGCAGACTCTTGAAATAATCAGATGCATTCCGGCGTATTCTCCCGGCTAATCGCTAGGCGAGGGTTACCGTTCACCAAGATACCGACGAATGTGGTCGTACGGAATTGAATCATCGAGTGCTCGCGCCACCTTGAACCACTGGTGCGCACGCTCTGCGATCCGGGCGCGGTCTTCGGGGCGCTGCAAATAATACAAGCACGTTGCAGGAATCGCTTCATAAGCACATGTGATGACGTGCTGTTCAAACTCGCTATCGGGGGCAAGTTCAGATAGCGTTTCGTGAATTACGAAGCGCCGATTCGACAGCAGGTGATCGAGGCGAGCAAAGTCGGCGTTATGTGTCTCTGGGTCTTCCAGATTAAACATGCTGAGCACGATCTTTGAGCGAGCCAGCAGTTCGTCCAACGCTTCGCCATAGACGGGGCTGCGGAGAGACACCGTGTGTACTTTTATGCCGAGAGCCCGCATTTGATCGACAACCTTTTGTCTCCGGTCCGACAATTGGCCAGCGAAAAAGACATCGATATCTTGAGTCAACGGCTTGCCTTTGGTGTGAGCAAGAAAACTGCTTTCATAGTACGGCGCATAGCCAAACGGAACGGGATAAAAAGGCACGCCTAACGGGCTGATGTACTTTTCGTGATATGAATTGTAGCCCCAAACCTCCAACGAATTGCGCATGGCATTGAACCAACCTCGGTCATCTCTCCACTTCGGTGCACTCAGCGGTTCCGCGTTAAAAAAAATGTAGCGAGCTGGCAGATATCCAAAGTAATATTCGTTCCAGAAACCGATGTAAAGATCTTTGCTGAATTTCACTTGCACACGATTTAACAACGAATTGCCCGATCGGACACGAACTCGAAAACCCTTTCGACGCAGGACATCGGCAATTCCATTGGCCTTCCGCGCGAAGTCGGGCCATGCATAGTAGACCACAACGTGTGCTGGCCTCATTATCTCGCCGAGTCGATAGACTAAACCAACAATGCTCAGCGCGATCGTTTTCATTGCCAAGCGCCATCTAGAGCTCGGAAGTTGGTGGGCAGATGTAGGAGTCATGGTCGTTGGGTCATGCATTTCTCGTTAGCTTCTCGGAAGCTGGGTGGCTCTGTTTACGCGCTCTTGCAAATATTTACGATATTTCTAATTTGTAATCGCTCAAATGGTATTCATGTTAAGTTAATTATGCGCGTGGGTTCTGCGGTATTTTCGTTGTCTTCCATCATCCCTTTCTCCATCATTTCTCTAAAGCGCTCCGATGTTGCCATAAGCTCACCATACGTGCCTGTCGCCAATACTTTCCCACTCTCCATTAACGTAATAGTATCGGATAGCTTGATTGCAGCTGGCCGGTGCGAAATCACAACCACCAGCGCGATATGTTTTAGCTTGGCGAGCAATATCATCAAATCGTGTTCGGAGTCGATATCCAGCGCACTGGTCGGTTCATCGAGGAGCAGCAATTTGCTGTCTCGGTATAGCGCTCTGGCGATACCAATTCGTTGGCGCTGGCCGCCGCTTAATAGTTTTCCGTCTTGGCCTAAGTTGGTGTTGATACCGTGAGATAGTTTATTGACGAACTCTAAAGCGTTGGCCTGCTGTAGCGATCGGGTAACTTTGTTTAAATCGATTTCGTGAGGCTCTAGACCAAACGCGATGTTTGCAATAACGGTGTCGTCTAGTATAAAAATATGCTGTGGAACGTAACCAATGCTGCATTGATAGTCTGAAATTGAAGCCGGAGAAATGGGTTGACCATTGACCAGCAGCGCGCCGGATTGTGGGTGCAGCAGTCCGAGCATTAGGTCTGCGAGCGTCGACTTGCCGGAGCCGGAGTGACCGGCGATGGTGTTGAGTTTTCCTGCTTTGAAACTCAATGAAACCGATTCGATAGCCAATTCTTGCGAATTGGGATATTGGTAGTTCAAGTTCTCCAATGAAAGTGTGCTGATTTCCGGCAGCGGTTTTGCGGTACGATTGCCAGTTGTGCCGGTCGTCGCGGAAAGTTCCCTGTGGATTTGAAGTATCGCATCGCCGTGGGCGCTGGCCGTTGAAACTGATTTATATATTTGCTGCATCGTCGGCAGTAGTTTGTAGCCGGCTATCGCATATACGCTGAGTACGGTCATTACGCTTGCCGGTGCGTTGCCCTTTGAGAGTAGAATTATTGCCAATACCAGTATGGCGCTAAAAGATATCGTTTCGATAACGAACTTTGGAAGATCCTCAGTAAGGGTAATGTGGGCGGCGGACTTCAACCCCTGGATGTTATCCCGATCGAACTGAGCGACATATTTTTCTTCTATAGAGCTGAGCTTTATATCTTTGATGCCAATGAATGATTCGGAAAGAATGAGCTGCATTTTTTCATTTCGTTCGCTGACTATTTTTCCGTGCTTAGTTAGCGTTCTTTTTACCGCGAGATAGGTCAGCAGGTACGATCCGCCGATTAATGCTGCCGAGGCTATGGCTATAATGGGATTAAAAATGATTAATGCTACCAAAATTATCGTGGCCATAAATAAATTGACCGCTAGCAATAACAATGGCTGAAATACCATATAAACGAAGCGTGGAGCCTGATTCGATATTATTGATATGGCTTTTGTATAGTTGTTGGTTTTGTGGAAAATATAATCGCGGTGTATGAAGTTTTTATAGAGTCTGGCTTGTAATTCTCTCCCTATATTTATAGAAAACTTCATCAGTAGCCATTGTGTTAGCATCGAGAAAAAATTTGATAAAAATATCATCGATATCGACATTGCCGCAAAAAAAATAATGAACTTCGTATTATCTTCTGTGCCGATTAACGCTGATAGGTAGCGGAGAGGGTTGCTGTTTTGAATTAAGCCGGGGTTGGATAGAATGGCAATAAATGGCGATATGCTGGCGACGCCAACTATTTGTATGATGGCAGATAAGAAAAAAAACATCATTAAAAATATCAGGGTGTTCCTTTGCTTTTCGCTAAGAGCTTGCAGTACAAGTTTAATTATATTGAAAAGATACATCGTGCAATCTCGCGATAGTTAAGATGTGGCTGTATAGGGCGATGCGATTTGGATTTTCGCTTTGGTTCGCGCTTGAGGCGCAAGGTGATGAGCGTTGTGTTTGATTTCCATTTCAAGCAATACCCGCAGGGGTATGGCGTTGTAGTTTTAGATAAAGTGCAAGCAGATTTCCAGCATTGACTTTTGCATCGAAGTTGCCAAAATTTTTTGAAGTATTCCCTCTGTGCTCGGCAAACTTGTGCGTCGTTATTAGTGAAATAAGTGCCTCGGCATATTTGGATGGCGTATGCTCTTCTACTAGGGCTCGGTTGGTTCTGTGCTGCAACACTTCAATTAATCCGCCAACGGCATGCGCTACAATGGGGCTGCCCACAGCTAAACTTTCAAGAATTGTCATTGGCAATCCTTCGTGGTCAGAGCACATCACCAGCGCATCAAGCCCGGCGATACAAGCGATAATATCGTTACGATGGCTATGAAAGTGACAAATATCGGCTATGCCGAGTTGTTGTGCTTGAGCGACAAGGCTTGCATGTAACGGGCCATCGCCAAAAATATGGAAGCGCCAAATCCGATCTGAGTTGTTTGTGCGCAATAGCGCTGCCATCTCCAGAAAGATATCGACTCGTTTTACGGGTGCGAGACGGCCTACAATACCGATGTGGATGGCATTGGGCTCGCGCGTGCGAAACTCCACTGGATGGATTTGAGATCGTACAGCATCTACGTCGACTCCATTTTCGATTACTGCAATCTTGTTACGTGGATACTGCCGCGCCAGTTTTTCCGCAAGGTCTTTTGAAACCGATACAACGCATTGCTGAAGGTGCAATCCGCATTGAAGATCCAGCCACTGTAAAATTCGCTGGGGTAATTGACCGATACCTTGTGCCGGATGCTCCTGATCGCCGTGCGTAGTTCGTACAGCGAGAGCATTGCCTGCCAGCTTATTGGCTATCGACCCGAGTACATTTTCTTTAATGCGATGTGTGTGCACGACATCCGGCCGCCAGCCAAGCATCAATTTGCGCATTCCGAATAAAATTTGTAGTCCATTCAACTTGTTTTCCGGAAATAGAAATACTGAAATATTTCGGTCGCGTAACCGTTTGGCAAGCTCGCCATCGTTCATTAGGGCGACCGCGACTTCGATTTTCGCCATTTTTTGCAGGGTAGTTAGCAGCGTAAATGCTTGTACTTCCGCGCCGGCCCAAAGATCCCCAGATACTATGTGTAACACCTTCATGAACGGAAAACCTGTGGGGGCGACAGTTGATCATCCAGCCACTAGAATGATGTGGCTAATAGTAGCCTGCTCCCGCTTGTTCGTGTAGTCCTTGAAGGAAAAGAATCGTGCTCGAATTTCTCTTTTGGTCGCTTTTGTTACTCGGTCTGTATAGTTATTTCTTGTATCCACTGGTACTCGCGGTATTGGCCAGCCGACAGCCCCGTTCGACTGGCCTGCCGGTAACCGCCGGCGAGCGTTTAACGGTAATTGTTACGGCGTATAACGAACGCGCGCGTATTCGTGAAAAAATTGAAAATACCTTAGCCATCGATTATCCCAACCTGGAAATCATCATTGCTTCGGATTGCTCGACCGATGAAACCGACGCAATAGTCGCTGAATATGCGGCACGCGGCGTTTTATTAGTACGGGCTGGCGAGCGGTTGGGTAAAGAGAATGCGCAGTGGTGTGCAATACAGGCCGCGAGCGGCGATATTTTGGTCTTTTCCGATGTTGCCACGCAGATTCCGCCCGATGCGCTGCGTAAACTCGCAGTATATTTTCACGATGCAAAGGTGGGGGCGGTTTCCAGCGAAGACCGCTTCGTGAGTCAAGAGGGCGGTTTGGCTGGCGAGGGCGCCTATGTGCGCTACGAGATGTGGTTGCGCAGCATGGAGTCCAATTTGGCCGGCTTGGTCGGGTTGAGCGGGTCGTTTTTCGCGGCGCGCAAATTGGTTTGCCAGCAGTGGGATATCCATTCCCCTAGTGACTTCAATACCGCATTGAATTGCGCTCGCCTCGGCTATCGCGCGGTGACTGCGCCGGACGTGCTCGGTTTTTACAAAGATTTGAAAGATCCGCAGATGGAGTATCAGCGCAAGGTACGCACGGTGCTGCGCGGCATCACCGCGATTGCGCGGCACGCGGATGTGTTGAGTTTTCGCAAATTTGGATTGTTTGCATTTCAAATATGGAGCCATAAGGTGATGCGCTGGTTGGTGCCTTGGTTTTTGCTGTTGCTGTTAGTGGTCAATTTAAACCTCGCCAATCACCATTGGTTTTATACGTTGAGTTTACTGGCGCAGTTCGCATTTTACGGTGTGGCAATCGCTGCTCAATTTAACGAACAGGTTAAGGAGCACGGGGTCGCCCGGATTATTTATTTTTTTGTGCAGGTCAACGTGGCGATCGCCGATGCCAGCTGTCGCTTTTTGTTCGGCAGGCGCATGACCATTTGGCAGCCTTCGGCGCGATGATGTGGAGTGATCTACCCCCGGCGGGCAATCCGATTGTGCAGCGTGGCGGTGCTTCTGAAATGCCGCAATTTCCCGGGTATAAAGCGCTGTGGGTGAGTTCGGGAACCGCCGCGCTGGCGTTGGCGATTATTGCGGCGCGCGCGCGCTGCCCAGAGATCGCCGAGCCCGAGGTGGTTATGCCGGGTTACGCCTGTCCGGATTTAGTGGCCGCGGCAGAGTTTGCCGGCGCGCGTGCCGTGTTGGCTGATATCGGTGCCACTGATCCCTCGTACGATTTGGCTTCACTGCAATCGGTATTAAACGCGCGCACGATTGCCGTGGTCGCCGTGAATTTTTTAGGCGTTAAGGAGCGCCTTAGTTTGGTGCGCGAGTTGTTGGTTGGCTCGCCGCGCGTGGCGCTCATTGAAGACAATGCACAATGGTTTCCCGAACCTGCCGATGCTCTGCAAGGCGATTTTGTTTGCCTTAGTTTCGGGCGCGGCAAACCGATTGGCTTGTTGGGCGGTGGTGCATTGTTGATTCGCGATGTATTGGCGGAAACTTTGCATTTGCCTTCATCGATACAGGCCGCCGTGGAACCCGGCATTGAGTATGGCGCAAAAATAATCGCCTACAACCTGTTGTTGAAACCTTATTGGTACGGTTTGATTAGTAATAATCCGCTGATTAAATTGGGCCAAACAGTATTTAAACCGTTAATAGCGATACGCGCATTGGATGCTGCGCGCCGACAATTGTTGGCCGCCAACGCCGCTGCCTATTTACAGCACTCACATGCGACCGAAAATCGGTTACGTGCGCAGATAGCGAATAACTCCACGTTGCTAGATTTTACGGCAACCGTACCCGAACGCAGCGGGCGGCTGCTACGTTATCCCCTATTATGCTGCGACAAAGTGCAGCGCAATGAGTTATTAGCACGCTTGCGTAGTGCTGGGCTGGGCGCTACGTCGATGTATCAAAAAGTATTGCCGGATATTGTTGGTGTGACCGAAAAGGTTAAGGTGCACTCAGCGCTCGGCGGTGCGCGAGCATTTGCCGATCGCTTATTAACATTACCGGTACACTCCGGTGTCGACGAGCGGCATTTGCAAAAAATCGCAGGGATATTGCGATAGTATCAATCAATTTTTTTCCGCACTCTGCGTGCAACTGCAGTCAACATGTGCTCAAGGACAAAGGTAGTTCTCCATTTTTGTAACCTTCCCCACACCAATGGCGAGCTTGCTACTCCTAACACGCGTTTGTACTCCGCATCGCCACACATGTAGTCGTAACAGGTAGCACCGCGTGTCGAGTTGTACAACATCGCCAAACAGTGCGAGACAAAACCGGGGCGGCGAGTGTTGTCATCCTCTTGTACAAAACCGGTTTGCAGCATGTAGGCGGTGCCGCGCCAGATAAAACTGTACACGTAACCGATTGGTTTTTCGCCAGCGCTAATTTTTAGTAATTGAATTTCGTCGCGCTCGAAACCTGCATTGATCACCGCGCGATGAAAATCTACCCAGTCGCGATTGGCGAACGAGCCGGCTTCACCGACTTGGTTCCAACGTTGAGTATGTAGTTCGCCCATTTCCTGGAAAAACGCGAGCGCTTCGTTACGACTGGTGGCATTGATGGTGGTGAGTTCGCCATCCTCCTGAAATGCTTTGAATGAGCGACGTATCTGCCAGCGGCGGTTACGGCTGAGCGGGGCGAGTAGCTTATCGAGATCGTTAGCGATGGCGCTGATGTCCGTCGCCCAGGGGCTGAACTGTTCGTCGATGATTGGGCGCAGCTTGGTACTGCCGGCGATAGTCTGCCAGCCCGCTTCAGGAATGCCACTCAGTACCAGCTCATCCCAAGCTACTGGCGCGGCTATCAGATCGTTGGCAAAACGGCTGCGCACCGCGGTTTCATGGCCGCGGCGGATCACCAGATCGTTGTGTTCAATCGTCATGTTGAGACCAGCATGATGCACCTCATTGAGGGCGAGCACGCGGCTACGGAACAATTTGCGGCGGGTAATCGTCGAGCGGCTGAGAATGCCTAGCGCGATGGTGGTATCGCCTTCGCTGCAGCGGTAGAGGTACAGCTCGCAGTTTTTACGCTCAACCAGCTTCAGCCACGGGCCAATCCAACCCCAAGAGGTAAAGAAGGAAGCGTCAGCGTGTTGCTCCAGTGCCCGCCAGTCGTGCTCAAGATCAGCTACACAAGAAGCTAGCGGGGTCAGAGTGCTGTGCAGCGTGGAGGTGTTGGAAGCGTGCTGATGAGGGGGGGCTGTATTCAATGCTGCATAATCCGTTGTGCCGTTGTGCCGCGAGGGTGCAATTGTAGCTAACAAAGTCGGGTGGAGGGCGGCTTCTGTGTTAAATAGTGAGGCTGTCTTGGCCGGATCGCGTTGGTTGTTTGCGTTAGTTGTTTGCGGTTGCTTTTGATGCCGGCGCCCACGCTTCGCAGACCGTCAGCGCCGAGTACGTTTCTCGCTGTTCTTTGCTGGCCAGGCGATCGAAGCTTTCCTTAATCGCTGCCAGTCGCATTGCCCGTTGCAGTCGCGCATATTGTGCCTCTTGTCGCTTCAACTGCAGGCTGGTCAGTGTAGAGGTGGCTAGTTTATCCTGCAGTGCGGCGAGTTGAGCGTATTCCGGCTGTTGCTGAATCCACAGCAGCGCGAGCTCGGCTTCTTCATTAAGAAAATGTACATAGGCTGCGCTCTGCGGGTGATCAGCGTTTGGCCAGTCGCGCTGAAAGCGTTGCAGCAAGTCGTGGCGCAGCTTTTCCTCCGTTTGTTGATCGTTGGCGTGAATATTATCTGCTGCGGCAATTTCCGAGTTGAGCCGCTGGCGCTCACGCAACGCGTCATAGCTGAGGATAGTCGGGCTTGTTGCGGTGATGTTCAACTTGCCCGCCAGCCGCGTTGCGAGTTGCCAATAGGGGTTGTTTGCCGATAGCGCAATAAACGAGTGCCAGCGTGCATACCAAGGCTCCCACAGCTCTAGGTAGTAATCGCTGGTGGAGCGCGGAATATCGGTGCTGAAGCCTTCGGTGTAAGCATAGGCGTGAGCTTCGTTAAGACCGACTTTACCATCGCTATTGAGATCCGGTTGTGTGGTGAGGCTGGTGCCGGTACGCGTTTGACCGGCGAGCGCCGCGACAAAATAGGTGGCGTAGTCGCGATAATCGCCGGCATCGATGCCGGCGGTACACCCTTCTGCAATCTGATTTTCGGGCACCGCAAAAAAGCCGCACCGATTGCGTGCCACGGTGTTTATGGTGGGCGTCGAAGGATTCATTGCAATACTGCGGGCAAATGCGCCGGAAAAGCATTGCGGCAAAACGTAGCGTACTGTGGCATCGCCGGGAGTTGCGGCGAGTAGGTTGCTGAAGTCGTTGACATCGAGCCGGGTTTCCCCCCAAAGACGCAGCGCATTGTTGCTGACGTCGCTCGAATCGTAAGAGCCGTGGCCGCTGTACACAAGAAACAAGTTGTCGCCGGATTTGAGCGATGCAATCGTCTGTTTCAGCAACGCGCTGACGTTATCTTTACTGGCGCTGCCTTCGTTGCGCTCAACGGTATTTCGGCGATACGTTAGTAGCGCTTCCTGCGGCTGATTGTACAGGCGCGCCAGTGGTAGCCAATGCTGCGCTTCCGCATTGTCAGTTTCCATTAAGCTGACATCGGCTGCCTGTTGGTGGCCTGAACCGAACAGAATATGGCTGCCACTAAATACGTAGCGTTGCTGCAGTACGTCGTCGATCCAGCGGACGTTTTGCTCGATCGATACTTGCGAGCTGCTGGGTAGAGGGCCTCCACCCAAAATGACATAGGTGTCCGCCGTCTGAGCGGTGGCGCTCAGCGCGAAGAGCGCGCCGACAATTAATACGCAGTGGGTATCAGGCATGGTTCAGTATCCGGGAGAGCAGAACGCTGCACAGTGTTGAGAAAAATATGACTGCCGCAAACAGCAGTGCTTGCCTTACGTCGAATGCGATCGCAAGTAGCAGTAGGAAGATAAGTAATGCGGCGCCGATCAGCGTTGACAGCCACAGCCAAGTATTGCAGCGATAATAAGTCCTGAGTGCAATTGCGCTGGCACTCAGTGCAACTGGGGTGGCTACGGTGAGGCCAGCGCTACTGTCTTGTAGCTGTTGATACAGTAGTGTGTGCCGCGATTCATACAAAACCCAGCTAAGCAGTTGCCGGCTTCCGCAGAGTGAGTCGGCTGCCAGCAGCAATGCGAAATAGATCGGAAGTACGGCCGCCCACGCGAACAACATGGGTAGCGCGTAGCGCCGGAAAAATAGGGTGCTCATCAGGCCTCCACTTGACTCTTGGTTGTCAGTTGCGCGCGAAGTTGGTTGATATTTCCCTTGAACTCGCGCAATCCTTGCCACAGGCGGTAGCGTACTTTTCCTGGCAGATAGGGTGTTATCAATTCGATATGCTGATTGTCGACGATCTGTGTCGAAAATTCGCGCTTGTAGCGCGATTCGCCGGTAGATAAGTTGATGCGACGAGTATGTAAGTTGACCAGCTCATTTTCGCACACATGCAACAGCAGTACCTTGGTGGGGGCGAACTCCGAGTACTCGGTGTCGAATGCGGTGAGGAAAAGGTGCAGCGTATCCTGGGTCACGAAATTGATAAAAAAGGCGGCCAGTTTGTTATTGATTTTCAGCAGGTAGTGGCGCGTCATGCCGCTTGCGGCGGCGCGTTCCAGTAATTCCAGAAATGCCTTGCGCTCACGGGGCTGATGAAAAATGGAGTAACGGGCAGCGCCGCGCGTGCGGAGTTCGTCTTGGCGCTGATTGTGCCGGGTTGACAGCTCGGCGATCACCTCGGGACTCAATGTCTGCAGCTGGCAGATCTCGATGCTCGCTCCGCTCTCGTACAGTTTGCGTCGGCAGCGCTTGGTATCGCTGAAGGGTTTGCGTGGCAGGCCGTCGCAATATTCCTGGAACGATGCTGGAAGATCGATGATAAAAGTTTGCATGCTCTCCGTCTTGCTCGCGGCGTGCGGAAATACCTGCAGGAAAGCTGGTAAATTTTTTGATGCCTGTGAAAAGTAGGAGAGTTCAAGAAAATCCCAATGCTTGCTGCTGGCGCCGTACAGATAGTTTTTGAATGCTTGCAGGCAGGGCGTAATGTTGTCGGTATCGGGTATCAGAAAATCGCCGGTCATATTGTTGAGCGTGCCTTGAATACCGCCCCAAAAGTATAGGCGTCGGAGACGACCCGCTGCCAGTCCCTTTTGTTCGATCATTAGCGGAGCGACGCCGATCAGCTCGGAGCCTCGCCATGCGAGCAAAAAAAATAGGCGCTTGTTACTGGCGAGATAAAGTGGAGCTACGCTGCGCATCCACTCCGGGCAATACGGGAGGCTGAGGCCATTCAAAAGGCCGGCGATTAATGTTGAATAAGCCTGTCCATGCATTCCGAGCAGCTGCTCGATACTGGTAATTTTTTCGATACGGATAGGGGGGGCGGCTTTTATTGTGTCAACGGATGCCGGAGTGCTCACCAGCCGGAATCCGAAACGGCGAGTGCCTGGCGAGCCAAAGCCGCCGAACCAGTTTTTACGTTTCGCGTAAAGCCAATAGCCGATTGCGTGTGCGCCGGCGCCAGCAGTCGACGCTCTTGAGCTGAAGTTCAGCGAATCGATGGCGACGATGATGCCTTTTTTGCCGCGGCGCCGGTAATAATCAAAAGTAAATTCCTTGATCAATTTTTGCAAGTTACGCCCGCGGTGTATGGGCAGGGTTAGGTTTTTATAGGCGTACGCGTATTCTGGGTTGAATGCCGCGGTGCTTTCTTCGGCTGATTTTGACGGACGAGTTGCATACCATGCATAGCCGCACAGCTCGCCATTGATAAAGGCCCCAAAGCATTCGTCGCCATTTGTGTTGGCTTCGTGCAGAAATTTGCTGGGCAATTCGTAGCCGGATCGATCCGCATAATTGGTCAGCTCATCATCCGGCATCACATGGATATCGATATCGGGAGGGCTATCGAGTCCTGCGACAGGGCTTTCTTTCAGATAGATGACGAGAATACGGAGCGTTAAAAACCGGTTGATGATGCTGATCACTAGATCTTGCAGAGTGGCGATCAGCCCAAAGCGTCGGTAGGTTTTGATAAAAGCAGCTGCAGACATGGTGGGTTGCGATCCTTGTTATTCGTCGGTATCACCTGCGCGTTGGGTGGATTCTTTCGCTATTTTCTTTTTCAGTATCTGTTTGATTTTGCGCACAGTGTTTTCAGAGTAAGCGAGAGCGGCGATAAACATCCCCATCGCGTTGCGATTGAAAATCGAGCATTGATACACCGGTACACGCTCTGGATTCCAGCGCAAAGTCCATTCCCCGCCCGTAATGAAGCTAATGTAATCGATGCTAGGGTCTTCGGAGAACTCTTCGAGTGCGTACAGCAGCAGCAGATTGCCAGGCGAATGCTCCTGATAGCGATCATCGTAGCTGATTTTCAGCATAAACAGCGTATCGCCAGTGCGTGTGCACAATTTGGCGGCAACTGGTTTACCATCCAACCGCATCACCACCGCGCAACAGTTCAGGCCTGGTGCTGGATTGCCGAGCAGCGATTCGTAGAACATTTTTTGCGGGATATCGTGACGCAGCGAAGTTTTTTTGCCGTCGCTGCCTTTCCAGCTGGAATCTTCGACGTCGAGAAATATTTCGAATGCCTGTGGCAGTGCAGCGGGATCGGTAATCAGTTCGTATGCCACTTTGCCAAGCGCTTCCATATGTTTGCGTTTGCGCTTGGTTTTCTTGATGTGGCTTTTCGAGATCAGCGAGAAGCACTGATCGCGACCGCCGACGCTTTTCAAGCGGTTGCTATCGTGGTGGTAGACCGATAGCTTCGGGCCTGCTGCTGCGGCAAATACGCGATACGCGTAGCTGTTGGCAGCGGCATCCGCCAGTTCGGCGATGTCCCATGTGTAACCCGCATTCGGCAGTGCTTGCAGAATCGTATCGAGCACGGCGCGGGAGTCGACATCCTCGTGAATCGCCAGATCGCGTACCCCCATGTCGGTTGGATGGAGCAGCTCGATAATCCGGGTCGGCAGGCCATAGCGACGTCCCTTGCGATAGCTGAGCGGAACCACTGCAATGGTCTGCCCGGCGCGGCTCACTGTGGCATACAGCAGCTGGCCGTGGAGTTCGGGCCGGTATTGGCCGGCAATGAATGCCTCATGCCAGGCGATATGTTGGAACAGGGTTTTCTGCTGCAGTGTTTCGAACAGCGCCCGCCATTGCTGGCGCAGTGTGTCATCGATCGAAGTGTACAGGGCAGCGTGCAGGGCTTGGAGAGATGTCAAAACTGCGTACCTTTCAGGTAACCGCTGCTGGCGAGGAGCGCGATCATCGGCAATGGCTGGAATTGAAAAAGTGTGATCAAACTCGGTCATCCATAACGGCGGCGCGATTGAAAGCGCTGAGGTTCTGTATGGGTAACGCCGCTCAATTTAAGCATTGCAATCGGCAAGTGGCAATGTTGAGGTCGCGCATAGCGCGATCGATTGCTGGCCGAGTTGTGGCGCTGTGCATCTGCGACGCATGCAAAACATTCTGGTGGCGTGATCTACTTTGAGCCTTGCGCTTGTGCCAAGTGGGTGGCGATTTCCTTGGCGTTGGGAGCGAGCTTCTGCGCCTGTTGCAGCAGTCCCACACCTTTCGCTACTTGATGATTGTTGGCCAGTAGCCAGCCGTAGGTATCGAGCACAATCGGATTTTGCGGCGCCAGCTGATACGCCCGCTCCGCGAGTTCGAGCGCACGCGCGTCGCCTATTTCTTGATATAGCAACGCCAGATTGTTGAGGCTTGCCGGATTTTTGCCATTGAGTGCAATGGCGCTTTCATAGGCGTGGATCGCCGCAGTGTTATCGCCATTTTTTTGCAAATTGGTCGCCGTGAAAATATCGGGTTGATCGCTTTGCGGATTCATTTGGCGCCATTCCTTGAGAAATTGTGCTGCGGCATCTGGATTGTGTACCGCGAGCGAGCGATACAATTTGGCGGCAACCGAATCGCTTTTCGTGGTTTGCCACAGTTGTCGATAATCGTCGACCGCTTTATCCCATTGCTGGTTCGCTGCGGCCAGCTCCGCTTTCAAGTTGATCACCATCGTCGAGTGCGGTTGCAGCGCGGCGAGCTGGGCGATGATTTTTTCTGCTTCGGCGGTTTGCTGTTGTTGAATTTCGAGCGATGCTAACATCGCCAGCAGTTGCGTATTGCGTGGATTGACATTGAGCCCGCCGACGATGGCTAAACGTGCGGCGGGGTAATCGCCGATCGCTAACGCTGCATTCGCGGCCCGGTTGGCGTACAGCTGTTTTACGTAGTACGGGTATTGTTCTTCGGCGGTTACCGCAATCGGTTTTAATAAACGCTCGGCATCGGTGAGGCGCTGATTGTTGAGATAATATTCAGCGACCACCGCGTGTGCGGTATTGGAATTGGTTGCGTCGAACGCGAGCGTCTCGATGCGTGCCAAGGTATCGGCGCGTCCGCTGAGCATTTCCTGCGCCGTGATAAAACCTTTTAATGCAGTCGCATTATCGGCATCTTTGGCGAGTAAATTTTTATAGATGGCTTGCGCTTGCTGCGGCTGCTGACGTAGCAAATTGAGCTGCGCTAAATCCATTTGCACGGCCGGAAAATCAGCGCGCAGCGTTAATGCTTTTTGCAATGCGGTGGCGCTGACGTCGTAGCGTTTGGCGAGCAACGCAACGTGGCCGTACAGATAATAATAATCTGCATTAGCCGGCGTCGAATTAGCAAAACTTTGCGCGCTGGCCAATGCTTGTTCGGTTTTGCCGGCAGTTAACAAAGAGGTGATCAACAATCGTCGCAGGCCTGGATCCTGCGGTGCCTTGGCGAGACCTTGCTGCAATAAATCGAGCGCTTTGGTGGTGTCTCCCGCCAGCAAATAATAGCGCGCTAATAGCGAGCGCAGCGCATTGTTGTCGGGTTGCTCGAGCTGCGCCGCGGCGATCAGCTCGCTGCCGCCGACATTGTCGCCGGTTTGCAGTAGCGCGATGCCAAGCAGTGCCTTGAGTTGTGGATTTTTAATATGCGCACGTTCTTCCGGGCCGATCAATGCGAGCAATTTGGCAGGTTGATCGAGCCGTAATTGCGCGGATGCGAGCGCGAGCAGCGCGGCATCGGGCGACACTTCCGGATCGATATGTTCACCTAAATAATTGGTGGCGCCGGCCAGATCGTTTTGAGAGTACTTAATTAGGCCGAGCAGCATGCCCGCCATATCGTTGTGCGAGTGTTGATAGACATCGGCAAAAATCGGCTCGGCTTCGCTGAGTTTTCCTTCTTGGAACAGCGCCAAGCCTTGTTTGAATTTTTCTTGCAGCAATGCGCCTTCGGGATTGGCATCGGCGAGCACTTTCGAGTAAATCAACGCTTCGCCGCTGCGACCGCGTTTAATTAACACCGAAGTGAGTTGTTCGAGCACGGCGATTTTTTGCGGCGCCAGTACATCGGTATTTGGTAATTCGAGCAGTGCACGGCTGAGCAGATCTTCGGCGGTTTCCAAGTTGCCGTCGCGCTCCGATTGTGCGGCAGCCAGCGTTAATACATCGACGCGCTTCGGATATTGCAGTAGCAATTGTTGCAATGCGTTGCGACCGCTCTCGCCATCGCCGTGCAGTAATTCGATTTCAATGATATCGAGTTGTACCGGCACACCCCATTGCGTGGAATTGCGCAGCACCTGTAGTGCGGGCAGCGCTGCGTCGTAGTTGCCAAGACCCAGTAGCGCGCGCGCGATGCCGTATTGCAGGGTCTCGTCGTTGTGTAACTTTTCGCGCTGTTGTGCACTTTGCAGATAATCGAGCGCCGATTGGTATTTTCCCTGCAATAAATAAGCGTTGCCCAGCGCATGAATCACCGCGGTATTGTGTTGGGTAGCCAGCGGTTCCAGCAATTTCATTGCTTGTCGGCCTTGGCCGAGATCGTTGAGTAGCGACGCTAACGCCACTGCACTTTCGGGATCGTTAGGGCGCAGTTGCAACGCGTTGCGCGCTTCGATAATCGCCGCGCGGAATTGCCCCTGCCGTTGATAACTGGCGGCGCGCTCGATATGCCGTTGTGCTTCAGTGCGCGCTTTGGCCTCGGCATCGCCCGAGTTACTGCAAGCAGCAAGCGATAGCGAGAGGCCAACGAGTAGCAGCCGAGTAACTGTGACGATGCATTGCAAACGAATCAACGATAGAACTCCACGTAACGGACTGGGGCGCGCTGCAACAGGTAACGTAATGCGACCGTTATTCGCCCGGAATATTGATGTCATATTTTTTCACGAGATCGTAGAGCGTCGGCCGGGTAATGCCGAGTAATTTTGCCGCTGCCGAATAATTACCGTCCGACATCGATAACGCCTGTTTGATCGCGATACGCTCGGCTTCCTGTCGCACATAGCGCAGGTTGATCGATAGTTCATACGGGGCGCTGAGCGCGAGATCGACCGGCGAAATATATTTCTCTTCGCACATGATCACCGCGCGTTTGATTTTGTTTTCCATTTCGCGAATATTACCCGGCCATTGATAGCCTTCGATCGCTTCGGTCGCCTCGGCGGAAAAGCCGCTGATTTTGCGCTGCTGCTGCTCGGAAAATTTATCGAGAAAATGACGCGCCAACAAAATTTTATCGCCTTGGCGTTCGCGCAACGGTGGAATATGAATCACCATCTCGCAAATGCGGTAATACAAATCTTCGCGGAAGGTGCCTTCCGGAATCATCGCCTCTAAATTTTTATTGGTGGCGCAAACGACGCGCACATCGACTGGAATTTCTTCGCGGCCGCCGACGCGCTCGATGACGCGCTCTTGTAAAAAGCGCAATAGTTTCGCTTGCAGCGATAATGGCATGTCGCCGATTTCGTCGAGGAATAGCGTGCCTTCGTGCGCGGTTTCGACTTTGCCGAGCGTGCGTTTATTGGCGCCGGTAAACGCGCCTTTTTCGTAGCCGAATAATTCGCTTTCCATTAAATTTTCGGGCACGGCCGCACAGTTGATCGCGACAAAGCGTTTATCGTTGCGGGGGCTCAGATTGTGAATGGCGCGCGCAAATACTTCTTTGCCGGTGCCGCTTTCGCCGAGCACGGTGCAGGTGACATTGGTGGGCGCTACTTTCTCGACGGTGCGACAGACGCGCAGCATTTGCGGATCGGTGGCGATGATGCCCGATAGTGGCGAGCTGCGCTGCTCGCGCAAGCGGCGATTTTGTTGTTCCAATTGGTAGATGTTATAGGCGCGCTCGACGATTAAATTGAGCGTGTCGGCGTTGACGGGTTTTTGATAGAAATCATAAGCGCCGAGCGCCACCGCGCGCACGGCGTTTTCATAATCGTGGTTGCCGGTGATTACGATGATTTTGGTCGACGGCGCCAGCCGCATGATTTCCTGCACGCATTTGAAACCTTCTTCGACGCCCTCGTCATCCGGCGGCAGCCCCAAATCTTGCAGCACCACGGCCGGCTCGTACTGGCGCACTGCGGCGATGGCGCTGGGGCGATCCTCGGCGATGATCACAGTGTATTGATCGAAGTGCCAGCGCAGTTGGCTGCTAAGGCCCGCATCGTCTTCGACAATTAGCAGGACTTGCTCGGATTTCGGTTTGCTCATTGCGGATTCAATTCACGTTAGTTGGAAAGGGGTAGCCTAATGGTAAACGTGGTGCCTTCGCCAGGGGCGCTTTCGACGCTGATAGTGCCGCCCAGCGAACCGATAAATTCGCGCGTTTGGTAGGCGCCGATGCCCATGCCTTTGCCGGATTTAGTGCTGACAAAGGGGCGAAATAGCTGTGTTTTAATAAAATCCTGATCCATGCCGCTGCCGTTATCTTCGATCGCGATCACTGCTTGATGGTTTTCTTCGCGCAGTGTGATATCGACATAACCTGCCTTGTCGGTGGCCTCCTGCGCATTTTTAATAATGTGCGTCAGCGTCATAATCAACCGATCCTGGTCGGCGTTAACGCGCAGATCGGTTTGTTGCAGGCGTAACGACGGCACCGGGCGCTGCTCCTTGCATTTTTTTACCGCCTCCATCAATACGCGGTGCAGTTCTAGGCTGCGCAATTCATTGGGCTCTGCGTGCTGCAATTTTTTGAGCAGATTGCTCATGCGCGCTACCGAGTTGTCGATGGTGCGAATCGCATCTTCAAAAAATGCAGGATTTTCGCGGTGTTTTGCTGCGTTCCCCACCACCAATGCCTGCTGCGCGATTAAGTTTTTTAAATCGTGCATGATAAAAGCAGTGAGCTTGTTGAACGCTTCAAATTGCCGCGATTCGGCCAGCGATTCGGCCGCCTCGTGGCGATCGAGATAGGAGGCGACTTGGCGGCCGACGGTTTTTAATAGATCGAGATCCTCCCAGTTCAGCGATTTATCTACCACCGGTTCGGTGAGAATCATAAAGCCGAGCAGCTCGGTTTCGGTGAGCAACGGCAGCACCAGCCACAAATTATCGATTGTAAAAATCCAACTCGGTAATACTTCGTTAGGTGTGCCAAGGCTATCCTGCTCCGGCGATTGCGGCGAGAACACCCATTCGTGTTCCTTCAATGCGCGGCAAAAAGGGGTGTCGATCGCTTCGTCGACGCTGGCATTGGGCAGCTGCATGTTGTACACGCCGGTCGGCGTGTACAACGCACCTTTACGCAGCCACAATGCACCGGCGGAGCTTTTAAAAATTCCAGCGACTACTTTGATCGCGCTTTCATGAAAGGTTTTCGCTTCCAATGGTTGCGACAAATAATTGATCAGCTTTAGCCATTCGACTCGATAATCGTATTTGTGGTGAAAGAAGTGTTTGTTGATCCAAACGTTCAAGCGCGAGCGTGTCGTTTGCGAAATCAGCATCGTTGCCACGGTCAGCAGCGAGATAAACAGCAGCAGTATTTGGATGAACGAGCCCCAATTGCCACCGTAGAGTTCGACGTAGTAGCCGCCGATCGCCATCAGTGCGAGGAAGCCACCGGCAGCGGTGAGACTGGCGGTATAAAACACGGCGGGGCGCGATAGCGTCAGGCGCGAAGGCTGCAATCCCTGATTAGCGATTGCGATCGATCCGAGCGTCATCAGCAGTGCCGCGATACCGTTGATGCTGCCGCGTGCACGCCATAAGTCGCTATCGATGCCGCCGAAAATTAAGCTGTGCGAAAACAAATAAATATCGTAAACAAATATCGAGCTAATCGTGATCGTCAGCAATTTAATGAAGCGATTTTGATGCGTGTTGCGGTACAGTTGCTCGACCGATACCAGGCCGACAATGCCTAGTATTAGGCTGGTCCACGTTAGCGTGGTCGTATTCTCAACCAGCGCAGCATGGTTTAGCGTTAAGCTGGCGAATGCCATCAGCGGCAGTA
>JAYVWC010000001.1:0-115045 GCA_043786385.1 Spongiibacteraceae bacterium | reverse complement strand
CGATAATACTTAGTCATTACATGCCCCCAAGGCTTAGCCGTTAGTTGTCATTCTGTAGTGGTTTCCGTGGCTAATGCCGTCGATAAAAAAATGTAATTCGTCAGCGTGGCTTAAGCCACTTTTTCTTGACTGTGCGGTTCTACGAATTCAGTGTTAACTATTTTTTTTTTGCTGGCCGGTGCTTCTTCGATCGGCTGCGCCACAGCTTTTCGTGCGGCAGCGCGGGTCGGAAAATCCTCGACCTTGCGTTGTTTTTCGTATAGGAAGCGCAACACTTCGTGGCGCAAATGGTTGTAGTGTGCATCGTCCGCCAGCTGCAAGCGATCGCGCGGGCGCGGCAAATCGACCGCTAGAATTTCGCCAACTGTCGCTGCCGGGCCGTTGGTCATCATCACGATGCGATCGGATAACAGCACCGCCTCGTCGACATCGTGGGTAATCATGATCACGGTATTTTTTAAATCGCGCTGAATCTCCATCAGCGAATCCTGCATATGCGCGCGCGTCAATGCATCGAGCGCGCCGAACGGTTCGTCGAGCAGCAACACTTTCGGCTCCATCGCCAACGCACGCGCGATGCCGACGCGTTGCTTCATGCCGCCGGAAATTTCGCCGGGACGTTTGTGCATCGCGTGATCCATATGCACCAGCGCCAAGTTGTGTTCGATCCACGTTTTCATTTCGGCGCGCGATTTTTTGCAGCGAAAAATTTGTTTCACCGCCAGCTCAACGTTTTCGTACGCAGTCAACCACGGCAGCAACGAATGATTTTGAAACACCACCGCGCGCTCGGGGCCGGGTTGATCGACTTCGCGGCCATCGAGCACGACGCCGCCAGTAGTTGCTTGCAATAAACCAGCGACAATATTCAGCACCGTCGATTTGCCGCAACCTGAATGGCCGATCAACGATACAAATTCGCCATCGGCAATTTTTAAATTCACATCGTCGAGCGCTTTAAACGGACCCTTCGCCGTTTTAAACTCGATCCCAACCTGGGTTAATTCCAACAAGGTTTTCACGTTAATTTCCTCGCCAATTTTTGACTGTAGGGGCAACCCCCTGTGGTTGCCCAAGCCCGGGCGGGCACGGGGACCCGCCCCTACCGGTGCAACATTTTTAACGCACAACCGCCTGCTTATCCCACGCGACGCGTCGTTGCAGCATCAACATAATGCGATCGAGCAGGTAGCCGATCAGGCCGATCGTCAACACCGCCACCATGATGCGGCCGAGCGATTCAGAACTGCCGTTTTGAAATTCATCCCATACGAATTTGCCGAGCCCAGGATTTTGCGCGAGCATTTCGGCGGCGATTAACACCATCCACGCAGTGCCGAGCGATAACCGCAGGCCGGTAAAAATCATCGGCACTGCCGACGGCAATACAATGCTAATCACGTGGCGAAACCAGCCGAGCCGCAACACGCGGCTGACGTTAATTAAATCGGGGCTGATCGAGGTGACACCGACTGCGGTATTCAGTAGCGTCGGCCACAGGCTGCACAGCATCACCGTCATCGCCGAAGTGATATACGATTTCGGTATGCCGTCGTTATTCGTGTACAGCGCACTGACTGCAATCGTCACTAACGGCAACCACGCGAGTGGCGAAATCGGTTTGAATAATTGAATTAGTGGATTGATCGCCGCGTATAAATTGCCGCTGAGACCGATCGCAATGCCGAGCGGAATTGCGATCAACGAAGCGAGAAAAAAGCCGGTAAATACGGTTTTTAAACTGGTGCCAATTTGTTTAATAAAAGTCGGCTTGCCGGTGTACGTGCGCAACTCGGCAACGTAATTCGGATCTTGCGCGCGCGCCTCGACGAAACGCTGCTCCTGGCGTGCATAAAATGCCGCGGCGCGTGCGCGATCGTCGAGATACTCGATATATAAACCTTTAGCCTGCTGCAGCACCTGTGCCGGGCCGGGAAATTGCCCGAGCGACGTATGCAACTTGCCAGCCCCGATCTGCCACAGCAATAAAAAAACCGCGATACCGAGCAGTGGCAATCCGATCGCGCGCAACAGCTTGGTCAGCTGTACACCGATATCGATAGCGCGTATTGAATTGATCGCTGCGCTGCTTGCCATCATCATGCTCCCCGCCAATTGATTTGAGTTAATCAATTTAAAAATTCGCTAAAAAAGGCGGCAAATCCTTTTACCGCTAGACACTTACTACCCGACCACAGGATTCTTACCAAACACAAAACTATTTACCCAACCACACACTGAACCTAGATTGCTTACGGCTTCTGATTGCCCTTTAAACCGATCGAAAATTTTTCCAGATATGCATTCGGTTTTGAGCCATCGTATTCGATGCCATCGAGCGGGCTTTTCTGCGGCGCTTTCATATAAGTCGCGGTATCGAAATCCGGGAAATCGCTGGCTTTCATTTTGCCTTCGGCGATTAACTCTTTCGCAGCGGCGACGTAAATATCCGGGCGATACGCTTTTTTGGCGATCTCCATGTACCAGCTATCGGGTTTTTGCTCAGCGATATGACCCCAACGGCGCATTTGCGTAGTCCACCAGATTGCATCCGAGTAGTACGGAATGCCGTAGTAACCGCGGAAAAATTTGTTGAAATCGGGGATCGGCCGCTTGTCGCCTTTCTCGAATTCAAACGTACCGGTCATGCTGTTGGCGATAACTTTTTCATCGGCGCCGACATACGCAGGGCGCGCAATAATTTTCACCGCTTCGGGACGATTGGCATTGTTGTTCGCATCCAGCCACGCCGAGGCGCGAATCAATGCTTTAACGGTGCGAATCGTCGTATTCGGATATTTATCGGCAAACGTTTTGGTAACGCCGAATACTTTATCCGCGCCGTCGGTCCAAATATTTTCGCTGGTGATCACCGGCACGCCGAGACCTTTGAAAACCGCTTGTTGATTCCACGGTTCGCCGACGCAGTAACCAACAGTAGTACCTGCCTCCATCGTTGGTACCATTTGCGGTGGCGGCACCACCGACAATAATGCTTCGGCGTTCAACGTGCCGCTGTAATCGCCTTTTTCCGGCGCATAGAAACCGGGGTTAATGCCGCCAGCGGCGAGCCAGTAACGCTCCATATAATTGTGCGTGCCGACCGGGAAAGTCATGCCCAACGTAAATGCTTTACCGGATTTTTTGTACGATTCCAACACCGGTTTTAACGAATCGGCGCTGATCGGATGTTTTGGTTTACCGGCTTCGATCGGCACGCCTTTTTTCATTTCCTGCCATACGCTATTTGAAACGGTGATCGCCGCGCCGTTGTACGACAACGTAAACGGCGTGATAATTTCCGCTTTAGTAATCACACCGGTCGCCGCGCCGACCGGCATCGGTGCCAACATATGCGCGCCATCCAATTCGCCGGATACAACGCGATCGAACAATACTTTCCAATTCGCTTGCGCCTCTAACGTTACGAATAAGCCTTCGTCTTCGAAGTAACCTTTTTCGTACGCGACCGCGAGCGGAACCATATCGGTGAGCTTGATAAAGCCGAATTTCAATTCCCATTTTTCGGGTTTGCCGACTGTAGCGCTAGCACCGCTGGCCAGCGCCAATACACCGAGCGATAACGCCACTTTTTTTACCCAGCGGCTACGCAGCAATTGCCAATTTTTCATAGGTTATCCCCTTAACAATTTTCTTTTGCGATCTCTTTGCATCGATTCGCGGGCAAAAAAAATGGCGCTCATCACCACCGAATTTGCAGATGCAAATCGAGCAGTCATGAGCGCCATTGCTCAAATTCAACCGCCAACGTTGGCGGAATTACTTAACCTTCCCCATTTGTATTAACAATTCCTATGCCAATAGATAAATACTCAACACCCTCAATACGTTAAATTGGTGCCACAATCAGCGCTAAAAAGGGGCCGAGACAAGACGCGCCCCACCGCTGTGCAGTGCGCACGCAGAAAGCGCCGTTATGAGTCAGCGTCGTTATGCGTCAGCGTCGTTAAAGTTTTTCGAAGGCGCGCATCGATCGATGCGCGGTAGTGAAGGGTTAAATTGTTGGTCTAGGCACGCGCTCGTTGGTAGGTTATCGATCAATCGGCATGACGATCGCTGATGCCCAATAAATACAAAATGCCATCGAGCCCCAACTTTGAAATCGATTGCTGCGCCGATTGTTTAACGATCGGCTTGGCGCGGAAAGCAATACCAAGCCCGGCGATGCTCAGCATCGGTAAATCATTGGCGCCATCGCCGACGGCGATCACCTGTTCCAGCGAAATATTTTCCTTCGCTGCGATTTCGCGCAACAACGCCGCTTTGCGCTGACCATCGACGACTTCGCCAATGACTTCGCCGGTCGCTTTGCCGTCGCGAATTTCCAACTCGTTGGCGAATACGTAATCGATACCGAGCTGTTGTTGCAGATGACGCCCGAAATAATTAAATCCGCCGGATAAAATGGCGGTTTTGTAGCCCATTTTTTTCAACGTCGAAATCAGGCGCTCGGCGCCTTCATTGAGCCGCAAACGCGCTGCAATAGTTTGCAACACATTTTCGTCGAGACCTTTTAGCAGCGCGACGCGCGCGCGAAAGCTCGCAGTAAAATCGAGTTCGCCGCGCATCGCGCGCTCGGTGATCGCTGCCACTTGCATGCCAACGCCGGCCGCTTTCGCCAGCTCATCGATCACCTCGGCATCGATCAGCGTCGAATCCATATCGAACGCCACCAACCGCCGATTGCGGCGGAACATCGTATCTTCTTGGTAAGCGACATCGATATCGAGTTCGCTCGCCAATACCATGCAACGGCTACGAAATTGATTATTATCGAGCGGCCCGCGCGCGGAAATTTCGACGCACGCCTTGCTCTGCGGTTTTTCATCGACGCTCAACGGCACGCGGCCAGACAGCCGATCGATGCGATCGATATTTAACCCGAATTCAGAAACGGTGGCGCTAACGCGCGCGATATGTTCGGCGGTAATTTTGCGCGCCAAAATCGTGATGATATGCCGTGCCTTACCTTGTCCGCTGACCCAATGCGCATAGCTTTCGGCGCTGATCGGCGTGAAACGCACCTGCAGCCCCAACTCGTGACAACGAAACAACACATCCTTGAGCAGCGACGACGATTCCGCCGCCGCGGGCACCTCCATCAACATCCCCAACGACAGCGTGTCGTGAATCACCGCTTGGCCAATATCCAGCACGTTGACATCGAACTGCGCCAAAATCGCCGTCAGCGATGAAGTCACGCCAGGACGATCCTGGCCGGCGACATTGATCAATATAATTTCTTTCACGCGGCGCTCCTGATTGCACTTGGCTTATTTTGCCGAACCTATTTTGAGATTTTTTTGTGCAGCTATTGTAGCCGCGACCGCGCGCACCACCAAACGCGTCGCGGAGTGCCGTTCGTATTATTGTCGCGCGTGGTATACGAAGCATGGCGCCGCGTATACTAGACACTTCAATCATCACCACGTTTGGATCGCCGCCGCTCATGCGAATAATATGGTATCGCCTGCCGCTAGCTCTCAAAATTGCAGTGCCGATGGCGCTGCTCAGTTTACTGAGTGCGCTATCGATTGTCGCCGTCACGCAGTACAACCAGCAACGCATCATTCACGAGCGCACCGATCATCTCGGCAACGCGCTGGTAGCGCGGATGGCAGCGAGTGCTGCGCGCCCGCTGGTGCAAAACGATGCGGTCAGTTTGCAAGCAGCGCTGACTGAGTTTGTCGCGGAACCGGTAGTGCAACGCGCGGTGGTGTTCGATCTGAAACAACAATTGATCGCCGCCGCCGGCGATGAACAAACCGGCAGTTGGGATTATTCGACGGTCATCCATTGGCAGGATAGCGCGATCGGACGCGCGGTATTGAGCTTGCGTCCCGCTGCCGCACATAACCGCTATCCGCAGCTCGGCGATCTGCTGTTGCTTTCATTAATTGCCACCGCGCTCAGCGCCATGTGCGGACTGTGGTTGGGCCATCGCGCCGAAGCAGTGTTGACCAATCTAACGCGCAAACTCAGCGGCGAACAAATCGATCTCGATTATCGCGGCACCGATGTGCTTGCGCGCGTGCTCGATGTACCGCCACCGCCGACATTAATCGCCGAACCCGCAACCACCGGCGCCGCGATCGCGCTGCAAGTGTCGCTGCCGAATGCCGATGAAGAAAGTTTGCAGCGCGCGTTGACGTTGATCGAAACGATCAGCAATGTGTACGGCGGCAACGCACAGGTGACACGCTCGACCGGCATAACCGCCTACTTTCCGCTCAGCGACGATATCGAAAGCCCGTTTCGCGCGGTGTGCTGCGCGCAGCTATTACAACTGTTCGGACAACGCCAACAATTGCCGCGCTATTGCATTGCGCTAGCCACGTTAGATGCCGACGATGCGAAAAATAATTGGCGTACGCAGGCATTGATCGAACGCTTGCAACTTGCCTGCACGCAAGCACCGAATGAAAACGCGGTGTTGATCGATGGTCAATTACAGCGCAATCCAATAATCGGCGAGCGCTGCAGCGCGGTGTCGGTCGCGAATAATTTCTGGCGTATTAGCGCGCTGCATACACCGTACGATGCGCTGCTCGAACGCCAATTCGCGACGCTGCACGAGCAGTTGGTTGCCTAGCTGCTGTTGCCGCCATAAGCCAGCCCAACTATGATGTGTATGATTCGGAGGAGCATACATATCATGCGCACCAACATCGTCATTGACGACCAACTCATGGAAGCCACGCTCAAGGCAACCGGCATTAAGACCAAGCGAGAGGCTGTCGAGCAAGGACTGCGGGTTCTCCTTCGCCTGAAGCAGCAGACCGAACTGCGTAAGCTGCGCGGCAAGTACGAGTGGGAAGGCAACTTGGACGCAATGAGACGCGACAAGTGATTCTTGTTGACTCGAGCGTCTGGATCGACTTCTTCCGCAACAAGCCGACGCCGCAGGCCGAGTGGCTAGACAGAAACCTTGGAACTGAGGGCCTGATTGTAGGCGACCTGATCCTGGCTGAAGTTCTGCAAGGGTTCAAAGACGACAAAGGCTTCAACGAGGCGAAGCGCCTGCTCAGCCACCTTCAGCAAGTGAACATTGGCGGCACTGAGCTCGCCATAGAAGCTGCCCGGAACTACCGGCAACTACGAAGTCTGGGGGCTACCGTGCGCGGGACGGTGGATGTTCTCATTGCCACCCGTTGCCTAACTGACGGCCTTCGGCTCCTGCACAGCGACCGCGACTTCGACGCGTTTTCAAAGCACCTAGGGCTGCGCTCGGTGGATTACGGCGCCTAATCCGCTCCCCCAGCGACCGCTCCAAAGCACCAACTAGAGCATCTTTAAAGGCACCCTTCAAGGTGCTACCATTACCAAGTCTTTTAAGGTAAGGGTGGCAGCATGACTCACATTATCCTGGCGGAAACCACTGCCAGTGTTTCCGAATTGAAAAAGAACCCGATGGGTACTGTCGCTGCAGGCGATGGCTTTCCGGTGGCGATTCTGAATAGAAACGAACCGGCTTTCTATTGTGTTCCGGCCAAGGCCTACGAAGCGCTGATGAATAAGCTGGAAGATATCGAACTGAACGCAATTGCCGATGCGCGCAAGGAGCAGCCCGAAATCGAGGTCGTGCTCGATGAGCTATAGCCTCAAATTCAAGGAAGAAGCGCTGAAGGAGTGGCGCAAATTGGATAACGAGGTACGTGAGCAATTCAAGAAAAAGCTGGCAGAGCGTTTAGCAAATCCACGCGTGCCAGCCTCCAAGTTATCCGGCCAGAAAGATCGTTACAAAATTAAACTTCGCAATGTCGGTTATCCCTTGGTGTACGAAGTACGCGATAACGAGCTGGTGGTCGTGGTAGTCGCCGTCGGCAAACGCGAACGTAATGCCGTGTATAAAGCAGCTGCACGCCGCTAGCTTTTCTGGATACTTCTATTCTGCGATTGAAAGTGGTTACAGCTTTCCCTCTACGACCGACTGCCATTCATCGCTGAATAGCGACCACGCCACCGGCGTGATGTTATGAACAATTTCTGGCACCGTAGCTAACGGTCAAAAGTTAGTCAACGGGAATTGCTTCGCGTACTGTTGCCGGGACATGGTTAAACCGAAAGTAATCGTCCAAGTTTTTTTTAGCAAGGATGACTTAGTATTACAACTCGCGTAAGAGCCCGGACGGCGTTGCGTTGATGCAGCTCGTTATCACAGCCATCTTTGTTAGTCTTCTTAAAAGACGCGTTCAACGGCAGGTTTCGCCGAGCAGCCATTTACTCCACCGCAATCGTATCGACCTTCTGAAAACCGCGTGGCAGTTTGTTGCCGCGTCGGCCGCGTTCGCCGCGGTAATGTTCGAGTTCGGCGAACGTTAAATTCAGAAAACGTTTGCCGGATTCGACGCGCAAAATTTCCTTCGCCGAAATCACCGCGACGCCGATCATATATTCTTCGCGGCTCGCTACTTTTGCGCTGGTAATGCTAATCATTTTATTGCCTTTGCCGCGCGCCAATACCGGCAGTTCGCTAAGCGGGAACATCAATAATCGGCCATCGTTACTCGCCGCGACGACAAAACGCTCGGCCTCGCCAGCAACAATTAAAGTCGGCGCCACCACGCGACTGCCCGCTGGCAAACTCAGCATAGTTTTACCGGCGCGATTTTTTGCTTCCAATTCGCCGAGCGAGGTGACGAAACCGTAACCGGCATCAGACGCGAGCAGCACTTGTTGATTGCCGCTGCCCATCAACAAACCTTCGAACGTCGCGCCCGATGGCGGACTGATGCGCCCAGTCAACGGCTCGCCTTGGCCGCGCGCCGAAGGCAAATTATGCGCCGCGACGGTGTACGCGCGCCCGGTGCTATCGAGAATCAGCACCGGTTGATTACTGCGGCCGCGCACCGCGAATTTAAATGCGTCGCCGGATTTATAACTGAGAGTCGACGGATCGAGGTCGTGGCCTTTACCGGCGCGAATCCAACCGGCTTCCGATAAGATCACGGTGATCGGCTCGGCGCTGACCAATTCTTCTTCGCTAAATGCTTTCGCTTCGCCGCGCGATACGATCGGCGAACGGCGCGCATCGCCAAATTCGGCTGCAATTTTTTGCAATTCAGTGCGAATCAATTTTTTTAATTTTTCCGGCGAGCCCAATGTTTCTTCGAGATCGTCGCGCTCCTTGGCGAGCACATCCTGCTCGCCGCGAATTTTCATTTCTTCGAGCTTGGCCAGATTGCGCAATTTCAATTCGAGAATGGCTTCAGCCTGCGCATCGCTGAGCGCAAAACGCTCGATCAAACGCTGCTTTGGCTCATCTTCGTAACGAATGATCGCAATCACTTCGTCGAGATTTAAATACGCGATTAAATAACCATCGAGCAAATGCAATCGCTGCAATACTTTGTCGAGCCGGAATTGCAGGCGCTTGCGCGTTGTCTCGGTGCGGAACTGTAACCACTCGGTCAGAATTTTCGGCAGCGATTTGACTTCGGGGCGACCGTTGGTGCCGATCATATTCATGTTGACGCGATAGGTGCGCTCTAAATCGGTGGTCGCAAATAAATGCTGCATCACTGCTTCGAAATCGACGCGATTCGAGCGCGGCATAATCACCAGCCGCGTTGGATTTTCGTGATCGGATTCGTCGCGCAAATCCTGAATCATCGGCAATTTTTTCAACTGCATCTGTTGCGCGATCTGCTCCAACACCTTCGAGCCGGATACCTGATGCGGCAGCGCGGTGATAATGATATCGCCGTCCTCTTCGCGCCATAGCGCGCGCATGCGCAAACTGCCACGACCGGTTTCGTACATCGCCAGAATATCGGCACGCGGCGTGATGATCTCGGCTTCGGTCGGAAAATCCGGGCCCTGAATGTGCTCGCACAATGCGCGCACACCGGCGAACGGATCGTCGAGTAAATAAATGCACGCGCCGATCACTTCGCGCAAATTGTGCGGCGGAATATCGGTGGCCATGCCGACCGCGATGCCGGTGGTGCCGTTCAACAACACATGCGGCACGCGCGCCGGCATTACCACCGGCTCGTCCATGGTGCCGTCGAAATTCGGTGCCCACGGCACTGTGCCCTGCTCTAGCTCGGACAACAATAAATCGGCGAACGCGGTTAATTTCGATTCGGTGTAGCGCATCGCCGCGAACGATTTCGGATCATCCGGCGAACCCCAATTGCCCTGACCATCGACCAGCGGATAGCGATAACTGAACGGCTGCGCCATCAACACCATCGCTTCGTACGCGGCCGAATCGCCGTGCGGGTGAAATTTACCGATCACATCGCCGATGGTACGCGCGGATTTTTTATATTTCGCGCCTGCTTTTAGGCCCAATTCGCTCATCGCATAAATAATGCGGCGCTGCACCGGTTTCAGCCCATCGGCGATATTCGGCAACGCGCGATCGAGAATCACGTACATGGAATAATCCAGATACGCTTTCTCGGAAAATTGTTTCAGCGGAATTTGTTCGATGCCGTCGGTAGTAATTTCAGTCATGTGATACCCAAAGAAGCGGTAGTTGGGGAACAGTTAGTAGTTACGAAACAGGTAGTAGTTGCGAAATAGGTAGTAGTTGCGAAATTAAGTGGTGCGGCGCGCATTATCGCGTGCATCTCCGTGGATGCCAACACGCGTTCAGTCATCGGCGTTATTACGATGCATCTCGTTCGCCGCATAACTTGACCTCATCATGCGGGTATCCACTTAGGTGTAATTCCTTAGTTTCAGGGCGCACTGCACTGCATATACTTTGGCCAACTCACCCGTAACTGGTTGCCATCATGTCCAGCGCCAACAACGTTATCAGCCTCGCCCAGTACCGAAAACCCGGTATGCAAGAGATTATCGACGACATTAGCGCGCGCACTTTTTTGTACCTGCGCGACTGTGCTACCGAGGAAGCAGCACCGATGTACGCGGTGATCACCGAGCATATGTTAGGTATGGCGCTGGTGGTGCAGTCCGTCGAAGGCAGCGCTGCTGCGAAAGAGTTATTGGCAGCGATCGTCGCGAAGCTGGATAAACCCTCAGCGGATAAACCATCGGCGGATTAACCAGTCGGAGGATCGTCGACTAGCGCGCCTCGCTGCGCTCCGCGCCGCAACGCTCGCAACGGTATATCGTTATCAGTTTGCCCTGTTTTACATCGAACGGCTTTTGTTGCCACACCGCCCAACGATGATGACCATTTTGGCACAACACACTGCGTTGCGGTCTGTTGTGCTTTTTTTTGCCCGGCGCAAACGGAATTATTTCGCCCATACGCTACTCTCCACACCTTACTGCGTCGCCACGCTCGATCATTCGGTCAAAGCCATCTGCGCACCAAGCGCTATTCAAAAACATCGCATACTACTAACATACCGCGCCAGCGTTAGGCGCTGCCGATCTACAGCCGCCGCAACCGTCATCAATTCAACGTCTACTGCAACCAGGAAACCGCTATGCAAATCGAAAATGGCGCCGTCGTCTCGTTCTATTACACGCTCAGCGATACCGCCGGTAAGGTACTCGAAACCAATCGCGATGGCGAGCCGACGGTATATCTGCACGGCGCGCGCAACATTGCACCTAAGTTGGAGGAAGCCTTTGTCGGCAAACAATCCGCTGCGACATTCGAGCTGACTCTCGCAGCGGCGGATGCCTACGGCGAGCGCAAAGACAACGCGCAACAGCGCGTACCGGCCAAATATTTAAAGCACGCCGGCAAACTGCGGCCCGGACAAGCGGTGCAGTTGAATACCGACGATGGCGCGCAGCTGGTGACGGTGGTCAAGGTCGGCAAATTCTCGGTCGACGTCGATACCAATCACCCGCTGGCGGGACAGGAATTACACTACGCGATTGAAATAACCGATGTGCGCGCTGCTAGCGAAGAAGAGCAAGCGCACGGCCACGCGCACGGCACCGGCGGCCATCAACATTAAACGCCGATCACACGCTAAGCATCGGCCAACGCCGCACTTATCGATAAAATAACTCGCCATTCGGCGCCGCTGACCGGCGACACCGAAAGGCGGCTACCGCGCTGCACCACCGGCAATGCATGCAATGCGGCATTCGCTTTCAACGCGGCGAGCGGCACGATTTGCGCGAAGGTTTGCTCGTGACAGACATCCACTGCAATCCAGCGCGGTTGATTTGCGCTGCTCGCAGCATCGTAGCTCGTAGCATCGTAGCTCGTAGCATCGTAGTAATGACTTTGCGGATCGAACTGACTCGGATCGGGATACGCCGCGCGAATCACGCGCGCGATGCCGACGATACCAATCTGCGCGCAGCTTGAATGATAAATAAAAATGCGATCGTCGAGCTGCACTTGATCGCGCAGCAGATTGCGCGCCTGGTAATTGCGCACGCCTTCCCAGCAAGCACCGCGCGCGCCGCAGCGCTGTAAATCGGCAATCGAAAGCTCGCTGGGTTCGGTTTTAAACAACCAATGATTCACGCAGGAAAAACTCTATTGTAATTGTCGGCGAAAATGCGCTACGGCCTATTGTGAATTCATTCTCTGCCGATGCGCAAGCACGAAGCCAACCGATCACAGATGCACCGTATTGCAGATACAACTTATTGCAGGTGGAACTTATTGCAGATGGAACAGCGGCCCCGCAAATTGGCGAATCAACACCCACAGCAACATCATCACAATTAAATCTGCTGCAAACGACTTTCGCTCGGTATATTTATTGACGAGAATAAATACTAAAAAACCCAACAGCCAACCGATCATCGGGATCAATGCTAATACGCCGGTCACCAAACCCAAACAGACTGCCGGCAAAAAACTCCGTTGTAACGAACCCATCATGGTAGTCATCCCCATCCCTCCCGCTATCAATACATAGCTACTGATGCGCACCCATCCGTGCGCGCCGATCCGCTGTGCCCACCGATCTACGAGGTAGCACTTCAGGAAACGGACAGTACGCCGATTGTCAGCACGTAGCTTGAACGATCTAGCTAATTATTTTTTAACCAAGGCGAGCAGTTCGCGCACCGTCGCGATGTAATCTTGCGCACCGGTAATCGCGCTGACCATCGCGCAGCTGCCCACGCCGGTAGCCAATACCGCCGGAACGCGCTCAAGACTGATGCCGCCGATGGCGGTCAGAGTGTAGATAGGTTTTAACAAGGTTGCCCACTGCTGTAATTGCGATAATCCTTGATCGGCAAACTTCATCGCTTTGGTCGTGGTCGGAAAAATAGGACCGAGCGCTAAATAACTCGGCCGCAATCCGTGTGCGCGCGCCAGCTCGTAATAACTGTGATTGCTGATTCCCAAACGCAAACCAGCACCGCTGATCGCATCAAGATCGGCCACATCTAAATCCTCCTGACCCAAATGCACACCATACGCACCGCAGCGAATTGCGAGCTGCCAATAATCGTTGATAAACAAACGAGCCTGATACTGTCGACTCAATGCCACTGCGCGCGCAATTTCCGCTTCGACAATATTTAATGGCTGATCTTTAATACGCAATTGAATTGTTTTAACACCGAGCGGCAACAAGCGCTCGATCCACTCGACCGAATCGACCACTAGGTACAAACCCAATTCGCCATCACAACTCGGAAAGCTATCTATAGGACAGCTACCGCTAGGCATGCTCGGCAGCGCACGCGTCAACACCGGCAAATCGTCGCTCTGTTGCGGCCAGCCTTCGTGCGCGACAGCACCCGGGCCACCGCCGATTTGACGCGCATTGCGCAGGCCGCGCGTTACGTACATTTTTGCGAGCACGATCGCATCAGCCAACGCAAAACCGCGCGCTACTGCAGCAGCAATTGCCGATGCCAACGTGCACCCGCCGCCGTGACTATGAATCGTTTCGATGTGTGGACCCGACAACCAAAATCCATCGCGCCCATCGCACCAATAATCGAGACGTCGATTATTGTGCGCTTCAAAATGTCCACCAGTTATCAATACCGAGCGCGCACCGAGCGCCACTAAATCGCGCGCGCCCTGCTCGACTGCGCTGAGATCGACTAATTTACGTTCGAGTAGCGCCTCCGCCTCAGCGCGATTCGGCGTCAGTAAATCCACGCGCGGTAATAATTTTTCGCGCAACAATTGTCGACCACCGTCGTCGAGTAACGACGTGCCGTTGCTCGCATACAACACCGGATCACACACGACGAAGCCGCGATAATCGGCGAGATATTTTGCCACCGAATTAACGATTTCTTTATTCGCCAACATGCCGAGCTTAATCACCGCGGCCGGCATATCGCAATCGAGCGCATTGATTTGCGCGGCCAACGCGCGGCGCGATGTCGCTTCGACATAACCGACCGCAAACGAATTTTGCGCGGTGAGCGCGGTAATGACGCTGCAGCCGTGCACGCCAAAATCGCGAAATGTTGCGAGATCCGCTTGAATGCCAGCGCCGCCGCCCGAATCGGAACCGGCGATGGTCCAGACAATTTTTTGTTTGGGTTTTATTGCTGGTGCCAAAATGGCGTTCCTAATGTCGGCGTACTCGGCTGCGCGGTTTGTCGCTCCAACATCGCACCGGCGCGATAACTTTTGCGACCAGCCATTATCGCTTCGCCAAATGCCTGTGCCATCAACACCGGATCGGCCGCCTGCGCAACGGCGGTGTTTAACAAAACGCCGTCGTAACCCAGCTCTAACGCTTGCAGCGCGTGCGAGGGTTTGCCGATACCGGCATCGACGATCAATGGCAACTCAGGAATGCGTTCACGAATTGCTTGCAACGCGTATGGATTAATCAAACCACGGCCGGTGCCGATTGGCGCGCCCCACGGCATCAATACCCGACAACCGACATCGCGCAGCCGCGTGCAAAATACTAAATCGTCGGTACAGTATGGGAACACCGCAAAGCCTAATTTAATTAATTGCTCGGCAGCATCGAGCGTCGCGAACGGATCGGGTTGCAAATTGTAATCGTCGCCGATCACTTCGAGCTTGATCCAGTTTGTTTGAAAAATTTCGCGCGACATCTGCGCGAGTGCGATCGCTTCTTTGGCGTTGCGACAACCGGCGGTGTTCGGCAGCAGCGTGCAATTTAATGCGCGAATATAATCCCAAATCGAATTGCCGCCACCTTGCTCCGGCGCTTGTCGACGCAGCGATACCGTGACGATTTGCGCACCGCTGGCGATAATTGCATCGCGCATAATTTGTGGCGATGGATACAACGCGGTGCCGATCAGTAACCGGCTCGAAAACGTTTTATCGTATAGCGTCCACGAATCTGTCACCTCACCCCCCTTGCATCGGCGCGACGACATCAATGCAATCGTGCGCATTGAGTATGATCGTTGCGTAATCGCTGCGCGCAACAAATTCACCATTGCGCGCCACCGCAATGCGTTCACTGCGATAGCCCCATGCGGTCAATGCCGCAGCCACCGATGCCGCTTGCGGCAACACAACGGTTTCGCCGTTTAAAATAATTTCAATCATCGCGCACTTGCCATCGGCAGCTCATCGACGTAGCGCAGCATCGGATGCTGCACTGCACCATCGATCGCCGCCAACGCCAACTGCATTACCAGTGGCCCCAATAAATAACCGTGTCGATATAAACCGTTTACGCGCAACAACGCTGCAGCGCATTCGATGCGCGGCAAATTATCGGCGAACGCCGGTCGGCAATTAGCGTAGGCGTGGATGATCTGCGCCTCGGCAAAACCGGTGTGTACGCTGTACAGCGCCGATTGCAATTCCAAACTCGAACGCACTGTAATCGGCGTTAACGCTTCGCTTTCGATTTCAGTCGCACCGATCACATAAACCGAATCGCGCTTCGGTGCGATATACAATTGATAGCGCGGGTGCATCAATCGTACTGGCCGAGTTAATTTTACTTCGGGCGCGTACACCCACAACACTTCACCGCGCACACCGCGCAAATCCGCGAGCTGATTTTTTGCGCCGAAGCCACGCGTATCGATTGCTAAATCGAAACGCTGAATTTCGTTGCCTACGGCAATACTGCCGCTATCAACACACTCGACTAAAATGTTTTCGCGCCATACCGCGCCGTATTTTCGAATCGCCGTCGCCAGCGCAGCGAGTAACTCACGATTATCCAGCGTTCCTTCTTCGCATAAAAAAGTAGCTTCACTAAAATTGGCTGCGAGATCGGGCTCTAACGTTTGCAGTGCTGCGCGATCGAGCTGCTGTACCTGCGTCATGTGATCGGGTATCGCGTGCGCCAAGCGCTGCTGAAATTGTTGCAGATGATTGCGATCTTGTGCGTGCGCTACCACGAGGCTGCCGCACTGCTGAAAAAAAACTTCGATACCGCTATCAGCACGCAGCTCGGCCAACAAACTTGGCCATAACGTTAACGCTTCGCGACCCCAATCGAAAATTGCGCGCTCGCAGGCCACCACTTCGCTGTACGGCGCCAACATCGCTGCGGCAACACGCGCTGCGGACAATTCGCCATCGGCATTATCGCGATCGAATAGCGTAACTTGATGGCCACGACGCAGCAGTTGCCACGCCAACAAGCGACCCATCAAGCCTGCGCCGGCAATGCCGATTTTCATACTCGAAGCCTGTTGTTAAGACTCATGTCGCTGCACACCAAAACTTAAACCCTGCGCCACTTAAACCTTATGGTAAATGGCACTACCCATCGCTTTAAACTCTTCGGATTTATGCTGCATCTCCGCCTCGACATCGAGTAGTCGTGCCTCCTCGGTATTAGCAACAAAGTCTCTTACGTCTTGGGTGATTTTCATCGAGCAAAATTTCGGTCCGCACATCGAGCAAAAGTGCGCGACCTTTGCTGAATCTTTCGGCAGCGTTTCGTCGTGATACGAGCGCGCAGTATCGGGATCGAGGCCGAGATTAAATTGATCCTCCCAGCGAAATTCAAAGCGCGCCTTACTCAATGCGTTATCGCGCAGTTGCGCACCGGGATGCCCTTTCGCCAAATCCGCAGCATGCGCGGCGATTTTGTACGCAATGATGCCGTCTTTGACATCGTCTTTATTCGGCAGCCCCAAATGCTCTTTCGGCGTGACGTAACACAGCATCGCAGTGCCGTACCAACCGATCATTGCCGCGCCGATTGCCGACGTGATGTGATCGTAACCCGGTGCGATATCGGTGGTCAGCGGGCCGAGGGTGTAGAACGGTGCTTCGTCGCAGTGTTTTAATTGCTCATCCATGTTCGCTTTTATCATGTGCATCGGCACGTGACCGGGACCTTCGATCATCACTTGAATATCGTGCTTCCACGCAATTTTCGTCAACTCGCCGAGCGTGCGCAATTCGCCAAACTGCGCTTCGTCGTTGGCATCGGCAATCGAACCGGGACGCAGACCGTCGCCCAACGAAAACGACACGTCGTACGCTTTCATAATTTCGCAAATATCTTCAAAGTGCGTGTACAGAAAATTTTCTTTGTGGTGCGATAAACACCACTTCGCCATGATCGAGCCGCCGCGCGATACGATGCCAGTCAAGCGTTTAGCCGTCAGCGGCACGTAGCGCAGCAATACGCCCGCGTGAATCGTAAAATAATCGACGCCCTGCTCGGCCTGCTCGATCAACGTATCGCGGAAAATTTCCCAGGTTAAATTTTCGGCGACGCCATCAACTTTTTCGAGCGCCTGATAAATCGGTACGGTGCCAACCGGCACCGGCGAGTTGCGAATAATCCACTCGCGTGTTTCGTGAATATTTTTGCCGGTCGATAAATCCATCATCGTATCGGCGCCCCAGCGAATACCCCACGTGAGCTTGGCGACTTCTTCTTCGATCGACGAGCCGAGCGCTGAGTTGCCGATATTGCCGTTGATTTTGACCAGGAAATTGCGACCGATAATCATCGGTTCCAATTCCGGGTGATTGATATTGGCAGGAATAATTGCGCGGCCGCGCGCGATTTCCTCGCGCACAAACTCCGCTGTAATTTCATTCGGAATGCTGGCACCCAACGCCTGCCCTGGATGCTGAACCAAACCTTGTTCACGCGCTTGTGCCATCGCCATATTTTCGCGAATCGCGATGTATTCCATCTCCGGCGTGATGATGCCCTGCCGTGCGTAATGCATTTGCGAAACGTTACAGCCCGCTTTAGCGCGACGCGGTTTGCGTTTCTTTAAATCGAAACGCAAATTTTCCAGCGTTAAATCGTGCGAGCGCGTGCGTGTGTAGTTCGACGATTCGCTATCGAGCAATTCGGTATCGCCGCGTTCGTCGATCCACGCATCGCGCACACTTAGCAAACCTTTGCGAATATCGATCTGCACTGTGGGATCGGTGTAAGGGCCCGAGGTGTCGTACACGCGCAACGGCGGATTCGCCTCCAATCGCGAACTACCATCGCGACCTAACACCGGCGTGCTGGTTAAATGAATTTCGCGCATCGGCACGCGCATATCGGCGCGACTGCCGCTGGCGTAAATTTTGGTGGAGGCTGGTAACGGCTGCACCGAAGCCGTGTCCACTTGGGCGGTATCGCGCAATAACGGGTGTTTCGATTGGCTCATGGCTGCTGCCTCTAAATAGCAAAGAGAAAGAGGTCGGCACGCGGAAAGAAATAAGAAAGAACGAGAGACAACAATAGCGAACGCCGGCTGCTCTGCTCCAATCTTGTTCCCTACGCCAGCACGACCTGGATCAGGTTCGACGGGATCCGCTACTGCGATCTCAGCTCGCGGCTGTTTGCACAACCGGGCACCCCGACAAGATGATGGTGAGTCTACGGATTAGGCTGCCGAATGGCAACGTCGTTGTTGGTGCGGCAATGCGCGCCCACTAACGCAGCATTTGCAGCAGCGCAAATAACAACAGCCACGCGATAAAGCTGCGATGCATCAATGCCACCAATTCGGATAACTCGTTGGCTGCGCGCTCGACAAATTGTTCGCCGTCTTCAGCCGCATTAGCAACCACGCCATCGAGTGCATGCGTGGTGTAGCTGGCAAGCAACTCCGGCACCGGCAGCCATTCGCCTAAACGCTCGCGCCACGCGCCGATACAACTGGCGAAATTGCCGGTGAGCGCAAACGCCACGCCCAACAAACGCGCCGGCAGCCATTCAATAATCGCCAACCAACGCAGCAACAATTGCCGATCCGCTATCGCGCTATGCGCAGACAACAACTGCAACACGCGATAAAACAATGCCGCCCACGGGCCGAGAAAATAAAACCAGAACACCACCGCAAACCAGCGCTCGAAAGCGCGGTACAACACGCGATTGCGTACTTGGTTGTGCAATTCAGCCGCGTTATCGAGCGGAGTATCCGCATCGATGCCCACTGCGCTCACCGCTTCTTGATATGCCGCCTGCAAATCGCCGCGCTGCCAACAGCTGAGATAGCGGCTCAGCTGCGCTTGAAAATCGCCGCGCCCCAAGCTGTAAATCAACACCGACAATTCGAGCACGAACAGCGGTAAACCGGCCCAACGCGAGCCTAACACCCACTCCAGCAACGCGATCAGCAAACAAGGGAGGCCGGCAATTAATAGCAGACGCGCTTCGATCGGCAAACTGGCGAACGCGGTATTCGCGCGCAGGCGCCAAGCCAACAGCCAATCATCGCGCTGCAGCCCGGTTGGCATTCCCACCGTGCGCACCAGCGCCCAGGTCAGCAAAATAACGAGAAACTCCATGATGCGCAGTTCCATTCAGTCAGTGATGGGTTGTGCCATGCAACGATCGTTCAAGTATTGCATGATTATTATTAAATCAAACTATACGCGATCCGGTCGATTATCCAATGCAGCATCGAGCAGCCGTCGAAAGCGCGACCAATCGAACGCGAGACCAGGATCGGTTTTACGTCCCGGTGCAATCTCGCTGTGCCCCACCATACGCTGAGGCGCGATATCGGGATAGCGCTGACACAACACCTGTGTCACCGCCGTCAAACTAGTGTATTGCGCATCGGTATAGGGCAGCGTATCGGTGCCTTCCAATTCGACGCCAATACTGAAATCGTTGCAATTCGCGCGATCGACAAATAGCGATTGGCCCGCGTGCCAGGCACGCTCGTCGAACGATACAAATTGCGTGATCGCGCCGAGTCGATCGATCAGCAAATGCGCCGATACTTGCAACCCGGCCAGCTCTGAAAAAGTTGGGATACTGCAATCGAGACAATTGGTAAACAGCGCTTCGATATGACCGCCACCAAACTGCCCTGGCGGCAAACTGATGTTATGAATAACCAGCAAATCGATAGCGCAATCGGCGGGACGTGCATTGAAATTTTCGGAGGGGCAATGCGCAATCGAATCTGCAACCGACTGCAGCCAACCGCGCGCGTCGATGCAATACGCGTCGGTACGCGGCGCTGCAACGTCGATAAATTTTTCCCGATCGGTGTGGATCATGCAGAAGCGCAACTCCCTAATATCGCCGTAGATAGTATCGCTGTCGATCATACACAGAGATACATAGGAGTCACAACGACGCGCTGCTTTGAGCTTAGGCGCGCCGCTTGAGGTTTGTTGCGAACCGCCTTACGCGTTGGACGGACGGTTTTTCATTTCGCGCAAATTGCCGATCACCGATTCGAGCGCGCGATCGAACAGACGGCCTTCGTCGAGTAAATTCAGCTCGCCGGATTGATACGCTTTAATCAAGCCCGCACGATTGTTTTCGGCAATTTTGACGCCGGCGCGATTGACGAAAATATATTTTCCGGTAGCGCGAATGATCGCCGCCAAACGACAGCGCACGACTTTGCCAGCACCCTGCTGAAACTCGACCCAATTGCCCACTTCGAGTTGATCGACTTTATCGGCATTGCGTTGTTCGCGGTTGACGACGGGTTGCACCACGGCGACCACAGCAGTCGATTCGATCGATGCAGCCACGGGTTCGCTGCGCAATTCGCTGACGACCGGCACATCTGCCAGAAAATCATCGTCGTCTTCACCAAGTTGCGCCGCCAACATGCGATCGAGATCGGCAAGCGGATCGCTCAGCTGCCGCTCCGTTAATAGTTCGTCCAGCGTTTGTGTCGGAACCGGTGACTCTGATTGTGCGGAGACCTGCGGCTGGATTAGCGTCGCCGGCAATTCCGCAACGGCTACTTCCGTTTTGATTGCAAGCGGCAGCGGTGCTGGCGCCAAGATCGGCGGCTCAGCGGCGCGCGCCGCAGGCTCTTCTTTTTTCAGGCGTTGTAAATGGATCTGTTCCAAATCGGTGAACAGCTGGCTCAAATCGAATGGATTAAAACCGATTTTATTCAATCCCGAGCGCAAATCTTTCAACAGCACCGGCAACGTACGCAATAATTGCGCGCGATCGATCGGGCCTTCGGTGACACACACGCTCATCAACAAATCGTCGACCGTTTTCACTGCGTGTTGCCAGCTCGCGCTTTCGACGCCTTCTTTCAAACAAATCAAAAATAGGACGTTGCTCCAACCCTCTTGGAGCAATTTCGCCACCACCGATGGCAAGCGTTTACCCGCGACTTTTTCGTTCAGCGCCTGCTGCACGATGGCACGCGCCAATTCGGATTTCGCACGCCCATCCTCGGCATCGACGGTGCGTTGTTCAACCAACGTCGCGCGCCGACGATCCATTTCGACAAACGCGACAAAATCTTCGAGCGCGTATTGGAATACCGTCACGTCGTCGACGAAATCATCGATGATACGCGTCACTAATGATTCGACTTTAAAGTAGAACGGATCGCGCTCGACATCGCCATTCGGATCGCTCAGCACCCAGCCCAAGCTGGCGTTAGCGATCTCGTTTAATAATTTGCGCGCCGGATGACCGCCTTTACTGAAAAAGGATTTATCTAACATCGCAACTTTGAGAATCGGAATTTGCAACCGCGCAATCAGGCCTTTAATCGGCGCCGCCAAATTGCGATCTTCGAGAATAAACTGAAATAACATCGAGACCAGATTAATCGCATCGTCGTCGATCTGACCAATGCTCACCGCCTGATTCGGCAAGCGCCGCTGCAACACCTGACTCAATGCTTGCAGAACATCAAGTTGACGCGGTACTACGCCGCGCAATACCGCCGCTTGCTGCCCCATCAACGAGACCATTTGTTGCCGCTGTAAATCGGCGAGCAACTGCATCAACGCATCGCGCGGCAAGGTCGGCGCTAGACCTGGCGCTACCAATCCGCTGTGTTGCTCCAGCATCACGTAGCCCGGCTCCTGCCGCGCCTGCCCGAGCAATTGTTGCAGACTCATAAATACTTGCTCCGCATCGCTATCGTCGCGCGCCACACCGTGACCAGCCGCCGCTGAGGTTTTAACAGCGCCGCCGGAAGCACTCGCACCACCGCGTTTTAGGCGCGGCAATACGCCCTCCTCGATCAGTAGTTTATTACCCGCCTCGTACAATTCCTGCAACGATTTTATAACGTGGCGATCGAATAATTTAAAGAGAACTAATTTGGCTTTAATATCCAAATCGAGGCTATGCGTAGCCTGCAAAAAACTTTGGCACAGACATGCCGGGCCGAACGGATTGGTCCTAACAGTGACGCCATTGGTAATCAGCGCATTGATGCGCGCAGTGAGCAGCGCCAGCGATTCGGCAAACTCTTTCTCTGCCTTCGCAATCATACCGTCGACCGCGACGATTTCTTCGAGTTCGTCGTGTTCGACCAGCGATAAATTCGCTGCCGATAAGCTATCCAAACCGTCTTGCGCTGCTGCGCCCGCGCTGGCGATGCCGAGCGTCAACGCGCGAAAGTTTTCGCCGACATCACGCGTTACCGCTTGCTCGATGCCGCGGCGCTTAATTCGCACTTCGCGCATCGATTCGAAATACATATTTTGTTCTAAGTTGTTGGTCGCGCGATCGGCTAGCTCGAACAATGCGTCGTCCGCCTGATCGAACAAAGCTTGCACAAACTGCTGCAGCATTTGTTTGCAGCGCTCCTGCAAGCGACCCAAAGGCGCTGCCATCGCATCCACCACGCCGCCGTCTCGGCCCCTACCGGAGCCGCTCGAGCCGGGCTTGATCGGAACAACTTTTGATCGCGGACCTGTCATGTCATATCACCGGAAATTACGCACTATCCATCGGATTGGCAGCCGTGCACTAAACTCCAAACAACTCTTCTCGCAGAACACACATCTTGGCTGCATAGCAAACAACTTAGCCGCATAGCGAATTCGGGCCTCTCGCAAATAACTATAACAGCGCTCTGCGGAAATTCTCCGGCAAATGGCAGTATCTTGAAGCGCGTCACACGGCTAGTAGACTCTCCGCCCTGCTCAGATTTATCGGATATGAGAATGCTGAAAATCTTATTCTGCGGCATAACAAAACCAGCGTAATTCTCTCATGACGATGATCCTATGGATTCATCGTTAAGTAAGTCCCCCGTTTAACCTGCAATTTGCGCGGGATAGACAGTAGCGTATACTCGCCACATGACTGATTACGCGCTATCCATTCATGCGCAAACCGCCATCGCGGAGCGCTCCATCCCCATTGAGTGGCTCGAGCGAGTGTTATCAAAACCAGAAAAGACGGATGCCGATAAATTCGACACCACCTTGGGTCACGCCCTCGGGCGGATTCCAGAACATGGAAATCGTGTGCTGCGAGTAATCTATAATCACTCCACGCAACCGATAACGATTGTGACGGCATACTTCGACCGAACAATGAGGAACACACTATGAGAGTTCATTTCGACGAAAAATCGGATGCTCTTTATTTCCGACTGGACGATTCCAATATTCTTGAATCGGAGGAAGTGGCCGCTGGCGTAATTCTCGATTTCAACGATCGTAATCAAGTTGTCGGCATCGAAATATTAAACGTAAAAGATCGCGTCCCTCTTGCCAATCTCAAGGAAATGAAATTTCAAGTCGCATAACATCAAGCTGACCATGCCAAACCCCAAATCGATCGAACATTCAGCCCCGCAAATTACGCCGCAACTGCGCGCCGATATCGAACGCACCGTACGCTGGGCGCTCGAAGAGGATATCGGCGATGGCGATATCACCGCCGAGTTGATTCCCGCCGAAAATATAGCGACCGCGACGATCATCACGCGCGAGTCGGCCATCCTATGCGGTCGCCCCTGGGTCGATGAAGTGTTTCGACAACTCGATCGCGATGTAAAACTGGAATGGCACGTCGACGATGGTGATTCCGTCAGCCCCAATCAAACCTTAGTCACTTTGCACGGCTGCGCGCGCAGCTTGTTAACCGGCGAGCGCACTGCGCTGAATTTTTTGCAAACGCTATCCGGCACCGCGACCGCTGCGAAGCAATATGCCGACCTCGTCAAAGGCACTGACATCAAAATTCTCGATACCCGTAAAACCATCCCCGGCCTGCGCACCGCGCAAAAATACGCAGTGCGCTGCGGCGGCTGCCATAATCACCGCATGGGTTTATACGACGCATTCCTAATCAAAGAAAACCATATCGCTGCATGCGGCGGCATTACCAATGCCGTCACCAAAGCGCGCGCGCTACATCCTGACAAGCCGGTTGAAGTAGAAGTAGAAAACTTGGCGGAACTGCAGGAAGCATTAGATGCACGAGCAGACATTATTATGCTCGATGAATTTTCGCTGGAAGACGCCAAAAAAGCTGTAGCACTTACCCAGCACCGCGCAAAAATTGAAATATCCGGGAATGTATTGACGGAAACTATCGATTCGTTAATTGGAATTACACCGGATTTTGTGTCGAGTGGAGCGTTGACGAAACATCTCAAGGCACTGGATTTGTCGATGCGGATTCTCTAACCAATCATCAATCGTTGATGCCCCGTTCAGATACAAAACTCTACCTTTCCGCCGTAACGCTGGGTGAAATCCAAACAGGTATTGACATCACCCGCGGGCAAGACGCCGTCAAGGCAACAGCGATAGCAACGTGGGCCGACCAAGTCGAGGTTACCTACAATGTGTTGCCCATGGACGCGGCGACCTTTCGGCTATGGGCCAAGCTTCGGAAAATGAGGCCTCGCCAATTGCGTATTCCAGTGAAATCGGCCGGCGATTCCAGTCGCAAACCCGCCACCGATTCCGCTTCAAAGCAGGCCAGCCATTCCGGTGCATTCTGCCACCTACGCGCGATCGATGCGGGCTCATTCCGGTAAAAATTAAATGTTTTCCATCCACTTCAAAGTAATGCATTTATGCATTACACTGTAGCCATTAAAGAACTAGGAGGCAGAACGATGACGACTTTGACAGTTACAACACGGGGGCAAGTAACCTTCCGGCGTGAGATTTTACAGCACCTCGGTATCAACCCCGGTGGAAAGATCGAACTCGCATTGCTGCCCGATGGTCGCGCCGAACTTCGGGCAGAACAGCCTAAGGAGCCGCGCCGTGGCCTGCACGGCTTCTTGAAAGGCAAAGGGAACGGCAAGGTGCTGTCGATTGAAGAAATCGATAATCTTATCGCCGAGCGTGGCGCAGTCGCTGGGGCAGGCGACGAATGAAAGTTGCTCTGGATACCAACGTGCTGGTGCGCGCGCTGATGGGCGATGACAAAGCTCAAAGCCGCATGGCAATGCGCTACATCGACAACCCCGATCTGATTGCGATCGGGACACATGTATTTTGCGAGCTTGCCTGGGTGCTTAAAAGCGGATACGACGTTGCGCGGGCCGACATAGCCGCAGCAATCCGAAAGCTCATGCAGGCCGAAAATGTGGTTGTCGATCGGCCGGCGGTCGAAGCAGGATTGGCCGTGCTCGATGCCGGCGGTGATTTTGCCGATGGCGTGATCCATTACGAGGGGCAATGGTTGGGTAGTGAAACATTTGTCACCTTTGACAAAAAAGCTGCGGCATTACTTACGAAACTCGGCAAAGAAGCGATATTGATTACTCAAGATGCAGAGTAATTCTGTTAGCGGCAATAAGGGCTTGATCGCCAGACACTGGTAATAGGCATTTTTAATACGGATCAATCGGCAAATACTTCACCGGATAACCCATTTTTGCATCGATCAATGCCGTCCAAAAACCAAAACGATGTTTCACGGGAAGCCAGCGCAAGCTTTCTGACGCCCCACCCAATTGATTAACCGCCACTTCTAACTCTTGCTTTTTTTCTGGGTGTTTTACGGAGCTGCAGGAAGCATTAGATGCACGAGCAGACATTATTATGCTCGATGAATTTTCGTTGGCAGATGCGAAGAAAGCTGTGGCACTTACCCAGCATCGAGCGAAAATTGAAATCTCGGGAAATGTATCGACAGCAACTATCGATTCTTTGATCGGGATTGCACCGAATTTTGTTTCGAGTGGGGCGCTGACAAAACATGTTAATGCGGTGGATTTGTCGATGCGAATTCTCTAACCATCAATCGTTGATGCCGTGTTCAGATACAAAAAGCTCGTTTTAGCAAACTCTTGTAGCGCAGCAACAACCCCGATAGACTGGTCATCTACCTAGTCATATGAGGTGTGCGATGAATGTTTGGCCGGTACAAGATGCTAAAGCCCGTTTCAGCGAGTTGCTTGACGCCTGCGTCAGCGAGGGGCCGCAGGTGGTGACCCGGCGCGGCGCAGAAACCGCAGTGCTGGTGCCTATTGCAGAATGGAAGCGCTTGAGCAACGCCGCACGCCCTTCACTCAAGGCATTGCTATTGTCCGACGTGGGGCGCGCCGACTTTGATCTACCTCGGCGCGGATTGGCGAAGCGTCGAACGACTATTACGCTGTAAGACCGCCGTGTTTCTTCTCGATACCAACATCGTTTCAGAACTGCGCAAGGTTCGCCCCCACGGGGCGGTAGTGGCGTGGCTCGAAGGTGTCGCCGATGCTGAACTCTACCTTTCCGCCGTGACGCTGGGTGAAATCCAAACAGGTATTGAAATCACCCGCGAGCAAGACGCCGTCAAGGCAGCGGCGATAACAACGTGGGCCGACCAAGTCGAGGCTACCTACAATGTGTTGCCCATGGACGCGGCGACCTTTCGGCTATGGGCCAAGCTGATGCACCGACAATCGGACACGGTCTATGAAGACGCCATGATCGCAGCGACTGCGCTCATGCATAAACTCACCGTCGCCACTCGAAACGTCCGGGATTTCGAACGCTTTAAAGTACCCGTATTCAACCCCTTCGGAAAATGAGGCCTCGCCAATGAAGCCGTCGCCCCCGGTGCCAGGCTAGCTGTCGTGTCATCTGATCGACTCTTTGATCGGGATTGCGCCGGATTCAATTCTTGCACGCCATACTCCAATGGCGTATGCTCTATCTATGTTAACCGTTATTGAATCGCCTCTGTTTACCAAGCTTTGGTCGGACTATTGGTCAGAAGAAGAGCGTGCGGAGTTTGCTACGTTTATTGCTACCAACCCTGATGCTGGAGATTTAATCTCAGGTAGCGGAGGGTGTCGTAAAATTCGCTGGTCTCGCTCCGGCATGGGGAAACGAGGCGGCATAAGGGTTATCTATACGACTCGCCTAACCAATGGCGCAGTGGTGCTTTTAGTTATCTACGCCAAGAATGTAGCAGCCAATATTTCTGCTCATATTCTTAGGCAAATCGCCGAGGAAATGGGTCATGCCACGTAACACAAAAGAGCTATCCGCTCGCGATGCCAAACGCAATATTGGTGAGGAACTGCTACAGGCGATTCGCGACGTTAAAACAGGCCACACCGGTGCTGTTTACCACGTACAGCCAAATGAAATTGTTGCCACGCGGATAAAGTGCGGTTTATCCCAAAATCAATTTGCGCTGGCTTTGCATATTTCTCCACGCACCTTGCAACAATGGGAGCAGGGCCGTCGTCACCCTTCTGGCGCAGCTGAAACACTTTTAAAAATTGTTTCTCGTCATCCCGATTTATTACGCGAAATCATGGTGTCACCATAATCGCTGCATACCCTAAACCGAGTGCTCGCTTATGAAGCCATCGCAAGCCCTTAACGCCCAAGGCGAGCTGGTCACCAAAGACTTCTTACACCAAGAGCTGATGCTGATTCGCTGGTCATTAGGTCTTATCGTGGCCGGCATCATCACGCTCATCATGAAAGCCTTCATCGCCTAACGCTGGCACTAGGCCTTATCAATACGGATCAATCGGTAAATACTTCACCGGATAACCCATCTTCGCATCAAGCTGCTCTGGCCAATCATCAGTCGCGGATGTGTTGAACAGCATCCATCCGTTTATGGAGAATGCGGACGATGAAAATTCCGTGCTCATGAAGCGTGTAGAAAATAACGTGGCTTTCGTGAGGGAAGCGTCGATATCCCGCTCGAATATCGTTGGCAACGCCACCCATCTCCGGATTATCGCTGAGAAGACTCAGGCAGCGTGTCAGCGCGATGCCGCACCTTTACGGCCCGCCAAATTTCGTCGATGCCGTGTTCAGATACGCCACTACTTTCCCCCGCAGTAAGCGCCTTGATCAGCGTTTCACGCTTATCCTGATACGCCTGATCACGGCGGATCAAATCGCGAACATAATCGCTGACGTTACTGTAGTGACCGGTCTTAATTTGAGCTTCAACCCACGATTTCATCGGGTCGGGAAGAGAGACATTCATCGTTGCCATAGTAGGCACCTCCGCCCAGCAAGAATGGCATACCTTGGCAAAGCCTGTCAAAAGCGGCCCTCACAGCTGAGTAGTTGCCATGTGTATCCCTGCGCGATACACTTCCGCCAAAGAACAGGGATACGTCAATGATTAAAAGCTTTCGCCACAAAGGGATTCAGCGATTTTTTGAGACGGGCTCAACTACCGGCATTCAGACCGCGCACAAATTGAAGCTGGCACGCCAACTGCGTCAGTTGGACGATGCCACCGGGCCGCAAGATATGAATATGCCCGGATGGAAGTTACATGCGCTGAAAGGGCGAGAGCTGAAAGGACATTGGTCGGTATGGGTGAATGGCAATTGGCGGTTGACCTTTACCTTTGATGGCGAGCATGCCGTATTAGTGGATTATCAAGACTATCACTGAGGCGCAGACAAATGAGCAAAATGTTTAATCCTCCGCATCCAGGGGAAACGCTGCGCGAAGATGTTTTGCCTGCGCTCGCCATCTCCGTCACAACGGCGGCGCTGCAGCTCGGGGTCAGCCGAGTGGCGCTGTCGCGGGTATTGCATGGGCGTGCGGCGATTTCTGTGGATTTAGCACGCCGCCTCGAGGCATGGCTTGGCGGCCCAGAACAAGGCCCCAGCGCCGAGACATGGCTTAAAGGACAAATGAGCTACGATTTGTGGCAGGCTGAGCGCCAAGGTAAGCCAGCCGTCACTCCTATAGCGGCAATAAGGGCTTGATCGCCTAACGCTGGCACTAGGCCTTATCAATACGGATCAATCGGTAAATACTTTACTGGATAACCCGTTTTTGCATCGATCAAAGCCGTCCAAAAACCAAAGCGATGCTTCACGGGAAGCCAGCGCAAGCTTTCCGATGCCACACCCAATTGATTAACCGCCACTTCTAACTCTTGCTTTTTTTCCGGGTGTCTTGAAACCAAGCTTTCTAAGGATTCACTTTTTCTTTTTATCTCATCAATTGCTGTTTCGTACGGGCGATAATATTTCGGCATCAACTGAGCATCTTTGCCGTGAACCGCAGAAAATATTAAATCGTTACGCTCCTTCACGCTCATCGGGAGCTGCACACCAACCAACTTTGGCCCTGACAACGAGCGCATACGATACTGCGGATCAGCTGACGCCTCCAAATCGGAATCATTCAGCTCCACTGCGGTAACCACCTCAAATCGATCGACCAAAAAGACAACAAAAATCGGGCGAGAAACTGCAACAGCAGAGACGCCATAAATTAATGCGGCCACCTGGATCGCACCAACGATCGAATAATCGACAACCAGCTGTGTTTTCGTTTTTTTTGTATTGAATATGACAAGCGAGAGCAGCGGCCCCAGCGCAAGATCGCTGCAAACCACTATTAAAAACAGTCGGCCCCCGCCCACCATAGTCGCGAATGCCCCAGGAAACCAAACGAAAAAAATTAGTGTAGCCGCAATACAAGCAATCAAAAGCGTTATCAAAAAATGGATGGCGGAGGCAATTAAGCGCGCGCGCCAGTTAACATTAGCCAACATTTAAATCCATCACTCTAACTGAGAAAAATCGGTTATTAACTTGAGGAGTAAATCAGCTTTATTTATCAAAAAATAAAAGCCCTGCTATAGCAGGGCTTTTATTACTCACTAACCTCAGCCTATGATTGTTTACACGAACCTGGCAAATATTTGCCCGGGAGGGCGTTGGCGGCAGCTGGGCCACAACGCCATTCGGTAATGGATTTACCGCCATCCGTCGTTCCAACAACAGCAGTACCGCTGATATAAGGCTTCATTTCTATCGAGTTGTGAGTCGCATCAATATCAACCGCCTTAAGACCGGCTGGATCAGCGGCAACTGTAATAACACCATTGGCATCCACAGCAGTTGATAACACCATTTTTGTCGCAGTACTACCGCAGGCAGCTGTCATAACAGCAGCGGGGATAGAAACAACCGGAGAATTGGCTACAACATCAGTAACGCCTGTCCGGCACGAAGATGCTGCGAGAATCACTTCGGAGGCCTTAGCCCGAACCGTGTAGTCTTGATACGCGGGCAACGCAACCGCTGCCAAAATACCGATGATCGCGATGACGATCATTAATTCAATCAATGTAAAACCCTGTTGGATCTTTTTCATGGGATGTAACTCCGCAGTTGATAAAGTTATGAGTTGCCGTAGCCGCTCCGAGTTGGCTTACGGGCTACTTGGATTTGAGTAAAGCACAGCGCGTTCCAATGTCAAACATACCTTTAAAAACAGTTAACTAGATCAATTTTTAAAAATCTTTAAACGGGCAGTACTGCAATCGCAGCGCGAATTGCTTACGCGGCACGGCAGAAAGTGACAATGGTTGTCAGTGTGGTTAGCAGCTTGCCGCGCTTCGTCTCGATCCGCCTCAGATATGCCTGGCCACACTCATGCGCTGATGCAGAATGCGGACGACGCCGATACTGTTACTGTCCGCACTAATGCGGTAGATAATAATATGCGAGCCGACCAGATAGGCTAGATGCGTCGACGGCAAGTCGTCCCTGCCGTGGCCGACCTGTGGATTGTGACCGATTGCCTGTAGGGAGGCATTCACTAGATCGCGGTAGGCCGAGAGCTGCGTCGCACCCCAAGTTTCGCCGGTGTAACGCAGGATGTCGATGAAGTCCTGTCGTGCTTTTGGGGAAAGCTCGAGCGTCAGAAACTTACGGGAGGACATCGGGATCCATCAGCTGCGCGCTGTGCATGGCGCTGATGGCGCTTTGGGTGATGTCTTTCAAAGACTCGGGCGTGTAGGCGACCCCCTCCCCCCGCGCAAGCTGTTCGTCACCCTGCTTGATTGCGGCCTGCCAGGCCACAACGCGGCTTTCTTCCGCTTGCATACGCCGAATGGCGTCGCGGATCACTTCGGTCGCGTTGCCATAGAAGCCGCTAGCGACCTTATCCTTGATGAAGCCTTCCATTTCAGATGAAAGATTAACGTGCATGGTCATGGGTAGACCTCCTATCGAAGCATGTACACAATCTATCCATGTTATGGGCGCAGGTCAAGACCGCTCCGGAAGTAGTGATGAGCCGCAGACGGGAGGAACCGCCTTAAAGATTTTATACGCGCGCCATCAAGCCACTCTCCCGCAACGGTTGCGCTTCTGGATACTGGACGACTTGTCAGGTGGCTATTTCAAGTCACCCAATTTTCGACTTGTAAACCGGAGACGCGGGAGAATTCACGCTCGTTATTGGTGATTAAAATCCAGCCTTCCGCGCGGGCATGGGCGGCAATCCATAGGTCGTTATTGCCGATCGGAGTCCCCGCCTTTTCAAGCTCGGCGCGGATTTGGCCATAGTGCTGCCCTACGCTCTCGGTGAGCGAGGCAATCTGCATGAGGCTCGCCAGGCGCTCGATCGTAGACAACGCTTTATCGCGAGCCTGGCTTTTTTCTGCGCCGTGGCGCAATTCACCCAAAGTGATTACCGACATCGCCAGTTCTTGCGCGGCATGCCGACCAAACCGCTCGCGCACAGCGGGCGGATGATGTTTGGCAATATAGATGCAGATATTGGTGTCAAGCAGGTAACTGGGCATGCTGGCTCATCGCTATCAGAAAGTATCGCGCTCTTGGGGCAGGGCATCCTGTCGGCCGTCGACCATAAAATCGTCGGGCAGCATAGCTAGCGCATCAAATAACTCCAATGCAGAGACTGGCCGCTCACGCAGGATAATTTCATCCCCGCGCCGGAAGATTTCTACTTGATCCACGGTGAAGCGAAACTCTTTGGGCAGCCGCAGCGCTTGGCTGTTACCCGACTGAAAAACGCGCGCGTAAGACATGGCAGCCTCCTATTGGAAAGGATATACGCGAAGTATATACGCGCATTCGCGCTCTGGCTACCGATCCAGTGCGCTCGCGGCGCTTTGGGTGATGTCCCTCAAAGTCTCGGGCGTGTACCGCCGTAAAATTTTATACGCGCACCATAAAGCCCACTACCTAGGCGCTTGATGATTTGTAATCGGTCGATTACAATATATTTCATGCTCACTATTAAACCACTCCCCGAATTCAGCGCCTGGCTCGACGGCGTTACCGATGCGACGATACGAAGCGTGATCGTCGCGAGAATCAAGCGATTAGAGCACGGGCTTATGGGGGACGTTGCATCAGTCGGTGAGGGCGTCTCGGAGCTACGCATACATATCGGCGCGGGCTGGCGCGTATATTTCACACAGCGTGGCGCACAGCTGGTCGTATTGCTTGTGGGCGGCTCCAAACGCACGCAGAAGAGCGATATCAAACGTGCCAAAGCGCTCGCGGTATTACTGGATTGACAGGAGAAATGAACATGAGCAAACGCATTAAAGCGGAAGATCTACCCGAGTTCGACGCCGCGCCCTATTTGGACGGAGAAGCCGCTATTGCCGCCTATCTAACCGATATTTTGCAAGCGAACGATGCATCCCTGCTGGCCGCAGCGCTCGGCGACATTGCCCGTGCTCACGGCATGGCCGAGATAGCGAAATCCGCAGGAATCACCCGCGAAGCCCTGTACAAGGCATTGCGACCGGACAGCACCCCGCGCTTCGATACCGTCAGCCGCGTATGCGCAGCGCTGGGCGTGCGCTTGGTGGCAGAGGCTATACACGCCTGAGAGCGGCTGACAGGCTCCGCGTTACCCGACAATCCATTATCAAAGTGTGGCTCGCTCAACGCCTGGAACAGTCGGCCCCTTAAGGCTGCAACTCCACCTGACCTCTAAGCCAAGCGCAGCTCAGCCGATATGGCATTCACGATGCCCTGCCCACTCGCCTTTAAGCGCGTGGTCGAGCCATTCGGCCTCCAAAACATGGCCAGTTGTATAGTGGCACCACAACGACTTGATGTATGATGCGAGATGATTGATGCATCATGTGGAGGCGTTAATGAGAACAACACTGGCTATTGATGATGATGTACTCGCAGCCGCTAAAGGGTTGGCGGCGCGACAGCACAAAAGCGTAGGAGAAGTGATCTCCGCACTCGCGCGGCAAGCACTTCGCCCCCCCAATGCCCAGAGCGGCAATATTCGCAATGGGGTGCCGTTACTACCGATACGCACCGATGCCACGCCAGCGACACCCGAATTGGTGAAGCTGTTGCGCGATGAACTACCGTAATGACGTTCTTGCTCGACGTTAACGTACTGATCGCACTGATCGATCCGATGCATGTTCAGCATGACGCCGCGCATGAGTGGTTTGCAGACCGTGGACAGCAAGCATGGGCCACCTGTCCGCTGACCGAGAATGGTGTGTTGCGCATTGTCGGTCACGCCCGCTATCCAAATTCACCGGGCACGCCGGCAGCGGTGGCGGAATTGCTAGCGGGCTTGCGCGCACTGGCGGGCCACACGTTCTGGCCAGACGACATCAGCCTGCTCGATATCAACAAACTAGATACGACGCGCCTGCTAACATCCGGTCAGATAACGGACAGCTATCTACTGGCGCTGGCTTGCGCTCACAACGGACAGCTGGCGACTTTCGATCGCCGCTTGGTTACCGATGCGGTACGCAACGGTGCGCAGGCGCTACATCTGATTGACTGAGTGGTTGGTGCCTGTCCGACAAGACACAAGCCTATCTCCCACCCGATCTCTAGGCCAAGCGCAACTCATTCATCGAACAGCTCTGCATGCGTGCCGGCACGAACAAACACAACCAGTCCGGTTTTTCCGCTGTCATCGACTTTGTAGATCAGCAGAAAATCCCCGCCGATATGGCATTCACGATGCCCTGCCCACTCGCCTTTAAGTGTGTGGTCGAGCCATTCGGGAGCGAGCGGAGTATCGCCGGCGATCAACAGCAGCATCGCCGTTTTGAGCCGATTCATGTCGTAGCGCCCGGAACGCGACAGCCGCTGCCAATCTTTTAAGAACGGGTTGGCGTAATCTGCCGCGCGCGGCAGCAAGGCCCGCTTACTTGCTGCTGTTTTTTTCAAGATCAGCTAACAATGCAGCGGCCGTGGTAAAACGAGCACGGCGGGCGCGAACAATGTCTTCGGCCTCGGCCATCGCAGCGCGAGTCTCAGCATTTGGCACTTTGAGCTCTAACGGAAATGCCTGCTCGACCACGACGCGGCGCAAGAACAGGCGGACAGCATCGGACATCGACAGCCCCATAGCGGTCAGCGCCTCGGTGGCCTGTACTTTGATGTCATCCTCCACCCGAATATGTAGCATTGATGTTTGTGCAGCCATTTTTTCGCCTCCCCTAGAGTTGCCTCTTATTGTACACCTCAATTGAGATACAGCCAGCCTCGTTATTACTGTTCAACAAAACAGGCTTGCTGGGCCCGCCTTGATACACCCAGCCACCGGAAATATACTTTGGTATCTATCAGCGCCCGAGGATACAGTCATGAGCCAAGTAGCCAAACTATTTATCAACGGCCGCAGCCAAGCGGTGCGCCCGCCCCTCGCCTATCGATTCGATACCAAGGAAGTGTTTATTCGACAAGACTGGGATCATGCCATTGCCGAATGTTACGGAAATGCAAACTACTCGCACCGCTCGATCTAATGATTACCTCACACGCTCTGGGCATCGGCGCGGTACTGGTGACCAGCGATCAGGCTTTCGCTCAGGTCGCCAAGCTGTCTGCCGAAGATTGGACGGATAATTAATTTGCCGCTGCTATACTTCGGCGATGCTTTATTGGGCCTACTTATTTCACAAGCCCTCGATTAACCTGGAATTATTACCATGAGTTTAAATGCTGCGATTACGTTAAGTGGCCTGGCGCGACGCTTGGTTAAAGACGGCGTGTTGAGCGAACAAGTCGCCCAAGAAGCTTTTCAGGGCGCGGCGCGCGATAAACGGCCTTTTGTTTCGTACTTGGTCGCACATAAATTGGCCGATGGCCATGTGATTGCCGAGGCCGCATCGGACGAATTCGGTACACCGCTATTTAATTTGACCGCCTTCAATATGTCCGTATCGCCCAAATCGCTGGTCGATAGCAAGTTGATTCAAAAACACCACACGCTGCCGTTGTTTCGCCGCGGCAATCGCCTGTTTATTGCCGTCTCCGACCCGACCAATTTACGTGCGCTCGACGAGATCAAGTTTCATACCGGCATCAATACCGATGCGATATTGGTTGAAGAAAGCGCGCTTGCTGCGGGCATCACTAAATATTTGGAGGCCAACGAAGAAGCGCTAGGCTCAGGCCTAGGCGATCTCGACGAAGCCGGGCTCGACGATCTCGATATCGAAGCAGTTGACGACAATGCAAAGCAAGACGATGGCGCGCCGGTTGCCGATGAAGCACCGATCGTTCGCTTTGTGAACAAGGTATTACTCGATGCAATTCGCGGTGGTGCGTCCGATATTCACTTTGAACCGTACGAAAAAAGCTATCGCATTCGTTTTCGCACCGATGGCATTTTGATGGATATGGCGCGACCGCCGGTTAATTTAGCCAATCGGCTATCGTCGCGACTGAAAGTAATGTCGCAAATGGATATCTCCGAGCGTCGCTTGCCGCAGGACGGTCGCATCAAAATGAAATTATCGAAAACCCGCGCGATCGATTTTCGTGTCAACAGTCTGCCGACGCTGTGGGGCGAAAAAATCGTATTGCGAATTCTCGATCCATCGAGCGCCAAAATGGGTATCGATGCGCTCGGCTACGAGCCTGTGCAAAAAGAATTGTATATGCGCGCTCTGCAGCAACCACAGGGTATGATTCTAGTCACCGGCCCCACCGGTAGCGGCAAAACGGTATCGCTGTATACCGGTTTGAATATTCTGAATACCGTCGAAGTGAATATCTCTACCGCCGAAGATCCGGTCGAGATTAACTTAGAAGGCGTCAATCAAGTCAACGTCAATCCAAAAGTCGGTCTTAACTTTGCCGAGGCGTTGCGCTCATTTCTGCGGCAAGACCCTGACATTATCATGGTCGGCGAGATTCGCGATTTGGAAACCGCCGAGATCGCAATCAAAGCGGCACAAACCGGCCACATGGTGATGTCGACGCTGCACACCAATAGCGCCGCAGAAACAATTACTCGGATGTTGAATATGGGCGTGGCCGCATTCAATATCGCGACCACCGTCAATTTGATTATTGCTCAACGACTGGGCCGCAAATTGTGTGCACACTGCGCAGTGCCAGCGGATATACCTCACGAAACGCTGTTAGACGAAGGCTTTACCGAGGAACAATTAAAAACAGCGACTATAATGAAGCCTGTCGGTTGCCCGAAGTGTACCAATGGCTATAAGGGCCGCGTCGGTATTTATGAAGTCGTTCGCATTACGCCGAAGATTTCCCGAATTATTATGGAAGAGGGAAACTCGATCGATATCGCCGACGCCGCCCGTGCCGAAGGCTTTAACGATCTACGGACTTCAGCATTAGTCAAATGCGCGGCGGGCGTGACCAGCCTCGAAGAAGTGAATCGTATCACCAAGGATTAATAGATTATGGCAACAGCCAGCAGCGCCAAAACGCAAGCCTTTGTATGGCAGGGCACCGATCGCCAAGGCCGCCCCGCGCAAGGCGAAACTTTCGGCACCAATCAGGCAATGGTCAAAGCGCAGCTTAGAAAGCAGGGCATTGCCGCGAAAACAGTTAAGCGTAAACCGAAGCCTTTATTTAATAGCAAGAAGGCGATCAAACCCGCCGATATAGCAATCTTCGCGCGCCAATTGGCAACGATGATGAAAGCCGGCGTACCGCTGGTACAGAGCTTCGATATCGTCGCGGAAGGGCTCGAAAACCCCAGCATGCGCGATCTGGTTCTCGAAATTAAAAATGAAGTCGCCAGCGGCACTTCGTTGACCGCCTCAATAGGTCGGCACCCAAAATATTTCGACGATTTATTTTGTAGCTTGGTCGGCGCTGGTGAGCAAGCAGGTACATTGGAGACCATGCTTGATCGCGTTGCGACTTACAAGGAAAAAAGTGAAGCGTTAAAAGCCAAAATTAAAAAAGCGATGACTTACCCGATCGCCGTAACAGTGGTTGCTATCGTCGTTACAGGTATTTTGCTGGTGAAAGTGGTGCCAACATTCGCCGTAACATTCCAAAGTTTTGGCGCGAATTTACCGGCGTTTACATTATTTGTCCTACATTTGTCGGAATTAGTAACAGGATGGTGGTACATAATCTTGGCAGGCATGATCGGTGGCGCCTATGCATTTGGTCGCGCTCGTCGCACATCACATAAATTTGCCGAATACACCGATCGCCTTTTCCTAAAAGTGCCGATCATTGGCGACATTATTTATAACTCGGTGATTGCGCGTTTTGCGCGGACCTTATCGACTACGTTTGCCGCTGGCGTGCCGTTAGTCGATGCATTAACTTCGGTGGCCGGCGCCGCAGGCAGCATTCCCTACCACGATGCAATTATCCGGATCCGCGAAGATGTCACTTCTGGCCAACAATTAAATGCATCGATCAAAGCGACCGCGATGTTTCCCAGCATGTTGACGCAGATGGTCGCGATTGGCGAAGAATCTGGCGCGCTCGACGAAATGTTAGAAAAGGTTGCCACGCACTACGAAGCCGCGGTCGACAATATGGTTGATAGCCTGACCGCGCTAATGGAACCCATAATCATGTCAGTGCTCGGCGTATTAATCGGTGGCCTGATGATTGCGATGTACCTACCTATCTTTATGCTCGGCTCGGTTGTATAAGGCCACTCCCCTGAATTTTTTGACTTTCACTGAATTATTTTTCCAACACCCGGCATTATTAATCGCCGGGTGTTTTTTATTGGGCGCGATTGTCGGTAGCTTTTTAAATGTGGTGATCTATCGGCTGCCAAAAATGATGCAGCAGGCATGGCGCATCGAAAGTCATGCGATTTTGGAATTGGATTTACCCGCGACGCCAGAAAATACCGCACCGTTTAATTTAGCGTTTCCGCATTCGCACTGCCCGCATTGCAACGCCGCGATTCAACCCTGGCAAAATATTCCGGTCTTGAGCTACGTATTACTGAAAGGCCGCTGCGCTAATTGCCGCACCGCTATTTCAGCTCGCTACCCGATTATCGAAATTTGTGCAGGTTTATTGGCTGCACTGGCAGCAACGCAGCTCGGATTTTCGTGGCAATTGTTGGCCACGCTGTTATTTTTATGGATGCTGCTGACGTTGACGATGATCGATGTCGATCATCAATTGCTGCCCGATCAATTAACGCTGCCGCTGTTATGGCTCGGCCTATTGTTGAATACGCAATCGCTATTCGTGCCGCTGCTCGATGCAGTGTGGGGCGCAGCTGGCGGCTATTTAATTCTCTGGGGCGTATTCCATGTATTTCGTTTGCTGACCGGCAAAGAGGGCATGGGCTACGGCGATTTTAAATTGCTCGGCGCGCTCGGCGCGTGGATGGGCTGGCAGATGTTACCGGTCATTATTCTGCTATCGTCACTGGTCGGCGCCGTAGTCGGCTCGATATTATTGGTTGCGCAACGCAAAGGACGCAGCACGCCGATTCCGTTCGGCCCCTATCTCGCTGGCGCCGGCGTAATCGCCTTTTTCTGGGGCGATGCACTGATTCAAAATTATTTGCAATTCGCCGGCCTTAAGTAATACGCACTCGATTACAGGTCTCTCTCTGCTACACTGCGGACAACCTTTGATCCATCCAGATACTCTATCGTGAAATTTACCCGGTACTTTGATGAGATGCGGCAGCGGCCTGATCGCTCGATTATCCAACTGGAATGGATATGTAACACCGTGAAAAATCCAACACGCGAAGTGATTCAACGGGATGGTAGAATAAGACGCTGGGCACCTATTGCCGAGATGGATGGAAAATACCTACGGGTTATTTTGCTAGCGGATGGAGAAACTGTTCACAATGCCTTTTTTGACCGGAGATTTACTGTATGAGGATTAAATATTTCCAAGATACCGATACCCTCTACATCGAATTTCGCATTGCCGAGGTAGCGGAAACACGAGACCTCGACGAGGACACCATTCTCGATATCGATAGTAACGGAAGCATATGCGGCATTACCGTCGAACATGCCAAAGACCGTGCTGATATTCCCTCATTCTCGTTTGAGCAAGTTGCCGCTTAACAAAACACATTCCTTTGAGCGAAGCCATGTTCGTCATTGGCATTACCGGCGGAATTGGCAGCGGTAAAACTGCTGTCACCAATACTTTTTCTGAGTTAGGTATCGACATTGTCGATGCCGATATCGCTGCGCGCGTTGTTGTCGAACCCGGCACCACCGCTCTGCAACAAATCACCGCACACTTTGGCCCCCTGATATTACAAACCGACGGCACGCTCGATCGCGCTGCGTTACGCCGGATTATTTTTCAAGATGCAAATGCTAAATTGTGGCTGGAGCAATTGCTGCATCCATTAATCGGTCAAGAAATTCAGCGTCAATTACATTCCGCTACCAGCCCCTACGCTATTTTGGTTTCTCCGCTGTTAATCGAAATCCAGAAAAATCGTTTCTGCGATCGGATTTTAGTTATCGATGTGCCGGAAGCCGTGCAACTACAACGCACCGTAGCGCGCGACAATAACGATCCCGCACAGGTGCAGCGCATTATTGCCAGTCAAGCCGATCGCGCACAGCGCCTATCGCACGCCGACGATGTTATCGAGAATACCGGTAGCCTTGAGCAGTTACGGAAACATGTAGAAAAATTGCACGGCGATTATCTAATACTGGCGAAAAATAAATCGCTGCAGGAGAGTTGGTAATGAGCACTGCACAATCGAGAACGGTACCTTGCCCTAATTGCGGAGTCGACGTTGTTTGGAGCGAACAAAATCTGCATCGACCTTTTTGCTCGGCGCGCTGTCGCGATACCGATTTTATCGGCTGGGCCAAAGAGGAACATAAAATCGGCGGCGACAACGATTACGATGATTTGCTGTCGGGCGATTTATCGGAAGACTAATAAAATTTAGCGTTAAATTGTAAAAGTTGAAACTTAACTGAGCGCCGATAGTTTTTGCTCTATCGCATCGATAATCGGCTGATTGGCGGCAGGAAACGTCAAGCTGCGCAACTCGCCGCCGACAACCCAACATAACGGCTGACCTTCGCGACCTTGCGGTGTACCGCTGAATTCGCTGATCCACCACACATCGAGCAATACCGATTTATCGGCGTAATCATGCGCGATGGTTAGCAGCGGTTCGCAGCATTGCACTGCGATTGCCAACTCTTCAGCTAACTCGCGACACAACGCCTGCTGCACAGTTTCGTTCGCTTCGACCTTGCCGCCGGGAAATTCCCATAAACCGCCTTGGTGCACATGCTCGGCGCGGCGCGCCACCAATATTTTATTGGCACCATCGCTAATCACGCCGACCGCGACATGCACGCGACGCTGCGCAGCAAGGATTGGCTCAGGTGCGGTATTCGGCATTGATCGTTACGTATTCGTGCGATAAATCGGTAGTCCATACCGTTGTCTGCGCATCACCGCGCCCCAACTGAATCGCAATCGTAATATCTTCCGGCGCCATCGCACTCGCACCTTGTTGCTCGGTGTACTGCGGCGAACGGCCGCCGCGCTCGGCAATCAATACCCCGTTGATCGACACGCTAATTAAATCGACATCGAGATTATCGACGCCAGCGCGACCGATCGCGGCGAGAATGCGCCCCCAATTCGGATCGCTGGCGAACAGTGCAGTTTTTACTAGCGGCGATTCGGCAACCGCATACGCAACTTGCAAACACTCGGCCTCGATTGCGCCACCGCACACATCGACCGCGACAAATTTGGTCGCGCCTTCGCCATCGCGAATAATTGCATGCGCGAGCTCGATAAATATCTGTTCGATCGCCGCATATAATTTTGCAAATAGCGGATGCTGCTCGCTATCGATCAGCGAATTTTGTGCACAACCGGTTGCGACCAAAATGCACGAATCGTTGGTCGATGTATCGCCGTCGATGGTGATGCGATTAAACGAGCGATTGACGGCGCGCTCGATCATCACTTGCAACGCAGCGACGCTAACTGCGGCATCGGTTGCGACATAGCCCAGCATCGTCGCCATATTCGGCTTGATCATGCCGGCGCCTTTGCTGATGCCGGTGATCGTTACGCACCTGCCTTCAAGATCAATTTGCAGCGATGCCGCTTTCGGTCGCGTATCGGTGGTCATAATGCCTTGCGCGGCTTTCAACCAATTGTCTTCGCTTAAATCGGCCAATGCCGTCGGCAGCGCGCTGCACAATTTTTCCACCGGCAACGGTTCGCCGATCACACCGGTCGAAAACGGCAGAATCGCCTGCGGATCGGTTTGTGTTAATTGCGCCAATTGCTCGCAGGTGACACGCGCATTGTGCAAACCCGCAGCACCTGTGCCGGCATTCGCGTTGCCGGTATTGATCAACAGATAACGCGTCGCACTGGCAGCGAGATGGCGCTTCGCTAATTGCACTGGAGCCGCACAAAAAGCGTTGCGCGTGAATACCGCTGCGACCGCGCTGTGCGCCGTCACTTGCATTACCACCAAATCGAGACGCCCAGGCTTTTTAATGCCGGCACTGGCGACACCCAAACCAAAACCCGCGACCGGATGCAACACCGGCAATACACCACTACCAACCGCCATAATTTATTAACTCAATTTGCCGTGGCAATGTTTGTATTTTTTGCCGGATCCGCAGTGACATAATTCATTACGACCGACTTTGGCTTCGTCGCGCACAAAAGGTGTAATTGTTTGCGCGCGCGGTTGCACAGCATGCTCTTCTTCGTCGCCTTCGGCGATCGCCGATACCTGCGCGTGTTGAAACTGCATTTTCTTATGCGCATCTTCATCGCGACGCTGTTGCTCTAACTGCTCCAGCTCATCCTGACGACGAACTTCGACATGCGATAAAAAGCGCACCACTTCGCGCTTCAAATTGTTGAGCATCTGCTCGAACATCGCAAACGCTTCGCGCTTGTATTCCTGCTTGGGATTTTTCTGCGCGTAGGCACGCAAATGAATGCCGTAGCGCAAATGATCCATCATTGCCAAATGCTCTTTCCACAGCGTGTCGAGCACTTGCAGCATGATGTATTTTTCCAGCCGCGTAATTTCCGGACCGACCGCCGCGCGCTTGCGCAAATAAGCGGCGCTCGCTTCGTCGAGAATTTTCGCGCGCAACGGCTCTTCGTGTAGCGACTTATCCACTTCCAACCATTGCTGAACCGGCGCCGGCACAGCGAACTCGGCTTCTAAGCGTTTTTCTAGACCGGCGGCATCCCACTGCTCCTCTAAACTTTCCGGTGGAATATATTCGTCGATTACGCCGTTTATCACATCGATACGAATCGCATCGATGCTATCGGCAATCGATTCGAACTCCAACAAATCGTTGCGCTGCTGATAGACGATTTGTCGTTGATCGTTGGCGACATCGTCGTACTCAAGCAATTGTTTGCGCATATCGAAGTTGCGCGCCTCAACTTTGCGCTGCGCTTTCTCGATCGCATTGCTGACCATGCGATGTTCGATCGCTTCGCCCTTCTCCATACCGAGGGCTTGCATAATGCCTTTCACGCGATCCGACGCAAAAATTCGCATCAAACTATCTTCGAGCGATAAATAGAAACGCGATAAACCCGGATCGCCTTGGCGACCTGCGCGGCCGCGCAATTGATTATCGATGCGGCGCGATTCGTGACGCTCGGTGCCGATGATATGCAAACCACCGGCGGCAATGACTTGTTCGTGGCGTTTGCGCCACGCATCGCGCGCCGCTTGAATCTGTTCGGCAGTCGCGCCGACCATTTGCGCGATCTCAACTTCGACATTGCCACCCAATACGATATCGGTGCCGCGACCCGCCATGTTGGTCGCCACTGTAACTACGCCCGGCCGACCCGCTTGCGAAATAATTTCGGCTTCTTGGCGATGGTATTTGGCATTTAATACTTTATGTGGAATGCCGGCTTTTTTCAGGCGCTCGGATAATTCTTCGGAGGTTTCGATCGATGCGGTGCCGACCAATACCGGCGCGCCTTTATCCGTAACCGCTTTGACATCGTCGACAATCGCGTCGTATTTTTCGTTTTTGGTCAAATAAACCAGATCGTTTAAATCCTGACGCGTGGTCGGTTTGTTGGTGGGAATAACCACTACGTCCAGATTGTAAATTTGGTGAAATTCGTACGCTTCGGTATCGGCGGTGCCGGTCATGCCAGCGAGTTTATCGAACAACCGGAAATAGTTTTGAAAGGTGGTCGACGCCAACGTTTGCGTTTCGGCTTGAATGCGTACGTTTTCTTTGGCTTCGATCGCCTGATGCAAGCCTTCCGATAAACGCCGCCCCGGCATCGTGCGGCCGGTGTGTTCATCGATCAATACCACCTGATCGTCCTGCACGATGTATTCGACATCGCGATGAAACAGCGAATGCGCGCGCAGTGCCGAATGCACGTGATGCAATAAATTGAGATTGGTCGCGGAATACAAGCTGTCGCCGGCTTGCAGCAAATCGTTTTGTACAAGCCAGTCTTCGATTAACTGATGACCAGTTTCGGTGATTTCCACCTGCCGCATTTTTTCATCGACGGTGTAGTGGCCGGTCGATTTGGGTTCCGGCCCCGGCTCCACAATGCCCAGCTCAAGTTTCGGAACCAACAAATTAATGCGGCGATACAATTCGGAGCTATCCTCCGCCGCGCCGGAAATAATCAGTGGCGTGCGCGCTTCGTCGATCAGAATCGAATCGACTTCATCGACGATCGAGAAATACAAACCGCGCTGAAAGCGATCCTCTTTCGTGAACGCCATATTGTCGCGCAGATAATCAAAACCGAATTCGTTATTGGTGCCGTAAGTGATATCGGCGGTATACGCCGCGCGCTTTGCCTCAGGATCCTGGCCCGACAAAATCACGCCGAAGGTCATGCCGAGAAAACGGTAGATCGGGCCCATCCATTCGGCATCGCGTTGCGCGAGGTAATCGTTGACGGTAATGACGAAAACACCTTTGCCCGCCAGCGCATTTAAATACACCGGCAACGTGGCCATCAGCGTTTTACCTTCGCCGGTACGCATCTCGGCGATGCGACCTTCGTGCAGCGTAATGCCGCCAATCATTTGCACGTCGAAGTGGCGCATACCGAGCACGCGCTTGCCCGCTTCGCGCACTACCGCAAATGCTTCGGGGAGGATATCGTCGAGGCTCGCACCTTGCTCCAAGCGCTGCTTGAACTCAGCCGTTTTACCGCGCAACGCATCGTCGCTGAGCGCAGTAATGCTCTGTTCAAAACCATTGACTTGGGCAACCAGCTTGCCCATCCGTTTTAGTTCGCGATCGTTTTTGCTACCAAAAACTTTTTTGAGCACGAGTCCTAACATAATGTCCTACTACGTTCGACGCTGGCGCCATTGTGGGCAGAATAAATGCCACTATGACGACCGCGCAATAATTAGAGAGCGATCACCCGCAAAGCCGGGCTGGGATCATACCGAGTGGGTGCAAAAGAGCAAAGCTTTTGCGTGCGCTGCGCTCAGCGACTGGCCTGATGAATGTAGACGAAAGGATCGACCGGACGTCCGTGTTTATACACTTCAAAATGCAGATGCGACCCCGTAGAGCGACCGCTGCTACCCATCAGCGCGATGACCTGGCCTTTTCTGACCAAGTCGCCCGCTTTCACGACGATCAATTTGCTGTGCGCATAGCGCGTGTAGTAATCGTCGCCATGATTGATTTCGATCAGGCGTCCGTACCCTTCCTTCTGACCGGCAAATGTCACAACACCATCGCCGGCCGCCATGATTGCGGTGCCAGCTTTGCCGCTAAAATCGATGCCCTCGTGCATTGCGCGCTGACCGGTAAACGGATCGGTTCGCATGCCGAAATACGACGATATGCCGACGCGACGCACCGGCTCCGCCGCCCACAGCGCGCGCTCGCCAATCTGGCGATGCGCCAACCACTCATCGAGATTATCCAATTGTGATTCGCGACTATCGATGCGCTGCGATAAGCGTTCGATCGCTTGATATATATCCTGCGATTCAGGTGCAAAAGCCTCTGCAACGCTGGGTCCGCCAGCGGCCAGCGGATCCGCCTTACATGACTCTTCGGCGGCGCGCTTATGCGCTTCACTTGCGCCATCTAAACGCGACCCAAGCTCCGCCATGCGCCCGGCAAGCTCAGTGTGGGCAGGATCGACGACTCGCATGCGCTCGCGCAACGCCATCCCTAACTCATCCTCGACCGAGCCAGACTGCTGATGGCCGACGGTATAACCCATCGCCAAACCAGCTCCCAACGGTAGCCCGATTGCACAAAACGACAGTAACGTGCGCCTCCATCGACTGAAGATCGATGTCGACGCGGGGCGGATGCGCTCGGCAAGTTGGGTTATTTTTTTCATCACTGGAACAGTATTCGAGGTCTTCGGCAATTTAACGGGGTGCAACTATCGCACAACCGTTTACGCGAGGGCAAACGGACGGCAGCTATCGCTTATTTTTCAACCGATCACGATAAGGGATTGGCAGTATGTCCCCCCTTAGGTGCAAAACAAAAATCCCCAAACCGATACAGCATTTGAGGATTTGCGGGGGCTGGTATTTTGAGTTCGTAAGATTAAGCCAGTGCGACCGACGAGGCGTAAGAAATAGGCGCCGTTTGCGCATCTTCGAAGGTGACCATTTCCCAGGCATCGGCCTCGGCAAGCAACGTACGCACCGAGACATTATTCAATGCGTGACCCGATTTAACCGCACGGAATTCACCAATTAGACTATGTCCCAGCAGGTACAAATCACCGATCGCATCGAGCATCTTGTGCTTAACAAACTCGTCCTCGTAGCGCAGACCATCTTCGTTGACGATGCGGTATTCGTCGACCACCACGGCATTATCCAGGCTACCGCCGCGCACCAATCCTTTGCTGCGCAGGTATTCGAACTCGTGCATAAAACCGAAGGTGCGCGCGCGGCTGATCTCCTTCACGAAGGACGTTCTGGAAAAATCAATCTCCGCGTGACTACTGCGATCGCGAAACACCGGATGGTCAAAATCGATAGTGAACGACATCTTGAAGCCAGCAAAGGGGAGGAAGCTAGCTACTTTGTCGCCATCTTTAATGACCACCGGGCGCTTGATGCGAATAAAGCGTTTAGCAGCTTTTTGCTCTTGGATACCCGCCGATTGCAGCAGGAACACAAACGGCGCAGCACTGCCATCCATAATCGGCACTTCCGGCGCGCTGAGCTCGATATAGCAATTATCGATGCCCAGGCCCGCCATCGCCGCCATCAAATGCTCGACGGTCGACACGCGCACGTCGCCTTTGACCAAGGTCGTCGACAACGTGGTATCGCCGACATTCTCAGCTTTAGCGGCAATTTCGACCACGGGATTGAGATCCACGCGGCGAAACACGATACCGGTATCGACGGGGGCTGGACGCAAAGTCAAATAGACTTTTTCGCCCGTATGCAGCCCGACGCCGGTAGCGCGAATGGCGTTGCGTAGAGTTCGCTGTCTGATCATATCCGGGTAGTTACCCTTTTACGGCGGTAATAGATTCGTAATATTAGCAGAATCTATGCCGCTCACCAAACCACTACCCCGCTGCCGCCCGAGCCACTAGCCTCTGCGGCGCTTTTTTAATCCGCTTGGCGGCGTAAAAAAGCCGGGATATCCAAGTACTCCATATCGGGCTCGACCAGCGGTGCCGATTTTACCACCACCTCGCGGGCCACTGCCGCCGCCTGCTGATTGCGCATCACGGTGGGCCGTTCCAAATCGCGGTAGACCACCGGAGTGGGCTCGACCAGCGGCCTTTTCGTTTCGACCACTTTAAACGGCGAATCCTGAACAGCAGCTGAAAGCATGCCCAGCCCAGTCGCCACCACGGTAACTTTCAGTTCGTCGCGCATCTCGGGATCGATAACGGTACCAACCACCACCGTCGCGCTCTCGGAGGCAAACTCCTCGATGATATCGCCGACTTCGGTAAACTCGCCAAGCGACAGATCGAGACCGGCGGTGATATTGACCAAAATACCGCGCGCGCCCTGCAAATCGACATCCTCTAACAACGGACTGCGAATCGCTGCCTCGGCCGCTTCACGCGCCCGATTTTCACCGCGCGCAACACCGGTGCCCATCATCGCCGCGCCCATTTCCGACATGACCGTACGCACGTCAGCGAAATCGACGTTGATCATACCCGGGCGAATAATTAAATCTGCGATGCCCTGTACTGCGCCGAGTAAAACATCGTTCGCCGCTTTGAACGCAGTCATCAGGCTGGTATTTTTACCCAGCACCGCGAGCAATTTTTCGTTGGGGATGGTAATCAGCGAGTCGACGTGATCCTGCAATTCGCGGATACCTTCGTTGGCGATAGCCATGCGCTTTTTGCCTTCGAACGGGAACGGCTTGGTGACCACCGCGACCGTCAGAATGCCCATCTCGCGCGCGACCTGCGCTACCACTGGCGCACCGCCGGTGCCGGTGCCGCCACCCATGCCCGCGGTGATGAACACCATATCGGCACCGCGTAATACTTCGGCGATGCGATCGCGATCTTCGAGCGCAGCCTGTCGACCGACATCCGGATTGGCTCCAGCACCCAGGCCCTTGGTAACGCCCGAGCCCAGTTGCAATACGGTTTTCGATGCGACATCGGTGAGCGCCTGAGCGTCGGTGTTAGCGCAAATAAAATCCACGCCTTCGACTGCGCTCGCGATCATATGTTTAACGGCATTGCCACCGCCGCCACCAACGCCGACCACTTTGATTACTGCATTTTGCGGAATACTATCTACTAATTCAAACATGATGCACTCTCCCCTTTTTTTAAAAACTCAACTCGATCTGCCCGGAACCGCGTTACCACCACTAAAAACTTCTACTGCACTACCCGCTGCTGCGATCAAGTCACTGATCGAGATCGCCGCAGCCGTTTTAAAAATTGTTCTGCAACCACTGCCGTGCGCGCGCGAATAAATTACCCGTACCACTATCGCGCTGCTTGCGCTGCCGTGCGCTACCGCGCGCGCCACCGGCTGCGTGATGCTTTAATCCGTAATGCAAAAGTCCAACACCGGTCGAATAAATCGGATTGCGCACGATATCGTTTAACCCCAACACATCGAGCGGCACACCGATGCGCACCGGCGTGTGGAAAATTTCTTCGGCCAATTCGACCACGCCTTCCATCCGCGAAGTGCCGCCAGTCAACACGATGCCCGCTGCGATCATGTCTTCGTAACCGCTACGGCGCAGCTCGGCTTGTACCAACGTAAATAATTCGTCGTAGCGCGGCTCGACAACTTCCGCCAGCGCTTGACGACTGAGGTCGCGCGGTGGACGATCGCCGACGCTCGGCACTTTGATGGTTTCTTCGGCGCGCGCCAATTGCCTTAACGCACACGCGTATTTAATTTTTATTTCTTCGGCGAACTGCGTCGGCGTGCGCAGCGCCATCGCGATATCGTTAGTGACTTGATCACCGGCGATTGGGATCACGCCGGTGTGGCGAATCGCACCTTCGGTGAAAATTGCAATGTCGGTGGTGCCGCCACCGATGTCAACTAAACACACACCGAGTTCGCGCTCGTCGTCGGTCAGCACCGCGTAGCTCGACGCCAATTGTTCGAGAATAATATCTTCGACTTCCAGGCCACAACGACGAATACATTTTTCGATATTCTGTGCCGCGTTTACTGCACAGGTGACGAGATGCACTTTCGCTTCGAGTCGCACACCGGACATGCCGAGCGGCTCTTTAATGCCTTCTTGGCTATCGAGAATGTATTCCTGCGGCAACACGTGCAGCACTTTTTGATCGGCCGGAATCGCAACCGCCTGCGCCGCATCAATCACGCGCTCGAGATCGAGCGGATACACTTCGCGATCCCGCACTGCGACGATGCCGTGCGAATTCAAACTGCGAATATGACTGCCAGCGATGCCTGCATACACCGAATGTATCTGACAGCCCGCCATCAATTCGGCTTCTTCGATCGCGCGCTGAATCGATTGCACCGTCGATTCAATATTTACCACTACGCCTTTTTTCATACCGCGCGATGGATGCGAACCGATGCCGACAATTTCCAACTCGCCGCTATCGGTGATCGAGCCGACGATAGCCACCACCTTAGAGGTGCCGATGTCGAGGCCGACGATCATTCTGCTGTCGTGTCCACTAGCCATGCGCATGCACCCCAAATCGTCGTGCTGTTTTTGTTAACCGTACCATTTTCATAATTGTTTCATTTCCACTTGTTGATCGCGCGCGTTGATTGCCCATTCGGAATTAGGCATAGCCGCATCCACTAATGGAGTTGGCGAGTTCGCTGCAGCCCGCTTCCAACCGACCGCCACGCCGTTGCTGTAGCGTAAATCGATATACGCAATTCGATCGATTTGCCGAGCCAAATCTTCGCGGTATACGCGCGAAAAGCGTCGAATTTTTTTTAATACATCGCCGGTACCCAAATGCAACACCAAACCATTTTGCAAAGTTGCCGACCAGCTACCGCGCTCGTCGGTACCGAGGTTCGCCAGCGTTAACTGTTGCGCGCTCAACAATTCGCGCAGCTCTGCATAACGCGCAACCACTTCGGCCGATACATTGTCGGGGCCAAACAACAGCGGCAATCCTTCGACATGGCCCAGCGGCTGCGGACGAAATACTTCACCGCGACGATTCAACAAACCATCGGCGCCCCAGCGTGCAATCGCTTCTTGCTCGGTCACCGCGATCACCAATTGATCGGGCCAGCGTCGTTGAATTGCCGCTTCCGCGACCCACGGCAATTCCATTACGGCGCCGCGAATTTTTTGTATATCTACGGTCATAAAGCCTGCACCAGCCAACATCGGCTGCACGCGCTCGGTCAATAATTTGCGATCGACATGCTGTAAATTGCCGGTGACGACGACGCGCGATACCGGCACCGAACCGACGTAATCCAACATTTTCCATGCGCCGATCAACAACCCCAACACTAACGCCACGGCCAACACCGGTAGCGATTTCAAGCCCCAGTTACGCCACGGCAACACCAACGGCGGTCGCTGCGATTTATTCGCCGCTGCTTTGCGCACCGGCTCGCGGCGTGCGGTCGGCGCGCGACGGCGCTGCGACGGGCTCGCGCCCTGCTTTTTATTGCCACCTAACAGGCCCATTAAGCCGCGGCGACCGGCAAGCTGAGGCGCAAAATTTCCGCCACCAACTGCTCAAATTCAATTCCGGCCGCGCGCGCCGCCATCGGCACCAAACTGTGGCTGGTCATACCGGGCACGGTGTTCACTTCGAGTAAATAAAACTCTCCGTCGTCATCTTGCATCACATCGACGCGACCCCAACCGCGACAACCCATGCTGCTAAAAGCTGCCGCTGCTAACGCTGCTAATTCGCGCTCTTTGTCCGCACTCAAACCGCACGGGCAGATATAACGCGTGTCGTTGGAAATATATTTCGCGTTGTAATCGTAAAAAACATTATCGGTTTCGAGGCGAATCGCCGGCAGCACGCGCTCGCCCAACATTGCTACAGTAAATTCCGCGCCGATGATGCAGCGCTCGGCCAACACCACCGCGTCGTACTGATGCGCGAGCGCAAACGCTTGCTGCAATTGCGCAGCGCTGGTTGCTTTCGCCATGCCGACGCTGGAACCTTCGCGCGCAGGCTTTACCATCACTGTGCCCCAGCGCGCGATTAAATCGGAAAAATCGCTGCGCTCATTTAACAATTCAAATTCTGGCGTCGATAAACCCATGCCGCGCCACAATTGTTTGGTGCGCAATTTATCCATCGCCAAAGCCGACGCCAACACGCCGCTACCGGTATACGAGACACCGAGTGTTTCAAGCAAACCTTGCACGGTACCGTCTTCGCCACCGCGGCCGTGCAATGCGATAAACGCGTGCGCCCACTCGCCGCCAAAATCAGCGCTGCCGAAGCGATTCCACCAGCCCTTTTTTTGCGTATCGACCAACACCGCTGGCACGCCAATTTTGCGCAGCGCCGCGAAAATCGCCGCGCCACTATCCAGCGATACTTCGCGCTCGGCCGATTTGCCGCCGTACAACACGGCGACGATGCCTTGTAGATGCTGCTGCCAATTCACGCTGTCAGTCATCGCTGGCTACCGCACTGATTATCACTATGGTCGTATTCACTAACGTAAATCCGCGCTGGCCAATTCCGCCGCGAGCGCGCCGATATTGCCGGCGCCCTGCGTCAACACCACATCGCCGGGGCGCACGATGCTTTTCAATATTTCCGCCACCAATTCCAACTTTTCGATAAACACCGGCTCCAGTTTGCCGCGACTGCGAATGCTGCGACACAAACTACGGCTGTCGGCACCGGCGATCGCTTCTTCGCCAGCGCTGTACACATCTAACATCAACAACGCATCGACGCTCGACAACACCGCAGCAAAATCTTCGTACAAATCGCGCGTGCGCGTGTAGCGATGCGGTTGATACACCATCACCAGACGGCGCTCGGGCCACGCTTGCCGCACACCGCTAATCGTCGCCGCCACTTCGGTCGGATGATGGCCGTAATCGTCGATCAGCAATGCGCTGCCGCCCTGCACCGGCACATCGCCGTACACTTGAAAACGGCGCCCGACACCTTGAAAGCGCGCAAGACCGGCGACGATAATTTGATCGTCGATGCCATCATCGCTAGCGACTGCAATCGCCGCAGTAGCGTTCAGTACATTGTGTTGTCCAGGCAAATGTAATTCGACATTCAGCGGTGCCAAGCCGTGCGGACGCAGCACCGTGAAACGCGAATTCATCCCATTTTTTTGCCAATCGATAATGCGGAAATCCGCATCATCACTAAAGCCGTACGTCAGCGCGGTGCGACTGATCTGCGGAATAATTTCGCGAATTACTGGATCGTCGATACACAACACCGCGATGCCGTAGAACGGCAAGTTGTGCAAAAACTCGAGAAAAGTTTTTTTCAATCGCGAAAAATCGCCGCCATACGTTTCCATATGATCGGCTTCGATATTGGTGACCACTGCGACCAACGGTTGCAAATGTAAAAACGATGCATCGCTTTCATCGGCTTCGGCAATCAAATAACGGCTTTCGCCGAGCCGTGCATTGGCACCGGCGCTGTTGACTAAACCGCCAATCACAAACGTCGGATCGAGTTCAGCCTCAGCAAACACTGTCGCAATCATCGTCGTCGTCGTGGTTTTACCGTGCGTACCGGCGACGGCGATGCCGTGGCGATAGCGCATTAATTCCGCGAGCATTTCCGCGCGTCGCACTATCGGTATGCGTGCTTCGCGTGCGGCAATAACTTCCGGATTAGTTTCTTTAACCGCGCTCGACGTTACCACCACATCGGCGCCGTGAATATTTTCGGCGTTGTGTCCGACAAATACCGTCGCGCCCAAATGTTCCAAGCGCTGCGTGGTGGCACCGGCTTTCATATCCGAGCCGGTAATTTCGTAACTTAAATTCAACAACACCTCGGCGATGCCGCACATACCAGCGCCACCGATGCCAACAAAATGAATGCGTTTAACGCGGCGCATTTCCGGCACGACGAAACGGCGACGCTCAGACATACGCGACTCCTCGATATGAGCCGATCGATGCACAGCAAATTTGCGCGACTTGCGCGGCCGCATCGGGCGCCGCTAACGCACGCGCTGCGCGTGCCCACGCCAATAAAGTTTGCGGATGTTGCGCTAACTCGCCGAGTAATTTTGCCAAGCTTGCACTGTCGAATTTATTTTGCGGCAACAACACGCCGGCCCGCTGCGTCGTCAACCATTGTGCGTTGTGCGTTTGATGATCGTCGATTGCATGCGGCAGCGGCACCAAAATCGCACCGACACCAGCCGCCGCCAATTCAGCGACGGTCAGCGCACCGGCGCGGCATAACACCACATCGGCCCACGCGTAAGCGGCTGCCATATCGCTGATAAACGGTTCGACGCGCGCATCGATGCCGCGCTCGCGATATTGATGCGTCGCTTCGTCGGCGTGGCCGCGGCCGGTTTGATGCCATACCGTCGGGCGCAATGCGAGTGGCATCAACTCTATCGCAGCAGGAACCACATCGTTGATCGGTTTTGCGCCCAAGCTGCCACCAAGTACCAACAATCGCGGTGCACCGCTGCGCTCTGCCCAACGTTGTTCCGGCATTGGCAATTGCGCGATCGCGCGCCGTACCGGATTGCCGACAAATTGTGTGCGCGCACCGTGCAATGCATTCGGATAACCGAGCAACACGCGTTTCGCAAAAATTGCGAGTAACCGATTGGTAGTACCAGCCACTGCATTTTGTTCGTGAATGACCAGCGGTTTGCGCAACAACCACGCAGCTAAACCACCAGGGCCTGCCGCGAAGCCCCCAAAACCCACCACGCACACCGGATTTAATTGTCGAATTAATTGCAGCGCCTGACGCAACGCCAATAATAATTGCAACGGTGCCGCCAACTGCGTGCGCCACCCTTTACCGCGCACGCCGCCGATCGCAATAAAGTGCAACGGAATGCCAGCCTTCGGCACTAAGTCGGCTTCGATGCCACGCACCGTGCCGAGCCAATGCACGCTCAAGCCTTGACGAATTAATTCGTCGGCAACCGCTAACGCGGGGAATACGTGACCGCCGGTGCCGCCTGCCATAATCAATACCGAAGGCTTAGCCATGCGACTTGCACCTCCCGCTCAATTCGCCGTCGATGCGCAACACCAGCGCCATCGACAACAAACAAATAACCAAACTGCTGCCGCCGTAACTTAAAAATGGCAACGTCAACCCCTTGGTCGGTAACAAACCGATATTGACGCCGACGTTGATAAAAATCTGCATGCTCATCAACAGCGCAATACCGTAGGCAACGAACGCGCTGAAAAACTTACTGGCTTTTTCGGCGCGTCGGCCGATGCGAAAAATGCTGCCGACTAAAATCACAAATAACGCCAATACCGTTAACGCGCCGAACAAACCAAACTCTTCGGACCAGATCGCAAATACAAAATCGGTGTGCGCTTCGGGCAGGTACGATAATTTTTGAATGCTGTTGCCGAGCCCAACGCCGAACCATTCGCCGCGCCCAAACGCGATCAGCGACTGCGTCAATTGATAGCCGGAATTGAATTGATCGGCCCACGGATCGGTGAAACCGACCAACCGCGCCTTGCGATACGGCGAGGTGAAAATCAGCAATGCAAACGCCGATGCGCAACTCATGATCACCAACAAAAACTGACTGAGCTTAACGCCAGCGAGAAACACCAAACCGAATGCAGTGCCAGCAGTGACCACCGTCGCGCCAAAATCCGGCTCCAGCATCAACAGCAGCGTAACCATAAACACCACCGCCATCGGTTTAATAAAACCGCTCCAGCGGTTGCGCACTTCTTCGTGGCGACGCACCAAGTAACCGGCCAAATAAATAATGACAAATAATTTCACCAGCTCGGAAACCTGTAGCGTCAGCGGCCCGAGCGCCAACCAGCGACGCGCGCCATTGACTACGCGACCGATGCCGGGAATCAATACCAACGTCAATAAGCCGAGGCCGACGCATAACCACAACCAACCGTTGCGCTGCCAAATCGCCATCGGCACGCGATACGCCGCGAACGCCGCGAGCAACCCCAAACTTAAATGAAATAAATACCGCTGCACAAACGCAAACGGGCCGCCGTAGGTTCGCACCGCGTACTCGACCGATGCGGAGCCCATCGCGATCATGCCGATCAGCGTCAACGCGATAGCACTGCAGATTAACCAAGTCGCGTCGCGCTCAAGCGGCCACAACACGCGCTGTTCACCGGCGATCGTAATCAACATGACTGCGACCGCGCATAATGTTGCACCGCTGCGGTAAATACTTCGCCGCGCTGCGCGTAATTGGCAAACATATCGAAGCTGGCGCAGGCCGGTGACAACAACACCTTATCGCCGGCTTGTGCAAATGCTGCGGATTGTTCGACCGCCGCGCTCATATCGGCAGCATGCGCAGTCGGCAACACATCGCGTAATATTTTTGCAAGCGCAGGTGCCGCTTCGCCGATCAATACTGCAGCGCGACCATAGCGCTCTAACGCTGGCGCTAAGTCGTCGAATTCCGCACCCTTACTCACACCACCAGCGATCAGCACCACTTTGCCGCGCGCATTTTTGCAAAGCCCTTCGATCGCCGCCACCGTGGCGCCGACGTTGGTGCCTTTCGAATCGTCGTAGTACGCAACGCCGTTGACATCGGCAACCAATTGACAGCGATGCGGCAGACCCGCGAAATTTTTCAGCGCCGTCAACATTGACGACATGGGCAAACCAACTGCACGACCAAGCGCCAATGCCGCCAATGCATTCGCAACATTGTGTTGCCCGGCGATGCGCAATGCCGACAACGGCAACAAGCGTTCGCAATCGAAAGCTAGGTAACGCTCGCCATCGTGCTCGATAACACCGAAACCGTTATGCGATGGCACATCGAAACCAAAACTCCACTGCATATTTGCAGAGGGCACTGGCGTCGTGTTCGCCGCTTCGTCGCGATTGATCACCGCTTGTTGGCAGCCGAGAAAAATTTGATGCTTTGCTTGCCGATACGCCTGCAGTGTTGGATAGCGATCCATATGGTCGGGGCTGATATTCAACACCGTCGCGACTTCCGCGTGCAACGCCTGCGCGCGCTCGAGTTGAAAACTCGACAACTCCAACACGTATAAATCGCGCTGTGGATTTAATAAATCCAACGCTGGCGTGCCGAGATTGCCACCGACACCGACATTGCGACCGGCCGCTTGCGCCATTTCGCCGACCAGCGTCGTCACCGTGCTTTTACCGTTTGAACCGGTGATCGCGACAATCGGCGCCGGGCGTTCAGACGCCGCATTCGCGCGTACAAATAAATCGATGTCGCCACACACCGCTACGCCGTGTTCGATCGCCGCAGCGATAGCAGGCTCGCTAAGTGCAACGCCGGGGCTGACGATAATTTCATCGGCAGCGCACAGCTGCGCTGCGTCAAACGCACCGAGCAGCAATGATGTGCTTGGAAATTCGCTGCGGAATTCCGCCAACCCCGGCGGATTATCGCGACTATCCATCACGCTAAACGACAGTCCGCAGCGCGCTAAATAACGCGCGCACGACAACCCAGTCTGGCCGAGGCCAACCACGATGCGGCGCTTATCTGCTGTCATTGCCGTCATGCGTAAACTGCCTATCGCAATTTCAACGTCGCAATGCCGACCAACACCAGCATCACGGTAATAATCCAAAACCGCACGATGACGCGCGGCTCGGGCCAACCTTTCAATTCAAAATGATGATGAATCGGCGCCATCCGAAAAATGCGTTTGCCGGTCAACTTGAACGACGCGACCTGCAAAATCACCGACACGGTTTCCATCACGAATACGCCACCCATGATGAACAATACAATTTCGTGGCGCGCGATCACTGCCACAGTGCCGAGCGCAGCGCCAAGCGCGAGCGCACCGACATCGCCCATAAACACCTGCGCCGGATACGTGTTGAACCACAAAAACCCGAGCCCGGCGCCAACGATTGCGCCGCAAAATACAATCAACTCACCGGAGCCTTGCACATAAGGAATCAATAAATAATGTGCAAATTTCGCGTTACCGGTCAGATAAGTAATGATGCCGAGCGCGCCGCCGACCATCACCGTCGGCATAATCGCCAAGCCATCCAAACCATCGGTTAAATTCACCGCATTGCTGCTGCCGACAATGACGAAGTACGCCAGCAAAATAAAAAATGGCCCGAGCGGCACGACAATATTTTTAAAAAACGGAATGTACAATTGCGTATCGACCGCCGAGTTCGCGTGCCAATATAGAAAGAACGCTGCACCGAAACCGCCGATCGACTGCCATAAATATTTCCAACGCGCTGGCAGGCCACGCGAATTTTTTTCGATCACTTTGCGATAGTCGTCGACCCACCCGACCGCACCGAAAATCAACGTCACCGCCAGCACCACCCAAATGTACGGATTGCGTAAATCCGCCCACAACAATGTGCTGACGACGATCGCCAATAAAATCAATACGCCGCCCATCGTCGGCGTACCTTTTTTACTCAGGTGCGATTGCGGACCATCGTTGCGTACATGCTGGCTGATTTGTCGATCGACCAAATGCCGAATCACCGCCGGGCCAACCAGTAGCGCAATCGCCAACGCGGTTAACACGCCGAGAATGCCGCGCAGCGTTAGATATTGAAACACCGCGAAGCCATTAATAAATTGCGACAGATAACCGGTGAGTGCATACAACATAATCAGCGCCCTCCGCCGTTGATCGCATCAGCACAAATCGCCGCAACGATTTCTTCCATGCCAGCGCTGCGCGAACCTTTGATCAACGTTGCATCGACCAGCTGCTGCTCGCACGCGACTGACTGTTGTAGGTACGCCGCGATCACCGCGCGATTATCGGCAAATACCTGCGCGCTAACGGATGAGTTATGGCGCGTGTATTCGGTTGCCTGTAGCGTGGCATACGGGCCGATAAACCAACATTGCTCGATGCCACGTTCGGCTGCGTAACGCGCGACTTCGCAGTGCAATGCCTGCGCTTGCGCACCGAGTTCCGCCATATTGCCCAGAATCAAACGGCGCGTACCAGCGTACTCGGCCAACACATCGATAGCCGCACGCACTGCACCGGGATTCGCGTTGTAACTGTCATCGATAACGATATTGTCGGCGCGATCACGGCGCGGCTGCAAACGGCCCGACATCGGTTTAACTTGCGCCAAACCGGCGCGAATATTTTCGAGCGTGACACCGACCGTCAACGCCGCCGCAGCGGCAGCCAAAGCATTGCGCACATTGTGTGAACCGAGCAGCGGTAATTCGATATTGATGTTGCCCGCCGCAGCGTGCAATTCGAATTGCACGCCGGTTGCATTGCGCGCAACTGCACGCGCACTCACGTCAGCGTGTTCACCAAAACCAAACGTTACGATGCGACGCGCGCCGGCCAAGCGCCGCCACAATGCAAAGTATTTGTTATCGGCGTCGATTATCGCGACACCGTTCGCGCGTAATCCAGAAAAAATTTCGCCTTTGGTGCTGGCAACGGTATCAACATCGCCGAAACCTTCGAGATGAGCAGGCAATGCGGCGGTGACCACTGCAACATCGGGCTCGGCGAATCGACACAGATACGCGATATCGCCGACGCGCGCCGCGCCCATTTCGATCACCGCGAAGTCGTGCTGCGGCGCGATATTCAACAGCGTCAATGGCACGCCGATTTCGTTATTCAAATTACCGCGCGTTGCCAACACCGCGCCACGCTGCGCCAAAATCGCCGCCAACATTTCTTTGCACGTTGTTTTGCCAGCGCTGCCAGTGATTGCGAGCAACGGTTTAGAAAAACTGCGGCGATTCATCCGCGCAATCAAACCAAGCGCCGCGCGCGTATCGGCGACCTTCAGTTGCGGCAATTGTGTTGCATCACTTACCGCATGATCGACGACTGCTGCGGCTGCACCTTTTGCTGCCACCTCATCGACGAACGCGTGGCCATCGAAACGCTCGCCGCGCAACGCGATATATAAATCGCCGGAATTAATTTTTCGACTGTCGGTGGCAACGCCTTCGATGGCGATGTCTGCGCCGCGATACGCTGCATCTAACTCGCTGGCGATATCGCGCAATGCTAATGCACCCATCATGCGCGCCCCCTCATCGCCAGCGCCGCCACCGCGACTGCGATATCGCTAAACGGCCGCGCGCGCTCGCCAATCAGTTGATAATTTTCGTGGCCTTTGCCGGCCAGCAGAACGATATCGTCGGACTGCGCGTTGGCGATCGCGAAATCGATCGCGCGCTCGCGATCCGCTTCGATCACCACGTCGCTGTCGGTGCCCGCCTGAATATCGGCGATGATGGTTTCCGCGCGTTCGCTGCGTGGATTATCGCTGGTCAATACCACGCGATCCGCTAAGCGCTCCGCCACTGCACCCATCTGCGGCCGCTTGCCTTTATCGCGATCGCCGCCGCAACCAAACACACACCACAACTGACCGCGACAGTGGCGACGCAACGCGCTCAACGCGTGCGCCAATGCATCTGGCGTGTGCGCATAATCGACGATCACTTCGATATCCGCAGTGGTCGGCACGCGCTCCATGCGACCAGCGATCGGCTGCAATTGCGGCACGATAGTCTCGATCGTTTGCACGTCGATCCCTAATTGACCAAGCACCGCGATCACCGCGAGTAAATTGGATAAATTAAAATCGCCGAGCAATTGACTACGCGCCGTCAATTCGCCCCACGGCGTTACGACCTGCGCGGTGACGCCAGCAGCGCGATAGGTTGCGCTGCGCACGGTAATCTGCGCGCTTTTGGTAAAACCGTAGGTAAGCGTATTCGGTAAACGCATTTGTAATTTTTTAGCGAGCGCCGCACCAAATTCGTCGTCACTATTCAGCACCGCAAATTCGAGCCCGTCGACATCGAACAACGCCGCTTTCGCCGCGCCGTAATTTTCCATGCTGCCGTGAAAATCGAGATGATCGCGCGTTAAATTGGTAAACACCGCGCCGCGGAAATGCACGCCGTTGATACGCCCCTGCGCGAGCCCGTGCGAGGAAACCTCCATCGCGACATTGCCGATGCGCTGCTCTCGCCACTGCGCAAATTGCTGCTGCAATGCGATCGGATCGGGCGTGGTTAAACTACCGCTGACAACGCTGCCATCGATGCTGCTGCCCAGCGTACCGATGACGCCGCAGCGTTGGCCGATTAAACGCAACGCTTGCCCAAGCAATTGCGCGCAACTGGTTTTACCGTTGGTGCCGGTGATGCCGATAACGCTCAGCGCAGCACTCGGCTCATCGTAAAAACGTGCGGCGATGCGACCGACTTCCGCGCGCAGTCCATCGACTTCGATCAATGGCACCGACACCGTTGCCGCATCGACACCGCGCTCGGCGATGATCGCCACCGCGCCGACAGCAATAGCACGATCGATATAATTGCGGCCGTCGTTACCTTCGCCCGGATACGCGAGAAATACTTCGCCGCGCTGCACGGTGCGGCTATCAAATGCGAGCCCCGCAACCGGTAGTGCAGCGAAGCGCGGTGCACAACGCGGAATTAAATCGCCGAGGGTTTTCGCGGTATCCAACTTTAAGGCGGCCATCATTACACGGGCCCCTTGCCGTCGGCCGACGCCGCAGCACCTTTGGCGACGACTTGCGGCACCGCATCGGGCGCCACACTCAGCAGCCGCATCGCACCGCCAACGACTTTGGCGAATACCGGTGCAGCGACATCGCCACCGTGATATTTGCCTAGACTCGCATCGTCGACCACGACGACTGTAACGATGCGCGGCGCTGAAGTCGGTGCCAAGCCGACGAACAACGAATGGTAGCGATCCTCGTAGCCGTGCGCACCGACCATATGCACGGTGCCTGTTTTGCCGGCCACCGAATACGCGGGGATCTTGGCGCGCGTGCCGGTGCCGCCGGGCTCGATCACCGTTTTCATCATGTCGACAATTTGTCGCGCCACACCGGTCGCCACCACTTGCTCGCCGCTCGGCGCAGCGTCATTACGCTTCAATAAGCTGACAGGCATCAATCGACCGCCGGTCGCAAATACGCTATAGGCGCGCGCCAATTGCAGCGGCGTCACTTGCAGACCATAGCCAAACGCAAAGTTAGCGCGCTCGATATCGGACCAGCGATGGCGCGTCGGCAACATGCCGTGCTGCTCGCCGGGGAAACCGGTATCGGCACCGCTGCCCAAACCAAAACGCTGAAATACATTGACGACCTTTTTTTCGTCCAGCGTCAACGCGACGCGCGTCATACCGATTTGACTCGATTTGGTGATGATTTTGGTCAGATCGATAACGCCAAAATTAACCGGATCTTTCAGCACTTTGCCATCGACCGACAAATAACCCGGCCCCGCATCGACCAATGTTTGCGGCGTGTATTTACCGCTCTCCAATGCCGCCACCATCGTCAGTGGCTTCATCGTCGAGCCGGGCTCGATCAGGTCGAGCATCGCGCGATTACGCAACCCTGCGGTATTGGCGCGACTGCGACTATTCGGATTGAACGACGGCTGATTCGCCATCGCCAACACTTCGCCGGTTTGGCTATCGAGCATCACCACCGAACCGGCGCTAGCGCCCATATCCTGTAGCGTATTGCGCAGTTCGCGGTAGGCTAAATATTGCAGCCGCAAATCGATGCTGAGCGTTAAATCCTGACCCGGCTTAGCAGGCTGACCAGCATCGATCTCGCGAATGATTTTGCCGCCGAGTTCTTTCAAGACGCGTTTACTGCCGGGCGTGCCGGAAAGATATTGATCGTAGGCCAGCTCCAAACCTTCTTGGCCATGATCGTCGACATCAGTGAAACCCAATACATGCGCCGTCACTTCACCGGCCGGATAAAAGCGCCGATATTCGCGCTGCGCATAAATACCAGGCAACTTCAGCGCCATCACCGCGCTCGCCTCGGGTGGCGGCAGATGCCTACGCAGATAGACGAAGTGCTTGCCCTGATACGACAATTTTTCTTCCAGGCCGGCTTGATCGAGCCCCATCTTGCGCGCCAATTCGGGCCAGCGCTGACGCGCCGCTTTAGCTTCGCTGGGGTTGGCCCAAATCGATACCACCGGCGTGCTAATTGCCAGCGGCTCGCCATTGCGATCGACGATTTGGCCGCGGTGCGCCGGAATTATTTCGGTGCGAATCGCACGCGCATCGCCCTGCTCTTGCAGAAACTCATAGCCCCGCGCGGTACTCAGCACCTGTAGCGACAATAGTCGCCAAGTCACCAACGACAACAGGATGCCTAGCACCACCAATACCGCCGGCAAACGCCAGCGCGGTAATGCGGCCATCGCTTGCTCGCTCACGGGCTCACCACTTTGATCGCGACCGGATCGGGCAGCGTCATATCGAGCTTGCTTTCGGCGATTTGACTAACGCGCTCGTGCGCAGCCCAAGTGCTTTGTTCCAACAACAGCCGCTCCCAGTCCTCTTCCAAAGCCCATTCCCGGCGCTGTAATTGTTGCCATTCATTGAATAACTCGCGACTGCGATGCGTACAATCGATCACCGCCAATGCACTGATCGCGACCAACAACAAAAGCAGCAGCGTCACCAGCACCTGCCCGGGGCGCAAGAACCGCTGTGTCAATGCCTTCGTCGTCTGCATGCAAGCTACCTAAAGGGTTACCGGGTTCGCGCCCTGTAGTTATGGGGTGTTCTGTAGTTAAAAGCTGATAGCTAAAAACTGATTACCGGCCTACGCCAACTTCTCCGCCACCCGCAACACGGCGCTGCGTGCACGCGGATTGGCTGCCACCTCTTCCGGACCTGACTGCATCGCCCGACCGATCGAGCGAATGCGCGGCTTGCTCATTTCTGCCGTCAGCGGGATGTAGGATGGCACCGTGTCGCCCCGCACCTGTTGCTTGATAAACCGCTTTACCAAGCGATCCTCGAGCGAATGAAAACTAATCACCACCAGATGCCCGCCAACCGCCAGCAAATCCAACGCCCGCTCAAGAAAGCGGGTTAAATCGCCCAGCTCATCGTTGATATAAATGCGAATCGCCTGAAACGAGCGGGTCGCTGGATTTTTGCCCTTCTCCCAAGCAGGGTTGGCGTCGGCGACGATTTTCGCCAATCGCAGCGTGCTATCGATCGGCTGCTCGGCGCGCGCCGCGACGATCGCGCGGGCAATGCGCTTCGCGAAACGCTCTTCGCCGAAGGTCTTCAACACCATCGCGATATCCTGCTCATCCGCCTGCGCCAACCATTCGGCAGCCGGTTGTCCGGTCGCCGGGTTCATGCGCATATCCAGAAAGCCATCCTTCGAAAAGCTGAATCCGCGCTCAGCTTGATCGAGTTGCGGCGAGGACACGCCCAAATCGAGCAATATGCCGGTGACTGGCCCGGCGATGCCGAGCTCGATCAATAGCCGCGGTAGCTCAGCGAACGAGCCCTGCATCATCGCAAAGCGCTGCTCCTCGACAGCCAACTGCAACCCTGCTGCGACCGCCTGCGGATCCTTATCGATCCCGATCACGCGCGCAGCGCTGCTCAAACGCTGCAACAACAACCGGCTATGGCCGCCGCGCCCAAAGGTGCCATCCACGTAAATGCCGTTGGGGTCGGTCACCAGCGCGGCCACTGCCTCTTCCAGCAGCACGGTTTGATGCTCGATGGCCATGCCGTCACCTAGCTGTTGAGGGGCCATTAAATGTTTAGCGCCAGCGCCTCTTGCGGCAACTCGCCTGCTTCGCGCGCCTCGTCCATCCAGCTATACCAGCGCGCCTCGTTCCAAATCTCTAACTTTCGCCCCTGGCCGACCAGCATCAATTCTTTCTCTAAGCCGGCATAGTTGCGCAGCGTCGGCGACAATAAAATGCGGCCGTTGCCATCCATTTCGACGTGTGTTGCATAGCCCAGCAAGGCGCGCTGAATCTGCCGCGCACGTTTGTTGATATTGGGTAGTGCTTCGATTTGCGGCAACAATTGTTGCCACTGCGGCTCGGGGTAAACCAGTAGACAAGGTTCTTCGTGATGCGCGGTAACCACCAATTGACCGCCACAGTTAGCCGTCAATTCGTCGCGTACACGCGCCGGAATTGCCAGCCGACCCTTGGCGTCCATCGCAATGGCGTGATTACCGAGGTACATAATGCCTACTCAACTTACCGTTTAAACCACAAAAATCCACTTAAAACCACTTCCTCCCACCTGGACGCACTATAGGTAGTGTGCAAGAAACTTGTCAAGCCTGTTACGGCGCTATTAATAGGGAATATTCTGCAAACGTGCGCGATCTTGTCGGCTTCTGCCGACAAAGAATTGGCCGCCAACAGCCCAAAACCAACAGAAACAAAGCAATAGAAAAACAACCTAATGTTGAACATTAAGTTGGAGGGCGAATCGCCAATTTTTGCGGGGTTACAACCAGAAATTTACGAGCAAAACTACAAGTGGGAAAAAAGTGAGTCGGCCTATAAGCCGGGTTCTGTCGAGAACAGTCATTCATCTGGGACTTGCGTCACCGCAAGCCTCAAGCGGCCTACCCGAATCCACCGTGGGCCACGGCAATGGATTCCTATTTGGCCTTGCTCCGAGCGGGGTTTGCCATGCCGCGGACTGTTGCCAGCCGCGCGGTGCGCTCTTACCGCACCGTTTCACCCTTACCGTCAGCGCAAGCGCTGCTTAGGCGGTTTACTTTCTGTTGCACTTTCCGTGGGCTCACACCCCCCAGGCGTTACCTGGCGCTCTGCCCTATGGAGCCCGGACTTTCCTCTACACCGCGACCCAACGGACGCTAAGCGTTCCGACGAGTGCACGACACAGCGACTGTCCAGCCGACTCGGGGCGCAGACTAACGGTTTAAGCCACGTAACTCAAGCCGATCATGTCGGCTTCTGCCACGATAATGCCAGCTGGTACAAATCGTTCTTCTTTTGATCGGTAATTTTGGCCGCCAACGCGGCGGCTTGCTTGAGCGGTAATTCCTCCAACAATAGTCGCAACACCCGCTCGCTGTTAGCATCCATCGCGGCCAATATGGTATCGCCTTGCAGCAACAACACGCATTCGCCGCGACTTTGATTAGTGTCGGTGGCCCAAGTCAGCAACTCGCCGAGCGGTGCGCGATAAATCGTTTCGTGCAATTTCGTTAGTTCGCGCGCCAACACTGCAACGCGCGTCGCGCCAAACACCGCCGCCATATCGCTCAATGTTTCGAGCAGACGATGCGGCGCCTCGTAAAATACCAGCGTGCGCGGTTCGCGCAGCAACAACTCCAAACGCTGACGACGGGCTTGCATTTTCGCCGGCAGAAACCCCTCGAACACAAACCGATCGGTCGGCAACCCCGCCGCGCTAAGCGCCGCAATAACTGCACAAGGCCCCGGAATTGGCACCACCTTAATACCAGCACTCAACGCTGCATCGACCAACCGATAACCGGGATCGGAAACCAGCGGCGTGCCAGCATCGGAAATCAATGCGATGCTGCGGCCAGCGCGCAAGCTCTCTAGCAACGCGCTTAATTCGGCCGGACTGCTGTGATCGTGATAAGCGACGCAGCGCGTGCGAATATCAAAATGATCGAGCAAACGCCGACTGTGACGCGTATCCTCGGCAGCGATCAGATCGACCGATTGGAGGATATTCACTGCGCGCGGTACCATATCGCTCAAATTGCCGATCGGCGTCGCTACCACATATAAAATGGCGTCGCTTACCAAGGGTTAACTCCGTGAAAATCAATGTAACGTGGTCGCCGCTGACAAAAACGCATACGGTGCAACGCAATAAAGTTGATGGCGCGCAAGCCTCCACTCAACTGCGTCATCATAACGCGTGGCGCTGCTGCGGTCTGCTACTCGCCACCCTACTTCTCGGCTGCGCCAGCGAGGCACCGACCACGAAGGCACCCGCTGCATCGACCGGCAAAAGCGCCTCGATTAAGCAATTGCTCGATACCGCGCACAGCAGCGCGCTCGAAGCGCGCGCGCCATATCTACTTGATGCCGCCGCGCTATCGCTGACGCAAAACAATCCCGATCAAACCGCGACGATTTTACAAGAACTCAACTCGCTAAAACTCACCAGCAACGAACGCGTGCGTAACAAAGTATTGCTCGCGCGCCTGCAATTAAAACGCGGCCAACCTGCACAGGCATTAACCACGCTACAAGATAAACAGCTAACGCAAGACCTGGCGCTGCTGTCATCGCGCGCGCAAATTGACGTGAGCTTACTGCGCGCGCAGGCACAGACCGAAACACACAATTATTTTGCCAGTGCGCAGGAGCTGGTATTTATCGATCCGCTACTAAGCGGCCAAGAGCGCGAGCAAAACCATAAAAATATTCAGCGCGCGCTATCGGCAATTTCTGCCACTGAACTGGAGCAGTTACGCAGCAAACCAAACAACGAGCAAATGCGCGGCTGGCTGGATCTCGCAATAGCCGCCCGCAATGCGACACCGCAACAATCGGATCGCTCGCGGCCAGCGTCCGCACCGCCTGCCACCCCTCCGCTACCTAACGACACACCTCAGGCGCGAACCAATTTCACAGCCGCTGCGCAGTTACCACAACCCAAACAAATTGCATTGCTGTTGCCGCTTAGCGGCAAACTTGCGGCATTTGGCAGCGCGTTGCGCGATGGCTTTATGGCCGCCTGGTACGACAGCCAGCAACATGGCGGCAATCCACCGCTGGTAAAGTTTTACGATACCGAAGGCAATGCGAATATTGCACAACTCTATCAGCAGGCGCTTAGCGATGGCGCCAACGCCGTCGTCGGCCCGCTCGAAAAACAACACGTCGCGCAACTCCATCAACAACCGCTCGCAGTGCCAACGCTGGCGCTGAACCGCACCGACAGCGGTAGCCAGGCAACACCAAACCTGTATCAATTTGGCCTTGCCGCCGAGGATGAAACCGCACAAATCGCTGACATTGCCGCGCTCGAAAAACACCGTTCGGCACTGATCATCGTCCCGGAAGACGAGACACGCTCGCGCGAATTACAACTGTTCGAGCAGCGCTGGCAGCAACAAGGCGGCACCGTTAGCGCAGTCGCCGAATATCGCGATCAGCAAAATATGTCGCAAGCGATTCGCACCGCGCTGAATATTCCGCGCAGCGAAGCGCGCGCCAAAGAGCTGGAAAGCATTATTAACCGCAACATCGAATTTACGCCGCATCGACGCCAGGATATCGACATGGTGTTTATTTTGGCCAAACCCGCACAGGCGCGCGTGATAAAACCATTGCTCGATTTCTATTACGCGGGCGATCTCACCGTGTATTCGACATCGCGTATTTATAGCGGTTATCCAATTCCGAGTCTCGATCGCGATCTCGATAAAATACGTTTTACCGAAATGCCGTTTATTCTGCAGACGTCGCTGCTGAAGCAGGAAATTATCAATGCGCAGCCGCAGAGTAAAAATTATTTGCGACTGTACGCGATGGGCATCGATAGTTTTAATTTAATCCCGCGACTGATCGCGCGCGACAGCCTCAGCAGCAACCCGATGTACGGGCAGACCGGCCAACTGACCATGACCAGCGAAAACATTATTCAGCGCACGTCGCTGCTCGCGGTGCTGCGCGGCGGCAATTTAGAAGCGGCGACAACACTGGCGCACGATGCACATGCCGATACTGTACAGACCAGTACTGCTCCGCCAGACGCTGCGCTACCGAGCACGCCGGAAAGTGGTGAATAGCTTTAGTCAGACCCGTGGCGCAGCGGTGGAAGCCGCGGCGGAGCGTTGGCTGAGTCAGCAAGGGCTACTTTATGTGGCAAAAAACTTTCGCTGCAAAGCGGGCGAAATCGATTTGATTATGCGCGATGGCGCGCAATTAGTATTTATCGAAGTGCGCTATCGACAACACGATTACTTCGGCAGCGCGGTGGAATCGGTTACGCGCAGCAAACAGCAACGCGTCGTGCGCGCCGCGCAGTGGTTTATCGCCGCACATCCGCAGTGGCGCAATTACGCGTGCCGATTTGACGTGCTCGGCGGCAGCAAAGCGACCGACGACATTGAATGGCAATGGCTGCGCGATGCCTTCAGCGGTGAATAACTCGGCTTTAAAAAACCACACAACGAATACACAATTAACTGCAATCGCAGCAGCGAGAATAGCTATGGATTTAACCGAACACGTGGTCGATAATTTTCACCGCCACATCGACAGCACGATGCAGGCGATCGAAACGCTGAGCCCTGCCATCGCTGCGGCGAGCGAGCTGCTGGTGCAGGCGCTATTGAACGACGGCAAAATTTTTTGCTGCGGCGAAGGTAGCTCAGGACTTTTGAGCCAACACCTTGCCAGTTTATTACTCAATCGCTCACAGCGCGAACGGCCCGGCCTGCCCGCGATCGCCTTGAGTAGCGACGCCGCGCTGCTGACCGCAATCACTACCGATTCATCGTTTAGCGAAATCTTCGCCAAGCAAATTCGTACGCTGGCAACAGCGCAGGATATACTCGTCTTAATCAGTCACGAGACTGGCAGTGGCGCCGCGCTACAAACCATTCAATCGGCTCACGATCGCAATATTCCTGTGGTGGTTATCTGTCGCGACGACGATGGCGATATTCGCGCGTTACTATCGCCGGACGATTGCGAACTGCGCATCGGCGCCAGCCAGCGCGCATGCTTTATGGAAATCGCTTTATTAGCAGTGCACAATTTATGCGAACTTATCGAGCTACAACTATTTGGCAACGAGGTGTAATGTGCCGACAGCGAAGTGGAATGTGAAAATTGATTTATCCGTGCAGCGCGAATCCAAATCAGCACAACGCGGAGTTCATTTACAACAATGTTTAAACATTGCTCTTTTAGCAACCGCAATCGGCATCAGTGGCTGCACCAGCGTTATTTCCGAAACTACCGACAAGCCGCTTGAGAGCGATCCGGGGTCGCGCAGCTTCGGTGCCGCGATCGACGATCAAACGATCGAAACCACGGCGACGGTGAATATTCGTAAAACTGATTCGGCGCTGGATAGCGCGCATGTCGTCGTCGTTAGCTACAACGGCGTGGTGCTACTGGCCGGCCAAGTTCCGAATTCCGAATTGCGCACGCGCGCGGCACAAGTTGCCGCTGCGGTTAAAAATGTGCGCGTGGTGCGCAACGAATTGGTGGTCGGTGCCAACGCCGGCTTTGCTGCCGGTTCGAGCGATGCATTGATCACCACCAAAATCAAAAGCAAATTGCTCGCAGCGAAAAATATCAAAGATAGCCGGGTCCGCGTCGTCACCGAAAACGGCGTGGTGTTTTTATTGGGCTTAGTCACGCACGCCGAAGCGACAATTGCATCGGGTGTTGCGCAGGAAACCGCCGGCGTGCAAAAAGTGGTGTTGCTGTTCGAATACGTCGACGGCTGAAAACTTAACGATTACGTTGCGCGCGATGATTGCCGATTTTTTATTTAACTACTTTCAATCCGGGACGTTTCGGTTTTTCGGCGGGACTAGGAATCGGCGCACGTGCGCCGCCGCTCGGCGGTTGATCGGTGGGCCCCTCCTCGACTTCGAAAATCATACCCTGGCCATTTTCGCGCGCGTAAATTCCTAACACGGCGGCGATCGGTGCATACACTTCCATCGGTACACCGGTAAAGCGCGCGTTAAACATCAAGCCATCGTTTTCTAATTTCAAGCCGACCACTGCGCTCGGCGAAATATTCAACACGATTTGGCCGTCTTTGACGTAAGCGCGCGGTATTTGTACATCCTCGCGCAGCGCGTTGATTACCACGTACGGCGTGCAACCGTTATCGACGATCCATTCGTATAAGGCGCGCAGTAAATAGGGGCGGCTGGAGTTCATAGTCATCGATGCAATTTGAAATCAGGCAGCGCGCGCGTTAACCATATCGCGCTCATGTGCCGTTAAACTGGCTTTAAACGAGGCACGCGCAAACAACCGCTCCATGTAACTCAGTAGCGGCCGCGATTGCTTGGTATCCGGCAGCTCGATGCCCAGAAAGGGCAAGCGCCACAGAATCGGCGCCATACAACAATCAACCAGCGAAAACTCTTCGCTCATAAAAAAAGGTTTTTCGATAAAAATCGGCGCAATCCCCAAAAAACTATCGCGTAAATTGCGGCGCAACGGTTCAGCGACTTTAGCTGCGGCACCATTCGATAAGGTATCGACGGCCGGACACCAATCGCGCTCGATGCGATACAGCAATTGCCGACTCTCGGCGCGCGCCACCGGATACACTGGCAGCAACGGCGGATGCGGAAAACGCTCGTCCAAATACTCCATGATAATTTTCGATTCATAGAGTGTGAGATCGCGATCCGCTAACGTCGGCGCGCTATTGTAGGGATTGAGATCGGCGAGTTCCTGCGGACTGTGCTGCTCGTCGACATGAATCAACTCCATCGGCACACCTTTTTCGGCGAGCACAATGCGCACACGATGACTGTAATGGCAGGCCACGCCAGAAAAAAAAGCCATGGAAGACCGTCTGGCAACTACACCCATGATCATCCTCCCGGAAACTCACACGAAGCAGGCGCTTAAAATATGCGCCTTGCAAATGCAACAGCGGGAGCACCCAAAGGCATTCCCGCGCTACGACTCTGATTAATGCTAACTGACTATTGAACTGCTAATGCCGCGAACGATGCCGGTCAGTGTACGTCTTTCCAATACTCGCGATTAAGCAGCCAAGCAAAGACGAAAAATATTGCGATGAAAAACAAAACGTAGATACCGGTGCGACGACGCGTTTCCTGCATCGGCTCGGCCATGTAATTGAGGAAGTTGACCAAGTTGTACATCGCCTGATCGTATTCCTCCGGCGTCAACGTACCCGGCTCGGTCACCTTTAGACGACCGCACGGATGCAGCGCTTTGCCATCCTCGCCGAACAATACTTCCTTGCGGGTCATAGGATCGCGCAGAATGCCACCGTTCTCTGCCAACTCCGGCCCCGGTGCGCATTCCTGCATACCCTGCAATCCAAGCAGCATGTGCGGCATGCCGACATCGGGAAACACTTTATTGTTGACGCCCCACGGCCGCGCCGGATCGTGATAGAACGTGCGCAAATACGTGTACACCCAGTCGGCACCGCGCGCGCGCGTCACCAACGTTAAATCCGGCGGCGGCGCACCAAACCACTCTTTAGCCTGCTTGGTCGGCATCGAATTCACCATCAAATCGCCGATTTTAGCGCTGCCATCAAATTTCAAACTTTGCATGACCAGATCTTCGGGAATACCCAAACCGGTCACGAGACGGTTGTAGCGCTCGTATTGTAGCGAGTGGCAACCCATGCAATAGTTCATAAACAATTGCGCGCCCTGCTGCAGCGACGCCTTGTCGGTCGGATCCATTTTCACGTGATCGATCGGCCAACCGCCTTCTTCCGAAGCAACGGCCAGCAGCGGTACCAACGCAAAAACGACAGCGAGTAATTGTTTTTTCATTGCATCGTCACCCGTTCTGGAACCGGCTTGGTTTTTTCGATGGAGGTATAAATCGGCATCAGCAGGAAGAATGCAAAATATGCGATCGTCATCCATTGCGCCCACGCTTTTGCTGCAAAATACGGCGCCCATTCCCCTTCGCGAATGCCGAACAATTGCAACTCTAACGGCATTGCACCCAAATAGCCGAGCACCACAAATACGACCGCAAAAGAGAGCAATGCGACTTTGGTCGGCGTACCTTTATACCGCCACGATTTCACCGGGCTGCGATCAAGCCACGGCAGCACGAACATAATCGCAATCGCGCCCGCCATGACGATAAAGCCCCACAGTTTCGACGAACCGCCGAACCACTCGATCGTGGTCGCACGCAACATCGCGTAAAACGGTGTGTAGTACCAAACCGGTGCGATGTGCGCAGGCGTTTTCAAACCGTTAGCCTGTTCGAAATTCGCGTGCTCGAGAAAGTATCCGCCCATCTCCGGAAAGAAAAACAGAATCGTGCAGAACACGAACAGAAACACGGCGATCGCTTGCAAATCGTGCACGGTGTAATACGGGTGGAACGCGATACCGTCTTTCGGAATACCGTTGGCGTCCTTATTTTTCTTGATTTCAACGCCGTCAGGATTATTCGAGCCGACTTCGTGTAGCGCGAGAATGTGCAGCAGCACCAACGCCAACAAAATAATCGGTATCGCGACAACGTGCAGCGCAAAGAAACGGTTCAAGGTGATGCCGGAGATTAGATAATCGCCGCGCACCCATTGCACCAATGCATCGCCGACCACTGGAATCGCACCGAACAACGACACGATCACCTGTGCTCCCCAGTACGACATCTGCCCCCACGGCAATACATAACCGAGGAAGCCTTCGGCCATCAGCGCCAAATAAATCAGCATGCCGAAAATCCACACCAATTCGCGCGGCTTTTTGTAAGAGCCGTATAGCAAGCCGCGAAACATATGCAGATACACGACCGCGAAAAACGCCGAGGCGCCAGTCGAGTGCATGTAGCGAATGATCCAACCGTAATCGACATCGCGCATGATGTATTCGACCGACGCAAACGCACCTTCGGAGCTTGGCGTAAAACTCATCGTCAGCCAAATACCGGTCAGCAATTGATTGACCAACACCAGCAACGACAATACGCCGAAGAAATACCAAAAGTTAAAATTTTTCGGCGCGTAGTACTGCCCCATATGGGTATTCCACGCGCGCACGATCGGCAGACGCTCATCCACCCAATCTCTTAAACCGACAAGCATATTGGCCATCAAACTTTCTCCTGGTCTACGCCGATTTCGATCACCGAATCACTCAGATAACGATACGCCGGCACTTCCAAGTTAGTGGGCGCAGGAACCCCCTTGAACACGCGACCGGATAAGTCGAATTTGGAACCGTGACACGGGCAGAAAAAACCGCCGAGCCAATCGTGAGTCACCGAGCCAACTTCGGGAAAATATTTTGGCGCACAGCCCAAATGCGTACACACGCCGAGCAATACCAAGTATTCGTCTTTGATCGCGCGGAATTCGCCCTTGATATATTTGGGTTGGAGAGATTTTTCCGAGTTGGGATCTTTCAGCTCCGCATCGTTCTTTGGAATCGACGCTAAAGCTTCTTTGGTGCGGCGCACGATATATACCGGTTTGCCGCGCCACTCGACCACGATCATTTGGCCGGGTTCTATTTTGCCGACATCGGCTTTAACCGGTGCACCGGCCGCTTTTGCTTTGGCACTTGGGTTCCAAGAGCCTACAAACGGCACTGCAACTCCAACGACTCCCGCCGCACCCACTACCGTGGTCGCGGCCGCAAGGAAGCGTCGGCGGCCAGTATTCACGCCGTCATTGCTCATGGCGTAACTCTCCCATTACAAACTTGCTGAAATGCGGCTCGAGAGTGATCTCGAGAGTAAAAAAATCAATTGCTTATGCGGAAAAATAAATGCGCGAAATGGTAAAGAAATTACCTACACGTTACAAGGACAAAACCTAGAAATCCCACATTCATTGTACGGCTTGTGGATACAACGCAACACGCTTTTTATAAATGCAAACTCAACAAGCGCCCATAAAAAAACGCCCTGCGGATATGCCCGAGGACGTTTTCAGCAGCGCTCGCACATCGCACGCAGCGACATGCACAGCGCCCAGCATTGCGAGTACTAGCGCTTCGAGTACTGTGGACGTTTGCGCGCTTTGCGCAGACCGACTTTTTTCCGCTCGACTTCACGCGCATCGCGAGTCACGTAACCAGCCTGACGCAATGGCGGACGCAACGTTTCGTCGTATTGCATCAACGCACGCGTAATGCCGTGCCGAATCGCGCCGGCTTGACCGAAGCTGCCGCCGCCGACCACCGATACCATCACGTCGAATTTATTCACTAAATCGACTTTTTCCAGCGGCTGACGCACGATCATGCGCGCGACTTCGCGGCCAAAATATTGATCGATAGTGCGATCGTTGATCACGATATTACCGCTACCCGCTTGCAAATAAACCCGCGCGGTGGCGGTTTTGCGGCGGCCAGTACCATAGTATTGCGAGGCAGACATAGTCATCGTTTCCGTTAAATATTCAGGGATTGCGGCTGTTGCGCGCTGTGCGGATGCTCGGTGCCAGCATACACTTTAAGCTTTCTATACATGGCGCGGCCGAGCGGGTTGTGCGGCAACATGCCTTTCACAGCGATTTCTAAAACGCGGGTCGGCGCCTTATCGATCAGCTTCTCAAAGCTAATGCCTTTGATACCGCCCGGAAACTCCGAGTGGCTGTAGTAGATTTTGTCGCTAGCTTTTTTGCCGGTGACCTGAATTTTCTCGGCATTGACGACGACGATGTAATCGCCCGTGTCAACATGCGGGGTGTATTCAGGCTTGTGCTTGCCGCGCAACCGCAATGCGATTTCGGCGGCCAGACGGCCCAAAGTTTTGCCGGCCGCATCGACGATGAACCAGTCGCGCTGCACAGCATCAGGTTTTGCACTGAAGGTTTTCATTTTTTCGCCTCAAGGGCCGAGCTCGACAAAATGGAGCGGCCTGTTCCAACAAGGACGCGAATACTACAGAAGTACCCACCCCCTTTCAAGTGCAACTTACGTCAAAAATAAATTAGGGTAAATGTTCGCGCGCCAAATACTCGTGCGACTGCATTTCCAACAACCGGCTTTTGGTGCGCTCAAACTCGAAACTTAAACGCCCGCCGGCATACAACTGCTCCAGCGGCACCGCCGCCGCCAACACCAGCTTGACGTTGCGATCATAGAATTCGTCGACCAAATTGATAAAGCGGCGCGCCTGATCTTCACGATCGCCGCCCATTTGCGGAACATTGCCGATCAGCACCGCATGATAACCGCGCGCCAGCTCGATGTAATCATTCTGGCTGCGCGGGCCATCGCAAAGCTCGACAAAGTCGAACCACACCACATCGTCCGCCACCCACAGCGCGCGAATCGTGCGCCCTTCGATCTCCAATTGCTGATTTTCGATACCCGCTTCAGGTGCCAACGCGGTAAAACTGCGCAGCAAGCCGGCATTCGCCGCGCTATCGAGCGGGCAATGATAAAGCTCGGCTTTTTCGAGTGCGCGCAAGCGATAATCGGTGCCACCATCGACATTCAGCACTACCGTGTGCTGCTTTAGCAATGCAATCGCCGGCAAAAACCGCGCGCGCTGCAAGCCGTCTTTATACAGACCATCGGGTTCGATATTCGAGGTCGCGACCAACGAAACGCCGCGCTCGAACAACGCCTGAAACAAGCCCGCCAAAATCATCGCATCGGCGATATCGGAAACAAAAAACTCGTCGAAACAAATGACGCGCGTTTCCGTCGCCAAGCGATCGGCGATTAATTGCAGCGGATTTTTTGCACCGCTCAACTCTTTTAATTCGCGATGCACACGCTGCAAAAAGCGATGAAAATGCGCCCGCAGCTTGCGCGGGAACGGCAGCGTGTCGTAGAACGTATCCATTAAATAGGTTTTACCGCGCCCCACTCCACCCCAAAAATACAAGCCGCGAATCGGCGCCAGATTTTTTGGCTGTCGCCAGCGATCGAACCAGCGCGCCCATCCACTCTGAGCTTGCGCAGCGGCATCGGCCGCCACCAATGCAACATAAAGCGCCTGCAAATGCTCAACGGCGCGCAACTGTGCAGCATCGCGCTCGAAGCCCGGCTTTTGTAGATCGGCGTGATAACGTTCTAGCGGAGTCACAACAAAACCTGTAAGAGGCAAACCAGCAAGCTAATTAATTTAGTTAGCAGCAGACGTGCCAGGTGTGGACGACACCAGTGCCCGGCGCGCAAAGGCCGCAACTTTACCGAGCCACAACGAGCTTGGCAATTTTCGCCGCGCCCCGCGCAGGCCTCGCAATATTTTCGCTGCACAATATTTCCACCGAGCAGCGCTGAACACTTTGCGAATTAGCCAGTATACTTATCGAAAGCGCTCATCATCTGTGAAGCTTTGCCAGGAGGTTGTTGTGTACAGCATTACTGCAGTTTGGATCATCGCCCTTGTCGCCACCGCAGTCGGCGCCGCGCTCGGCTACTTCGTGTATCAATATTTGCATCCAGTACCGCGTCGCAATCGCGAACTGGAACAACAGCTGCATGCACTGCAAGAACAGCACCGGCATTATCGCTACGACGTAAACGCGCACTTTAATAAAACTGCAGACCTGCTCGGTCTGCTGGCCAATAGCTATCGCGAGGTGCATAACCATTTGGCAAACGGCTCAGTAGAGCTCTGCGATGCCGGCGCAGTGAAAGTGCTGCGCCCGCTACCCGAACAAGAGCCGGTGTTAGAGGAGCAAACGCCAGCCTTTATCGAAGCGCCGCGCGACTACGCGCTCAAATCCAGTCCGTACGATAAAGGCGTGCTCGACGAAGATTTCGGCTTAGAAAAAACGCAGCGCCAATCGACCGAGCCACCGCGCTTTTACTAAGCACCAACGCAGCACTTACTAAACACCAACGCAGCACTATGCCGGATTATCGATATCTATAAATTGATGTTCGATGCCGAGTTCGGTTGCCAGATAACGACCAACTGCTGCGACGCCGTAGCGCTCGGTCGCGTGATGGCCCGCCGCGATAAAATGCAGACCCAACTCGCGCGCTAAATGCACGGTTTGCTCCGATACCTCACCGCTCAAAAACGCATCCGCGCCCAACACCGCCGCCTGCTCGATATACGATTGCGCACCGCCCGTGCACCAACCGATCGTATTAATCGGATGTGTGCCACCGGCTACAACTAATGGCGCACGCCCCAAACGCCGCGTCACCTTATCCGCAAAACTCTGCAGCGACATCGCTTCCGCCAGCCGACCAATATTGCCGATCGGATTCGCGCCGGGTTGCAAACCGCCGGTCACATCAATATCCAATTGTGCTGCCAACTGCGCGTTATTGCCCCACTGCGGATGTGCATCGAGCGGCAGATGATAGACCAACAAACTAATGTCGTTTTCGAGCAGCAAGCGCAAGCGCCGCCGCTTGATTCCGGTGATTTGCGGCGTTTCGTTTTTCCAAAAATAACCGTGGTGCACCAGAATCGCATCGGCATTAGCGGCCAAGGCCGCTTCCAACAACGCCAAGCTCGCAGTAACCCCGCTAACTATACGGCGCACCTGCGAGCGCCCCTCAACTTGCAAACCGTTAGGACAATAATCGGCAAAATTTTCGGGCCGCAATAATCGATCCGCAGCCGCGACCAATTCGGTGAGCGTTGTCGCCACACTATTCTCCTTTTTTACAGCTCGATTTTTTAGCTTAATTTTTTAGCTTAATTTTTTACGCCCAACTTTTTACCGTAGGAGCTTTTTACCGCCAGAACATGGCACGACGTGCTAGTCTTGAGACCATCATTTTCGACGAGTACGACCATGCAAAGATGGCTGCATTTTCTCGGCTGGCCAACGGTGTGCGGCATTCTAGCAGGCCTATTAATTGTCACCTATTGGCAGCCGCCGCACGAAGCGGCCGTTGCCGTTCCGCAGAATAGTGCGCCGTACTCCTACGCCGATGCGGTGAGTCGCGCCGCACCGGCGGTGGTCAATATCTACACCCGCAAAACCTTGCAGACACCGCACAACCCGCTGCAAACCGATCCGCTCTACCAACACTTTTACAATCATAACAACACCAACCAGCAAGAGCGCACCCAGCGCAGCCTCGGCTCGGGCGTCATCATCGATCGCAACGGTTATTTGCTCACTAACCACCATGTCATCGACGGCGCCGACGAAATATTGGTGCTGCTGGCCGATGGTCGCGAAGCGCTGGCCCGCGTGGTCGGCTTCGATACCGAAACCGATCTGGCTGCGCTAAAAATCGATTTACCCAACTTAGAGCCGATTGAAATCAGCGACACCGCTAAGGTGCGAGTGGGCGATGTGGTGTTGGCGATCGGCAACCCGTACGGCTTCGGCCAGTCGGTCAGCCAAGGCATCGTATCGGCAACCGGCCGCTACGGTTTGCGGCTCGCAACCTACGAAGACTTTATCCAAACCGACGCCGCGATTAATCCCGGCAACTCGGGCGGCGCGCTAATCGATGCGAGCGGCAAATTGCTGGGAATCAACACCGCGATCTACACCCAGACCGGCGGCTCCAGCGGCATCGGCCTCGCCACGCCGGCCGATATCGCACTGCGCACGATGCAGGATTTAATCGAATACGGCCACACGATGCGCGGCTGGCTCGGCATCGAAGTGCAACGCATGCCGTCGACGATCGCCAGCGCCAACAACCTCAGCGGCGGCAACGGTGTCGTGATCACCAGCGTTTACAACGAAGGGCCGGGCGCGCTCGCCGGGCTCCGCGCTGGCGATATTTTATTGGCAATCAATGGTCAGGCGGTGGGCGACGGCCACGCCGGTCTCACGCTGCTCGGCGCTACGCGACCGGGCGATAAAGTCGCGCTGATCGTGGTGCGCAACGGCACGCAATTGAATTTAAACATGACAGTCGGAACGCGGCCCGCAGCGGCGGAAATACCGGGCTAGCGATTATTTAATTGCAATGCTCTGAGATATCAAACGATCGCAAGACTATTTTTTAATGCCGCGAGCAATAAATCGCTGTCGCCGGGTTCGCCGACCGTCAGTCGCAGACAATCCTGTAATTGCGGATGACTACCGTCGAGACATTTCACCAAAATCCCGGCTTGCTTAAGTTGTTCGAAAATTTCGCGGGCGCGACCGGCCGGCGTGCGCACCAACAGAAAATTGGCCTCGCTCGGCCACACTTGTAGCGCAGTAAAACTTCGCAGCTCCGAAAACAACCGCTCGCGCTCGGCGCGAATCGCTGCGGTTTGCTGCCGAATCACTTGAAAATTTTCGAGCGCAAATTCGGCGCTCAATTGCGTGAGTACATTGATGTTGTACGGCAACCGAATTTTTTCTATTTCAGTCAACCATGCCGTATCGCCGATCAACAAACCCAACCGCAAACCAGCCAAACCCACTTTCGACAGCGTGCGCATAATCAACACGTTGTCGTAATCCTGCGCAAAACTTAAATGATCGGTATCGGTGAACGCGGTGTACGCCTCGTCGAGTACCACCAAACCTTCGGCGGCCTCGATCACCGCGCGCACGCGATCGACGGCAAACACATTGCCGGTCGGATTATTCGGCAGCGCGAGAAAAATTAATGCCGGTTGATGTTGTTTAACCGCTGCCAGCATTGCTTCCAAATCGAGATCAAAGTTTTCGTCGAGCGGCACGCCGACATAATCGAGACCGGTCAACGTCGCGATCATTCGATACATCACAAAGCCCGGCTCAGGCGCCAAAATGCAACGCCCGCGCGCAGCCACCAACAGTGCCAGCATTTGAATGATTTCGTCGGAGCCATTGCCAAGCAAAATATCCTGCCCGGCCGGCACGCCCATTTCGCGCCGCAAGCCGTCTTTGACTAACGGCGCCTGCGGATCTGGATAGCGATTGATCGATGCGCCGCGCAATTTCTCCAACCACGCAGCGATCATTTCATCCGACCAGCGATACGGATTTTCCATCGCATCGAGTTTAATCATGCCGATGGCGGGCGGCACGTGATACGGATTGAGCACGCGAATTTCGGGGCGCACCCATTGCTGAATACGGGCGCGGATGCGTTCGTTACTCACGCTGCGTTCTCCAAAATCATTTCGCGAAATCCATTGGCAATTAGCGACATCTAATTATCGGCGTCGATGCGCATTTCTGCCGAGCGCGCATGCGCCGTCAACGCCTCACCGCGCGCCAACACCGCGGCAACGCGCCCGAGCGTGCGCGCGCCCTGCGGCGAGCAATGAATCAACGAACTGCGTTTTTGAAAATCGTAGACACCGAGCGGCGATGAAAAACGCGCGGTGCCCGACGTCGGCAATACATGATTCGGCCCGGCGCAATAATCGCCTAACGCTTCCGCTGTGTGGCGCCCCATGAAAATGGCACCGGCGTGCTGAATCGACGGCAGTAACGCCGCCGGATCGGCCACCGATAATTCCAAATGCTCGGGCGCGATGCGATTGCTGACCGCCACCGCCTCGGCCAAATCTCGCACTTGAATCAATGCACCGCGTCGATTCAGCGATGCCAAAATAATTTCGCGACGCTCCATGGTCGGCAATAATTTCTGCATGCTCGTCGCCACCGCATCGAGAAATTGTGCGTCCGGACTCAGCAAAATCGATTGCGCATCTTCGTCATGTTCGGCCTGCGAAAATAAATCCATCGCGATCCAATCGGGATCGGTGAGGCCATCGCAAATCACTAAAATTTCCGACGGGCCGGCCACCATATCGAGGCCCACTTCGCCGAATACTAACCGCTTGGCCGTCGCGACATAGATATTGCCGGGGCCGACAATTTTATCGACCTTCGGTATCGTTTCAGTACCGTACGCTAATGCCGCAATCGCCTGCGCGCCGCCGATGGTAAACACGCGATCGACACCGGCCAGCGCCGCCGCCGCCAATACTAATTCACTGCTTTCGCCGCCCGGTGTCGGCACCACCATAATAATTTCGCCAACACCGGCAACTTTCGCCGGCAGCGCATTCATCAGCACCGATGAAGGATACGACGCCTTGCCGCCCGGCACGTAAATACCGACGCGCTGCAACGCGGTGACCTGCTGCCCCAGCACGGTACCGTCGGCTTCGCGGTAACTCCACGATTCTTGTTTTTGTCGGTTGTGGAAGTTGCGGATACGTTCGGCGGCCAACTCTAACGCCGCGCGCGCCTCAGGCGAAATGTTAGCTAAAGCCTGCTGCAACCGCTGCTGCGGCAATTCGAGTGCAGTCGCAGCGCCGATCGGCAAGCGATCGAAGCGCTGCGTATATTCGAGCACTGCGATATCGCCGCGCGTGCGCACCGCGTGCAAAATATCGACGACGGTGTCGTGTATTGCGTGATCAGATACCGAATCCCACGCCAACAGTTTCGCCAACTGCGGCTCGAAATTCGCATCGCTGGCGAGTAACCGGCGAACGGCCAACGCGGGTTCGGTCATTCGCTCAGCCTCCGCTCGCAGCACGCTTCGCGACTGCAACGCGCAAACTTTCGATCACCGCTTGCACGCGCGCGTGTTTGCATTTCATCGCGGCTTTATTCACAACTAACCGCGAACTGATTTCGGCGATTAATTCGAGCGGCTGCATGCCATTGGCGCGCAGCGTATTGCCAGTATCGACAATATCGACAATCAAATCGGCCAGATTCATCAACGGTGCCAGCTCCATCGCGCCGTACAATTTAATGATATCCGCTTGAATGCCACGCCCGGCGAAATGCTGTTTCGCGATATTGACGAATTTGGTGGCGACGCGAATACGCGCATGTGGCAGTGCGCGATCTTTCAAACCGGCGGTCATCAAGCGACAGCGTGCGATACCGAGATCAAGCGGCTCGTATAAATCCGCACCACCGTTTTCGAGCAGCACGTCTTTGCCGGAGATACCCATGTCCGCCGCACCGTGACGCACATACGTCGGCACGTCCGAACCACGCAGCACGACTAAACGCACGTCGGCTTGTGTAGTCGGAAAAATTAATTTGCGGCTAGTCGCAATATCTTCGAGCGGCGCGATGCCCGCCTCAGCTAACAGCGGCAACGTCTCTTTTAAAATGCGCCCCTTGGTCAGCGCGATCGTGAGACCGGCATGCGCAAGCGTGGCGTTGGCGAGCGACTGATCCATAATTAATCCGACAGGCGCCGAATATCCGCGCCCAGCGATTGCAGCTTTTCTTCGATGCGCTCGTAACCGCGATCGATATGATAAATGCGATCGATCAACGTCTCGCCGCTGGCCGCCATACCCGCGATCACCAAACTCGCCGAGGCGCGTAAATCGGTGGCCATCACCGGCGCACCGTTTAAATTTTCCACGCCTTTAATAATCGCGGTGTTGCCTTCGACGATAATTTTCGCGCCCATCCGATTCATTTCGTGCACTTGAATCAGTCGATTTTCGAATACCGTTTCGGTCACCACGCCAGTGCCTTCGGCAATCGCATTTAGCGCAGTAAATTGCGCCTGCATATCGGTGGGGAAACCTGGATACGGTGCGGTGTGGATATTCACCGAGCGCGGCCGTCGGCCTTCCATATCGAGCTCGATCCAATCGTCGCCGTACGTCACTGTCGCGCCGGCTTCTTCGAGCTTCAAGATTACCGCCTCGAGTGTATGCGGACAGGTGTCTTTCAACTTCACGCGACCGCCGGTGGCCGCAGCCGCCACTAAATAAGTGCCGGTTTCGATACGATCGGGCATCACCGCGTATTCGCAACCATGCAAACGCTCGACGCCGTCGATGACGATGCGCTCGGTGCCATGGCCTTCGATGCGCGCGCCCATTTTAATCAGACATTGCGCGAGATCTACAATCTCCGGTTCGCGCGCGGCGTTTTCGATAATCGTGCGGCCATCGGCCAGCGTCGCTGCCATCAACAAATTTTCGGTGCCGCCGACGGTGACCGTGTCGTGCAAAATATGCGCACCGTGCAGTCGACCATTCACTTTCGCGTTGATATAACCTTCGTCGACAAAAATTTCCGCGCCCATCGCTTCGAGACCACGCAGATGTAAATCGACCGGCCGACTACCGATTGCGCAACCGCCGGGAAACGATACCCGCGCCTGACCGAAACGCGCGACCATCGGCCCTAACACTAGAATCGAGGCGCGCATGGTTTTGACGAGTTCGTACGGTGCGGTGAAATCGCTGATGGTGCTGGCGTGTACTTCGACGCTCAACTTCTCGTCGATAATTAATTCCACGCCCATGCTGCGCAGCAACGCAATCATCGTGGTGATGTCGTGCAAATGCGGCAGATTGTGTACGGTGACCGGCTGCTCGGATAACAACGTCGCCGCGAGAATCGGCAGCGCAGAGTTTTTTGCCCCCGAGATGCGAATCTCGCCGCGCAGCGGGTTGCCGCCGCGAATCAGCAATTTGTCCATGTGTGCCCCTACCGGATGACTGGACTGTACCAGCGCTTGAATACTGTTCATTGACCTTGCCGCCGCTGCCACTCAGCCGGCGTTAACGTCACCAACTGATCGACCGCGTGGATGCTGCCATCGGCAAATTGTTCGCTGAGTGCTGCGTACACCAACTGTTGTTTTTTCACCGGCGAGAGCCCTGCAAACACCTCGCCGATCACGCGAATCGCAAAGTGGCGACCGTCGCCGTTTACTTCGATTTCGCAAGCGGGTAATCGATCTTGCAGCAGCTGTTTAATTTCTTCGGGTTGCATGAAGCGGCGCATCCTCTCCGGTAAATGGAAAAAGGCGCATTCTATCAGGTTGCCAAAGCGCAACGCGACCACGGCCAATGCCCGAGCGGAACTGCCGCTCATTTTTGCGGCGATTCAACGATACGACCAATCCACATCGACTACCGGCTTAAGCAAACGAATGAACCCAACGCGAGGACCTATCAATTCTGCCGCAACAGCTCGGCTAAGCCACCGACATTTGCGAGCGCCGCCATATCGGCCGGCATATTTTTGATGTGTAGCGTTTTGCCGGCCTGCATAGCCGCGCGCTGCCAAGCCAACAATAACGCCAAGCCAGCGCTACTGCTGTACGAGACCGCCTGCAAATCCACCGCGCAAACTGTAGCCGCCTGGTCTTGCAACCAACGCACGCCCACCGGCGCCAACTCGACGACCGAGACAAAACCCAGCACGCCGACGAGCGACAGCGTATCGGCGGTGGTCGTAATATCGGCATGCTCGGCCATTACGGTGCAGCACTCTTATCATTATTGGCTACCGCGGGTGCGCTTTGCGGTTCCACTTTCCAGCCCGCGATCACTTTGTCGATGTCGCCGTGATTTTGATCGACCGCCGCCGCAAATTGATTGCGGTAGGTCTGACCAAGATTGATGCCTTCAATAATCACGTTGTACACCCTCCAAGCGCCGTCGCTATTTTTGCGCATGCTGTACTGCACGATGTAGGGCTTGTCGCCGCTGCCATAAATATTTTGCACCACGCCGACCGCATTCGAGGCGGCATCGTCGCCTTTGCGCGGCGGCAATGTTTCGATGCGCTGACCATTGAATTTCAACAGCCCCTTCGCATAAGTTTCAATCAAGCCGTGTTTGAAAATTTCGGCGAAACGCTTGATTTGATCGCGCCGCTGCGTTTTTTCCGCGTCGGTCGGTAGGCGTTGCAAATTAGCGTACGGGCCCATTACGCCGCGCGCGAAACTATCGAAATCGACAACCTCAGTCATCACCACATCGACTTGCCGATGAAAACGTTCCGGCTCTTTATCGTAGTAGCCTTTACCTTCGTTAATAATCGTCAACACGCGCTGCGTCGTTTCCTGCACCATTTGATACGGATCTTGCACCTCCGCCGCACCGGCCAGCGCCGCAGCGATCAATGCGCAGCAAGCAACCGCACTACGCAGCATTGCCAGCAGCGTATTCGTATTCGCGCGCAGCGCTGTCGTCATCGCTTAGTCCTTCTTGCTGCCGAGATTGGTTAGCACTTTGCCGATCAAATCCTCGAGCACCAGCGCCGATTGCGTATCGGTAATTTCATCGCCGGCTTTTAACATTTCCGGATCGCCGCCGACCGAAATGGCGATATATTTTTCGCCGAGAATACCCGCGGTCTGAATCGCTGCAATGCTATCGGCAGTGAGGAAATCGACTTTATTGTCGATCGACATTTCAACTTTAGCGCGAGTGTCTTTTGGATCCAACGTGAGTGAAGTGACACGGCCAATCACTACGCCGGCGACCGATACTTTCGCGCGCACGGTGAGCCCCGCCGCGTTACTGAAACGTGCATAGAGCTTGTAAACATCGCGCGTATTATCGCGCACGCTGAGCCCGCTGACCTGAATGGCGAGAAATGCCAACGCCAGAATGCCGGCCAGCATAAATATGCCAACGCTGATTTCGATGGTACGCATACGCATAATCAATTAACTCCGAACATAATGGCGGTGAGGAGAAAGTCCATCCCCAAAATAGCGAGCGAAGAATACACCACGGTACGCGTGGTCGCGGCACTGATACCCTCGGAAGTCGGCACCGCATCGTAACCTTGAAAGACCGCAATCCACGAAATCACCGCACCGAACACAACCGACTTGATTAAACCGTTGATAACATCTTCGCGAAATTCCACCGCGCTTTGCATGTTCGACCAGAACGAACCGGTATCGACGTGCAACCAATCGACACCGACCGCGACCGCACCCCAGATCGCCACCATATTAAAAATTTGCGCCAATATCGGCATCGAAATCATACCGGCCCACAGTCGCGGACGGATCACGCGCTTGAGTGGATCGACACCGATCATCTCCATCGACGCCAATTGCTCGGTGGCTTTCATCAAACCGATTTCTGCAGTCAGCGCCGAGCCCGCGCGCCCAGCGAATAATAACGCTGCCACCACCGGCCCCAATTCGCGAATCAGCGACAGCGACACTAATTGCCCCAACGCCTGATCGGCACCGAAGCGCACCAGCACGGTATAACCCTGTAGCGCCAGCACCATGCCGATGAACATACCGGACACGATAATAATCACCAGCGAATACACGCCGACAAAATACAATTGCCGCACCAACAGGCCCGGCCCATTGCGCCAATCCGGCCAGCCCCACAGCGACTGCCACCAAAAGCGTCCGGCGCGACCGAGAACGGCAAGCGTATCCAAACCGTTCAGGCCGAGGCGCTGTAAAAAAATCAGCACTGCATCATGCTCCGAGCAATAAGTCGTCGCGGTAATTAACCGCGGGATAATGGAACGGCACCGGGCCATCCGGCAGGCCGCGAATAAATTGCCGCACGCGCGGCTCGTCGGTGTTCATCACTTGCTCGGGCGTGCCGTGCCCGACCACTTTGCCATCGGCGATCACGTAAATGTAATCGGCGATGCTGGCAGCTTCGTGCACATCGTGCGAAACGATAATGCTGGTCAAGTCGAGAGAATCACTGAGCAAACGAATCAATTGCACCAGCATGCCCATCGAAATTGGATCCTGACCGACGAATGGCTCGTCGTACATAATCAATTGCGGATCGAGCACGATGGCGCGCGCCAACGCTGCGCGTCGCGCCATGCCACCGGATAATTCGCTCGGCATTAAATCGCGCGCGCCGCGCAACCCAACCGCCTGCAATTTGATCAGCACCAAATCGCGAATCATTTCTTCCGGCAGATGCGTATGCACGCGCAGCGGAAACGCAACGTTTTCGTAGACATTGAGATCGGTGAATAGCGCGCCGCTCTGAAATAGCATGCCCATTTTGCGCCGCACCTCAAACAACTCAGTGCGGTTCAATTTGGGGATATTATTGCCGTTCAGATAAATCGAACCGCGATCGGGGCGCAACTGCCCGCCGATCAAACGCAACAATGTCGTTTTACCGGTGCCGCTCGGCCCCATGATGGCGGTAATTTTACCGCGCGCGATATCGATATCGACGCCTTCGAAAATCGAACGATTACCACGCTGAAAATGCAGATCGCGCACTTCGATCAAATTGTCGCCAGTACTGGCCGGCCGCTCACCCATACACGCTCTCGATACATCCCGCCTTAAAGTCGGCCGCTATCATAACGTGATTTAACTGGCCTGTGGCAGCATCGATAAGATTGCATGACATCGACGCATACATTGAGCTGCACGCAGCAATAATTTTGCGCGGCTGCTCGCGCTGTTATTCTCGGCACGCGCCACGTATCATTAACCACCTTTTATTGCAGCTAAAATTGCGCGACGGCATTTACACTGATGACCCAGGTTTCTTTTTTAGATTCGGCCAAGCGCACGATTGGCCTCGAGCGCGACGCGGTCGGCGGCTTGCTGCAGCATCTCGATGCCAGCTTTGAGCGCGCGTGTACGATTCTGCTCGGTTGTCGCGGTCGCGTCGTCGTCAGCGGCATGGGCAAATCCGGACATATCGGCACCAAAATCGCAGCGACCCTGGCCAGCACCGGCACACCGGCAATGTTTGTCCATCCGGCGGAAGCGAGTCACGGCGATCTCGGCATGATCACTGCCAACGATGTGGTATTAGCGCTATCGAATTCCGGCAACACCGCAGAGTTGATAACACTGTTACCTTTATTAAAACGACTGCGCGTGCCAGTGATCAGCATGACCGGCAACAGCGATTCGCTGTTGGCAAAAACCGCCGATGTGAATCTCGATATCAGCGTCGCCCAAGAAGCGTGCCCGCTCAATTTAGCGCCAACTTCCAGCACCACCGCAACGCTGGTGATGGGCGATGCGCTGGCGATCGCACTGCTCGAAGCGCGCGGTTTCACCGCCGAGGATTTTGCGTTTTCGCATCCGGGCGGTACGCTCGGTCGGAAATTATTATTAAAAGTAGAAGATGTGATGCGCAGTGCCGATGCCGTACCGAAAGTACGTCTCGGTACAGCACTGAGTCGTGCGCTGCTCGAAATGAGCGCGAAAGGTTTAGGCATGACCACCATTGTCGATGATCACGATGTACTGTTGGGTCTGTTCACCGACGGCGATTTGCGCCGCGCGCTCGATCGCGGCGTCGATATTCAACACACGCTGATCGACACCGTGATGAATCGCAACAGCAAAACCGTATCTGCACAAATGCTGGCCGCCGAAGCGTTAAATATTATGGATAACTATAAAATTAGCGCGCTGGTGGTCGTCGACGCACAAAATCATCCGATCGGCGCCGTGCATGTGCACGATTTATTGCGCGCCGGATTAGTTTAATGTATCCACGCTCCAGGTATCTGCCATGCAGCAAGTGTTAACCAAAGCGCGTGCCGTTACGCTGCTGGTGCTCGATGTCGATGGCGTGCTAACCGACGGCCGACTCTGGTACGGCAATAATCAGGAAGAACTAAAAGCATTCGATATTCAGGATGGTTTAGGGATCAAATTATTGATGCGCGCCGGTATCGACGTCGCCATCATCACCGGTCGCAGCTCGGCCTTGGTCGCACGCCGCGGCAGCGAACTCGGCATTCGCCATATCATTCAAGGTCGCGAAGATAAATTGGTTGCATTGCGCAGTCTGTGCACCGAATTAAATATCGCGCTCGATGCGGTCGCCTATATCGGCGACGACCTGCCCGATCTATCCGCGATTCGCGCGGTCGGTCTTGGTATCACCGTGGCGAATGGCCACCATTTAGTTGTCGCGCACGCGGCGCATCAAACTTTGCGCCGCGGCGGCGACGGTGCGGTGCGCGAGGTTTGCGATTTAATTCTGACCGCACAAAACAAACTCGACGCCATCCTGGAGCAATACCTCTAATGGCGAGCTTGCCTAACGGCTGGCCGCGCCCGACATTATTGGCGGGGCTCGGCGGCTGTTTGGCTATGATCACGTATGTGATGCTGTACTGGGATAGCAATCCACCTGCGTCGATGATGCCGTATCCGCAAGACGCCGACCGCATCGATCTGTACGCCGAGCAGGTGCACGGCATTAAATTCGATGAAACCGGCAAGCTAGTACAAACGCTGCACTCTATTTCGATGCAGCATTATCCAGACAGCAATCGCACACTGCTAACAACACCAGTGCTGGAGACAACCAATAAGCGCGGCGAAATTTGGAACACTAACGCCAGCACCGGCACGCTGCTCGGCGACGACGAAATTCTGCTGCAAGGCGCGGTCACCGTCAGCGATCGCGCCCGCACGATGCAGCTGCATACCGAGTCGTTACGCTATCTGCCAAGTCGCGGCGAAGCCTCGTCGGAGGTCGCGGTGACCATGAATAAATTGAATGACACGACGCGCGCGATCGGTATGCGCGCCAATTTAAATAGCAATCGCATCGAGCTTCTGCATCAGGTTGAGAGCACTCATGTTCAGCCCTAAATCTAGCCACAAACCCGGCCTGCAACTTATCGTCGCACTGGGCTGGACGCTAACCGCATCGCTGGCCAGCGCATTGCCCGAAGATCAGCAGCAGCCGATTCATATCACTGCCGATAGCGCCGTGCAGGAAAATAACATGGTCACCTATCGAGGCAATGTAGTGATCGTGCAGGGCTCGATAAAAATCGCCGCCGATCAAGTAGTGCTCTATCACGACCAGGGCAAATTGCAGCGCGCGGTAGCCACTGGCAAACCGGTGCAGTTTCAAGAGCAGCCCGACACCAACGGCGGCTTGATAACCGGCCACGCCGGCACGGTGATTTATTACAGCGTCGAGCAACGCGTCGAACTGCTGCAGGATGCGCTGGTCGATCGCGATCAATCGACGCTAAAAGGCCAGCGCATCGAATACCTGCTGCCGAGCAAAGTGCTGCGCGCCGAAGGCACCACCAATAGCCAGCCAGGCCGCGTCGAAATGATTTTGCAACCCAGCCAGAGCGCCGCACCTGCCACCACCGCGCCCTCTTCTGGCCCGGCATCAGCAACTCCTTCCGCCGGAGCGCCAACGAGCCCCACTCCGGTAAGCCCAGCACCCGCCAATGCAGCGCCATCGACTAGCGGATCCGGCAATGCCGGATCGACTGAGCGCCGTTGAGCATGCGTAAATTACAGGCGCTGAATCTCGCCAAATCGTACAAAGGTCGCGCAGTAGTTACCGATGTGTCGCTGGAGGTCCATAGCGGTCAGATCGTTGGCTTGCTCGGCCCCAACGGTGCAGGCAAAACCACCTGCTTTTACATGATCGCCGGCATCGTCGCCAACGACCGCGGCCGCATTCTGCTCGATCAGCAGGATATTACTGCGCTGCCGTTACACGGCCGCGCGCGCGCCGGGTTGGGTTATTTGCCGCAGGAGGCTTCGGTCTTTCGCAAACTATCTGTCGCCGACAACATCAAGGCGATTCTCGAAACGAGACCGGAATTGAGTGCCCGCCAACGTCGGCAACGCCTCGACGAATTACTGACCGAATTTCACATCACCCATATTCGCAAAAGTTTGGGAATGTCGCTGTCCGGCGGCGAACGACGACGCGCCGAGATTGCCCGCGCGCTGGCGCTGGATCCTGCTTTTATACTGCTCGACGAACCCTTTGCCGGCGTCGATCCAATCTCGGTCAACGACATCAAACAGATCATCAAACATCTGCGCGATAAAGGTATCGGCGTACTGATCACCGACCACAACGTACGCGATACGCTGGATATTTGCGAGAAAGCCTACATCGTCGGCGAAGGCCTGATCATTGCAACGGGTGATGCACAGACGGTACTGAACGATGCCAAGGTGCGTGAAACCTATCTAGGCGAGCACTTCCGACTTTAGCCCCCATCCTTTGCAAGTTGATCGCAGCGAACAAATTCTGCAATCAAATTGCAGCACCTGCCACCGCCAGCTACACTGACAATGCAGTATTCATTCCATCTTTGCCACGGGCTCCCTAATCCGAGGTTTTGCGGTAGCAGTTTATGAAACAATCGCTTCAGTTAAGACTCGGCCAGCAGCTGACTATGACCCCGCAGCTGCAGCAAGCGATCAAACTTCTGCAACTTTCCACCCTCGATTTACAGCAAGAAATTCAAAGTGCACTCGACAGCAACCCGATGCTTGAGATCGGCGACGATAGCGAAGACGGCCCCGTCGATCCAAGCACTACAGAAATCAATACACCCGCCAATAGCCACGATTTGCAACGCGAAAGCAGCGCCACCGCAAGTACCGACAACGAAGAGCTCGGCAGCGACGGCGAATGGCAAAACGATATTCCGGCCGAACTGCCGGTCGATACCGTGTGGGAGGATGTCTATCAATCCAGCGGCTCCGGCTCGTCAGGCGACGATTCCGATTTCGATATGGACGCGCGCAACGGCACCGCCGATTCGCTGCAGGACCATTTGCACTGGCAGTTAAATCTGACTCGCATGTCGGATAACGATCGCATGATTGCGACCGCCATCATCGATGCGATCGATCCAAACGGTCGCTTGACGCTAAGCCCCGAAGAGCTGTTGGAAGGCCTGCCCGAAGACGCCGAGATCGAGCTCGACGAAATCATTGCCGTACTGCATCGCATTCAGCAATTCGATCCGGCCGGGGTTGCGGGCCGCGATTTGCGCGAGTGCCTACTAATCCAACTGCAACAGCTGTCGCCGACTACGCCGTGGCTGCGCGAAGCCAAACTGGTGGTCGACAAACATATCCAACTGCTCGGCAATCGCGATTACATGCAGCTGATGCGCCGCTCGCGGCTTAAAGAAAATGAGCTGCGCGAAGCGTTGCGACTGATCCAAACGCTAAACCCAACGCCCGGCACCAGCATCGCCGGAAGCGCTGCCGAATACGTGGTACCGGATGTTTTTGTGCGCAAGCTGCGCGGCCGCTGGAGCGTCGAGCTGAACCCCGAAATTGCGCCGAAAATCCGCATCAACGCCGATTACGCAGCGCTGGTGCGGCGCGCCGATTCCGGCTCCGATAAAACCTACCTGCGCGATAATCTACAAGAGGCGCGCTGGTTTTTGAAAAGCCTGCAAAGCCGCAACGAAACGCTGCTGAAAGTCTCCAGCAAAATCGTCGAACATCAACGTGGTTTTTTCGAGTATGGCGAAGAGGCGATGAAGCCGCTGGTATTGCACGACATCGCTGAAGCGGTGGGCATGCACGAATCGACCATTTCGCGCGTCACCACACAAAAATACATGCATACGCCGCGCGGCATTTTTGAACTGAAATATTTCTTCTCTAGCCACGTCGCCACCGACTCTGGTGGCGAATGCTCATCGACCGCAATCCGCGCCTTGATTAAGAAGCTGATTGCAGCCGAAAATACTCGCAAGCCCCTCAGCGACAGTCGTATCACCGAACTACTCGCCGAACAAGGTATCGTAGTAGCGAGGCGCACCATCGCTAAATACCGCGAGTCGATGTCGATACCGCCATCGAATGAGCGCAAGCAGTTGATATAGCGTTGCCGCGCAGCCATTGCCAAACGGCAGCGAACGCGCGCTTGATGTAAAAAAATTTTCACCTATTGTCAGCATCGGAAAGTCAAAGAATACAGCGCCAGTTTGATCTATAGTGCAAATAGAGCACGCTGACACTGGCGAGCTAGCGAGACAAGTTTCTTCCATCGGTACTGAAGGAGTGATCTATGCAAATCACCGTAAGCGGCCACCATGTCGACGTCACCCCCGCCCTGCGCGACTATGTCACTAATAAACTATCCAAACTGCAAAATCATTTCGACCATATCACTAATACGGCGGTGACACTGACCGTTGAAAAATTAGTGCAGAAAGCAGAAGCCACCGTGCATGTCGCTGGCGCCAATTTATTTGCCGAATGCGCGTCGGAAGATATGTATTCGGCGATCGACAGCCTGGCGGACAAACTTGATCGCCAATTGATTAAGCACAAAGAAAAAACCAAGGGCCGTTAAACGTCCGAGCAACCATGAACCTCAGCTCGATCCTAACCATCGACCGCACACTGTGCAAAGTTTCAGCGCCTGATAAACAACAGGCGCTGGAAATCAGTGCGCGCTTTATCGGCGACAGTACCGGGCTCGACGTCAGTACGCTATTACAGAGCCTGCAAGCACGCGAGCGACTCGGCAGCACCGGCCTAGGCAGCGGCATCGCGATTCCGCATTGTCGCTTAAAGCAACTCGATACCGTCGTCGGGGCACTCATTACATTGGCGGAGCCGATCGATTTCGATGCCATCGACGCTGCGCCGGTCGATATTTTATTTGTTTCGCTGGCCCCCGAAAATGCGATACAACAACACCTGAATACGCTGGCCGCATTAGCTGAGCTATTTAATCAATCCTCATTTCGACAGCTGCTACGCGCCGCGACGACGGCCGAGCAATTATTTAACGCTGCCGCCACTTTCAATCGCTAACCTGCGCCAACTCATCACCGGAGGGAGCACCGATGCAACTCGTAGTGATCAGCGGCCGCTCCGGCTCCGGTAAAAGTTCTGCTCTGCATTTATTCGAGGATGAAGGTTTTTACGCGATCGACAATCTGCCGGTATCGTTGTTAGTGCAATTAGTCGATCAATTGCGTGCCGATGGTCGTGGCAATAGTAAAGTCGCTGTGTGCATCGATGCGCGCAATACGACCAAAGACCTATCGCACTTTAACGAACTGCTGAACTCGCTACCGGCAGATGTGCATATCGAAGTGATCTATCTCGACGCCGACGATCACACATTGATCAAACGCTTCTCGGAAACGCGCCGCCGCCATCCGCTCAGCGATGAATTCACTGCATTGCCCGAAGCGATCGCCGCAGAAAAAACTTTGCTCGAACCGATCGCGATAGCCGCCGGGCTCAATCTCGATACGCGCAACATCAACGTTCACGAACTACGTAGCACGCTGCGCGAACGCGTCTTGGGCCGCGATGCGGCGGGAATTTCGCTGTTATTTGTTTCATTCGGTTACAAACGCGGCGTACCGGTGGATTCCGATTTAGTATTCGATTTGCGCGTGCTGCCGAATCCCCACTGGGATCCGTTACTGCGCAATTTAACCGGCCACGACGGTGCGGTACGTGCCTTTCTCGATGGCAAACCCGAAGTCACCGAAATGTTCACCGATATTTTTTCGCTGCTAACAAAATGGCTGCCGCAATTTCTTGCTGGCAATCGCAGCTATCTAACCATCTCGCTCGGTTGCACCGGCGGCCAACATCGCTCAGTATATATGGCCGAACGCTTGGCAAAAGCATTCAGCGGTGAGTTCAAAGATGTACAAGTCAGACACCGCGAGCTAATTATTCCAACGTAAGGTCGACAAGCCAGTACATCGAAAAAAAGTTTTCGGGCGCAATACATCCATGATTACAAAAAAAATAATGATCATTAACAAATTGGGCCTGCACGCGCGTGCAGCAGCTAAGCTCGTCGGCACGACGGCGATTTTTCGCTGCCAAATTCGCACCGGCATCAATGGCCGCATGGTCGATGCCAAAAATATTATGGCGGTAATGATGCTGGCAGCCAGTCAAGGCACCGAGCTGGAATTGCAATTCGATGGTGACGACGAAGCCTCGGCCTGCGATAGCGTTACTGCGCTTATCAACAACCGCTTCGACGAAGCGGAATAAATTTCATCCACCGGCTGTTAATTTTCTATGCGCAACGATCACTCCGAAGACTATTCTGCGACGGAAGAAAAGCCGAGCAAAAGTGCGCGCAAGCGCGAGATGCAAGCCTTACAAGAATTAGGTGAGGCGATCGTCAAACTCAGCGACGGCGAGCTGGCATTAATTCCATTGCAGGGCGAACTAGCGGCAGCTGTAACGATTGCGCGGCGCATAAATAGCAATGAAGGCTTGCGTCGGCAGCTGCAATTTATCGGCAAGCTGATGCGACAAAACGATATCAGCGCAATCGAAGCCGCGTATCGCGAATTGCAAAATGGGCGGCAATTGCACAATCAACAATTCCACCGCCTGGAACAGCTGCGCGATCGATTACTCGCCGAAGGCCCGAGCGCCATGGACGAAGTGTTAGATTGCTACCCGCATGCCGATCGCCAACATTTACGCCAGTTGATTAACGCTGCGGTTAAAGAGCGCGAAGCCGAGCAGCCACCGGCTGCAGCACGCAAACTATTTCGTTATCTGCGCGACCTAGCCGACCTTTAGCGATAACCTAAAAATAGAACAGCGGTAGATGCCGCGCCTTAAATGAGATTTAGCGAATTAAATTTAGTGCGCTGAAATCGTATGTTATTGCACGATCGGAGTGATCTTAAAACGTCGATGCTGCTGCACCGGCATCGCCGCGCGCTCGCGCTGCAATTTATCTAAATCGATATCCGCAACGATACAGCACTCGCCGAACGGCGCTTCGCGCAGCACTTCGCCCCAACTATCGATAATCGCCGAACCACCCGAGGTATGGCGCAGCGCGCTGTGCTGCCCACCTTGATTGGCGCCGATCACGTAACACTGCGTTTCGATCGCACGCGCGCGCAGTAACGGCAACCAATGCGCGAGGCCGGTGCGGCGCGTAAACGCCGATGGCAGCGCGATGATTTCTGCGCCCTGCTCGCGCAATAATTGAAACAATTCGGAAAAACGTAAATCGTAACAAACAGCGAGCCCCACGCGTCCAAACGGGGTTGCCACGGTAATGACTTGTTGGCCGGGCAGATACGTATCGGATTCGCGATAGCTACCTTGACGATCGCCGACATCGACATCGAACAAATGCATTTTATCGTAGCGCGCGACTTCGCGACCGCTATCGTCGTATACGAAACACGATGCATACGGTCGCACTTGCCCAACCTCTAACAGCGGCACTGTGCCGCCCACCAACCACACCTGATGCTGCAACGCTTGCGCTGCTAAAAATTGTCGCACTGCCGGATTAGGCCCCGCCTCCAACATACCTAACTGTCGCTGGTCGCCACCAAATAGCGCAAAAGCTTCCGGCAATACCACCAACTTTGCGCCGACCGCTGCGGCCTCGGCGATCAACCGCGCAGCAGTTGCAAGATTAACGGCGACCTCCTTGGACGAGACCATTTGCAACGCAGCTATTTTGACGATTTGGGTCGCCGCATCATGGCTCTGCATGGCACCCCCTACCGCGCATGAGTAGTATTCAATTCGTTTTTCTTCAATTCGACTGCAGCATCCAAGGCTGCCTTTGGCGGTAGTTTAGCGTCGAAAATACGGCGCAACTTAACCTGCGGATCGCGCCACGGACCATCGATGTCATAGGCCACACTGGTAAAATTATCGACGCGGTCGCCAAAAATTTTGCTCGCCACATACACGCCAGCGGCCGCTGGCAAGTTGACCGCCAGCGCCGCGATCCACGGCAGATTTCTCGCCACCGGCAAGGTAGCGACCAACTCCATATCGGTTTGATCGGTATTAAAATCGATGGCCCCGGCGATGCGGAACGTACTCGATGGGCTTTTTATCTCAACTGGGGTGGTGGTGGTTAAAATGCTCTGCTGCACCGACAATCCTCCCTGCAACGTATCGAAGCTAACCCCATCCTTAAACACATCGGAAAAATCGAGCTGCAAACGCCGTAAAAAATTCGCGAAATCAAAAATGCCGACCACTTTAAGCGCCCCTGCCGTCGAACCCGATACTTTCAAAAAGCGACCTTCGGTAATCTCCAGCCGTACTTTGCCATCGGTGTTGTGCAACGTCGCCTGATCGGGACGCCCAGTCCAATTAATATCAGCGTCGAGATAACCGCTCGTCGAAGTTAGTACGCGCTCAAACCGCCAGCGCTGCAACACGTCGCCAATGTCTGCGACGCCGAGTCGGCCGGTGAAACTACTGTGATCGACGCCACTCTGACGCAGCCAACTCAGACTGGCCGGCTGTTCGACGCGCGGCTCGATGCGAATGCCGCGCAGCTCGCCGATCAACTGCTGCACCACCAAGCCATCGGTGACCGGCCGCAACTGTAGCTCGAGCCAACCCCAAGACTCGTCGCCGCGCCACAACCGATCGATGCGCAGATCGATCGGCAAGACTTTGGCTGGATCAAAGCTGTCGATACTCGACACCGCAGTGCCCGGCGTCGACGCCGGCAAGTGCAGGTAATCAAGATGGACTCGCCAAGGCTGCTCGGCAACGCTTGGCAGCAACACCGATCCGGCCGCACGATCGGCGGTCACATAAAGCCGCCAGCCGTTATCGCCGCGCTGCCCCGCTAACGTCACATCGCGCAGCGTCTGCCCGGCGAAGCTGACCTCGCCGAGACGTAAATCGCGCAGCTCCAGCGACAACGGCAGAGCAACAGACGACAACGGCACAGCAACAGACTTAGTGCTGCTAACGCTGGTGTGTAGATACTCCACCAAATCGCCCCATTGATCGAGATCCACGGCCGGGACAACGCCGGTGACAACCAGACGATTGCTGCTGATAGTGGTATCTCCAACCCCGCCGAGTCGCAGCACCCCACTTTGCAATACTTGCGTATCGCTCCATTGCAAATTCAGATCGATTAACCCGCCGAGAGTGGCCGTTAGTTTACGGTTGCCAGTCATCGGCATCGTTAATGCCAGCGGCAAGGTTTCATTGGCCGCTTTGGCATACGGCGGCGGTAACTTAATCTCGACGCCGAGCAAATCCGACGCGATGCTCAACTCGCTATGCGCGCCGACGACTTGCAGCAGCGCGCGGAAATCGGTGGTACCGGACGCATAACCGAGGGCCGGCTGTTGCAACCAATCGCTGATATCTGCCGCCGCTGCCCGGCCGACAACCGCCACCTTCAGCGCGCCGTTGCTATCGACACTGACCTCCGCAGTGAGCGGCTTGCCGTACCAATCGGCTGCGATCGCCGAGGATTGCAAACCGGTGCCGGAGCGATACTGAAGCGGGCCGCGCACGGCGGTGAGTAGGAGCCCTTGATCGACCAGCGCGAGCTGACCAGACCCCAGCTCGCTGTCGACTCGCAACTGTGCTGGCCGCACACCGCCGATAGCGAAACCCAAATCGAGCTGCGCATTAACGACGCCGCGCCAGCGCCAATGATCCAGCGCAGTGCCGACGTGCTGATGCAACGGACTTTCACGCAGCAGACGCAGCACATCGTCGTCGCGCGCAACCACATCGCCGCGCACTGTCAACCAACTGCCGTCGGCACCAGGATGCATCTCCACCTGCACATCGCGCGTGCGGATTTGATCAAAACTGCGCGCCGACGGACTTTGTACGAGCAGGTCCGCATCGTCGACCCACACCGCGGCGCGGATATCCGCCAACTCCGGCCAATCGGGCTGATATTTCAAGCGACCATCGCGGACATCGAGAAACAACTGCACAGTAGTGCCGAGATGCGACGCGCCACTGATCGCACCGCGATAAATAAATCCGCCAGCCGGTATCGTGCCGCCTTGTACCGCGGCACCAAGCCAAGTCAACAAAGTGGGCGGCAGCGTATACGGCAAAAATCGATCGCGATACTCAGCCCCCGAATGCTGTAACCCGACCTGCAAGGTCATCGATGACGCAGCGTCGATCGCATGCGGTATATCGAGCGCCAATAACACGCTCGCTTCGCCTGCGGCGCTATCGGCGCGAATCGGTCCGCTGTAAACCAGCACGCGGTCGGGCGCCAATTCCCAACCGACCTGCGCACGCACCGTATCGAAGCGCAGCGCTTCGCGATAGACCTGTGGAAATACCAGTGCCATGTTGGCAGCAGCAAGATCGAAGATGCCCTCGTGCAAACCCATATCGAGATAACCCGCGATGCCACTCGCACCGGGTGCTCCATGCCAAGATCCCACCGTCAAATCGGCCACCTCGGTACGCAAGCGGAACGCATCGCGATGCTGCGATGAAATCGGCACGGCGAGCCATGCATTGCGCAGCGTGCCGACCGGCGCCAGCTCAACGAGCGCCTGTCGGGCTGCGTCCGGCAGCTTCGTTTGCAGCAACGCAGCGCGCAATGGCGACAGCGCTAACGTCGGAATTTGTACTTGCAGGACATCCGGGTGCAGGCCATCCTCGGCGATCCGCAGGTGCGAAAAGCTCAGCGCCGTAGCGCCGCATTGCATCGTTAGCTGCGGCAGCCATAACTGGCGTTGCTCGGCCTTATCGCGCAACAAAAACTGGACCGCCAGATTGGTTAACGGCGGCAAATCGCGCCCGGTCAACCCCGCCAAATCCAAATGTGGTGTCGACAGGTGCCCACGCAACTCGATATCCGCGTCGGGACGCCAGTCCAGCCAGACCTCGCCATCGACACGCCCATTCTGTAACTCGTTACCAGCCGCTTTGACAGTCGGCAGCACCGCACTCAAATCCAATTTGGAAAATACCGCGTAGCCGCTCGCCGAAAAATGCTCGGCCCACCGCGGATCGCCGTTGGCTTCGATCACCAACGTTAACGGCGCAGCGCGATCGGCCGTACCCAGCGCCAAATTGAGACGCCGAAAATCGCCGACCCGCTGCAAGCGCAATTGCTCGCCGATCAATTCCGCCTCGCCGCCGCCAAAAAAATGTAAATCGACATGCGTATCGCGCAGCTTGGCGCGATAAATGGCCAGCAATGCATCAAGCACGCGATCGAAATCGACATTGCTGCTCGACGAAAATCCCGACAGATGCCAATGCCCAAGCGCCGCTTCGGTGAGCGACACCCGCACCCCGCTGCCTTCGAGTTTGCTGATCGCGAGCGTATGCGAATCGATGCTGCGGAATAGCCCCAGCCGTACTTCGAGATGCTGAATTTGCAGCACGGCTTGCTCGGGATATTCGGGGCTGTATAACTTGAAATCGTCGACAACTAAATGCGGCGACAAATATTGCCAATAGGCACGCAGATGACCGACGCTAATCGATAAGCCGGTGCGCTGTTTTAATGCCGCGACGATTTCAGTTTGGTGCGCTTCGACGTACGGTAAATAATGCCGCCCCAGACTAACCAGTACGCCCAATACCAGCACGGCGCCGACCAAAAATGTCCACAGCAGGCGGTTGAGCCAAATCCAAACTGGACGCGAGATCATCGGCGCTGCAGCTCACCCTCGTTGCGACGCACTGCGATCACAGCAGCACGACATCGAATTGCTCTTGGCAGTACATGGTCTCGACGCGAAACTGAATACTTTTACCGAGCAGTTCTTCCAAATCGGCAACCACCGACGAATCCTCGTCCAACAAACGATCGACCACGGTCTGCGCTGCCAACACCAGCAGCTTATCATTTTCGTAGGTGCGCGCTTCGCGCAAAATCTCGCGAAAAATTTCGTAGCAAACCGTCTCGGCGGATTTTAGCGAGCCGCGCCCTTCGCATACCGGGCACGCTTCGCACAGCATATGGCCCAAGCTTTCGCGTGTACGCTTGCGCGTCATCTCCACCAAACCCAATTCGGATACGCCGGTGATGCTGATCTTTGCGTAATCGCGCTCCATCGCTTTTTCCAAAGTGCGCAACACCTGGCGGCGATGCTCGGGATCTTTCATATCGATAAAATCGATGATGATAATGCCGCCAAGATTGCGCACGCGCAGTTGCCGCGCAAGCGCCGTCGCCGCCTCTAAATTTGTTTTGAAAATGGTTTCTTCTAAATTGCGACTGCCGACAAATGCACCGGTGTTGACATCGATAGTGCTCATCGCTTCGGTTTGATCGATGATCAAATAGCCGCCCGATTTGAGTTCAACTTTGCGTCCCAACGCTTTTTGAATTTCAGCTTCCAAACCGTATAAATCAAACAGCGGTCGCTCGCTTTTATACAACTCGATGCGCTCGCACACTTCGGGCAAATACGCGCGCGCAAATTCGACCACGCGCTGATAAATCGCGCTCGAATCAACGCGAATTTTTTCCAGATTAGGCCGCACTAAATCGCGCATCGTACGCAAAAATAACGGTAGATCTTCGTAGATGATCGACGGCGTCGGATTGCTCGCAATGCGCTCGACCAAATCGCGCCATAGGCGTTTGAGAAAACGAATATCCGCTAACAGCTCTTGTTCGCCGGCGCCTTCAGCAGCGGTGCGCACGATAAAACCACCGGCCTGCTGCATATCCTCGGCGGCGACGCAACTTTCCACCAACACTTTTAAGCGATTGCGTTCGCCCTCATCTTCAATGCGCTGCGAAATACCGATGTGCAACGTTTGCGGCATGTATACGAGAAAGCGCGAAGAGATCGATAAGTGTGTGGTTAGACGCGCACCCTTGCTGCCGAGCGGATCTTTGTTGATCTGCACCAGCACCGATTGCCCTTCGCGCAGCACGCTGCGAATATCCGGCGGCGCCGCGCCGATCGCGGGCCGCTGCTCCATGCCGTCCTGGCCCTGCATAAAAATATCGGAGACGTGCAAAAAACTGGCGCGCTCCAAACCGATATCGACAAATGCCGCCTGCATTCCCGGCAACACGCGCACCACGGTGCCTTTATAAATATTGCCGACCGTACCTTTGGAACGTTCGCGCTCGATGTACACCTCTTGCAGCACACCGTTTTCTACCAGCGCAACGCGCGTCTCCAACGCAACGATATTAATTAAAATTTCTTCATTCATGATCGCTACTCTCGTCGCTTTCGATCAGCGCAACGGCGAGTCCAAATTGACGTAACAGCGCGTCAGTTTCGAACAATGGCAATCCCACTACGCCGCTGTAACTACCTTCGATGCGCTCGACAAAGCGCGCTGCGAGCCCTTGTATACCATACGCACCGGCTTTATCGCGCGGCTCGCCGCTGGCCCAGTACCATTCAATCTCCGCATCGGTTAACGATCGAAACCAAACGCGCGTGCTGCTAACACAGGCGATTTGCTCGATCGTGCCGCATACGCTAACGCCGGTCAGCACTTCGTGACTCTGTCCCGACAAGCGTCGCAACATCGCCCGAGCCTCATCGGCATCGCGTGGTTTACCGAGCACGTCGCCATCGAGAACAACGCTGGTATCGGCGCCGAGCACTGGCAGCAGCGGCAATGCATTTGCTCTACACGCGGCCCAACCCGCCGCGGCTTTAGCGCGCGCAATACGTTCGACATAAATCGCTGCTGCTTCATCGGCCTCGAGAGTTTCGTCGACTTCGACATCGATCACGCGATGACGAATACCGATTTGCATCAATAGCTCGCGCCGCCGCGGCGACTGCGACGCCAAATATAAAACGGGAGTTGGAGCGTTGGCCGCCATGCCTTAAGTCACCATAAAATGTCGCCGCATTTTGCGCAGCAAAGGCATCAGCGTTGGCCATAACAACGCCGACACCAAGGTCGGCAATAGGAATAACAGCGTCGGCACCACCTTGGTAATCAGCGTCTGCACCCAGTGGCACAGCATTTGATTCAAGCCGACCAGCACGAACACGATGCCGGCTTGCTGCCACGCGGTATACATACGCATGCGTTGGTACATGATCAAGGCCAAGTACGCGATCACGCCAAGTGCAAATGCGTTTTGCCCCAGTGGTGCGCCCTCCACCAAATCCAGCGCCAAACCGGTGGCAAACGAAATACCGATACCGACCCGATGCGGCAATGCGATTACCCAGTAGATCAACACCATCGCCACCCATTCCGGCCGCGCCCAACGCGCCCAGTCGGGCAATGGAATAACGCTGAGCCATAGCGCGATGACCAGCGTCACCGCGATAATGCCGCGCCCGCTGGCCCGCGGTTCCGCCGTCATGGCGCACCGCCGGGGCTACTCGATAGCTCCTGCTCCGGTGTCGGCAGCGCGCCTTTCTCACGAAAGATCAGCAGTAGGTGGCTGGCTTGATCGAGCTGCGCGGCGGGACGCGCAGTTACTTTCATAAAAGTATTCGGGCTACGATCGACCGCGGTCACCACCGCCACCGGATAACCCGCCGGAAAATGCCCGCCCAGACCGGAGGTAACTAATAGATCGCCAGGCTTAACGTCCATCGTCGTCGCGAGGTGGGTCAGCTGCAATTCGTCGATCATACCGGCACCCTCGGCGATCGCGCGTACGCCGTTGCGATTAACCTGCACCGGCACCGCATGGGTGCTGTCGGTGATCAGCATCACTCGACTGAAGTAAACACTAACCTCTACGACTTGGCCGACGAAACCATGCGCATCGATGACCGGCTGACCGACATAGACGTCGGCATCGCGACCTTTATTGATCACCACGATATGGCGCAATGGGTCGGCCGACACGCCGATCAATTCGGCGATCAACACGTTATCGTCGAGATGTGCAGAAGAGTTGAGCAATTGACGCAGACGGGTATTTTCAGCGCTGAGCGCGGCCATTTTTTCGACTCGCGCTTCGAGAATTAACGTTTGCTCGCGCAGCTTTTCGTTTTCGTTGAGCAAGCTATGCCAATCGCGCAGCGTATGGCCGCCCCAATCTTTGAGGCGATACGGCAGATCCGCCAACCAATAAAACGGCGTCGCTAATACAGATAAATTGGATTCGACGCCGCGTAGCCACGGCGATTGCAGATGGCCGAAAATCAGCGCGAAGGCGAGCACGCATAGCAGCAACATGCGCGAGCCGATCGAGGGGCCTTTTTGAAATAAAGGTTTAATCGCGCTACCCCGGTAGGTTTTTCTTATGTGGTGGAAACTTTACTCGGTAGACTTCATTCCGTAGAAACAAGATCCAAATGGTGCCGATCCATAATCTCCATCGCCCGTCCGCCGCCGCGCGCCACACAGGTCAGCGGCTCATCGGCGATCACGACCGGCAGACCGGTTTCTTCAGCCAGCAAGCGATCAATATCGCGCAGCAACGCGCCGCCGCCGGTCAGAACAATACCTTTCTCCGCGATGTCGGCGGCCAGTTCGGGCGGCGATTGCTCCAGAGCGCGCTTGACCGCCTGCACGATATTCGCGAGCGGCTCTTGCAACGCTTCGAGAATTTCATCGCTGTTCAACGTAAAGCTGCGCGGAATACCTTCCGCTAAATTGCGACCGCGCACATCGATTTCGCGCAGCTCGCTGCCGCTGAATGCGCAGCCAATCTCTTGTTTAATACGCTCGGCGGTGGCATCGCCAATCAAACTGCCATACGCTCGACGCACATGCGAAACGATGGCCTCGTCGAAGCGATCGCCGCCGATGCGCACCGAATCGGAATACACGATGCCGTTCAGCGAAATAATCGCAATTTCAGTGGTGCCGCCGCCGACATCGACCACCATCGAACCGGATGCCGCATCGACTTCGAGACCGGCGCCGATCGCTGCCGCCATCGGCTCTTCGATCAAACGCACTTCGCGCGCACCAGCGCTCAAACACGATTCGCGAATCGCGCGCCGCTCGACCTGGGTCGATTTGCATGGCACGCACACCAACACGCGCGGGCTCGGACGGATAAAGCTGTGCTTGTGTACCTTGGCGATAAAGTACTGCAACATTTTTTCGGTAACTTGGAAATCGGCGATCACGCCGTCTTTGAGCGGGCGAATTGCCGTGATATTGCCCGGCGTGCGACCCAGCATACGCTTGGCTTCGACGCCGACCGCTTCAATAGTTTTTTGGCCGTTGTGAACACGAATCGCCACCACGGAAGGCTCGTCGAGCACGATGCCTTGATCGCGTACGTAAATGAGGGTGTTCGCGGTGCCCAGATCGATCGACAAATCGCTGGAAAATATCCCTCGAATCCGCTTTAGCATGGGTTATTTCACCTTTTGATTTAAGCGCGCCACTCTATCAATCACAGGGATTCAGGGCAAGGCGCAAATATGATAACTTTAGCGGCTGTTTTGTGCCTGCCGCCACACTTTTCATATTGCGACGCGCTGCGCGCACTCGTCGCTTAGCAAATTATTTGCACAGTGCAGCAAACATGTTCAGCACAATCGACAGAATCGAGCAGCACTGGAGAAAAATTATGAGCATCACCGCCGCGGATATTGAAAAAGCCGCCAAACTGGCCCGCATTCGCCTAGACGCCGCCGACATTCCCGAATTATCGCAACGGCTCGGCAATATTCTGGCGATGGTCGATCGCCTACAGGAAGTCGATACCGCTGGCATCGAGCCGATGGCGAATCCACTCGATGCCACGCAGCGATTGCGCTTAGACGAAGTGACCGAACCGGCGGGTACCGAAGCACTGCAAGCCCGCGATGCATTTTTAGCGATCGCACCGCGCAGCGAGCAAGGCTTGTATCTGGTGCCGAAAGTGATCGAGTAAACGGGCCGTGCGGTTTAACGAAATACTTAACGACACGCGCGCCTAATAAATCCAACCGAGAAGACCCATGCATCAATTCACCATCGCCGAGCTGTTAACAGGTCTGGCAGCGAAGAAATTTTCCAGCGAAGAATTAACGCTGCACTATTTAGCGCGCATCGAAAAACTCGACGCGCGCTACAACAGCTATATCACCGTTACGCCGGAAGCAGCGATCGCAGCAGCGCGCGCCGCCGATACTGCGCGCGCGCAAAATAATTGCGGCCCGCTCGCTGGTATTCCGATCGCGCACAAAGATATTTTTTGCACGACGGGTGTAAAAACCAGCTGCGGCTCAAAAATGCTCGACAATTTTGTGCCGCCATACGACGCCACCGTCGTTACTAAGTTGGCACAAGCAGGCGTAGTGTGTCTCGGCAAAACCAATATGGACGAGTTCGCGATGGGCTCGTCGAACGAAACCAGTTTTTACGGCGGAGTAAAAAATCCGTGGGCGGTCGATTGCGTTCCCGGTGGATCATCCGGCGGCTCGGCTGCCGCAATCGCTGCGCATTTATGCGCAGCCGCAACCGGTACCGACACCGGCGGCTCGATTCGACAACCGGCGGCGTTATGCGGCCTCACTGGTTTAAAACCGACTTACGGGCGCGTTTCGCGCTATGGCATGATTGCGTTTGCATCGAGCCTCGATCAAGGCGGCCCGATGGCGCGCACGGCGGAGGATTGTGCATTACTGTTGAATGCAATGGCCGGTTTCGATGTGCGCGACTCAACCAGCGCCGCGCGCGCAGCACCCGATTACACCGCCACGCTGAACGACAAACTCGATGGCCTGCGCATCGGCGTACCGAAAGAATATTTTGGTAGCGGCTTAAAACCCGAAATCGAACAAGCAACTCACGCCGCAATTAAAGAATTAGAAAAACTCGGCGCAATTGTTAAAGAAATTTCGTTGCCGCTGACCGATTTAGCGGTGCCGTGCTATTACGTCATTGCACCCGCCGAAGCATCGGCGAATTTATCGCGCTTCGATGGCGTGCGTTACGGCTATCGCTGCGACAATCCAAAAGATTTATACGATTTGTACACGCGCACGCGCGCCGAAGGTTTTGGCGACGAAGTGAAGCGTCGCATTTTAGTCGGCACCTATGCGTTATCGGCTGGCTACTACGATGCGTACTACCGCAAAGCGCAGCAAGTGCGCCGTTTAATCAAAAATGATTTCGTCGCTGCGTTTAGCAATGTCGATATGATCGCGGGCCCGACCACGCCGAACCCGGCGTTTCAACACGGCGCGATCAGCGATCCGGTGACGATGTATCTCGAAGATATTTACACGATCGCGGTCAACTTAGCTGGCTTGCCCGCGCTTAGCATTCCGGCTGGACTCGTCGATAACAAACCGATCGGGCTGCAATTGATCGGCAATTATTTTGCCGAAAATAAACTACTGAATGTTGCGCATAAATATCAGCAAGCCACCGATTGGCATACGCGCTGCGCGCCCGGCATAGAGTGAGAAACAGATTATGACGTGGGAAACAGTAATCGGGCTCGAAGTGCATATGCAGCTCGCAACGCAATCGAAAATATTTTCCGGTAGCAGCACCGCGTTCGGCGCCGAGCCGAACACGCAAGCGAATGCGATCGATCTGGCGATGCCCGGCACGCTGCCGGTACTGAACGAGCAAGCGGTGCGCTACGCGATTATGTTTGGCTTGGCGGTAGATGCCGAAATCAATCCGCGCAGTGCGTTCGAGCGCAAAAATTATTTCTATCCCGATTTGCCGAAAGGTTATCAAACCACGCAGCTGGCTGAGCCGATCGTCGGCCCCGGCCACCTCGATATTGAATTGGCGGATGGCAGCAGCAAGCGCGTGCGAATTCATCACGCGCATTTGGAAGAGGATGCCGGAAAGTCTTTACACGAAGACTTTACCGGGCAAAGTGGCATCGATTTAAATCGCGCCGGTACGCCACTGATCGAAATCGTTACCGAGCCCGATATGCGCAACGCCGAAGAAGCGGTTGCGTTTGCGAAGAAATTACATTCGCTGACCACCAGCCTAGGCGTCACCGACGGCGAAATGTCGCAGGGCTCGATGCGCTTTGACGTTAACGTGTCGGTGCGCAAACAAGGCGACAGCAAACTCGGCACGCGCACCGAAACCAAAAACCTGAACTCGTTTCGCTTTATCGAAGAAGCGATCAAACAAGAAGTTGCCCGCCAAATCGATATCATCGAAGACGGCGGCAAGGTTTTACAAGAAACACGACTGTACGACGGCGATAGCAAAACTGCTCGCTCGATGCGCAGCAAAGAAGAAGCGAACGACTACCGTTATTTTCCGTGCCCGGATTTATTGCCGGTTGAAGTCGATCAACACACAATTGAAATGATTCGCGCCACGCTGCCTGAACTGCCTGACGCGAAGCAAGCACGATTTATTTCGCAATATGGCTTATCCTCTTACGATGCTGCCATTTTGACTGCCGATCGCTATCTTGCGCGGTTTTATGAAGCGGTGGTTATTGCCACCAACGAACCAAAACTATCGGCGAACTGGGTTTCGGTTGAACTCGCAGCAAAACTAAATAAAGAAAACATCTCTTCTTTAGCCCGCCCTATCCAGCCAGGACAACTCGCCCGGCTGATTAATCGCATCATCGATAATACAATTTCAGGGAAGATCGCCAAGCAGGTTTTTGATGCGATGTGGGGCGGCGAAGGTGAGGCCGATGCAATCATCGAAAAGCATGGATTCAAACAAGTTTCCGACACCAGCGCGATCGATAAAATCGTCGCCGATATTGTTAATGCGAACGCAGAACAAGTCGAACAGTACCGCGCCGCCGATGAAAACAAACGCAAAAAGCTGCTCGGTTTTTTTGTCGGTCAAATTATGAAAGCATCGAAAGGCCAAGCCAATCCCGGCGTGGTCAACGACATCTTACTGAACAAGCTCGAAGGTTAAATCAATTTTTCCGCAACAAATTAACGCAATCGTTTTACTTAAGAGTAGTGACCATGGCCAAAGATAAAGAAGTCGTCGTCGACGAAGTATGGACCGAAACGCGCATCCGCGAATTTTTAGATGTAAAGCCCGCCGAAGCGGTCGAAGCGGATTTTCATGCGCTGCTAAAAGCGTACCAGCAAATGCGCGCCGATGACTTTGCAAAATTTGTTGCCATGTTTATCGAGCAAGGGCGCAATATCAACGCGCGCAATGCGGCGAGGCGCAGCGTATTGTCGTATGTACGCGAGCACAGCAAATCGGTCGCTTACGCTGATATTTTGCAACGCAACGGCGCCGAGTAAAACCCCAACGCAACGCACGCCACTCAATAAATCGCACATAGAGGTGCATCGATGATCGACATGAAAGGCTTGCAGCCAACATTTACACCAATACGTATTTACGCACGTAAATAAACCGGCGACATTCACATCGCCGGAGTCGCCGCACCCCAAACGTGCTGCTAAACTCATTTTTTCTCAGCCGAACAATCGCCACATGCCGAAACCCTCAAAAACTGCCAATCCCAATCGAGTTATTTTGATTAGCGAAAACTGGCTTCTAACACTTTATCTTGCAGAAGCACTGCACGCCGCCTCATTTGAAATAGTGCTAATCCATAAGCTAGGCCACTACCCAAAACTAAGCGCATTTTTTCCGTTTGAAACTTTAAGCCTCGAAACGATAGATGCCGACTCCCTAGCTAGCGCCTTGCGCAAGTTATGCGCCATGGCCGCACGCGCTGGATCTATCCACTGAGCGACGAATTTATTCGCCAATGCTGGCGCAGCGGCTCTGAGTTCCATCACTTAATTTTTCCACAATTATCGGATGACACTCTCAGCCTAATCAGCAACAAAGCGCTCATGTCTTGTCGAGCCCAGGAGCTGGGGCTATCGATTCCTCAGTTTGTAGCCAATCCATCAAACGAAGCAGCCCTAAGCTTCGCTCGCCAACATGGCTATCCTGTGGTTGTTAAGGGCGCTACCGGCATGGCAGGTGAAAACGTACACATTGTCTCGTCTGACCAGCAGCTGCTAACCGCGCTGAATGAGGTTGCCCACGATCAACCGGTAGTTCAACAATTCATCGCAGGTAATACCGTACTTGGCGGAGGACTTTTTTTAAATGGCCAGGCGCTGCGCTTACAACTTTGCGAAAAAACCCAGCTCTATCCGGCCAGCACGGGGCCATCGATCAAGGTGCGCTCGCTAAAAAATGCTCAACTACAGCGACATGTTGTGACTTTATTAGCAGGCCTTACCTGGACAGGCCTGGCATCGATCGATTTCATTTGGAATGGCGATACATTTTACTTTCTGGAGCTAAATCCGCGCCCTTGGGGTTCGATAACTGCTGCCCAATCAGCCGGGATAGATTTTTTTAACCCTTTAACCAAGCTACTGCAGGGCATCACTCTTATACCCAACCTGTCGTTTCAAAATCATGTCGAGGCTTGCGTCTTGCCCGGTTATTTGCGTTATGCAGCCGATCAAAAATCGGTAGTCATTTTACTGCGCGCAATTACCAGCATGGCTTTTTGGCGAGGAATACCCAAAACATCGTGGCCGGTGCTTAAGTACTTCCTCTTGCGCAATGTCAGGTCAAATAAAAAACAAAATACAGCGAATCCGGCGCTGTAAAGCGCAGAGGTGTCTCAAACTGTTTTGCAGTCTATTGCAACCGCTCGCTTAACGATCGCGACTGGCAACGCGGATGAGCGGCTGTTGCATACCAGTGATTGCCAAACCTTTTGCGGGCTTCATCACGCCATACGGCGATGCCAATACAAATGGCACCGACTGCCATTTCAAACCGGCATTTCGCAATACAGCAAAATGCAAATGCGGGCCGGTTGAGTAACCGGTGTTGCCCGATTGCGCGATGATTTGTCCAACTTGAATGCGCTGCCCGGGTCGCACCAGTGCCGAGCCGCGACGCAAATGTGCGTACACGCCGAACGTACCATCGCCGTGCAACACGTATACGCTATTGGTCTGGCTGCGATAGGCCACCGAATTGCCGCCCTCGCCGAAGCTATCCTGAACGCTCACCACCTCGCCGCCACGTGCGGCGCGAATCCCGGTGCCGATCGGCATGCCAATATCGATCGCGTAACGACTGCCGGGCGTATTGTGACTGTAAGAACCATCGAAACCTTGCGCGATGGTGAACACACTTTGCGCGGGCACCGGCGGGCTATACGCAAAATCCGCAATTGGTGCAGCGCGTGGATCGCCGAGTTGCCAGCGAATTTGATAATCGTAATGCATCGGGATGGCAGGGCTTTGCGGTTGCAATTCGGCAATTTTCAACTCGCTTTTACCCGGTACGATCCACTGCTCGGGAATCGCCAGCGCACGCACGTTATCCTTTTGTGTCAACGCGAATTTGACCTCGACCGGCGCCTGATTTTGATTGATCACATACAATTCTGGGCGATCCGCAGTGCCGCGCCTTTCAATGAATACCGTGCGTTGCTGCTCGGGTGCAGCACCAAATAGCTGAAAAATTTCAACCGACTGATGCGCGCTGGGACGCTGATCGGTGTAGTGCGTAACGCCATCGGCATCGCGGTACTTAAAAATCGCATCGGCCCACGCCGCTGGCAATTGAGCAGCCAACAGCGCGAGCAGTAGAAAGCGGTGGGAACGATACATCGGCGGACGACGACAAGCAGCGAGGGTGTCTAAAGCATATCGGGAGAATGGAATTTCTCCAGTCCGACTGTCGATTGCGGGAGTTCTTTCACAAATTCTGCGAAACCGACACACATTCTGCGGAGCGGGCCGCTGCCGCGCTCCGCAGTACGGGCTATTGGCGACCCGCTTGCTGCATCATGATCTGTAATGCGGCTTGAGTTTCAGCGGCAAGCTGTTTGCTGATGGGCCGCTGCGCTACCGCATCGTACCAAGTTTTCAGACCCGGCACTTCCGCAGCCACATTCCAATCGAATAGTTTTGCACCCACTTCGAACACGACACCGAGCGCGTGGAATACAAAAACATCAGCAACGGTAAACGTTGCTCCGCAAATCCACGGCGAGAATTTCGCCAACCGCTGCAACGCTGGCAAACCCTGTTGCATCGCCGCCTTGGCCTCTGTGCGCTGCTCGTCGGATACCGCCATGCCGAACAATGACATCACTACCTTATGCGCCGGCAACTCTAAGTACAGCTCAACTGTTTTTATCAACTGACGCACTTTGGCACGCTCGAAGGCATCGCTTGGAAATAGATTCGATGCCGGGTAAGTCTCTGCTAAATATTCGAGAATCACGTTGGTTTCGGTGAGAAAGCCTGCCTCGGTTTCCAACACGGGAATTTTTCCCATCGGGCTAATCGCCAAAAATTCCGGCGTTTGATTGGGGCGCGTGACGACTTCTTCGAAGGGAATATTTTGCTCTAGTAATACGTGTTTAACGATGCCAAAAAAATTACTGATGGGCATACCGTGTAGTTTTAACATGTACTTTTCCTCGTTGAGTTAATTGCTATTGAGGCGATCGCGATTTTCCTGTTTGCGTTTTTCGCTTTTTTTCAACATCACGTACACCGCGCCGGTGCCGCCGTGCGCTGGCACGGCGCTGCAAAATGCTTGCACATCGTCGAACTCCGGTAGCCATTTGTTGACGTAACTTTTTAAAATCGCCTCGGGCGAATTGCCGTGGCTGCCGCGCCCCGGCACGATCAATACATTGCGCAAATCGTAGGCGACCGCTTCGCGAATAAATAAAAATACTTCTTCGCGCGCCATCGCCACCGTCAGTCGATGCAAATCGAGGCGCGCGTCCATCGGATACTTGCCCTGCTTGAGTTTACGAAATACGCCGTGCTGCACGCCGGGTCGCTTAAATTCGAGCGGATAGTACGGATCGAGCATATCGACAAAATCGAGCCCGAGAAAATTGCGCTCGATCGCCAACTCGCGCACCGCCGCTTCGCGCCGCGCGGCAACGGCGAGCGTCGACACTGGCGATCGATTCAGATTGATTTTGGCCGATGCCTGCAGCGGCGCCACGCCCTGCAATTCATCGCGAAATAATTTATCGTCGGCGTCGGACATATTATCGCCGGTATCGGACATTACCGCTCTCCTGCTACCGCTGGCGCTAGGCCACTCTACTAGACCACCTTAGCGAAGCGAACTCGGTGCGTCAATTTTGCGATCGAGGCGTACAATAGCGGCTCGATTCGCCATCGCTGCACCCGAGATTCGCTATGGATAATACCGCCCCCGCTTCGATCTGCCCCGGTTGCGGTGCGGCCAATCGCTGCGCATTAGCGCAAGGACAGCCCGCTGAATCGTGTTGGTGCATGCAGCGCGCGGCGACCCTGCCAATGCCAATCGACAGCGCCGCTAGTTGTTATTGCAACACTTGCTTGCACGAACTTACCGCTGCACTACCGAGCACGCGCTAAGCCGACATCGATTTTGTGAATTCTCTACCGCGGCAACACGACCGAAACATTTACAATTAACCGTTTTCAGCAGCGCCGACAACACCGATAATAGACGCGCATTTTAATCATCGAATTTCGTATCGCTCACTCGACAAGGATAATGATCGTGCCCGCTCCTCGCACCCCCGCTGCTCGCACAAACAAAAAATGGTACTGGCTACTGTTGCTGCCCTACCTTGCCGTGCTATGGGTGCCATCGTATAACCGCATCGAGCCGACCGCGTTCGGCATACCGTTTTTTTATTGGTATCAATTGCTGTGGGTGCTGCTCAGCACGCTGGTGATTGCCGTCGTCTTCTATTTTGCGCACGCGCGCAAGCGTTAGGAGCACGACATGAATATCACCGCCACAATCGTGTTCGTCGCGTTATTTGGTTTCGTTACCGGCCTCGGCTTTTTCGCTGCGCGCTGGAAGCGCGCCGATCTGCATTCGCTGAACGAATGGGGCTTAGGTGGTCGCCGCTTCGGCACGCTGATGACGTGGTTCTTGCTCGGCGGCGATTTATACACCGCGTACACATTTATCGCGGTGCCGGCATTGGTATTCGGTATCGGCGCGTTCGGTTTTTTTGGCGTGCCGTACACCATCCTCGTTTATCCATTTGCATTTATTATTTTTGCGCGATTGTGGAGCGTTGCGCACAAGCACGGCTTTATTACTCCGGCAGATTTTGTGCGCGCGCGCTACGGCAGCCCGTGGCTCGCACTGGCGATCGCCGTCACCGGCATTATGGCGACGATGCCGTATCTCGCGCTGCAATTGATCGGCATCGAAGTGGTGATCGGCGCGCTCGGTTTTGAAACCTCGGGCTTTCTGGGGGAGCTACCACTGATCGTCGCATTCGTTATTCTCGCGGCGTACACATATTCGAGCGGCCTGCGCGCACCGGCGATGATTGCGATCGTGAAGGACATACTGATCTACGTCACGATTGCCGCGGCGGTGATCGTTATTCCCGCACAGTTGGGCGGCTACGCCAAAATTTTCGCAGCAGTGCCCATCGAAAAATTATTATTGAAAACACCTGCGGCAAATGATTACAGCGGTTACAGCGCGTATCTCACCGCGGCTATCGGCTCTGCGTTTGCATTGTTTTTATATCCGCACGCGATGACTGCGGTATTCAGTGCATCAGGCCCTAACACATTGCGCCGCAATATGATGTTACTACCCGCTTATTCGCTGGTGCTCGGCTTAATCGCGCTACTCGGCTTTATGGCGCTGGCGTCTGGCGTGCGGGATATGCCGGAATACGCCGCACAATTTAAACTCTACGGCCCAAATTTCGCCGTGCCCGCATTATTTCTACACAGCTTCCCCGATTGGTTTATCGGCATCGCGTTTGCCGCGATCGGTATCGGCGCGCTGGTACCTGCTGCAATCATGTCGATCGCTGCCGCTAACTTATACACGCGCAATATTCATCGCGAATTTATTAATCCGCAAATCGATGCCAAACAAGAAACGCAGCTCGCTAAAATCGTTTCGCTGGTAGTTAAATTCGGCGCACTGGTGTTTATTTTATTTCTCCCACAGCAGTACGCCATTCAATTACAGCTATTGGGCGGCGTGTGGATGATTCAAACGCTGCCGGCGATTGTGCCCGGCCTGTACACGCGCTGGTTCGATCATCGTGCATTATTGCTCGGCTGGATCGTAGGTATTACTACTGGCACGCTGATGGTGGCTTCGCTAGGGTTTAAAAGCTCGACATTCCCGCTGGAGCTGTTGGGTTATCGCCTATCCGGTTACGCCGCGGTGTACGCACTGCTATTAAATTTTTCCGTGTCGATTGTGGCGACGCTCGCGGTGCGCATACTCGGCTTAAACCCGGCGCCCGATGCGACCAGTGACGAAGATTACGCAGATGAATCCGAGCCGATAACTGCACCGGCTTTGGGGGCCAGCCTGCCACCGCTAGAGTAGCCCGGCACGTCAACCCCATTGCGCCAGCTCAATCAGACCAGCGCGCGCTGGAAATCTATAACACTCAAACTAAATCTATAACACCTAAACTTAGGCGCTATAATTTTTTATAGTTAGGCATCGAATAAAATAAAACACCCTCACCACCCGTATAAATACCATTCGAAAAATATCGGTTCGTAATTGTACGGATAGTATAAATAGCACCGCGTTGTCGACTTCATCACAGTATCAAATCGATAAAAACCAATCTGGTTTTCGACACGCCACCACATGGCAATTTTTTGCATGCGGGGCGTCACAGTTCCGGTAATCCACGATACAGCGACTGTGAATAGTCCGCTACATTCAACCTCGTCTAAGGGCGCAACCCGCTCCACTTGCAATTCACAACGATCAACATAGCCAACGGATTGTGCCTATCTAGGTTTTTTGATTATGCGCAATACATCGTTAGTTAGTGTGCTATCTCTGCTTTCCATTGCCATCAGCATCGATGCCAATGCCGCCACAAGTTCTACTTGGGTAAAAGTTGCTAATGAATATCAAAACTTTTCACTTAGCACCACTCAAACAGTTCGCTTCGGGTCTGGTACCAAGTGGGTGCAAAAAACATTGGCGGGGACAAATGCCTGCACAATATCAACCTTCGGCACCGATCCAGCGTACGGTATTGTGAAAGTGTGCGAAGCACTAACTCCTGCTCCCACTAATACCTGGACCAAGGTGGCCAACGAAAACAATAACTTTTCACTCAGTAGCTCGAGAACTGTTCGTTTTGGCTCAGGCTCCAAATGGGTGCAAAAAACATTGGCGGGGACAAATGCCTGCACAATATCAACCTTCGGCACCGATCCAGCGTATGGTATTGTTAAAGTGTGCGAAGCACTAGCACTAGCACCTGCACCTGCTCCTGCTCCTGCACCTGCACCTGCTCCTGCACCTGCACCTGCACCTGCACCTGCACCTGCACCTGCTCCTGCTCCTGCTCCTGCTCCTGCTCCTGCTCCTGCTCCTGCTCCTGCTCCTGCTCCTGCTCCTGCTCCCATCCCGCCAACCGGGCCTGTGTACTACTTCTCGGACTGCCAGGTCGGTGCGG